>JBAZSM010000001.1:0-69601 GCA_041662425.1 Pseudolabrys sp.
CGCCTATCTCCCCCAGTGGGACACCCTTCCCCAACGAAGGGCTTCTATCTGGAAGGATAGGTTATGACAGCGACGAAGCCCGGTTTGCGGCCGGTTAATCCGCATTTTTCGTCCGGCCCCTGTGCCAAGCGCCCCGGCTGGACCCTCCAAGCCCTTCAAGACGCGGCCCTCGGCCGTTCCCATCGCGCCAAGATCGGCAAGGCCAAGCTCAAGCAGGCCATCGATCTCACGCGCGAAATCCTCAATATTCCGGCCGGCTACAAGGTCGGCATCGTGCCCGCCTCCGATACCGGCGCCGTCGAAATGGCGCTGTGGTCGATGCTCGGCGCGCGCGGCGTCACCATGCTCGCCTGGGAATCCTTCGGCGAAGGCTGGATCACCGACGTCATCAAGCAGCTCAAGCTGAAAGACGTTGCTGAACTCAAGGCGGGCTACGGCGAATTGCCGGATCTCGCCAAGGTGGACTTCAAGACCGACGTGGTCTTCACCTGGAACGGCACCACGTCCGGCGTGCGCGTGCCGAATGCCGACTGGATTCCGGCGGACCGTGAAGGCCTCACCATCTGCGACGCCACCTCGGCGGCTTTCGCGCAGAACCTCGATTTCGCCAAGCTCGATGTCGTCACCTTCTCCTGGCAGAAAGTGCTGGGCGGGGAGGGCGCGCACGGCATGCTCATTCTCTCGCCGCGCGCCGTCGAGCGTCTCGAGACCTACAAGCCGGCCTGGCCGCTGCCGAAAATCTTCCGCATGACGAAGAACGGCAAGCTCAACGAAGGCATCTTCGTCGGCGAAACCATCAACACGCCGTCGATGCTCTGCGTCGAGGATTATCTCGACGCGCTTCTCTGGGCGAAGTCGGTCGGCGGCCTCAAGGGCCTGCAAGCGCGCTCCGACGCCAACGCCAAGGTGCTCGCCGACTGGGTCGCGAAGACGCCGTGGATCGATCATCTCGCGATCAAGCCTGAGACGCGCTCGAACACGTCGGTGTGTCTCGTTGTCGCCGATCCGGCGGTGACCGGGCTCACGCTCGACGAGCAGGCGGCCTTCGCCAAGGGCCTCGCCTCGATCCTCGAGAAGGAAGGCGTCGCCTACGACATCGCCTTCTATCGTGATGCGCCGCCTGGCCTGCGTATCTGGTGCGGCGCCACCGTCGAAGCCAAGGACGTCGAAGCGTTGACGCCGTGGCTCGACTGGGCGTTCGAGCAGGCCAAGGCCGCGTTGCCGAAGGCGGCGTAACGATATGGTCATTCCGGGGCGCGCGTCAGCGCGAACCCGGAATCCAGCTTCATCGAAATTCATCAACCGTATCTGGATTCTGGGTTCGCTTCGCGCCCCGGAATGACGTCATCACAGGACTTGACCCATGCCCAAAGTTCTCATCTCCGACGCACTGTCTCCCGCCGCCATCCAGATCTTCAAAGATCGCGGCGTCGAGGTCGATTTCCAGCCGGCGCTCGGAAAGGACAAGGACAAGCTTGCCGAGATCATCGGCAACTATGACGGCCTCGCCATCCGCTCGGCCACCAAGGTGACGCCGAAGATTCTCGCGAACGCCAAAAACCTGAAGGTAATCGGCCGCGCCGGCATCGGCGTCGACAACGTCGATATTCCGGCCGCAACGGCCAAGGGCATCATCGTGATGAACACGCCCTTCGGCAATTCGATCACCACCGCCGAGCACGCCATCTCACTGATGCTGGCGCTGGCTCGCCAGATTCCCGAAGCCGATCGTTCGACCCAGGCCGGCAAGTGGGAAAAGAACAAGTTCATGGGCGTCGAGATCACCGGCAAGACGCTCGGCGTCATCGGTTGCGGCAATATAGGCTCGATCGTCGCCGACCGCGCGCTCGGCCTCAAGATGAAGGTGATCGCCTACGATCCCTTCCTGTCGCCCGAGCGGGCCGTCGATATCGGCGTCGAGAAGGTCGAACTCGACGATCTTCTCAAGCGCGCCGACTTCATCACGCTGCATACGCCGCTCACCGACAAGACGCGCAACGTCATCGATGCCACCGCGATCAACAAGACCCGGAAAGGTGTGCGCATCATCAACTGCGCGCGCGGCGGCCTCGTTGACGAAATGGCGCTGCGCGCCGCGCTCGATTCCGGCCACGTCGCCGGCGCCGCGTTTGACGTGTTCGTCACCGAACCGGCGACCGAGAATGTGCTGTTCGGCCATCCTAACGTGATCTGCACACCACATCTCGGCGCCTCGACCACGGAAGCGCAGGAGAACGTCGCGCTGCAGGTCGCCGAGCAGATGTCCGACTATCTGATGACCGGCGCGATCTCAAACGCCATCAACTTCCCCTCGATCTCGGCCGAAGAGGCGCCGAAGCTCAAGCCTTTCGTCGAGCTTGCCGAGAAGCTTGGCTCCTTCGCCGGCCAGTTGACCGAGACCGGCATCTCGAAGGTGCAGATCGCCTACGAAGGCGCGGTGGCGCAGATGAACACCCGTGCGCTCACCTCCGCGGCGCTCGCAGGGCTGTTGCGGCCGATGCTCGGCGACGTCAACGTCGTGTCGGCGCCGGTCATCGCCAAGGAGCGCGGCATGGTCATCGAAGAGACAACGCGCCAGATGGCCGGCGATTATGATAGCCTCATCACGGTCAACGTCGTCACTGAACGCCAGACCCGCCACGTCTCAGGCACGGTGTTCGCCGACGGCCGTCCGCGTATCGTGAATATCAAGGGCATCCGCATGGACGCCGAGTTCGGTCCGTCGATGATCTACATCACCAACCTCGACAAGCCGGGCTTCATCGGCAAGTTCTCCGGCACCTTGGGTGAGGCGGGCATCAACATCGCCACCTTCCATGTCGGCCGCGAGACCGCCGGTGGTAATGCCGTGGCGCTGATCGAAATCGACGGCGAATTGCCCGAAGACGTCCTTGCCAGGGTTCGCGCCCTGCCGCAGGTGCAGAACGCCCGCCGGCTTCATTTCTAAAAGTTTCGTAATATCAGGATGTTGGGAGCGCCGTCCGGTATCCACCGGGCGGCGTTCTTGCTTGCTTCGGCCCCGTCCATCCGTTATCCGAACGTGGACCTGGCCGGCACCGCCCGGCGTCAGTGTCCGGGCGCTGACGCGGAGATGAAGTTTTCATGGCGAATGTCGTGGTGGTCGGGTCGCAGTGGGGCGACGAGGGCAAGGGCAAGATCGTTGACTGGCTGTCCCAGCAGGCCGATGTCGTGGTCCGCTTCCAGGGCGGACACAATGCCGGCCACACGTTGGTCATCGGCAACGCCACCTACAAACTGTCGCTTTTGCCCTCCGGCGTCGTTCGCGCGGGTAAGTTGTCGGTCATCGGCAACGGCGTGGTGATCGATCCCGAAGCGCTGCTTAATGAGATCGGCCAGCTCGGCAAACAGGGCGTCAAGGTCACGCCCGATAACCTGCGTATCGCCGAGAATGCCGTGCTCATTCTGCCATTGCATCGGGAACTCGAGGCCATTCGCGAGAACTCGTCGGCGCGCATCGGCACCACCAAGCGCGGCATCGGCCCCGCTTACGAAGACAAAGTCGGCCGCCGCGCCATCCGTTTCATGGATCTCGCCGATCTGCCGGCGCTGAGCGCCAAGATCGACCGGCTACTGGCGCACCACAATGCGCTGCGCCGCGGCAACGGTCTGGCCGAGATCGAAGCCAAGGACGTGTACAATCACCTCGCCGCGCTGGCGCCGAAGGTGCTGCCTTTTATGGATTCGGTGTGGCGCCTGCTCGACGGCAAGCGCCGCGAGGGCAAGCGTATCCTGTTCGAAGGCGCGCAGGGCGCGCTGCTCGATATCGACCACGGCACCTATCCCTACGTCACGTCGTCGAACACCGTCGCCGCGCAGGCCGCGACCGGCTCCGGCCTCGGCCCCAATGCCATCGACTATGTGCTCGGCATCACCAAGGCCTATACGACGCGCGTCGGCGACGGGCCATTCCCGACCGACCAGATGCACAACGAGATCGGCAAGACCCTGGGCGAGCGCGGGCGTGAATTCGGCACGGTGACGGGGCGGGCGCGCCGCTGCGGCTGGTTCGACGCGGTGCTGGTGCGTCAGACCGTCTCCACCTGCGGCATCGACGGTATCGCGCTCACAAAGCTCGACATTCTCGACGGTTTTGACACGGTGAAGGTCTGTGTCGGCTATAAGCTCGACGGCCGCGAGATCGACTATCTGCCGGCCGGCGAACATGCCCAGGCGGCTGTCGAGCCGGTCTACGAGACGATCGACGGCTGGAAAGAACCGACGGCGGGAGCGCGTTCATGGGCGCAATTGCCGGCCCAGGCGATAAAATACGTGCGACGAATCGAGGAGCTTATCGGCTGCCCGGTGACACTGTTGTCGACCAGCCCCGAGCGTGACGATACCATCCTGATGAAGAATCCGTTTGAGACCTGACCGCCGGGATAAAGACGACTACGCCTTAGAAAATACGCAAACCAGGTTCCATTAACGCGCAATGGCCGATTACTACCCCCTGATTGCCCGCGCCGTCGCAGGCCTCGACAAGAACACGGGCGAAAACCGCCGTGCCTTGTATGAGCGCGCGCGCGCCGCGCTGGTCAATCAATTACGTGGCGTCGATCCGCCGCTCGACGAATCCGACATCACCCGTGAGCGCCTGGCGCTGGAAGAGGCTATCCGGCGGCTCGAAACGGAAGCCGCCAAAAAGCCCCGCGAGGATGCGGCCGAACCGGCCAGCGCCGAGCCGTCGCTGCGCGATCAGGCGCTGCGCGATTTTCGCGATACCGTCGCCGAGGCGGAGGGCCTGGGAGACGCCAGCGCCGAAGCCAGCCGTTCCGCCCGCGAAACCTACGAGGACCTGCGCGACCAGGACCTGCGAGAGGAAGCCCCGCCAGCCGAAGATCACGTCGAGGCGCAACCTGTCGAGCAGCGCTCTGAAAATCATTACGAGGATTTTCACGACGACGTTCACCGTATCCCGGACGAACAGCCGGTCGAGCCGGCGACGCATTACTTCGAGCCGCCAGTTGAAGAAGCAGAGGCTCAGGCCGATACCTATCAGCCGGAGTTGGGCGCCGAGCCGCACGCCGAGCCGTCTGAACCAGCCAAGGCCGAGCCGCCCACCGGACGCCCTCGCCGGGTTGTAGCGCCGCCGGCGCAGGACGATGACGATGCCGTCTATGGCCGGCCGGCACGCTCCTACGGCGGCACGATCAGAACCGTGGTGGTGCTGATCTTGATCGGCGTCATCGCGGCGGCCGGCTATTGGCAGCGCGGGCTTCTTGTTGGCTCCTACAAGAAGGTCTTGGCGAGCCTGACCAGTTCATCGACGACGGCACCAGCGACGGCGCCGGTATCCCAGCCATCGGACGCGCCAGCAGGCCGGCCCAAGATCACCGACCGCATCGGCGCGACCAACGACTCGACGGCGACACCTGCGACGGCACCGGCCGCGGCCGTGGCGCAGAAGGTCGTGCTTTATGACGAAGACCCGAACGATCCGCAGGGCAAACGATATGTCGGCTCCGCCGTCTGGCGCACCGAGACGGTGTCGCCTGGCAGCGGTCTCGCGCCGGAACTCGCCATCCGCGCCGATGTGGAAATTCCCGAGCGGCGCTTGCGCATGACCTGGTCGCTGCGGCGCAATACCGACAAGGCGCTACCGGCCAGTCACACCATCGAAGTCATGTTCACGCTGCCCGCCGACTTCCCCGAAGGTGGCATCGCCAATGTGCCCGGCATCCTGATGAAGCAGAACGAGCAGGCCCGCGGCCTGCCGCTCGCCGGGCTGTCGGTGAAGGTGACGAACAATTACTTCCTGATCGGCCTGTCCGCGGTCAACGTCGATAAAGAGCGCAATGTGCAGCTCCTCAAAGAACGCGACTGGTTCGACATCCCGATCGTCTACACCAATGGTAAGCGCGCAATCCTCGCCGTCGAGAAGGGCACGCCCGGCGCGCGCGCCTTTGAGGAATCGTTCAAGGCCTGGGGCGAGTAGCCGTCAGGCGCCTGTTCCGGAATAAAGACGGCGGGGTTTGAACTCCGCCGTTTTCATTTATTTGCTCCACGGAAACAGCGCCGCCGGGAAATCGGCCGCCGGCCGCTTGACGCGCTCTTCGCTGCGATAGGTCGGGCGCGGGCTGTCATCGGCGACGACGAGCTTGCGATAAAGGTGCCAAGTGGCGTGCCCCAGGATCGGCATCACCACCGTGAGCCCGATGAAGAACGGCAGCGAGCCGACGAACAGCAGCGCGGCAACGATCAGGCCCCAGGCCACCATGACGAGCGGGTTCTTGGCAACGGCGCGGATCGAGGTCAGCAGCGCGCCGGCAGCGCCGATGTCGCGGTCCAGCAATAGCGGGAACGATACGACGCTCAACGTCAGCGCGACGGCCGCGAACACGAAACCGACCGCATTGCCGACGACGATCATGTTCCAACCCGCCTGGGTCGTGAGTACCTCATGGATGAAGGCGACGATTGAGGCCGGCGGCTTGTAGCCGAAATTGCCGATGTAGATCGCGTTCGCGACGGCCATCCACAGCCCGAAGATGACGGTGAGCACGAGACCGAGCGCGACAATGCTGCCGATTGACGACGAGCGCAGCACGTCGAAGGCGTGCGAGGCCGAGGTTTCAAGGCCCTCTTCGCGCCGCCGGCTCAATTCGTAGAGGCCGACGCCGGCGATGGGGCCGACCAGTGCAAATCCGGTCGCCAGCGGATAAAGCAAGGGCAGCACCGAGTATCCGAAAGCCAGCCTCGCAGCGATGAGGCCGATCAACGGGTAGATGACGCACAGAAAAATCGCGTGTGTCGGCATTGCGAGAAAGTCATCCGCGCCGCGCGACAGGGCATCCTTGAGATCAGCGAGGCCAATCTTGCGAACGGCTGGTGCAGCCGCGCCACCGCCCGCACCGGCGATGATGTGAGAATGAGCCATGCGCGCCTCCTGAAGCTGGTTCAGGCTGCCGTGGTGCGTTACTCGACCTTGGCCGACTTATTTGTAATGGCCGCGGTCGCGCCACGAGCCTTTGTACAACGCTATCACGAACAGCCCGCAACACGCTTCACGTTTTCGCGTGGCTCAAGCGAGCTTTGCGCGTGCACTGCGGTAGCGCGATGACGGCTCCGGCGCGTCGAGGCGTCATTTTGCCCACTAAAGCGCCTCGAATTGTCTTTGATTTGCGTCAAGGAGGCCGCCGAACCTCCGCGCGACAATGAGTAATTCATTGTGCGCTTGCGATTTGGCGCAAATCCGCGAGGCCCATGCCATGCCCCAGTCTTCAATGCCCCAGTCTTCCAGGCCGACGTCAGCACTTTCAAGTGTCCGGTCGTCGTTCCAGGCCATTGTTCATTGGTGGCGTCAGTTCTTCGCCACGCCGCTGGATGTCCGGGATCCCGAAGCAGCCAAGATCGCGGCCGATGTCGGCCTCACTGTCTCGGATCTGGCGCGTATCAGCCATCTGGGGGCGGGATCGGCCGATCCGATGGTTCGGCGGATGGCGTCGCTCGGCCTGAGCGAGGACGAGGTGTCGCGGACGGAGCCGGCGGTGTTTCACGACCTCCAGCGCGTCTGTTCGTTCTGCGACAGCAAGAAGAAATGCCAGCACGAGATCAAGCGCGATCCGAACAACGGGGCGTGGAAAAGCTATTGCCCGAACATGCCGACGTTTGAAGGTCTACTGCCGCACGGCTGAACGTGAGGGCGCGTCATTAAAGTTTCGTCTTCCGTGATGCCGTGCCACGCCCCGTCGCCGATCGGCGCCGCGTTTGCGGGGTCGCACGCGTGACCTTGCGCTTCGCTTTACGCTTTGCGCCGGAGATCGAACGTTTCACGGCCGCGACACGCGGCTTGAGCTCGGCAATGATCTTCTCGGCGTTGACAATGGTCTGCTCAACGGAGCGAATATAACGGCGCTGCAGGGCGGCGGTTGTCGATTTGCTGCTTGTCGCGACGAACCGGTCATATTGCTTCCGCGCCGCACGCATCAGCAGATTGAGCTGACGCGCGGCCTGATGTTCGACGTCGGTCAAGACTTTCGGCGTCTTCATTGCTTCCCCTTCAATTCCGCAGACAATCGCGGGGAACCGCAAAGGTTCCGGCTGAGGCCTGGCGCGGCTGGCGAGACATAAAAAAAGGCCGGGCAGAGAGCCCGACCTTTTGGCATTCGATAAATGCAGCCGACCCTAGTGCATCGCCGCCGAGGTCACTTGCGGCGTCACCTTCGGTGTTTCCAGCGTGGAGATGGAGTTCTTCACCGCCTTCTGCACCTTCTCGAAGGCGCGCACCTCGATCTGGCGCACGCGCTCGCGCGACACGCCAAACTCGGCGGCTAGGTCCTCAAGCGTGACCGGATCGTCGGCCAGCCGCCGGGCTTCGAAGATGCGGCGTTCGCGCTCATTGAGCACGTCGAGCGCACCGATCAGCGCCTTGTGGCGGTTGTCGCTCTCCTCGCTGTCGGCGAGGATGCGCTCCTGGCTCGGCGCGTCATCGACCAGCCAGTCCTGCCACTCGCCCGATTCGCCATCGTCGCGGATCGAAGCGTTCAGCGAGGCATCGCCGCCGAGACGGCGATTCATGTCGACGACGTCCTGCTCGGTGACGCCGAGCTGGGTGGCGATGACCTTGACCTGATCGGGGCGGAGATCGCCTTCCTCAAGCGCGGAAATCTTGCTCTTCGCCTTGCGCAGGTTGAAGAACAGCTTCTTCTGGTTGGCGGTCGTGCCCATTTTCACGAGCGACCACGAGCGCAGGATGTATTCCTGGATCGCGGCCTTGATCCACCACATGGCGTAGGTGGCCAGACGGAAACCTTTTTCCGGCTCGAAGCGCTTAACCGCCTGCATCAGGCCGACATTGCCTTCCGAGACGACCTCGGAAATCGGCAGGCCATAGCCGCGATAGCCCATGGCAATCTTGGCGACGAGACGGAGATGGCTGGTGACGAGCCTGTGAGCGGCCTCACGGTCCCCGTGCTCGCGCCAGCTACGGGCGAGCATGTACTCTTCTTGCGGTTCCAGCATCGGGAACCGACGGATTTCTTCGAGGTAGTGTGAAAGACCGGATTCGGCACTGAGTGCCGGGATTGCAGCAGAACGGGCCATGTAGCGCCCTCCTTATAAAATGCCCCCGACGGATCGGCAGGCGGTTGTCACCGTCGCTCCCCGAGCCGACGGTGCGCATCCAAGTCGCGGTCGCTCTCTCCAGCGAACGCGGATGCAGCATAGCGGTTTGGGGCGGGCGACGCCAAGTGTTGCGCCGTCACGACCCCGTGACCCCATTTTTCGGGACCAAGCCTTTGATTGGACGGGTTATTTTTGTCGGTTTGGCCGGACCGGGCCGCCGTGGAGCGGACCAGTCATCACGGTAACGCCGCAATTGGCCGCGTCGTTCCGGGCGGAACGCACGAATCCGATTGGATTAGCAGATGTGGGTGTAAGCACAGGCTTAAAGTGGGAGCGGTCCGCCGAATTTCAAGGTCTCCGCTGCGAGGTCAGCTTTGGCAGCGAAGGGCCACAGCGAGCCTGGCCATGTCGGGCGGCAAAGCCTGCTCGAAACGCAGCCGTTTCCCGCTCACCGGATGAGTAAAGCCAAGGATAGCGGCGTGCAGGGCCTGGCGGCGGAGCGGTGCGAGCGCCTCACGGGCGCCGGGCGAGAGCCGCGCTGCCTTGGTCTTGAAGCCGGTCGCGTAGGTTTCGTCCCCCAGGATGGGATGGCCGATATAAGCGAGGTGGACGCGGATCTGATGCGTGCGGCCGGTCTCGAGCAGGCACTCGATCAAGCTGGCGACGGGCTTGCCGTCGGCGCCGGCAAAAGTTTCGCGCAGTTCCCAATGTGTGACGGCGGCGCGGCCGCCTTCGCGCACCGCCTGCTTCTCTCTTGTATGAGGATGGCGGTCGAGCGGCGCGTCGATTACGCCGCGCGGCCGTTCCGGCGCGCCCCAGACCAGCGCCAGATAACCACGCTCCAGTTCGCTTTCCAGCTTGTCGGCAAACTGCTTCGACAGCGCGCGATGGGCATGGTCGTTCTTGGCGACCACCATCAGCCCGGTCGTATCCTTGTCGAGCCGGTGGACGATACCGGGCCGTTTGACACCGCCAATGCCGGACAGGCTGGCGCCGCAATGGGCGATCAGCGCGTTGACCAGCGTGCCGGTCGCATGTCCCGCGGCAGGATGGACGACGAGCCCGGCCGGCTTGTTGATGACGATGAGATCATCATCCTCGTAGACGATATCGAGCGGGATTGCTTCGCCGGCGGGCTTGGCGTCTTCCGGCGGCGGCAACGTCACCGTGATGGTATCACCGGATTTGACCTGCGCCGACGGATCAAGGATCGTGCGCGCCGATTCCGCGCCTTGCAGGCTGACAGGTTGAATTCTGACGTGGCCTTCGAGGATCAGGGCCTTCAGCCGCGAGCGCGATAGGGCCGGGATGCGCGCCGCCAGGACGCGGTCGAGCCGCCCACCTTCTTCATCGGTGGCGACGCTGACTGTTTCGGTGATGCTGTCCATCCTGACTTAATATAGAACCTTAATCCGGTGGTGCCGATGTCCGACCCTAAACCTCTCGAGCCCGATCAGGCGGCGGCTATCGCCCGCGTGCGGCGGCTGATGCTGATCGCTTCGCTGACCACGGTGGTGGCCATCGGCGCGGTCTTTGCCGCCATCGGTTACAAGGTTTTCAAGGCGGGCGACAGCCCCGCGGCCGGCGCCGCGCGCACGATGGTCGAGGCCATCGACGCCCTGCCGCCCGGCGCCAAGGTGATCGGCACCGCCATCGGGCAAGCGCAGATCGTGGTGACGATCGAGGTTGCGGGTGCCACCGAACTGCGCACCTACGATCCCGATACGCTCAGGCCGCTCGGCCGTCTGCGGCTCCCGGCGCAGCCTTGATCGGGGGCCGAGGCGGCCTCTTCAGGCGATCACCTCGCGCTGCGGATGCCACTTGTCGAGCAGCGCGATCATGCAAAACGGCATCGGCAGCAGGTTAAGCGCGAAGTGCCAGCTGACGCGATAGCCGACAGCGAATTCGCGTCCGAGGTCCGGCGCGTATCCGAACAACGTGCTGACGCCGATCGGCTTGCCGACAAAGATCGCCGTCACAGTCAGCAGCACGTGCTCGCACAGATGCAGGCCTTCGATACAGAAGGCCCAGCGCACCCATTTCGACCTTATAGCGTACAGCCGATGCCGACGAGGAAGATCGAGTTGCCGACCAGGTGCAGCAACTCCATGCCGACCATCATCTGACGCGGCGTCGCGGCCTGCGGGAATAGCGAGACGCCGACGTAGCGCACCATCTCCGTCACCCAGGGCGACATCCACGGCGTGTCGCGTCCGCAAATGTTGGAGAGGTCGCCGAGCACCCAGATGGCGAATTGCGCCGCGTGCTCGAAGAAGTGGCCGACCTGAAACGCCAGCCCGAGCGCCGCTACCGTGGCGACCGTGAGGGCAAGCCGCGGCCAGGTGTCGAGAACGTGGAAGATGTTGCTGAGCAATGGGCCGTGCGCCGACTGGGTACCGAAGCCGGCGTGAGCGAGGTCGGTCATGGGCCATCTCCTCTGTCGCGGTTGAAAGTCGGGCGGTCCCGCCTTTGGTGAGAATGGCGCGAGGCGCTTTCCGGCCGGTCTGTGGACGGTCACGAGCCGATCACCGCCCGCTGTAATGGCCCCGGCGCGCGGACCGGCGGCCACCTTGCGCGAGGGCCGGATCGCGGCTATCTCGTGCCCTCTGGCCCTAAGCTCCCTTCGTCTAGTGGCCCAGGACGTCGCCCTCTCACGGCGAAAACAGGGGTTCGAGTCCCCTAGGGAGCGCCAGCAAAATCAAACACTTACTGGTGGTTGGTGGCGACATTCATTACGCGAACGGAATTTATACGGAACAGTCTCCGCGCCTTTCGACGCGCTTGCACCTACGGAAGCGGTCAATCGTCGCCCCTTGACGCTGCATTGCGCCGGAGCTGGCCTTTGGGAGGACCTCTTGGGCGCCTTCGACGGCCGTTAAAACGCTCCGAGAGGTCAGCGCGCGTAAATTGATGCCTGACGTTGGGGCCGAATTGTTATGGCGCCGTGGCTGAAGACCTGGCGCGCTGAAAAAACCATCCGAACCGGTGCAGTGATTTCAGGCGATACAGGCTGGCCGTGCCGACTAGCGCTCTTCCTTCAGCAGCCAACCGGCATCGATGCGGTCGTGTCGCAAGACGTGCCGGAGGTCCATAATTAGATGTCGCGACGCACGCCGCTATCGAGTTCGATAGCGGCGCCATTGAGATAGTTTGCCTGCCCGGACACCATGAACGCCACGAGGCTGCCGACTTCCTCCGGTTTGCCGAAGCGCGTCGCCCCCAATCGCGTCAGCAACGCCGCCGCCGCCTCTTCGGTCGATTTGCCCGTTCGTTCAGACTCCAGGCGCAAGGTGTGGGTGATGCGGTCGGTCATGAAGAAGCCGGGGTTGATGGCATTGACCCTAACGCCATCGCGGATGCCGATCTCCGACAGGGCCTTGGTGAAATTCAGCAAGGCCGAATTGACCGACCCGCCAATGGTAAAGTCGGCTGACGGCATACGCGCGCCGAGGCCGGCGATATTGATAATCGAGCCGCCGCTTTTTTTGAGCGCGGGCCAGATCGCTCTGCTGAGCCGTACCGCACCAAAGAATTTTAAAGCAAACCCGTTAGACCAATCGTCCTGCGAAAGCTGAAAAAAGTCGCCGCGTTTGGTCGCGCCGGCGCAGTTGACGAGTACGTCGATTGAATCGAGCGTTGTGAGGGCGGCTTGCGCCGCCAGTTCAAGTGCTTCGGCCGACGAAAGGTCGGCGGCATGGACATCGACGCCGACACCATGGCGGCGTGATATGTCAGCGGCGACCTGGTCGAGATTTGTCTTGTCGCGGGCGATGAGAAAAAGCCGCATGCCCTCTCGAGCGAGAGACTCTGCGATTGCCGCGCCGAGGCCGCGACTTGCGCCGGTCACGATCGCCGACTTGCCGGTCAATCCATAATTCATGGTTCAGCCTTTTCGCTCTGGCCTCGCGGCGGAGGTCCTGTTTCGGGCGGCCCGGGGGCCGTCTTGCATTATTGTATGACGGTAGGATTGACCGATGCAAAAGCCAGCCTTATGGTTTCGAGGCTTTGATTTATCCCGAACGGCACAATTGCGGCGGGATCGTTGGAAATTTCCTGGGGAGGAAGTCATGAAGATCACGAAACGCAAGTTTCTTGGCGTCGCGCTGCCGTCGCTTGCTCTCGCGGCTTCGGGCGTTCGCGCGTGGGGCCAGAGCAAACTCGGCAACCCGGCCTGGACGTACGACCTGGTGATTGGTGGCGGGTCGGCCACCGGCAATTCGCGGATCTTTGCCTCCGCGATCGGAAAGATCATCACGGAAAACGTTCAGGGCGTTCGCGCCAGCGGCGGGGTCTCGCCGGGTTATGACGCGGAAAGCGCGATGCATGTCTATGACGGCACCATGGTTGGTGGCGTCGGCACCCCCCTGATCATTCAGAATGCCGTCGCAGGCAAGCCGCCTTTCCCGCCGAGCGGTATCGATCTTAAATTCTGGTTTTCTCACAACGAGATTCCGCTCAACTTGTTCGCGCGTGGCGAGACCGGTTTCACCCAAATCTCGCAATTGAAGGGAGCGACGGTCGGTCTCGCGCCCGAGGGCACATCGAATTACATCCTGTCGAAGATCGTATTCGAAGCGAACGGCGTTCCGATGAGTTCGCTGAAGGTCCGTTATATGGATACTTCGAAAGCCGTTGAGCAGCTTCAAAACGGCAACATCGACGCGATGTCCTACGTGCGCGACTATTCGGGAGCGGTCCTGGAGTTGACGGGAGCGCGGAAGGTCACGCTGCTTCAGCCGTCGCAGGAGTCTCTGACGAAGATCAAACAGGAAATTGAATGGGCCGGACCCGCCGATTGGTCGCTGAAGGATCGATATCCGGCGATGAATGTGCCGGCGCCCGGGCTTGCCTTCGTCTCACCAGAGTTCATGTTCCTGTCGGGCAAGCTTCCCAACGATCTGGTCTACGCCATGACGCGCGCTGTCTGGGAGCACGTCAGCGTGCTTCAGGAATCCAGCAATGTTTATAAGCACGTGAATCTGAAGGACGCGCTGAAGCGTGTCCCGATCCAGCCGCATCCCGGCGCTCTGGTTTATTACAAGGAACAGAATGTTCCAGGCTGGGAAAGATACGAAAGCCTGCTGCCCAAGGGATAGCGGCTGAGCAGCTGCTGCCGCGGCTGCGGTGGAGGCTATTAGCGGGGGACGCTGCGCCCTGCGTGGACGTTTAAAAATCGGGGTGCTTGAAATGTCAACGACTGAGGCAGAGCTGGGACCGCGGCGCAGCGATCTGACGGTGGACGACGTACCCCATACCGGTCCGATCGCGGTCGATCCGAGCACGCGAGGCCCGATCTGGCGACTGGTAACGGCCGTTCTGTCGCTGGCACTTTTCGTTTATCCGATCTACGCGGGCCTGTTCGGCGGGCCGCCCGCGATCGTGTTCATGTCAACATATTTACTGATCGTCCTGGCGCTGACGGCATCTCTATTGCCCTCGGGAATTTTCAAGCCGGGTTCGCCCGGTGAGTGGGCGCTCAATCTGCTGCTCATCGCAGGCTGCGTCGCCGCAGTCTGGGTAGCGTACGATTGGTTGCGTTTCGCGCTCGTCTTCACGCTGACGCCGCTTGAAAAAGCGGGCTGCGTCGTCCTTCTGCTCGCGGCGATGGAGATGACACGGCGCACGCCGACCAAGGCGATGAACTATGTGGCCATCGGCGCGATCCTTTACGCGCTTTTCGGCAACTATCTGCCCAGCCTTCTTGGCCAAGCCGGGATGACCGTCGATCGTTTGCTCTGGAGCCAAGTCTTCACCACTGACGGCCTTTTCGGCGAGCCGCTGTCGATCGGCGCGACCTTCATCGGACTCTTCGTGTTCTTTGCCGCCTTCCTCGAAGCGAGCGGCGGCGCGCAGAAGTTCATGAATTTCACGATCGCGATTGCCGGCCGTTTCCGTGGCGGATCGGCGAAGATCGCGATCCTGGCGAGCGCGCTCATGGGAATGATGTCGGGCTCGTCAGTGACGAATATCGTCACCACGGGCGTCATCACCATCCCGATGATGAAGCGCGTCGGCTACAAGCCGGAAATGGCTGCCGGCATCGAGGCGACGGCTTCGCTCGGCAGCCAGATCACGCCGCCGATCCTCGGCGCGACAGCCTTTCTGATGAGCGAGATCACCGGCTATCCCATGATCCAGATCATGGCGCTGACCGTGATCCCGTGCATCCTGTTCTACTTCTGCATCTTCATGCAGGTGCACCTGGCCTCGATCAAATTGAATATTGGCGCGCTCGATCCGGCGGAAATCCCGCCGCTGGGACGGGCGACGTTCGAAGCGCTTCCATTCTTTATCCCGATCGTGGCGTTGGTCGTGCTCCTCTATATGCGGTACTCGACGAGCTACGCTGTATCGGTTTCGATCCTCGTCTTCTTCGTGGTCTGCATGATCTTCCCCGAGACCAGGCGCAATTTCATGAGCAATTTCATGCGGGGCGTCCGGGAAGGCGCGGCTACCTGCATTCCGCTGGTCGGATCGCTAGCCACAGCCGGCATGATCGTCGGCGTGCTGACGATGACCGGGCTCGGCGACAGGTTATCCTACCTGATCGAGATGGTGTCGGGGAATAATCTGCATGTCATGATCATCATGACAGCGTTGATCTGTTTGCTGCTCGGCACCGGAATGGTGACGGTCGGTGACTATGTGCTGGTGGCGGTCACTGTCGTGCCGCTGATGGTGCATCTGGGTGTCGAGCTGATCGTTGCTCATATGTTCATTTTCTATCTGGCGGTGATGAGCGCCATCAGCCCGCCGGTGATGGTCGGTGTCTTCGCGGCGGCGTCGATCGCAAAATCAGATCCGATGAAGACGGCGTGGCAGGCGCTTCGTTTTTCAATTGTCGGCTTCCTGGTGCCGTTCATCTTCATATATGACCCGGCGATCCTCATGGTGCACGGAGTAACACTGGAGGGGATGTTCCTGCTGGCCTCGACCCTCGCGGGCATCGCCGCGCTCGCCATCGGCTTCGAGCAGTTCCCGTTCTACCGAAGCATTTCGCGGCCCATGGCCGCCGTCTATCTGGTGGTTGCGTTCATCACACTCTTGCCCTCGATGGTAGCGAGTGCGATCGGGATGGTCTGCCTCGCCGTGCTGTTGGCGTGGGAGTGGATGAATCGTCCTGCACGCGCCATGGCGACCTGATTCCGCACCACTGTGCCGACCTCAACTGTAAAGGGAATTCAACGATGCCAGGCGATACACCCGGCGCCCGTTTCCGCCGCCTGTTTCAGCAGGGGCCGTTCGTCTGCATGGGTGCGCACGATCCGCTTACCGCGCGCGTCGCCGAAGCCGCCGGTGCGCGTGCACTTTATGTCAGCGGATTTGCGCTTTCCGCAGTGATTGCCGGCGCGCCCGACTTCGGCGTGCTGACCCAGACGGAGATGTTCGTGGCGATCCGGCGGATTTGCCGGGTGACGTCGCTGCCGGTCTTCGCCGATGCCGATACGGGCTACGGCGGGCCGCTTGAGGCGCGGCGGACAATCAACCTCTGGGAGGAGGCGGGTGCCGCGGCGCTTCACCTGGAAGACCAGGAAGCGCCGAAGAAATGCGGGCACTTTGCCGGAAAGCGGCTGATTCCGACGGCCGATATGGTGCAAAAACTGCACGCTATGCTCGATGCGCGGCGCGATCCCGGGTTCTTCGTTATCGCCCGTACTGACGCCATCGCTGTCGAGGGCATCGACAAGGCGATCGAGCGGCTTCGCGCCTATGCGGCGACCGGTGCCGACGCGCTCTATGCCGATGCGCCCGAAAGCCGGGAGCACATGATGGCGCTCAGCAGCGGACTATCCGATCTTGGATTGCCCATCCTTTTTAACATGGTCCGCTCCGGCAAAAGTCCGGTGTTGACCATGCAGGAGGCGGCGCGCCTGGGCTTTGCCTTCGCGCTCTGTCCAGTTGAATCGATGCTGACCGAGCACCGCGCCGTCAGCGAAATGATGCGGCGCTTTCTGGCCGAACAGACCACCGCCTCCATCGCGGACGGCCTGACGCCCTTCGACGAGTTCAACCGATTCATTGGCCTCGACGAAATGGCAGAACTCAACCGCCGTTACGGCGCCTGAACACGTCCGCACGGCCCGCCTTAGCCGGGATGACGACGCACGCAGAAGATATGGATCAAGTCGCATGAGCAACGACCCCCGGCTGGCCCTGCAACTTGCCAAATTCGCGACCGAGACAAAAGCGTCCGCCGTCTCGCGCGAAGCGCTCGAACGGGCGAAAATGAGCCTTGCGAGCACGGTGGCGAGTGTTGCGATGGGGCAGGAAATTCCTTCCGCTCGCATCTTTCGCGACCTTGATCTGCGGCAAGGCGGTTCACCCGATGCGAAGGTCTGGTTTGTGGGAAGGAAGCTTCCCGCAGTTGAGGCTGCGCGTGTCAACGCGGTCGCGAGCGATGCTGCCGCGAGCGACGACAGCGATCTGCGAAGCATTGCGCACATCGGCACGATCGTTTCGACGGTCTCGATCGCGCTCGGTGAGGAGCTTGGCAGGTCAGGGATCGACATTCTGGCGGCGATGGCGGTCGGATACGAGATTGCAGGGCGTATCGACGAAGCCTTGACCCCGGGACGAATGCAGCGCGGCTTTCACGGATCGGTCTCGACGGTGTTCGGCGGTACGGTCGCTGCCGGTCGGCTCCTCGGGTTGACCACGCTGCAAATGGCGCATGCCATCGCTCTTGCTGCGACGTCGATCGGCGGGATGGCCGTTTCCGCCGACACCAGTTGCGCCCGCGAGTATCACGCCGGCTGCTCGGCCGCCGCCGGCCTGCAGGCGGCGCTTGCCGCGCAAGCGGGCTTCGAAGGAGAGCTGGGCGTTCTCGACCATCCGCGGGGCTTTCTCGCCGCCATGGGCGGCCAGGCGCTTGAGGACATCACACACGACCTCGGCGGATCATGGGATATCGTGACCGACATGGCGATCAAATTGATGCCCGGTGCGCATCCGTTTCACGCAACGGCCGAGGCGGCGTCGGATGTCGCGCGGCTGGGTCATGTCGACCCTGAAGAAGTCGACAAGATTATTATTTCGTCATCGGTACAATGGACTAAATTCAAAGGCGAACCACATCCGCGCAATCTCGTGGATGCGGCTCACAGCCTTTACTACTTTGTGGCGGCGTCGATCGCCGATGGCCGGTTCAGTTGGGAACACATGGGTCTGCAGAAGATGGCGGACCCGGTGATCGCCGCCTTGCAGGACAAGGTATCGTTCGATCCAGATCCCGCGCCGTTGCCTGATCGGTTTCCGCACCGTCACGGCGGGACTGTGATCATCAAGATGAAAAATGGCGAGGAGTTTCGAAGCACGTGCAAGGCGCCGCGCGGATCCGGTCCACGAGGAGTCGAATGGAGCGATGTTGAGGCGAAATATCGTGCCCTGGTTCCTCTTTCCGGGCTATCCGGCGAACGGATCGAGGCAAGCCTGGCGTTAATCCGCGGCTTTGAAAGAGGCCGTCCGTCAACCGAGCTGACGTCGCTGATAGACTTGGTCTAATTGTGACCTGAAGGGGCATTGGTCGCCGTTGGAACGTCGCGCCTCAAGGCCAGCCACCGCTTGATTACACAAGATTTGAGCGACGGTGCGCGTCAAGCGAGTCTTGATACGAGAGAAAGCTGCCAAGAGTCCGACGACGGTCAACCTGAGATGACCAATAGTCCGCCCGTCACCAGAATGAGGATGACCACGGTTGTCGCGAGGACAGTGGCCGTGTGACGCCAGCCAAGAGCGACGATAGCCTTAACCGAAGTCCCCAGCCCAAGAGCGCCGATCGCGAGCAGAAGGCCCCAGGTCGACATTTCGACCAGAATGTTTTTAGCCGGCGCATAAACCGGTGCCGCGGTGGCGATCAATGGAAGGATGCTGTTGACGGCGCACAGCACCAGGAAGACAATCGCGAAAACGGGCACCGGGACGCGCGCCGCGCCGTGCTGGCACCCCATCCGGCTAAAGTGCCAGCCGACGCCGAGCACGACCGGGAGCAGCAGAAATACCCTAAACAATTTGACGATGACGGCGGTGTTGCCGGTCGCGGTTGATACCGCGTAGCCTGCGCCGACCACTTGGGCGACGTCGTGGATCGTGCCTCCGAGCATGACGCCGGTGGTTTGAGGGTCGAAGCCGAGGAACAGGCATAGGGGCGGGTAGAGCAGCATCGCCACAGTCGCAAGCGCGTTGATCGCGACGATCACGAAGGCGATGTCGGCCTGCTTGCCCCGATAGTCCGGCACCACGGTGGAGACCGCCAACGTAGCCGACGCGCCACAGACGGCAGTCCCGACACCGACCAACGCGCCGAAGGCCGGATCCTGCCCACTCGCACGCGCCAAAAGAAATCCGAAAAACAACGTCAAAAACATCGACACAACGATAAGCGAAGCAGTCTGCACGCCGAGTGCGGCAATGTCGGCGAAGCCAACTCGCAATCCCAAAAGCGCCACCGACCAGCGCAGCACCGTCTTGACGCAAAACGACATGCCGGGATGAAATACAGGCCGCGCCGCGACTGGATTAAGCGAAATTCCGATGACGAGAGCGATGACCATGCTCGGGATTGGCAATGCCAGTGCCACGTACGGCGCTGCCAGATATCCTGCGACAGCGACAAAAAAAGTGAGCGCGACCCCTGGCGCGTAATCGGTTAGCCTGGCGAGCACCGGGCGTGCCAAAACCTCAGAGTTCTGTGACATTCAATTTCCAGACGCGGGCAAGTGCAGGGCTTGGGTGCTGTGGCAGATTCACGACGAGCCGGATGGCAACGGTTCCTGGTCCGCGGCATGTTTCCCGGCGATTGAGCCGCCGACGATGCATTCGGTGAGGTTGCCGCCGCTCATATAGAGGTGGCCGAACAGGCTGCCGAGTTCGCCGGCGGCGTAGAGTCGCGCAATAGGTTCGCCGAACGGATCGAGCACTTGCTGGTATTCATTGTGCCGCGGACCGCCCTGCGTATTGATAACGAGCGGCCGAACGCGGCCGACGTAAAAGGGCGGCGTTTCGATTGCGACCATCGTTTCAGGCTGGCGGCCGAATTCGACATCGTACCGGGTACGCACAGCATCGTTCCACCGCGCGAGGCTGGCTATCAAGCGTGCTTCTGGCACATTCATGATCGCAGCTAACTGCGGGATGTCGTCGGCGCGCTGGAAGATGCCGTTGGCGATCTCGGCGCTGTTGTCGGAACTCCACGTGTAGCGTGGGTGATGGTCGTTGTACACGACGCGGCCGAGCGGATACATGTTCCGGCCGATTTCATCGAACACGATAAAGGCGGGGTTGCGGGGAAAGCGTTGCGTCTTCGGGTCGAAAGCATCAAATGGCCGCACCCCGGTGTCGCCGGGGTAGGGTGGATATTCGTCCATGAAGCGCTGCCCGGTCTGATCGAGCAGAATCCAGGCGACGCGTGCGAGCGACTTCTCCGATACCTTGTTGGGACCGGAACTTATCCCGAGGTCCGATACGTAATCGGTTCGGCCCGGCGTCCACATCGGAACGGCCTTGAGATACAGTCCGAACGGATAGGCGGGATCTGGATGCTCGATTCCGTATGGCCCGTGGTAATGCCACATGTGCCAGAGGTCGGCGCCGACCGCCTGGGCCATGCGAATGCCATCGCCGGTATTGCCAAGGAACGATCCCGTGAGAACTTCGCCAACCTGAAAATACTGACGCTGCATCTCGACGTCGGCTTCGAAACCGCCGCATGCAAGGATAACTCCCTTGCGCGCGCGGATCGCCACGGGGCTACCTTGCCGTAGTGCTGTCAGGCCGGTGACGATGCCGTCCTCGACGATCAGCCGCTGGGCGGGCGTCTCGAACATGACATCGATTTTGCGAGCCTCGACATTGTCTTCGAGTACCTTGAACAGCCGCGTGCCGTTCTTCACCGGTTGCATGGCGTGATAGCCGGGCAAGCCTTCCAACGACGGAACCGCTTCCACTTCGCAATAGGCCAGCGCCTCGTACCCAGGCAGCGGATAATTGCCGAGCGCCGGTGTGACGCGCACGGTTGCGCCATTGCGCGCGGCCAGCCGTCGCATGTAATCCGGCACGGTCGCCATTCCGTCGGCGAGAACGCGCAGTAAAGATGAAGGCGTGCGGCCGCCGCATGTTGCTTCGAGGTAGCTCAGCGCCGCGGCTGGATCGTGCGAGACGCGAATGCCGCCGGCCGACGCAATCGACAGGCCGCCAGGAAACGCCATTTTTTCGATGAGGACGACGCGTGCGCCAGCATCGGCTGCTTCGATCGCGGCAACCGCGCCTGCTGCTCCGAAGCCGACGACGATCACATCGGTTTCCATGTCCCAGGCCGTAGCGCGGGTTGAACTGTTCAAGGGAATGACCTTTTTGCGTCGCGCTTCACGGATCGATGCGGTGCTTGAAGCCGGGTTTGCGGCTTCCTGCGGCGCGGGCGAGCGCTCCGAGGATGACGGCGCGAGTCTCGGCCGGATGAATGACGTCATCGATCAACGCCATTTCCGCGGCGAGATAAGCGGAAGCTTGCAATTCAGCCTGCGCCAGCAATTCGCGCCGTTTAGCGGCGGGGTCTTCGGCACTGGCTATATCGCGCGCATAGGTCAGTTCGACGCCGGCGGCGGGACCCATCACGTCAAACTGTGCGGTCGGCCAGGCGACGATGGTGTCGGGCCCCATCACCTTGCCGCCCAGAGCGATGTAAGCAAGGCCAATTGCCTTGCGCAGCACGATGGTGATTTTTGGCACGGTCGCGGCGATGACGGTGTTGAGATAGCGTGAGGCAAGCGACACCATTCGCTGGTCTTCGATATCCGGCCCGACCATGAAGCCCGGACAGTCGGTGAAGAATGCGAGCGGGATGTGGAACGCGTCGCAGATCTCCACAAATTTGCGCGCCTTATGAATGGCTTTTTCATCAAGCGCGCCGGCCATGTGCATCGGATTGTTGGCAATGATGCCGACCGTCTCACCGTCGAATCGCGCCCAAGCCGTGATCAGGTTCCTAGCGTAGAGGGGGCGATAGTAGAACAGCTCGTCGCCGTCCACGATCAGCTTGAGCAACTGATCCATGTCGTAGGCGCGGCGATGGTTGTCGGAGACCAGCGATGCCAGCAACTCGGCACCTTGCGGATCGTCCGATGCGGCGGGCCGCGCGGCCGCGCGGGGCGGAATTTCTTCGCAGTTTGACGGGAAGAATGAGAGAAAGCGCCGGATGGCCTGTAGCGCATCGGTGTCGTTATCCGCCAGATGATCCGCCTGGCCGGTCACCGTCGCGCTTTTTTCCGCGCCGCCGACAGCCTCGGCCGTCACTTCGCGCCCAATGCCTACCTTGACGACGGCAGGCCCCGACATGCCGAGGAAGCCGGTGCCGCGAACAATCGTGACGAAGTCGGATTGCATCGCCGTGAAGGAAGGGCCGCCGAAACCGGCGCCCATCATGGCCGCGACCTGCGGTACGCGGCCGGACAATTGGTAATGCTCGCGAAAGCGGTGGCCGAGATTGGCCGCGGTCGCGCCATTGTTCTCTTGGAACCGGCCGGCGCCAGCTTCCATCAGCGCGATGAAAGGCCGCTTGTGCTTTTGCGCGAGTTCGCGGACCCGTGACGTCTTTGCTTCGGCAACGCGGCCACGCGTGCCGGCGACCACGGTGGCATCTTCCGCCGCAACATATACTTGGCGCCCGTCGATCGTTCCCCAACCGGCGATCAGGCCATCGGCCGGCGTGCGGTCGCGTAATTTCGGATGCTGGCTGCGGCCGAGGAGGCCGATTTCGCGAAAAGATCCCTTGTCGAGCAATATGTCGAGGCGCTCGCGCGCCGTCAGCTTGCCGGCGGCATGTAACTTGTCGATTGCGGTTGCGCCACCCATGGCGCGGGCGCGGGCGCGTCGCGCCTCCAGATCCTTGAGTGTTTCCCGCTCCATTCCTGGAGGCCTTTCTTGTCGTTGTGGCGCAGACCTTTGCCGGCCCGCGGTCGAGAGTTCAATTTACCGGCTCACAGATTGAGCCGCGCCAATCTATCCAAGGGGGCGATCTCGCTTGGTCGTACGGCCTGGTTTCGTCACCAAATCGATCGCCGCGGGATCGCCATATTGCGTTAAATGTATCCTATCTCATAAAATCATTATATCAATATTGTACCCCTCATGATTCACGGAGCGGGTGCGAGACTGAAACGGAAAATCGAGGAGTTTTGGCGTGGCAACGTGCGAAGTGGCTTCTAGCGTGACGGGCGTGGTGTTCGAACTGGCCGCGCGGGCGGGAGAGGCGGTCGTGCAAGGCCAATCAATTGTCATTGTCGAGTCCATGAAAATGGAAATTGCAATCGTCGCGCCGTCTGCCGGCCAGGTATCGGCGATCATGGTGGAGGTCGGCCAGCCAATCGATGAAGGCCAGATTATCGCTGTTATCCAGACCTGAGCGGCACTGTCAGGCGCTCGCCAGCCCGGCATTGGCGAGATTGCGATAGTCGCCTTCGAAGTAGAGCAGGGGGGTGCCGTTGGATCGTCGACGCACCGCGACGACGTGGCCGACGATGATGTTGTGGCTGCCGGCATCGAAAGAACCCGATATTTCACAGTCGAAATTGATCATGGCGTCATCGATCGCCGGCGAACCGGTGACCAAGGTCGACCAGCCGCACATATCGAAGCGGTCGGCGCCTTTGCGGGACAAGAAATTGCGGGCCAGCGCGAGTTGGTCGTCGGCGAGAACGTTGACGCAGAAGGCGCCGGACTGGATCAGCGCGCTGTAGGTCCTGCTTCCGCGATTGACGCAGGCAAGAAGGCTCGGCGGTTCGGCGCTGACGGAACATACGGCGGTAGCCAACATACCGCCCGGACGGCCCTCTTCCAGCGTCGATACAATGTTCACGGCCGCCGCCAGGCGCCGCATGCCCTGCTTGAATTCTTCCGCATCCACGAGGGTCGGGTAGGGCATAAAGGCGCTTCCTTGCTCTCTTTTGCCCCGGGATGGCAGCATTCCAGACGGGGGTGGCTTGTGAACCGTGTCAATTTTGCCTTGATGAAGGGTAACTTTCAAGTCAGAATGTATCAATCAATAATAGTACATTTGGGAAAATTGGTAACCCAAAGAGGTGCAGGGAGAAAAAGGCCCGATGGACTTCCAGATTTCCGACCGCCAGCGTGAGCTTATGGAGGCCGCGCAGGAGGCCTATGCGCGCCGTTTGCAACCGCTGCTCGGCGACACGAGCGTGGAGGGGGTCCGCAAGCTGCGGCGCGCCATGGCCGACCAAGGCCTGCTCGGCCTCAATATGCCCGAATCGTGCGGTGGTCTCGGCCTTCCGCTGCTCGATACCCTGCTGATCATCCGGACGCTTCAGGCTTGTGCGCCCATTCTCGGCGGCCTGGCCCATCGCACGTCGACCGGCGCGGTCGGCGCCATCGCCGAATATGGCACGGACGATCAGCGGCTGCGGTTTGTCGAGCCACTGTGCCGTGGCGATCTTGGCATCTCCATTGCCATCACCGAGCCCGAAGCCGGTTCGGCGGCGACGGCCATGAAGACCAGGGCCCGCATCGACGGCGACAAGGTCGTCCTCAACGGCCGCAAGCAATTCGTCAGCTTCGTCAATATCAACGAATGCTCGCTGGTCTACTGCCGCTTCGGCGACAGCGGCAAGGCGAGTGACATCGGCGCCGTGATCGTGCCGCACGATACGCCGGGCTTCAGCCATTCCCGCGGCACGCTCAACATGGCGGACGAGTTGCTGTTCGAGCTCTATTTCGACGATTGCAGTGTGCCGCGATCCAACGTGCTGCTCGACGGCAATGCCTTCGGCAAGCTGATCAGCGTCTATAATGCCGAGCGTCTCGGCAGCGTCGCGCGGATGCTCGGCTCGGCGCAGGCGGCTTACGATTTTGCGCTCGAGTATTCAAAGGAGCGCCGGCAATTCGGGCGCGAGATCGCCGATTTTCAGGGCATTCAGTGGATGCTCGCCGACATGCGCGTGAAGCTCGACGCGGCTAGTCTTCTGGTCTACCGCGCCGCCGCCAGCGCCCAGCAAACCGGGCTGCCGGTGCCGCTCGAAACGTCGATCGCGAAAGTCTTTACCGCCAAGGCGGCCAAGGAGATCTGCGACGATGCGATCCAGATCTGCGGCGCCAACGGGTACACCAAAGAGTATCCTTTGGTGCAGCGCTACGGCGAAGTGCGCGGCGGTTCGATCTATGGCGGCACGTTGCAGATCCACAAGAATATGATAGCGGCCGCAATTCTTGGCCGAAACAACAGCCAGTGGAAGAAATAGCGGTCGGAGGATGTCGTCCATGACGGTGGAGATTGATCGTTCACTGATCGGCTCGCTAAGTGCGCCTTATGTTGTCGAGGTCGAGGCGGGCACGGTGGTTAAATTTGCGGACGCGATCGGCGATCCAAATCCGGTCTATCGCGATGCTGCCGCTGCAAGGGCGTGCGGCTTTTCCGGCATCATCGCGCCGCCGACATTTCCGGTGTCATTTACGCCACCGGTCGAACCGGCGTGGACGCGCGACCTTGATCGCCGCCGCGTGCTCGCCGGCGAGCAGAGCTTCCATTACGAAAGGCCGATTTTTGTCGGCGACGTTCTGACCTGCCAAATCAAGTTCGTCGGCGTTGACGAGAAGGAGGGTCGCTCCGGGAGCATGGAATTGCTGACCCAGGATGTGCGCGGCACCACCGCGGCCGGCGAGGTCGTCTTCGTGCACCGCCGCGTGATGTTGTATCGCGCGGTGGGAGCCTAGAGCGTGAAAGCCGCCGCACCCGCAGGGCCCGCCCCGTTGGGGCCCGAAGATTTGGCCGAGCTTATTACGGCGCCTGACGGCGCTTGGCCAATGCGGCCGTGGGCGTTGTTGGATGTTCGCGAAGCCGGCGAATTTGCCGCTGGACATATATTCGGTGCGACGTCGTTGCCGCGCCGCATGCTGGAGTTCCGTATCGGCGATCTGGTGCCACGCCGAGACGCGCAGGTCATCGTCTATGACGCCGGCGCCCTGCCGTCGGGAGCAGGAGAGGACCAGCGCGCATCATTGGCTGCGGCGACATTGCTTCAGCACGGCTGGAGCAGCGTTTTTGTACTGACGGGTGGCATAGCGACGTGGCGTCGCCGCGGCGGCCAACTGGCCGACGGCGTGAATGTACCATGCAAGACTTTCGGCGAGCGGGTCTTGCACGAGGAGGTTGTGCCGCAAATCGAGGCGGACGAACTTGCTGCGCGGCTCGCAGCCGGCGAACGTCTTGTCGTTTGCGATGTCCGCTCGCCCGATGAATACGCCGACGCGCATTTGCCAGGCGCTTACGGCACGCCGAGCTTCGATCTGGCGCTGCATCTTCACGACCTCGAGCAGGCATATCAGGGCATTGTCGTCAACTGCGCGGGGCGCACACGGTCGATCATCGGTACGATGACGCTCAAATTGTTGGGAGCCCGACATCTGTGGGCACTCAAGAACGGCACGATGGGATGGCAGCTTGCCGGCCATGCGCTCGAGCGCGACTCGCAGCGAGCGGCGGTCGCACCGTCGACGTCGAGCCGCGCGATCGCGATAAAGCGGGCTGAAGCACTCGCAATGTCCGTCGGTGCACGCAAGGCGACGCCGGATGAAGTCGCGGACATGATGGCCGACACTGGCCGGCGTAGCGCTTATCTGCTGGACGTGCGGCGTCTCGAAGAATTCACTGCCGGCCACATCGATGGCGCGGTATTTCTGGCCGGCGGTCAGGCGGTGCAACAGGCCGACGACTTTATTGCCGTCGGCACGTCGCCCGTGTTGCTCGTCGACGATGGCGATGCGCGCGCGTGGCTTACGGCCTATTGGTATCGCCGGATGGGCTTCGGTGATGTGCGTGTGCTTGAGGGCGGAATGCCGGCGTGGCGCGCGTCGGATCGCTTCTGCCAGACAGGACGGGGGCGCAAGCCGCCGCTTGGTCTCGATGTGGCGGCAGCAAGGGTCAAGCGCGTCAGGGCAACAGAGCTACGTGACGCATTGGCGAGTGAGAAGGCGCCAATTGTCATCGATGTCGGGACCAGCCGCGATTTCGCCGCCGGCCATCTGCCCGTCGCGCACTGGCTGCCGCGCGGCTGGCTGGAGGCGCGCATCGAACGGCTGGCGACCTTGGGGCAACATTGCGTCATCGCCTCGCGCAACCAGTCGCAGGCCGTGCTCGCCGCTGACACGATGCGGGCGTGTGGCTATTCGGATGTGGCGGTGCTCGATGGCGGCGTGAAATCCTGGGAGGATGCCGGATTTGATATCGCCAAGGGACCGCCGCCGGGCGAACCCGGCAATGACATTGTTGAGCCGCCCTATCAGCAGGGCCTCGTCGCGATGCAACGCTATCTCGACTGGGAAGTTCGCTTGCTGTCGCCGGCCGGCTCAGCCGCCGCGGGCGGTTTGCTATGAAAGGCGCCGGCTTAGATAACGGCGGGGCGCGGCTGGGGTCGCTCGCGCACCAAACGCGTCAAGATTTCGATGCCCTTGGCCAGCACATTAAACTTCTGCGATGGGTTGACGGAAATACGCACGGCGCGTGGCGGCATGCCGTCGCCGATCGTGAAGTTGTCGGCCGGCACGACCGAGACACCTTCACGTCGTGCCGCCTCGCAGAAGTCGGCAGCGGTCCAGTGCGACGGCAGATGCAGCCACTGGAAGAAGGCGGCGGGATGGCTCGACGTCTTCCACCCGGTGAGATGACTCGACGCTGCGGCATGCCGCTTTGCCAGCTCCGCGAGATTGGCGCGCGCGATGGCGTCGGCGGTCCCGTCGGCGATCATCAGCGACGCAACCTCGAGCGGGATCGGCGAGTTGGCCAACGTCAACGCGTGCAAGGAATTGGCAAGCCGTTCCCACAGCGCGGCCGGGCAGGCGACGAAGGCAACCCGCAGAGCCGGCGTCACGCTCTTGCCGAAGCTGCTGATGTAAATGGTGCGCTCGGGCACGAAGTGGGCGATAGGGAGCGGCCGTTCCGTCATGCCGCTGATGGCGGCGTCGTCTTCGATCAGCATCAGGTCAAGGCGCCGGGCCACATCGGCGATACGCTTGCGGCGCGTTTCGGACATCATCGCAGCGGTCGGATTGTGCACTGTGGGCTGCAGATAGACGCAGGATGCGCCGGTTGCCGCAACCGCTTCTTCAAGAGCCTCCGGGATCATGCCTTCGTCATCGATGGCAACCGGGCTAAGCTGACGGTTGAGCAAGGCACCGATCGAATTGACGCCGGAGTAGGTCAATTGTTCGGCGAGCAGGATTTCACCCGGACCGACGACGGTGCTGACAGCCATCAGCAGTGCCTGTTGGCCGCCGCCGCAGGCGATCACGCGCTCGGGTGGCACCTGCAGTCCGGAGCGACGAATCCAGGCGGCGCCGGCGGTACGATGGGTCAGCAATCCCTCGGCCGGTGGATATTTGTGGAACGGCATCAGGACGGCGCGCGCGGTCACCCGCGACAGCGCTTGCGTCAATGGTTCGGACAGGTTGAAAACCGGCGAGCGATAGCAGGCGAAGTCGATGGTGCCGGGCACGCGCTCGGGAAGAAAATTAGGCATCGTCGCGTCGGCTGTGCTGCAGACGAACGTACCGCGACCAACCTCGCCGGAGACGAGCTGGCGCTTCTTCATGATGTTGTAGGCGCGGCCGACGGTGCCGACCGTGACGCCGAGATATTCGGCCAGGTCGCGTTGCGGAGGAAGCTGCGCGCCCGGCGACAGGTGACCACTATCGATCGCTTCCGCGATGGCGCCAGCCAGGGCCAGATAGCGCGGCCCTTCGATCTTCGAAATATCGGGCTTCCACATATCGGTCATCGAAACAATCCTTGGATCGGGAATGTAGCGTATTTGATAGCTACATTGAAACCGATTTGCTCTGCATGTCAAAGCTGCAGGCAAACGTCATCCCGTCAGGTCAGGGCCGTTGGGATGTCCTGGAAACGTCAATATTTCAACAACATAGAAGGCCTCTCGCGCGTCGCGCGTGGCCGCAATCCCTGCGTCGCTCGCTGTCAAGAACAATAGGAACCGGGGCGAGCCCGGCGACGGAAATGCACTACAGGAGTACCCAATGACGAACTCATTTCACGGGCTCACCTACGCCCAGGCTCTGACCAGTCTTGCCGAGCGTTTCGGCTCCCGCGACGCGCTGGTTTACCGCGACCAACGCTACAGCTTCCGCGACCTCAAGATGCTTGCAGATGACGCGTCCAAGCGTTTCGCAGGGCTCGGGTTGGTGCCGGGCGACAAGATTTCGATCCTGATGCCCAACCGGCCCGAGTTCATCTCGTGCTGGCTCGGGGCGGCGCAGATGGGCCTTGTCGTTGTCATGCTCAACACGCGACTGCGTCGCGATGAGATCGCCTATCAGCTCGGGCAATCCGATAGCAAAGCGGTGATAATCGCGGGCGATCGCGATGGCCCCGACTTTCTCGAAGGCCTTTCGGAACTGGTGCCGGCGCTGAAAGCGGGTAGCCCTCGCACACTCGCGAGCGAAGCGCTCCCGGAATTGAAATACGTCATCGCTGCCGAGAATCCCGATGCGGACTATCCGGGTGTGACCGGGTGGACCGAGATCGACATCAAGGATCAACCGCTGCCGCCGATGGCAAGCGATCCCAATCAACCGGCCCTTATCGCCTACAGTTCAGGTACGACGGCGTTGCCGAAAGGCGCGATGATCACGCACTGCGTGTGGCGCAAGGGTTGGGATATCGGCACTCCGATCGACCTCACCGAAAACGATTGCCTCTATATGGCAATTCCCATGTTCGGCTCCATGGCGACGATGAACGGCACGTGTCCGTTCTGGGTACGCGGTGCCAAAGTCGTGCTCGGCGAGCAGTTCGACGCGGGCCGGTTCCTCGAAGCGGTCGAGCGCGAGCGCGTGACCAGCATGCATGTGCTGCCGCCCATGATTTCACAGATCGTCGGGCATCCGGATTTCGCCACGCGCGACCGCTCTTCGTTGCGCATGGGCAACGTGCTGAGTCTTGATCTGGATATTCTGAGTGCGGTCGAAGACGTCATCGGCTTCCCCGGCACGATCACCGGCTACGGCATGACCGAAACTACGACGGTCGTTACCCGCAACCGGTGGGACGATCCGCGTCAGGTGCGTCACGGTACGCAAGGCCGGCCGCTGCCGGATATCGAGGTCAAGCTCGTCGATCCGCTGACGCTCGAACCGGTGCCCGTCGGTGAGCCAGGCGAGATCTGGGTGCGCGGCTATTGCGTTATGCTCGGCTACTACAAAAAGCCGGAGGAGACAGCGCGCGCGATTACTGCCGATGGATGGCTTCGCACCGGCGATCTTTGCCGGCGCGACGAGAATGGACGTATCGCGCTGATCGGCCGTCTTGGCGACACTTACAAATCTCGTGGGTTCAATGTCGCCCCGGCAGAGATCGAATATGTTCTGCAGAAACATCCGGCGGTGGAGAATTGTGCGATCGTAGGTGTGCCGGATGCGCGTCAAGGCGAAATCGGCGTGGCATTTATCGTCAACAAGCCGGGTGAACAGGCGACCGAGGCGGAAATTCTGGCGTATCTGAAGCCGAAGATTGCCGGCTACAAAATGCCCGGCCAGGTCTATTTCACCGACGCGCTGCCGCTCACTTCGGGCACCGGAAAGATTCAGAAGTTTAAACTGCGCGACGAAGCGCTTCGCCGGCGTGGCGATGCGCCGCAGCCGGCCGTGTGAGCGGGGGGGCAAGCAATGTCTATCGTACTCGTTGATACGCCGAACCCAGGTGTCGGCCGCATCGCGCTCAACCGCGCCGACAAGCGCAACGCGCTGTCGGTGGAGTTGCGGGAGGCGCTGCTCGAGGCGCTGCACGCGTTATCAGCCGACGCAGATATCCGCGCTATCGTCATCGTTGGGGCCGGCGGCAATTTCTGTGCCGGTGGCGATCTAGCCAGTCTCTCCGATATAACGCCTGCGGCCGGCCGCCAGCGTATTCAGCGCGGGCATGAAGTCGTGCGCGTCATGCTGAATTCCGAGAAGCCGATCGTCTGTGCTGTCGAAGGCTATGCGATGGGCGCGGGCGCCGGGCTGGCGATGGCGGCCGATACGGCGGTCGTCGACAGCAAATCGGTCATCGGATTTCCGTTTCTCAAGGTCGGGTTGGGACCGGACTTCGGCGTGAGTTTCCTGTTGCCCCGGCGGGTTGGCCCCGCGCGGGCGCGCCAATTGCTGTTGCGCGCACAGGACATACGCGGCGCCGATCTCATCACCGCAGGACTTGCGGATGAACTCGCCGCCGACGGCGAAGTCCAGGTCCGGGCGATCGCTATCGCGGCGCAATACGCGGCCTTGCCGCGGCTGGCTTTGGCGTTGAGCAAGCGTCAACTTAGACTGTTTCCGCAAGATTTCGATGCCGCCGCGGAGCTTGAAGCCGGTAGCCAGGCGTTGTGCTTCGGCGGCGACGAGTTCCGGGAAGGTGTTGCGGCGTTTCGCGACAAGCGGCGACCGCAGTTCTGACGACTGTCGCTGGCACCGACACAATGTGACGTAATGTGCGCACCAATTTTCCATAATTGATTATTTTTAGTGGTGACAATCTGTCATCGGCGTGCTCTTATCCGCGCGCAAATGTTCTAAAGCGTGGCGCAACTGGCGCGGACGGCTGTCCGCAAGTCCGGATCGTCGACAGCCACGCAGCTTAGGGGAGCGAATGACAACCAAGCGCCTCACCGGCCGCAGGGCCGTGATTACCGGCGCGGCCAGGGGCATCGGGCGTGCGACGGCTGCCCGTTTTGCCGAGGACGGCGGCAGCGTCGCGGTGATCGACCTCGATCTCGCCGCCGCGCAGGAATCCGCCAAGGCGATCGCCGACGAATTCAAGACCGCGGCTGTCGGTCTGGCCTGCGATGTGACGAAAAAGGACCAGGTCGAGGCAATGGTCGCCGACGTGGTGGCGAAGCTCGGCGGCATCGACATCCTGGTCAACAACGCTGGCGTCACGCGCGACAATCTCGTTCACAAGATGAGCGACGACGATTGGGACATGGTGATGGGCGTGCATCTGCGCGGCGCCTTTCTTTGTACGCGCGCGGCGCAACGCCATATGGTCGAGCAGAAGTACGGCAAAATTGTCAATCTCTCGTCGACGTCGGCGTTGGGCAATCGCGGCCAGCTCAACTACTCGACCGCCAAAGCCGGACTTCAGGGCTTCACCCGTTCGCTCGCGCTTGAGCCCGGCCGCTTCAACATTAACGTCAATGCCGTCGCGCCCGGATTTATCGATACCGAGATGACGCAGCAGACCGCGCGCCGCCTCGGTCACGATCCCGAAGAATACCGCCAGATGCGCGCCAAGAATATCGCCATCGGTCGCGTCGGTGTGCCGCGCGATGTCGCCAATCTCATCGCTTTTCTGTGCAGCGACGAAGCCGGCTTTGTCAACGGTCAGGTTATCTACGCCAGCGGCGGACCTGAAACGCGCCGATAATATCGGCCCGACCCGACAAGAAGAATCGAAAATCCTGGAGGAGCTTATGATCAATCCCGTCGACGCATTGCAGCGTGAAGACATCAAGGACCTTGCGGCGCTTTCCGTCGATTCTTTCCGTCCGCGCGGCGCCAAATACGACGTCAATGCGGAGATGCCGCGCGAAAACATCCAGGAGCTGTTCGATCGCGGCTGGCTGACGACGACCCTGCCGAAGTCGATCGGCGGCAAGGGCAGCAATCTGGACTCGGACGATCCTGCGACCTACCTACAGGCGCTGCGTGTGATCGCGCGGGGCTGCAGTTCGACCGCCCATTGCTATCAGGTGCAGAACCATACCGCTTGGGCCGTCCACGAACTCGGCACCGAGGAGCAGCGCGAGCGCTTCGTCAAGCCAATGTTCAAAAAGCCGACACTCAGCGGGTTTGTCGGCTCTGAAGCCAAGCGCAAGCACATGTACATGATGAACACCTCCCTCAAGAAGGTGGACGGCGGCTACATCGTTAATGGCGAAAAGAACTACGCCACCAATGGGCCGATGATGAGCTTCGCGATTATCTTCGCAGCCATCGAAGGTGTGAACAATTATCTCGACAATCACCAGATGGTTATCGTCGAGCCGGACATGAAGGGCGTGACGATCGACAACGAATGGTATCGCCCGAACGGAATGCGAGCTGCGTCGAGCCCCGTGATCACGCTCGACAATGTCTTCATCCCGGACAGCCACGTGCTCGGCAAGCCCGGCGACTATCCGCGCGGCCGCTGGCAGGGCAAATTTCATCTCGGCTTCACCGCCAACTATCTGGGCACCACCGAGGGTATGTATGAGTGGTGCAAACAGTATCTCGTGGCGCGCAACCGCGGACAGTCTGATCTGATCCAGCTGCGGATGGGCGAAATGAAGATCGCGCTCGACGCGGCGGCGGCGCTTTTCCACGACGCTATTCGCGCGTTCAAGACCAGGTCGGTCGTCGAAGCCGAATTGCTGTCGATGAGCGCCAAGTCGACCGCGGCGCATGTTGCTTTCGAACTATCGCATAAGCTCATCCATGCCGTTGGTTCGACCGCGCTGTTCGACGAGTATCCGCTCAGCCGCTATCTGCGCGACCTCGAGACTCACGTGCTCCACGCGGGTCACGACAGGACGGCCCAGATCATCGGGCAAGCCGAGTTGGGCCAGACCTTCGATTCAACGCTGCAGCGCTGAGGCGAAGGAGGGCATACGAGTGGCGGCCGTGAACGTGAGACGCTTCAGCGACGTGACCGACGGCGAAACCTTCGTTCTTACGAAGGAGCCCGTCACTACACGGCAACTCGTTATGTATGCTGGCGCGTCCGGCGACTATAATCGAATCCACTACGACCAGGCCTTCGCCGTCGAAGCCGGACTGGGCGGCGTGATCGCGCATGGAATGCTGACGATGGGCTTCGCGGCCCAGTGTCTGACCGACTGGGCGGGCAAAGGTGCGTTCGCCGAATTTGTCACCGGTCGCTTTCTGCACCCCGTGCGGCCCGGTGATACGGTGCAGATCACGCTCAAGGTGCTCAACAAGGTGTCGGCCGGCCATGGGCACCGTTGCGAGGTGGACCTTTCGGGCGAGGTGTCGGGCCGTGCCGTCTTCGCGGGTTCCGGCACAGTGGTCCTGCCGTGATGCGTGTTCTTATCGCCAATCGCGGCGAGATTGCCTGTCGCGTAATTCGTGCATGCCGCGCGCTCGGCTTTGATAGCATCTCGGTCTATTCTGAAGCGGATGCCCGTTCGATGCATGTCGGGATGGCGGATGAGGCTGTGCTCATCGGTCCGGCGCCGGCGCGCCAAAGCTATCTCGACCATTCAGCCGTGCTGGCGGCCGCGGCCGCAACGCGGGCCGATGCCGTTCATCCCGGTTATGGCTTCTTGTCGGAAAACGCCGCGTTTGCGCGTGCCGTGCAAGAGGCGGGCCTCATCTTCATCGGGCCCGATCCCGAAATAATTGAAACGATGGGCGACAAAGGCCGAGCGCGCACGATGGCGGAGCGCGCTGGCGTGCCTGTTTTGCCGGGCTCGCCGCAGTTTGGCATTGATGACGGCGTCGGCCTCGATGCATATGCGGACGCGACAGGCTTTCCGTTACTTGTCAAAGCTGCCGGCGGTGGCGGCGGAATCGGCATGCGGCGTGTTGACCGCCTCGATCAATTGCGGCCCGTCGTTTCGGCAGCACAAGCCCAGGCCTTGCGCGTTTTCGGCAATGGATCGGTCTATCTGGAACGGCTGGTTGCCCGGGCGCGTCACATCGAAATCCAGGTGTTTGGATTCGGCAATGGCCGTGTCGTCACCTTTCCGGAGCGCGATTGCTCCGTGCAGCGCCGCTATCAGAAGGTGATCGAGGAGAGCCCGGCACCGCTTCTCTCGGATGAAACGCGCAACGAAATGCGAACCGCCGCCGGCCGGCTTGCAGCGAGCGTCAATTACTGCGGCGCCGGGACTGTCGAGTTCATCGTCGATGCGGACAGTGAGCAGTTCTATTTTCTGGAAATGAATACGCGCATTCAGGTCGAGCATGCGGTGACGGAAATGGTCACCGGCGTCGATCTGGTTGCGCTTCAACTCCAACAGGCTGCCGGCGGCGACCTCGGAAGCGTTCTGATTACGCCGCCTTCGGCCCGCGGTCACGCGTTGGAAGTGCGGCTCTACGCGGAATCGCCGGAGCGCGGATTTCTTCCGAGCCCCGGGCACCTCAAGAACGTGAGGTTGCCGGCGCCGCAATCAGACCTGCGCATTGATACCGGTGTGCGAAGCGGAGACGACATAACGCCGCACTACGATCCGATGATCGCGAAGATCGTCGCATGGGGGCCGGATCGCGCCGCCGCGCTCGATCGCCTGCGGTCGGCGCTCGCAGAAACGAGCATCGAAGGTGTTCAAACCAACCTGACTTTTTTGGCGGCTGTGACCGTACACGCAGCTTTTCGGAGAGGCGGCGTAACCACGGACTACATTGAGGCCAATCGCGGAGATCTGTTCGCCGCCAACGATCGCGCCGCAGCGCCGGTGTGACGGTCCGACGCGCGGCAGACCGAGTATCCATGCTGCAATGCAATAAATCCTGCTTGCCGGAATTGTCATCATGCTAAACGTCCGTGTTAGCGCTTTTTTTAGCGGAATGCCATGCGACATGGGGATCAATTAGCGACAATTGTATTGTCGTAAATTGAGCGGCTGCTATATTGCGATCAACAAACAACGCGGGGCCATGACCCGGCGTGAGAGCAGAGGGGGAAGGCACATGATCGCTTCCAGGCGCATTCTCGACCTGATCGTGAATGCGATGCTGATCGTAAGCGGCATCTGCATCGTTCTGATGATGCTGGTCGTCGTTGCCGACGCGGCGATGCGCGGCCTGTTCAACTCGACCTTTCCCGGCGCCGAAGAATACAGCTCCAACTATTTCATGGTCGCTGTCACGTTCCTGCCGCTTGCATTCGTGCATCGAATTAGAGGGCACGTCATCATTGAACTCTTCACGACGCGCCTGTCACCGCGTGGCATCGCGGGCCTCGATGCCGCGGTCGGCTTCTTCTGCGGGCTCGGGGCGTTGATCTTTTGCTGGGCGACGACCGGCAAGGCAATAACGATGACCCGCGAAGGCGAATACGCGATCGGCTCCATTCTGGTGACGGTCTGGCCGACGCGCTGGATGCTCGTTTTCGGCATTTTCGTACTGGCCGTTGCGCTGTGCTTCCAGGCCCTCGAAGACGCGCGGGTCGCCGCTGGTCTTGATCCGCCGCGAAGCGCTGACGACTCCGCACTCACTCACTGACCGATCCACCAGAGACAACCTGGAACCGTAGGGCAGCCGCACGATGTCGAGCATAGCAATAGGCGTTATGGCGATTCTGGTTTTGCTGTTGATGCTCGCGGTTCGAGTGCCGATTGCATTCGCCTTGTCGGCCGTGTCGGTCGTGGGGATGCTGCTCATTCGCGGCCCGGCCGCTGCCATGAGTGTTCTGGCAGAACAACCCTATAATTTCATCGCGCACTGGTCGATGTCGGCTGTACCGATGTTCCTGCTGATGGGCTCGGTTGCATACCATGCGGGCTTAACCAGCAGTCTCTATCGCGCGGCCCGGCTCTGGCTGAGTGGGTTGCCCGGCGGTCTTGCCGTCGCCAGCACCGCCGCATGCGCAATGTTTGCGGCGGCCTCGGGCTCAAGCGTCGCGACTGCATCCGCGATGGGCAAAATCGCGATACCCGAGATGCTTAAGTACAAATACGACCCGGGTCTCGCCACTGGCGCGGTTGCCGCCGCCGGCACACTTGGCTCTCTGATCCCGCCCAGCATTTTGATGGTGCTCTACGCAATTTTTGCCGAAGTTTCGGTCAGCCGAGCGCTTCTTGCCGGCATCCTGCCGGGTATTCTCTCTGCGATCCTGTTCATGCTGATGATCACCATCCGCTGCAAGATCAATCCGTCGCTCGCGCCGAAGGTCGAAGAAGAAGTGGACTGGCGTCAGCGCTTCGAGGTGTTGCGCGAGATATGGCCGCTGCCCGTTCTCATCGCAGCGGTGATCGGCAGCATGTATATCGGTGTGTTCACGGCGACCGAAGCCGCGGCCGGCGGCGCCTTTATGACGTTCATCGTTGCCGCCGCACGCGGATCGTTGAACTGGTCGGTCGTCAAGAACTCGGTTGAAGAAGCCGTTCGCGGTACCGCTACCATTCTTTTCATAGCGCTAGGTGGCTTTCTGTTGTCGCGCTTTATGGCGGTATCGGCATTACCAAACTACGTCGCGCATCTTGTCGATGGCCTCAACGTCAGCGGTATGGTCGTCGTGATTGGGGCGTCGTTTATCTACATCATCCTCGGCATGTTCCTGGATTCGATCGGGATCATGCTTCTGACGCTGCCGATCATGCTGCCGGTGCTGGAAGCGGCGAAGCTCGACCTCATCTGGTTCGGGGTGCTCGTCATTAAGTATCTTGAGATCGGGCTTGTCACGCCGCCCGTCGGTCTGAATGTCTTTGTCATCAAGAGCGTCGTCGGCAAGCAGGTGCCCCTCGAAGTGATCTTCAAGGGCGTTATGTGGTTCATCATCACGGACATTGTCACCCTCGCCATTCTCATCGCGTTTCCGGAAATTTCGCTATTCCTGCCGAGAATCATGAATTGAACGTCAAAACAAGAACGGGAAACAACCAGGAGGATACCATGAAGAAAAAAATCCAGATGGTGGTCGGTGCGGTCATGTTGGCCGCAGGTGTCGGAGTGGCTAATGCGGCCGATCCGGTCAAGATCGTTTACGCGAATTATCTAAACCCGAAGCACATCACCAACCCGGTGCTTTTGAAGTATTTCGAGGATGTTGAGCGTCAATCCAAGAACAGCCTCAAGTTCGAGTACCACTTCGGCAGTTCGCTGTTGTCCGGCAAGGATATTCCGGGCGGCGTTCGGGACGGCATCGCCGATGCAGGCTACTTCGTGGGCGCCTATATCCCCACCGAAATGCCGGTCGATAACTTCCTCGGCGAGTTCAGCCTGCTCAATGACGAGCCGCTGGTAATGACCGGCGTCCTCAATGAACTTGAGCTTTTCAATTGCCCGCAATGCGTCGCCGAGTTCAAGAAATTCAATACCAAATTTCTGGCGACCTACGCGCTCACGCCTTACGTCTATCATTGCAAGACCGAACTGAAATCGCTCGCGGACTTCAAGGGCAAGCGCCTGCGCGGCATTTCCGCATATGCGGACCTTGCCCGCGAGCTTGGCGCGGTTCCGGTCAATGTGAGCCCGGACGCGGCCTACGAAGCGCTTGATCGCGGCGTGATCGACTGCGCATTGCATTCCGTCGCGGCCCAGAAGGCGCGGTCATATGGCGAGTCGGCGAAGTTCGTGATTCTCGACCCGCTTGGCGGCTTCCTCGGTGCGTCGCTGTTCGATCTGCGAATCGAGAAATGGAACGCACTCACCGTCGACCAGCGCAAGGCGATCGTCGACCATCTGCCCGAACTCGTCTCCGAGTCGATCTTCAACTACATCAAGGAAGACAAGGACGTCATCGACGAGTACACGAAGAAGGGCACTAAATTCTATCATGCCGATCCGGCGTTCGCGAAGTTTGTCGCGAGTTTCGCGCAGAAGTACACGGCCACTGCGGTGCAAAAGGGCGTGAAAGTCGGCATCAAGGATCCGCAAAAGATCGCGGATGAGTTGACGCGGCTTGCCACTAAGTGGCGCGGCTTGCTTGAGAAGAACGGCAAGGACCCGAAGACATTCGCGCGTCTGCTGCGTGAAGAGATCTATAGCAAGATCGACGTGCAGAACCCGATTCAGAACTGATCGGGATTTTGAGAGAACGGGCGCTGCGCCGGCCTCCGGCGCGGCGCCAAATTGCGGCTTCGAATGACGACGCGCAGCGCGTTCCGGGTGGCATAGGTAATGGCTGGCGATCAAATTTTGCGGATATCCGACAGCAATGGCGTCAGGCATTTGCTGCTTAACCGTCCGGCCGTTCGCAATGCCCTGAATCACGATTTGATGGATGCGTTGCGTTGCGCTCTATCCGAGGCTGACTCGGATGCCGATGTTCGCGTGATTGTTCTGCGGGGCGAGGGGAAGGGGTTTTGCGCAGGGGCCGATCTGAAGGCGACGGCCGCGCTTGCGGACGAGACTTCTGTGCGCGGTCATGCCCGGCAAATGCGGCAGGTGCTTGAGTTGCCACCAACGCTGAACAAGCCGGTTATCGCGCAAGTTCATGGATTTGCGCTTGGCGCGGGTTTCGCGTTGGCGCTCGCCTGCGACGCGGCGGTCTGCGGCGACGGCGTGGCGCTCGGCTATCCGGAGGCAAAGCATGGCATTGTGCCGGCCCTGGTCTTGCCGAGCCTGCTGAGGCTGGCAGGCACGAAGGTGACGTTCGACATGATGGCGACCGGTCGCCTGATCGACGGCGCAAGGGCGCAGCAACTGGGCCTAGTGCGTTGCGTGCCAGATGCGGAACTCGAGCAGGTCGTTGCAGCCTACGCCGCCGATCTGGCGGGGCGCTCCGAAGTGTTCATGAGGCTTCTCAAGCAGTTGATCCGCGATGCGCACATCGATCCGAAAACGGCGATGGCAGCTGCGGAGCAAACGAATGTTGAGGCCCGATTGAAGCGGCTTTCGGAGTAGGTCGCCGCGGCTTCGTGATCCAGCACCGGTGGAACGAGATCTGTCGAGTAATATGGAGACCTTGAAATGAGCAACCGTGTGCTGGGCGACCGCGAGCCTGTTATCATTGACGCGATCCGAACGCCCGTTGGCCGGCGAAACGGGGCGCTGAAGGAGTGGCACGCCGCTGCCCTGCTGGGGCACACCCTCAACGCCCTGATGGCGCGCAGTGGCGTGCCCAAAGACGCGGTTGATGACGTCGTCGCCGGTTGTGCGACACAAGTCGGCATGCAGGCCGGCAATGTGGCGCGCACGGCGTTGCTGATGTCCGGTTTCCCGGTGACCGTGCCCGGGACAACGGTGCAACGCGCCTGCGGTTCGTCGCAACAGGCGGCGCATTTTGCCGATAACATGATCCGCAGCGGCGTTTGCGACGTGGTGATCGCCTGCGGTGTCGAACAGATGTCGGCAACCCGCGGTGGAAACGAAGACGAGCGTTTCGGCAAGCGTTACCCGGACGATCTGGTCAACCAATTGTCCATGCCGACCATGGGCGAGGCGGCAGAGCGTATTGCGGAGCGTTGGGGGCTGGACCGCGGCTATCTCGACGAGCTTGCATTGCGCAGCCATGTGCTGGCGTCGGAGGCATGGTCCGCATCGCGTTTCTCGGACGATCTCGCGCCGGTTCCTCTCGATGACGGCACGTTGTTCGATCGGGACGAGGGCGTTCGGTCAGATTCGACTCTTGAGAAACTCGGCACTCTCAAGACCTCGTTCCGGCCGGAGGGTCGTGTTACGGCTGGTAATTCCAGCCAGATCTCCGACGGAGCTTCGGCGCTGTTGTTCATGTCGGCTGCAAAGGCGCGAGAGTTCGGGCTCGAGCCACGGGCCCGTCTCTACGCTCAATATGTCGTCGGCGTGGATCCCGAGATCATGCTAACCGGTCCGATTCCCGCAACCCGCGCCATTCTGCAGCGGAGCGCGCTCAAGCTGGATCAGATCGACCTTTTCGAAATCAATGAGGCCTTTGCCTCGGTGCTTGGAGCCTGGCTGAAGGAAACCGGCGTTTCACTCGACAAGGTCAATGTCAATGGAGGGGCCATCGCGATCGGCCACCCGCTTGGTTCAACAGGTGCACGGCTTATGACAGTTCTATTACGTGAACTTGAACGCCGCGGCGCTCGCTTTGGCCTTCAATCGATGTGTTGCGGTGGCGGAATTGGAACAGCGACCATCGTTGAAAATCTGAGGGTATAATTGTGATTGGCCGTGCCAGTGAGGCGCACGGAAAAAAGAAACTATTCGTTGCGCCGATAACAGGGCATCGGATTTACCTGGCTGACGGTCGAAACTCATAAAAACGTATCCGAGAAAACGGATACGAGCCCAATCGAATCGTTGCGACAGTCTCTCGGCGAAAACAGGGGTTCGAGTCCGCCAGGGAGCGCCAGTTAATTCAACAATTTGGTTTTCCGGAACGCTCCGCGGCCTCTTATCCAGCCGGATGATGGCGTTCGAGGACGCGGCAGCCTTCAGAGCGCAGCCTAAACGCGCGCCAATGTTGCCGAAACTATACGCACGATCCGATATGAAAATAAGTTGACTATAGGAAACATCTGCACCAGCCTCGCCTTTGCCGGATGTTTCAGGGCTTTCGACGGGTAAGGGCGGGGAGATGGCGGACCGTGCGCTGGCATTGGAGGCTTGCGATCTCAGCCGCGAATTCAGCGGTTTCTATGCTGTGCGCGGGGCGAACTTTCGGCTGGCGCCGGGAACATGTCACGCGGTGATAGGCCCCAACGGCGCCGGCAAGACCACGCTTTTTAACCTGCTCACCAAGCATCTGGCGCCCACATCCGGGAAAATCCTCCACGACGGCGAGGACGTCACCCGGCTCGGCATGCCGGCGATGGCCAAGCGCGGCGTGGTGCGCTCCTTCCAGATTTCGGCTGTCTTCGGCGGCCTGACGTCACGCGAGAACATCGAACTCGTTCTGCTGCGCGAGCGCGGCCTGTCGTGGAATTGTCTCGGCACGATCGGCCGCCACCGCACCGTGACCGAACGCGCCGACGCGCTCATCGAGCGCTTCGGCCTTGCCCCCTATGCCGACGTGATGGCGGCAAACCTGCCCTACGGCCGCAAGCGCGTGCTCGAGCTCGCAACCACGCTCGCGCTCGGACCGAAAATTCTGCTGCTCGACGAGCCGATGGCGGGTCTCGGCCGCGAGGACATCGGCTGGATCTCCAGGCTCATTCGCGAAGTCGCGGTCGGCCGCACCGTCCTGCTGGTCGAGCACAACATGAAAGTCGTCGCCGAACTCGCCGACAAGATCACGGTGATGGTGCGCGGCGAAATTTTCGCCGAAGGCACCTATGCCGAAGTCTCGGCGCGGCCCGACGTCATCGCCGCCTATACGGGGCAGGGCCATGGTTGAAACAATGGCCGAGAATCTCAGCGTCAAGCAGTTGGAGGCCTGGTACGGCGAATCCAAGGTGCTGCACGGCATGGATTTCGAACTGCGCGCCGGCGAAGTCGTGACGCTGCTTGGCCGCAACGGCGCCGGCAAGACGACGACCGTGAAGGCGATCATGGGCATGATCGAGAAGCGCACCGGCTCGATCAGGCTCGACGGCATCGAGATGATCGCTTCGCCACCTTACGATATCGCGCGCAAGGGCGTCGGCTTTTGTCCCGAAGACCGCGGCATCTTCGCATCCTTAAGCGTTCGCGAAAATCTCATGCTGCCGCCCAAGCTCGCCGACGGCGGCATGACGCTGGACGAAATCCTGTCGCTGTTTCCTAATCTGAAGGAACGCCTGAACAGCCAGGGCACAAAACTGTCCGGCGGCGAACAGCAGATGCTGGCGGTCGCCCGCGTGCTGCGTACCGGCGCACGCATCCTGCTGCTGGACGAGCCGACGGAGGGCCTGGCGCCAATCATCATCCAGCAGATCGCCGAGGCCATCTCGACGCTCAAGAAGCTCGGCTTCACGATCCTGCTGATCGAACAAAACGTCGCCTTCGTCTCGCGTCTCGCGGACCGTCACTATGTGGTCGAACTCGGGCGCATCGTTGAGGAAATTCCCGCCGCAGAACTGGCAAGCCGCCAAAGCGCGCTTGCCAATTATCTCGGACTCTGAGGGGGCAGGAACCATGAGCACCATCTTCGGCGTCCCCAGCACACTCGTTTATGCCCAGCTGCTGCTCGGCCTGATCAATGGCGCGTTCTACGCCTTGCTCAGCCTCGGCCTCGCCGTGATCTTCGGCATGATGAATATCGTTAACTTCGCGCACGGCGCGCAGTACATGCTGGGCGCGGTCGGCGCGTGGGTGTTACTCAACTATTTCGGCGTCAATTACTGGGTCGCGCTGATCGCCGTGCCGGTCGTCATCGGCGCCATCAATATGGTGGTCGAGCGCCTTGTCCTGCAGCGACTGTACAAGCTCGACCACATCTACGGCATGCTACTCACCTTCGGTCTCGCCTTGGTGTTGCAGGGCGCAATGAGCGCCTGGATCGGCTCGTCCGGCCAGCCTTACGCGATCCCGCCAGAACTTGCCGGCGGCCGCAACCTGGGCTTCATGTATCTGCCGAATTATCGCGCCTGGGTGATCGCCGTTTCGCTCGTCGTGTGTCTGTCGACCTGGTACGTGATCGAACGCACCGCGCTCGGCGCCAACTTGCGTGCCGCGACCGAGGATTCGCTGCTGGTGCAGGCCTTCGGCATCCGCGTGCCGCGCATGGTGATGCTCACCTATGGCGCCGGCATCGCGCTCGCCGCGCTGGCCGGCGTGCTCGCGGCGCCGATCTACCAGGTCAATCCGACCATGGGTGACGAACTCATCATCGTCGTCTTCGCCGTGGTCGTGATCGGCGGCATGGGCTCGATCATGGGCTCGATCGTCACTGGCTTCATGCTCGGCGTCGTCGAGGGCCTAACCAAGGCATTTTATCCGCAAGGCTCGTCCACGGTGGCTTTCGTGGTGATGGCGATCGTTCTGCTGGTGCGCCCGGCGGGTCTGTTCGGCTCGAAGCCGGACGCAAGCCATCGCGTGGCCAGCCACGCGGTGCCGGATTTCACCCCGCAGGGCCAGAAGATTGCGTTTGTGCTGATGGCAGCCTGTCTCGCCGCGGCACCGCTCGCGGTCTATCCGGGCTTCCTGATGAAGGTGATGATTTTCGCGTTGTTCGCCTGCGCGTTCAACCTGATCGCCGGCTACGGCAAGCTCGTCTCCTTCGGCCACGCGATGTTTCTCGGGGGCGCCGGCTATGTCTGCGGGCACGCTGCGAAGGTGTGGGGGCTCTCGCCCGAACTGGCGATCCTGGCTGGTACCGCCGCGGCGACATTGCTTGGCCTCATCACCGGGTGGCTCGCGATCAGGCGCAGCGGCATCTATTTTGCGATGGTGACGCTCGCGTTCGCTCAGATGGTCTATTTCGTCGCGCTGCAAGCACCGTTCACCGGCGGCGAGAACGGTTTGCAAGGAATACCGCGCGGCACGCTGTTCGGGTTCATCGATCTGTCGAAACCCGCCGCGCTTTACACTTTCGTGCTCGTCGTTTTTCTGGGCGGCTTCTTCCTGATGATGCGTATTGTCGGCTCGCCCTATGGCCGCATCCTGCGCGGCATCAGCGACCACGAGATGCGCGCTCAGTCGCTCGGCTATGAGAGTGCGCGCTTCAAGCTAGTGGCTTTCACATTATCGGCGGCATTTTCGGGGCTCGCCGGTTCGCTCAAAGCGATCGTCAGCCAGTTAGCCTCGCTGACCGACGTTCACTGGGGCATGTCCGGCGAAGTGTTGCTGATGACGTTCCTCGGCGGCGCCGGAACACTGTTCGGGCCCGTGATCGGCGCGGCCATCGTCGTGACGATGCAGAACTATCTCTCCGCGCTCGGCCAGTGGGTGGCGGTCATTCACGGCCTCATCTTCATCGCCTGCGTTCTGTGGTTCCGCGGCGGCATCGTCGGCGAACTCATTGTGCGATGGCGGCGCTTGCGCGGCCACAAAACAGTCCCACCGGACGCCGTCGCGACGTCCATTCCGCAGCCGGGAAATCGAAAGGACATAGCGATGGCTTCCAACGGGAACTGAGCGATCGCCCCGGCGCAAATGGCCCGGACCGGGGCTCTTACAACAGACGCCTATCCGGGCGGCTCAACAGGACGGAGATTGGTAATGCGGCATTTAGGTTCGGCGAAATTTCTGGCGGTTGCTGGCATGATTGGCCTCGGGGCGCTCACCCCCTTGTATCCGGCATCGGCTCAGGTGAGCGACGATGTCGTCAAGATCGGCGTTCTTACCGACATGTCGGGGCAGTGGTCGGACATGAACGGTCCGGGTTCGCTGGTTGCGGCGCAGATGGCGGCCGAGGATTTCGGCGGCAAGGTACTTGGCAAGCCGATCGAGATCATCGGTGCGGACCACCAGCAGAAGGTCGATGTCGGCACCGGCATTGCGCGCCGCTGGATCGAGAACGAGCATGTCGACGTAATCTCGGATGTGACCAACAGCGCCATCGCGATCGCCGTCCAGCGCATGACGCGCGAATCGAACCGCATCGCTCTGTTTTCCTCGCCGAGCTCGACGGATCTTACTGGCAAGGAATGTTCACCCACAGGCTTCCAGTGGGTCTACGACAACTATTCGAATACGGTTGGCCCGGTGCAGGCGCTGCTCGCGCAGGGTAAGAAGACCTGGTATTTCGTGACCGCGGACATCGCGTTTGCGACCTCGCTGGAGAAGCTCGCGACCAAGGTGATCAGCGAAGGCGGCGGCACGGTCGTCGGCGCGACGCGCAACCCGTTCGGGGCGGCCGATATGTCGCCGTTCCTGCTGCCCGCACAGGCCTCGAAAGCCAATGTCATATTCCTCGCCGAGGCCGGCAAGGATTTGACCACGGCGATCAAGCAGTCGAGCGAATTCGGCATCACGGCCGGCGGCCAGGTGCTGGCGGCGCCGATCATGTTCATATCGGACGTTCACGCACTCGGCCTTGCCGCGGCGCAGGGCACCTCGTTCGTCGAAGGCTACTACTGGAACCTGAACGACGAGACGCGGGCCTTCGCCAAGCGCTTCTTTGAGCGCCGCAAGGCCATGCCGACGGCGCTGCAGGCCGGCGTCTATTCCTCGATCAACCACTACCTGAAGGCGGTTCGGGCGGCAGGGACCGACGAGGCGAAGGCGGTTGCCGCCAAGATGCGGGAATTGCCGGTGAACGACTTCCTCGCCAAAAACGGCAAGGTTCGGGTGGACGGGCGCATGGTCCACGACATGTATCTTGTACAGGTGAAAAAGCCTTCGGAATCGAAAGCGCCTTGGGACTATTATAATGTGGTGGCGACCATTCCGGCGGAGCAGACGGCCATCCCGCTGTCCGAAAGCGAGTGTCCGCTGGTCAAGAAGTAACGGATACGGGGGCGGCGTCTGAAATGCGCCGCCCACCGCTCGTCTGACAGAGGAAATGCCGGTGGCCAAGAAGAATGCGCTGAATTCAGGGCCGGGGGAGGCCGCGGCCGCCGCCGGCAACGTCATACCGGCGCGCTTTGCCGCCGAGCCCAAGACGCAGGATACGCCCACGAGCCTCGGCCAGCGGCTCAAGCGCATGCGTCTGGACAAGGGCTGGACGCTCGAGGACATGAGCCAGAAAACCGACGTGGCGCGCTCGACTCTGTCCAAGATCGAGAATGGCCAGATGTCGCCAACCTACGACGTGCTGCAGCGCATCAGCAGCGGCTCGAATTTCGACCTGGTCGAGCTGTTCGACGTGCGGCGGCAGAACGTGCCGTTCGGCCGGCGCAGCGTCACGCGTAAAGGTCAGGGCAAGCTTTATCCGACCTCGACCTACGGTTATGAGGTGCTGTCGACCGACCTGTCGCAGAAGCAGATCCTGCCGTTCAAGGCCAGGATTTCGGCGCGTTCGCTCGACGACTTCTCGGGCTGGGTGCGCCACGATGGCGAAGAATTTCTGTGCGTTCTGTCCGGCCAGGTACAGGTCTTTACCGAATTCTACGCGCCGGTCGTTCTCGACGTCGGCGACAGCATGTACTTCGACAGCAAGATGGGACATGCCGTCGTTTCAATGAGCGAAGACGACGCCGAGATCCTGTGGGTCTGCACCGGCGTCACCGCTTTCGAGTAATCAGGATACGAGGAACGATCTTGTTGCGAAGCTTTTCAGCCGCGGAAGTTCATGCGGCTCTCGATTATCCCTCGCTCGTCGAGGCGCTCCGCGACGTCTTTCGTCAGGGCGGCGAGGCGATGCCGGTACGGCAGAGCTATGACGTCGGCTTTGGCGGTGGGGCCGCGCATTTGCTGACCATGCCGGCCTGGGAGCGCGGCAAGGCGCTGGGCGTCAAGCTGGTGACGGTGTTTCCGCAGAATGCGAAGCGCGGCATCGGCGCGGTGTCGTCGCTTTACGTTTTGCTCGACGGCGAGACCGGCGTGCCGCGCGCCATGATCGACGGCGAAGCGCTGACCAACCGGCGGACGGCGGCGGCGTCGGCGCTGGCATCGAGCTATCTGTCTCGGCCGGACAGCACGACACTTTTAATGATCGGCACAGGGCATGTCGCGCATCACCTGCCGCTCGCGCATGCGGCGGTACGCCCGATCCGCAACGTCATGGTATGGGGCCGCCATGCCGAACGCGCGGCGGCGCTGGCAGCAACTTTGAACGACAAGGGGCTGGCGGCAAAGCCGGTGACCGATCTCGACGCGGCGATGGCGCAGGCGGACATCGTGAGTTGCGCGACGACCGCGAGCGAGCCGCTGGTCGGCGGTAAGCACCTGCGGCCGGGCACGCATGTCGATCTGGTCGGCGCCTTTACGCCGACGATGCGCGAGAGCGACGACGAGGCGGTGTTACGCAGCAGCGTGTTCGTCGATACCTATGCCGGCGCGCTGGCCGAGGCCGGCGATATCCTGCTGCCGATGGCGGCCGGGCTCTGGAAAGCCGAGGCCATTTGCGGCGACCTGCACGAACTGACGAGCGGCGCGAAACCGGGCCGCCGCGATACCGCCGAGATTACCTTGTTCAAATCGGTCGGCGCGGCGATCGAGGATCTGGCCGCGGCTACTTTGCTTGATTCCGGAACCGGGCCTGCCGCGTCTAAGCCGCAGACCGGTTTGCGGTCGGTGAGAGGATAGGGCGCCGGTGGCTGCAACGGAAAAGCTCGGCTTTTGCACGTTGTGCCGGTCACGTTGCGGCACGATCAACGTCGTCGAGAATGACAGGCTGGTCGCGGTGAAGCCCAATCCGGCGCATCCGACCGGCAAGGCGCTGTGTCCGAAGGGCCGCGCTGCGCCCGAGATCGCGCATTCGGCGCGGCGGCTCAAGACCCCGCTCAAGCGTACCGCGCCGAAAGGTGCGGCCGATCCGGGCTTCGTGCCGATCACATGGGACGAGGCGCTTGCGGAAATCGCGACGCGCCTGGCGCGCTATCGGGACGAGACGGGGCCGGAGTCGGTCGCCTTCGCGGTGACGTCCGGTTCATCGTCGGCGATGTCGGACAGTCTCGATTGGGTGCAGCGTTTCATTCGCGGCTTCGGCAGCCCGAACAATTGTTTCTCGACCGAGATCTGTAACTGGCACAAGGACCACGCGCACGCCTTCACGTTCGGCTGCGGCCTGCCGACGGCGGATTATCGTAACGCCAATCTCATTCTGTTGTGGGGCCATAACCCGGCGAATGTCTGGCTGGCGCAGGCCGAAGCCATCGGTGCTGCGCGGGCCAAGGGCGCGAAGCTCGCTGTGATCGATCCACGGCGCGCCGGTTCGGCGCGCGATGCCGATCTGTGGCTGCGCGTGCGCCCCGGCACCGATGCGGCGCTGGCGCTGGGGCTGGCGCGCTGGCTGATCGACAATGACGCCTATGACAAAGAATTCGTGCGGCACTGGACCAATGCCGCGTTTCTGGTGCGCGAGGATAACGGGCTGTTTCTGCGCGATGGCGACGGCTTTGTCGTATGGGACGAGGCGGCGAGCGGCGTTGCGCCGGCCCGGAATGGCCTGGCGACTGCGGCGTTGCGCGGCCGCTTCGACGTGGCGATAGCTGACGGTGTCATCGCCTGCCGCACCGCGTTCGATCACTATGTCGAGGCGGCGGCGCCGTACGATGCCGCGACGGTCGAACGCATCACCGGCATCCCGGCGGAAAAAGTCGAAGGCCTTGCGGCGATGATCGGGCAGGCGCGTTCGGTCTGCTATCACGGCTGGACCGGGCTCGGACAGCACACCAACGCATCGCAGGCCGAGCGCGCGGTGGCGACGCTATATGCTTTGACCGGTAGCTTCGACGCGCCGGGCGGCAATGTGCGCATGCCGGTTTTGCCAACGCCGGCGCTGCATTCGATGTCGATGATTCCGGCGGAGACGCGGGCGCGTGCGCTCGGCCTCGACAAGCGGCCGCTCGGGCCGCCGGCCGACGGCTGGATCACGTCGACCGATTTCTATGACGCGGTGCTGACGGCGAAGCCCTATCGTGTGCGCGCGCTGTTCGCTTTCGGGTCGAACCTGCTGGTGTCGCATCCGGCGCCGGAGCGCGGACACGAGGCGCTCAAGGCGCTCGAATTCCAGGTGCATTGCGACCTGTTCATGAATCCGACCGCGGAAATGGCCGACATTGTTCTGCCGGTCGAAAGTCCGTGGGAGCATGAGGCGCTGCGCCTCGGTTTCGAGATATCGCCCGAGGCGCAGGAACTGGTCCAACTGCGGCCGCAAATCGTGCCGCGACAGGGTGACGCTCGTTCCGACATGTGGATCGTGTTCCAGCTCGCCAAGCGTCTCGGTATGGGCGAGATGTTCTTCGATGGCGATGTCGACAAGGGCGTCGCGCATCTGCTGGCGCCGTTGGGGCTCGATCTCGCGACATTGCGCGCCAAGCCGGAAGGCATTCGCGTCGCGCTGCCGCACAGTTATCGCAAATATGAGCGCGCCGGGTTCGCGACCCAGACCGGAAAGGCCGAGCTTTATTCGGAACTGCTGCACCGCCACGGCTATCCGGCTGTGCCGCGTTTCGTCGCGCCGGCCGAGGCGCGCGACGAAGCGTTTCCGCTGACGCTGTTCTCGGCGAACAGCGGCTACTTCTGTCACAGCCAGCATCGCGGCATCAACACGCTGCGCCGCAAGCGTGCCGAGCCGGGCGCGGAGATCCATCCCGCGCTGGCGCGCCGCAAGGGCATCGATGACGGCGGCTGGATGATCGTTCGCAGCCGCAATGGCCGCATTCGACTGCGCGCCGCGTTTAACGATGCGCTCGCGGAGGATGTGATCGCGAGCGACTACGGCTGGTGGCAACCGGCGCCCGACCTCGGCCTGCCAGGTTATCTCCCAGGCAAGGACGATCCTGTCGGCGCAAGCTTCAATTCGCTGATTACCGAGCGCCAGCGCGACCCGCTGAGCGGTGCGCTGCCGCTGCGTTCATTTGCTTGCGATGTCGACAAGGACGAGAGCGCCGCGTGGCGCGGCTGGCGGCCCTTCATCGTCGCCGAAAAGAGTGCCGAAGCGGGCGATGTGATAGTGCTGACGTTGACCGCTGCCGACGGCCTGCCGCTGTCACCCTTCCGGCCGGGACAATATGTCGGCGTGCGGTTCAAAGGGCAGGTTCGCTCTTACTCGCTCATCATGCCCGCTACGGGCGTGCCGGATGCATACCGGATAGCCGTGCGTCATATCGACAATGGGCAGGTGTCGGGCGCGATCCGGCACACATTGTCGGTTGGTGATGAGATTGAGCTGCAGGCGCCGAGCGGCGGATTCGTTCTGCCGTTGCGCAACGAATTCCCGATTGTGCTTATCGCCGGCGGGATCGGCATCACGCCGTTCCTGTCCTATCTCGAAAGCCTGCACGGAAACTCGGACGAGCCGCGCATCACGCTGCATTACGGCTGCCGCGATGCCAATAGCCAGCCGTTCCGGCAACGGCTCGATGTGCTGGCTCAGCGCCTGCCGAACCTGACGCTGATGACGCATCTGAGCAATCCAAAGCCCGGCGACCGCTTCGATCGCCAAGGCCGATTCAGCGTGTCCGATATCGACGCGGACCTGCTGCGACAGCGCGCGCGGTTCTACGTGTGTGCGTCGGACGCGATGATCGACGACGTCGTCGGCGGCCTGAAAGCGCGCGGCGTGGCCGCGTTCGAAATTTTCAAGGAGCGCTTCCGCTCGCCTGAGCCGCCGGTGCTCGACGGGCTGGCGCCGCGCCTCATGCGCTTCGCGCGTTCCGAGCGGACTGTGACCTGGACGCCGGAAGCGGCGAGCCCGAGTATTTTGGCAACGGCCGAAAGCGCCGGCGTCGCGGTGCCGAGCGGCTGCCGTGTCGGCCAATGCGAGAGTTGTGCCGTGCGCGTCACGTCGGGCCAGGTGCGGCATCTGGTCGAATGTCCCGATCTCGAGGAAGGTTTCTGCCTGACCTGTCAGGCCATCCCGTTGTCGGACGTCGTGCTCGATGCATGACCTGAGTTCGATCCCGAGGTCGATGAGTTGTTAGAAGAAGAGCGACGCGCATGAAAGACGATCCGAGAAGCCACGGCTTGTGGGAGCGCACGGCGCCACCGCCACCGGCGACGACAGCGCTGTCGCAAGACGTGCAGGCCGATGTCGCCATCGTCGGTGCGGGCTTCACCGGTCTATCGGCGGCGCTGCATCTTGCCGAAGGCGGCGCCAGAGTCGTCGTGCTGGAGGCGGTCGAGATCGGTTTCGGCGGCTCGGGACGCAATGTCGGCCTGGTCAACGCCGGCATGTGGGTGATGCCCGACGAAATTCCGACGGTGCTCGGCGATACATACGGACCGCGCACGCTCGATTTGCTGGGCGGCGCGCCGCGCGTCGTGTTCGATCTCATCGCGCGCCACAACATGGCCTGTGAGGCGGTCGCGACCGGCACCTTGCATTGCGCGGTCGGCGAAGAAGGCCTCGCCGAATTGCGCGAGCGCGCGCGGCAATGGCAGGCGCGCGGCGCGGCGGTGCGCCTGCTCGATGCCGCCGAGACCGCACAAAAAGTTGGCACCGACGCCTACACCGGTTCGCTGCTCGACGAGCGCGCCGGCACCATTCAGCCGCTGGCTTATGTACGCGGACTGGCTCATGCCGCGGCCGCGGCGGGCGCGCTGGTCTACACGTCGAGCCCGGTGATCGCGGCGGACGACGACGGCAAGGCATGGCGACTACGCACGCCGGCGGGTAGCGTCACTGCGTCGTCGGTGATCGTTGCGACCAATGCCTATACGAGCAACGTATGGCCGCAGTTGCGCGCCGAACTTGTGCACCTGCCGTATTTCAACATGGCGACGCGGCCGCTCTCGGACAATCTGCGGCGGTCCATTTTGCCGGAACGGCAGGGCGCCTGGGACACCAGGGAAATCCTCAGTTCGTTCCGGTTCGACAAGGAAGGCCGGCTGGTGTTCGGCAGTGTCGGCGCGCTGCGCGGGCCGGGCCTGCCGATCCATCGCAACTGGGGCCGCCGAGCGATGGCGAAGCTGTTTCCGCAGTTGAAGGACGTCGAATTCGAAACCGAGTGGTATGGCAAGATCGGCATGACCGTCGACAACGTACCGCGCTTTCATCGTCTTGGCCGCAATGTCGTGTGCTTCAGCGGCTATAATGGCCGGGGCATCGCGCCCGGCACGGTATTCGGACGCTGCCTTGCCGACCTTGTCGCCGGTAAGATCGGCGACAGCGATCTGCCGCTGCCGGTCACGCAAGCCGAGCCGGCGCCGCTTCGCGCAGCCAAGGAAGTCTATTACGAAGTGGGCGCGCAGCTTGCGCATTTCGCCGACGCCCGCTTCTGAGAGCCATAAGAAATTCAGACCAGAGAACGGACAGAACGTGACGCAGACCTCGATCCAGACCGAAGTTCGCAACATCCTCGACAAGCTCGGCGTGACGCCTGAGCAGACGCAAGGCGGCACGCTCGATGTCGTCTCGCCGGTGGACGGATCGGTCGTCGCCTCGGTGCCGGAAACACCGGTGGCGCAGGCTGCCAAGCTGATCGGCGAGGCGCATGAGGCCTTTCTCGCCTGGCGCGCGGTGCCGGCGCCGCGCCGCGGCGAATTCGTGCGCGTGCTTGGCGAAGAATTGCGTGCCGCCAAGCCTGCGCTCGGCCGTCTGGTCAGCCTCGAAGTCGGCAAGTCGCCGTCGGAAGGTCTCGGCGAAGTGCAGGAGATGATCGACATCTGCGATTTCGCCGTCGGCATGTCGCGCCAGCTGTATGGCCTCGTCATCCAATCGGAGCGCGAGGATCATCGCTTGACCGAGCAATGGCATCCGGCCGGTGTCGTCGGCGTCATCTCGGCGTTCAATTTCCCGGTCGCGGTGTGGTCGTGGAACGCGGCGCTGGCCTTTGTCTGCGGCGACTCCGTCGTGTGGAAGCCGTCCGAGAAAGCGCCGCTGACGGCGCTGGCGGTCGCGGCGATCATGGCGCGCGCCGCTGAAAAATTCGGCGGCGTGCCGAAGGGCCTGCTGACGATGCTGATCGGCGGCCGCGATGTCGGCGAAGCGTTGGCTGATGACGCGCGCGTGCCGGTGCTCTCCGCCACCGGCTCGACGCGCATGGGCCGCGTCGTCGGCGAGCGCGTCGCGCGCCGCTTCGGCCGCGCTATCCTCGAACTCGGCGGCAACAACGCCTCGATCGTGACGCCGTCGGCCGATCTCGACCTCACGTTGCGCGCGGTCGCTTTCGGCGCCATGGGCACGGCGGGGCAGCGCTGCACCACCATGCGTCGCCTGATCGTGCACGAGAGCGTCTATGACAAGCTCGTGCCGAAGCTGGTGTCGGTCTACAAGACGATCTCGATCGGCAACCCGATCACGTCGGATGCGCTGGTCGGGCCGCTGCTCGACAGGCGCGCCTTTGACGGCATGCAGCAGGCGCTCGCGGCGGCGAAAAAGGCCGGCGGCACGGTGCATGGCGGCGAGCGCGTCGATGTCAACGGACCGAATTCGTACTACGTGCGGCCGGCGCTGGTCGAAATGCCGGGGCAAGTCGGCCCGGTGTGCGACGAGACCTTTGCGCCGATCCTCTACGTGCTGAAGTATCGTGAGCTCGATGAGGCGATCGCGCTGCATAACGGCGTGCCGCAGGGCCTGTCGTCGTCGATCTTCGGTACCGATATCCGCGAAATCGAAACCTTCCTGTCGGCGCGCGGTTCCGATTGCGGCATCGCCAACGTCAATATGGGGACGTCGGGGGCTGAAATCGGCGGCGCCTTCGGCGGCGAAAAGGAAACCGGCGGCGGCCGCGAGAGCGGCTCGGATGCCTGGAAGGCCTATATGCGGCGGCAGACCAGCGCGGTGAACTATGGCCGCAAGCTGCCGCTGGCCCAGGGCGTCAAGTTCGACATTTAAGGCGAGGCGGATCGCATGAACATGACGGCGACGAGCGCACCGAAAGCGGCGTTCCGCGTGGCACCGCGATTGGCCTCCATGGGCGTTTCGGAAATTCTGGCGATCACCGCCAAGGCCGCCGCGCTCAAGCGCGCCGGCCGGCCAATGATCGTGCTCGGCGCGGGCGAACCGGATTTTGATACGCCGCAGCACATCAAGGATGCCGCGATGCGCGCCATCGCCGGCAACCGGACGCGCTACACCGTGCTCGACGGCTCGCCCGAATTGAAGGAAGCGGTTCGCCGCAAGTTCGAACGCGAGAACGGACTTGTGTTTGCGCAGGATGAAATCACCTGCGGGGCCGGCGCCAAACAGGTGCTGTACAACGCCTTCATGGCGACCTTGGCCGCTGGCGACGAAGTCGTCATTCCCGCGCCGTACTGGACCAGCTACAGCGACATCGTCGCCATCGCCGGCGGCGTGGCGGTGACTGTTCCTTGCGGTGCGAAAACGGGTTTTCGCCTGACGCCGGCGCAGCTCGAGGCCGCCATCACGCCGAAGACGCGCTGGCTGCTGCTCAACTCGCCGTCCAACCCGACCGGCGCCGCTTATCGCCGCGACGACCTCGCGGCATTGGCCGAGGTGCTGCGCCGTCATTCCGACGTCTGGGTGATGTCGGACGACATGTACGAGCACATTGTCTATGACGATTTCGAATTCTCCACCTTCGCCCAGGTTGCGCCCGACCTGAAGGACCGTACGCTGACGGTCAACGGCGTGTCGAAGGCCTATGCGATGACCGGCTGGCGGCTCGGCTATGGCGGCGGACCGGCGGCGCTGATCAAGGCGATGTCGATCGTGCAGAGCCAATCGACCTCGTGCCCGTCGTCGATCAGCCAGGCGGCGGCGACCGCCGCGCTCGATGGTCCGCAGGATATCGTCGAGGAACGCCGACTTGCGTTCCAGAGGCGGCGCGATCTGGTGGTGGGCGGGCTCAATGCCATTCCCGGCATCGTCTGCATCCGCCCGCAGGGCGCATTCTATGCGTTTGCGAGCTGCGAGGCGATGATCGGCGCGGTGACGCCGGATGGCGGCACGATCAAGACCGACAGCGACTTCTGCGCCTACATTATGGAGGCCGATGTCGCCATGGTGCCAGGCTCATGCTTCGGGCTCGCGCCATATTTCCGCATTTCATATGCGACGTCGGAAGCGGAACTGACAGAGGCGCTGCGGCGCATCGCAGTGGCGTGCGGCAAGCTGAAGCGTCTCTAGACAAGGCGGATGTCGCTCAGGCGCTTGGCGCCGAGCATGCCCATTGTGGCACTCAATTGCTGATGCAGCACGTCGAGCACGCGGCTGGCGCCGGCCGCACCGCCAATGGCGACACCGTAGAGCGTGGCGCGGCCGATCATCACGCCCTTGGCGCCGAGCGCGATGAAGCGCGCGATGTCGGCGCCGCGGCGCACGCCGCTATCGGCGAGAATCTCGAGTCTGTCGCCGACCGCAGCAACGATCGCCGGCAGCACGTCCGTCGGGCCCGGCGCGCAATCGAGATTGCGGGCGCCGTGGTTCGACACGACGATGCCATCGACGCCGTGCGACAGCGCGGTCCGTGCATCCTCGACCGTGAGAATGCCTTTGAGCACCAGCCTGCCTTTCCAGCGCTGCCGCAGCAGGCGCACGTCGTCCCAGGTGACGTCGGGTGCCAGATCGACTTCGGTGGACAGCGCGGCGCGGCCGAGCCTGGTGCGGAATTCGTCCGGGTAATGCGCGTAGGTCGGCACGCCCGAGGCGAGGATCGAGCGCAGCATGACGTCAAGCGTCCAGCGCGGGTGCAGCGCGAGGTCGACACCGGCGCGCAGCGAGGCTTTCAGCGGAATGCCGAAGCCGTTGCGCACATTATATTCGCGCACCGGGCCGACGGCGGTATCGACCGTGAGCACCAGCGCTTCGGCTCCAGCCTGCGCCGCGCGATCGATCAGCGCCAAGGTGCGCTGCCGGTTCTTCCAGACATAGAGCTGGAACCACAGCCGCGCGCCGGATTCGTTCGCGATGCGCTCGATGGGCGTGATGGATTGCGTCGAGACGCAGAACGGAATGCCGGCCGCGGCCGCGGCCCTGGCGAGCGCGATCTCGCCGTCATGCCAGACGAGGCCGGCGACGGCGGTCGGCGCGATGATCAGCGGGCTCGGCTGGGCGATGCCGAAAATTTCGGCGGCCGGCGTGCGCTGCGTGATGTCGATCAGCACCGAGGGCGCGAGCTTGATGGCATCGAGCCTGGCGCGATTGCCGGCGATCGAGACTTCGTCCTCGGTGCCGCGATCGATGTATTCGAACAGGCCGCGCGGCAGCCGGCGTTTCGCGGCGCGCCTCGCATCCTCGACGTTGAGGATGTGCGCGAAGGCGGTCATAGCGGCAGGCTCGTGCCTTTGCCGGCGGCGCGCGCCCGCTCGATGACCAAGTGCGCGACCGCGAGATCGGCGATGGCGAAGCCGCGATAGCAGAACAGCGAGCGCGCGTCGGCGGCAACGGGTTTCGTTTCGCCGGCGAGCTGGACGAGATCGGTCTCGAAGCGCACCGTCTTCACCGGCTCGCTGTTGACGTCATAGGGCGCCGTCATCTGCGCGAGACTGTCGGTCGCGAGGACATCGAAGGCGGGCAGGCTGTCCGGAATCCAGCTGCGGCCGATATCGACGGCGCAGGCGAAGGCGACGTTCTTCATGCGGCGCGCGTCAAGAAACGGTTTGAGGCCCGGCGCGCCCGGCACCATCGAAATGACGATGTCGCATTGTGCGAGGATCGCATCGGAATCGTCGGTGACCTTGGCATCGAGACCGCGCGACCGCGCGGCGGAAGCAAGTTGCTCGGCCGAGGTGCGGCTGCGGCTGAAGGCGAGCGCATGCGTGAGGCCCGGATAGAGATCGAGAAAGGCGGCGAGATGGGCGTGCGCTTGCAGGCCACAGCCGACGAAGCCGATGGTCGCGGGACCCGGCGGCGCCATGCATGACGCGGCGGCGGCCGACATCGCAGCCGTGCGGACCAGTGTAACCTCGTTGCCGTCGAGCACCGCGAGCGGCACGCCGGTCGTGTAATCGCTGACAATGATCAGGCCGTTGATGCCGCGCGTCGTACTGCTGGACGGCACCGGCGCCATCGCCACCCATTTCAGCGTGGCGATGCCTTGCGCGCCGGACGCCGCCGGCATCGCCTGAAAGCCATGACCGGGACCGATCGTCAGCGCGCTCTTCGGCAGGCTCTGATTGAGCCCCGCGGCGTGATCGCGGAACGCCTGCAGCACGGCGTTGCGCGCCGCGCGCGGCGCGATGGCGAGGCCCTGCACGTCGCGTTCGGACAGATAGAGCAGCGTGCCACTCATCATGCGAACCGGCGTGCGGAAAATGGCGTCGCATCGTAGCCCGGCGAAAGGCCGGCGATCAGCTTGGCGACGAGCTTGCCGCTCGCCGGCGCCTGGATCATGCCGACATGGCCATGGCCGAAGGCATGGAAGATGTCCGGCGAGCCGGAAGCCGCGCCGATGCAGGGCAATCCGTCCGGCGTCGAGGGTCGGTGGCCCATCCAGTAAGAGGGCGAGCCGATGTCCCTCTCGACCGCGTCGGCCTTGGCGGCGAGGGCGGGGAATATGCGGCGCACGTAATTGAGCAGGATCTTGGCGCGCTCCCAGTTTGGCGGCGCTGAAACCGAGGCGAGTTCGACTTGGCCGGCGAGTCGCAGGCCTTGCGGCGTCCAGATCACGCCCATCTTGCCGTCGGAGGGCATCAGGCCGGTCGGCAGATCGAAGCCCGGATCGGGAACGACGACGTGATAGCCGCGTTCGGAGATTAGCGGCACATTATCGCCGGCCTTCAGCGCGAGATCGCGCGAGTGGACGCCGGCGGCGATGACGGCGCGGTCGCAGGGCACGGCGCCGCCATCGGTGACGACCGCGGCCAGCCGGTGGCCGTTGAAGCTGAAGCCGGTCGCGCGCGCGTTCTTGTGTGTCGCGCCGCGGCGCATCGCCAGTTGAAACAGCGCGTTGCAATAAGCCCCCGGGTCCGTGACCTGACCGCCATCGTCGATCTGCATGCCGAGCGTATAGGCGCTGCCCAGTTCGGGCACCCGTTCGCGCAATTCGGCAGTTTCGATCTTGCGGAAACGAATGCCGAGGCTCTCGCGCAGCCGCCATGCCTGACGTTCGGCATCGATATCGGCCTGTCCGGGATAGATGAACATCAGACTATTGCGGCGGATCAGTTCGGGCCGTCCGGCCTCCTGCGCGAGCGCGGCATGGTCCTGCGCGGTCGTCCGACACAATTCGTAACGCTGCGCGGCGCAGACTTCGATCTGCTTCCAGGTGCGGCCGGCCAGCACAAATCGGATGAGCCAGCCGGCGAGCGACGGCAGGTAGCGCCAGCGAACGACGAAGGGGCCGTTGGGATCGAGCAGGAAACCCGGCACCTGCTTCCACAGCCCGGGTGTCGACATCGGCAGGACGGAGCTAGGATTAAGCCAGGTACCGTTGCCATAGGAGGCCGCCTGACGGCCACCCGGCTCGTCCGGCTCGATGATGACGACGTCGTGGCCGTCGCGCTGCACTTCGAGTGCGGTACAGAGGCCGGCAATGCCGGCGCCGATCACCGCGACAGTCAGCCTCTTATCGGTGCTCACGAATTTTCTGTCTTAACCGCGGTTGTGGAAATGGCTCAGGAAAACCCGGGTCGACTCTTCCTTGGGCTGGTCGATAACTTCGCGCGCCGGGCCTTCCTCGACGATGACGCCTTCGCGCATGAAGATTAGGCGATCCGCGACCTCGCGGGCAAAGCCAATTTCGTGGGTGACGATGATCATGGTCATGCCCTCGGCGGCGAGGTTACGAATAACGCTGAGTACTTCGCCGACCAGTTCCGGGTCGAGCGCCGAGGTTGCTTCGTCGAACAGCATCACCGCCGGCTCCATGGCCAAAGCGCGGGCGATTGCCACGCGCTGCTTCTGGCCGCCGGACAGTTTGTTGGGGAAGACATCGCCCTTGTCGCTCAGGCCGACCTTGTCGAGCAGCTTGCGCGCGATGGCCTCGGCCTTGGCCTTCGGCATTCTTTTGACGGAGAGCGGTCCCTCCATCACGTTCTGCACCACGGTCATATGCGGGAAGAGGTTGAAGTGCTGGAATACCATGCCGGTATTGGAGCGGAAGCGGGCCTGCTCACGCGCGCTCGACAGTTTGGCGTTGCCATCGAACGAGAACGCATCATCGCCGATGCGGACGCGGCCGGCCTCGGGCAGGACGAGCAGGTTGAGACAACGAAGCAGTGTCGATTTGCCGGACCCGGACGGGCCGATCAGCGCGACCACGGAGCCCGTTTCGACCTTCAGATTGATGTCGCGCAGCACGGCGAGCGAGCCGAAACTCTTGCGCAGACCGGAAACCTCGATTTTACAATTGTCCATCTGCGCCTCAATTACTTTGCGCCAGGCGCCGTTCGGCCATCTTGACGATGACAGTAAGCGGCAAAAGAACAATGAAGTAGATGGCGGCGATGACTGAATAAACCTCGAGCGCGCGATAGGTATCCATCGCCACGATTTGGCCCTGATACAGCAGGTCTGGTACCGCCAGCACCGAGACCAGCGAGGTATTCTTGAACTGAATGATCGATTGATTCATCAGCGGCGGGATCATGCGCTTGATGGCCTGCGGCAGGACGATGCGTCGCATCACCCGCGCCGGCGTCATACCGAGCGCCAGGCCCGCTTCGGTCTGGCCCGGCTCGATCGAGACGATGCCGCCGCGAATGACCTCGGCGTAAAACGAACCGCCATACAGCGAAAGGGTGATGACTGCGGCCGAGAGCGCATCAAGCTTGATCCCGGTCAGCATCGGCAGCGCGTAGTAGAACCACAGCAGCAGCACCAGCAGCGGCGTCAGCCGGAACATCTCGATATAGGCCCACGACACCCAGCGCAGGATCGGGGAATGGGCAAGCTGCATCAGGCCCGCGACCAGGCCGACCACAAGACCGAGAACGACAACGGCAATCGTCAGGCCGATGGTTACGCCGGTCCCGGCCAGGAAAAGCTTGTGGTACTGCCAAATGACTTCGAAGTGCCAAGTGTAACTTGTCATTTATTAGCTCATTTGCGTGTCGGATAAGGCACGCCTCGCCGAAAACAGCGAGGCGAAGGCCCCCGAAGCGTGCCGGGAGCCTTCGCGGATCGCGAGATCAGAACGTCACGCCCGGCGGGATGTCGTCAAGCGACAGGCCGACGTGCTCGAGGCTGTTCACCACGGCCGTCCGGATGATGCCGAGGCCCTGCGAGTAGACGATCCAGGTCGTGAGGAAGTCGCGCCAGGTCTTGTCGGCCTCGCGCCGCACGGCGGCGTTGGAGGTCGAGCCGAACAGCGGCTGCGGCACGATGACCTTGCCGAGCTGCGGGTCCTTCTTCACGGCGCGGATGCCGCCCATCCAGAAGATGCACTGGGCATCGACGCGCTGGCTACGCAGTGCCAGCGTCGCTTCGTCAATCGACTTGAACTTGACGAGCTGCGCCTTGGGGCACAGCCGGCTGGCGACCTGGTCATGCGCGGAGCCGACGTCGACCGAGATCTTGACCTTGGGATCGTTGAGATCGTTCCAGGTCTTCGGGTCGAAGCCGGGTCGGGCGATGACGACCAGGGCGCTGTCATAGACCTTGCCGGTGAAGTCGACGACCATCGCCCGCTGCGGCGTCGGGTTGAGACCGAACATCACGTCGATCTTGTCCGACTGCAGGTCGAGGATGGCGTTGCCCCAGGTGGTCTCGACCAATTCGAGCTTGACGTCCATGTCGGTCGCGAGCGCCGACGAGATGTCGTAGAACTGGCCGCCCCATTTGCCGGTGGCGTTGTCGCGATACCACCACGGCAGGCCGGCGGCGACGGCGCCGACGCGGACCTTCTTGGCCGCCATGACGCGGTCGAAGGTATTCTGGGCGCCTTGCGCTTTGGCGACGCCCGATGCGAGGGTCAGTGCGGTGGCGCCGACGGCACCAGCGCCGAGCAGGCCAGCAAGTTCTCTTCTTCCGATCATTGGAAACTCCCCTTGGTTGGTACGGACTTGAGTGAAGGCTCGACCGGCATAAGGCCCGGCGCCCGGCGTGCCGGGTGGGCAAGCAGGACGCCAGGGTTCATCAGGCCTTTGGGATCAAACATCTGTTTGACGCGGCCCATCAGTTCATAACGGAGCGGGTCGGCAAGGCGCCGCAGTTCCTCGGTGAGCTTGCGGCCGACGCCATGCTCTGCGCTGAACGTTCCGGAATACTTCGCCGCAACGTCGTGAATGGTCTGTTCGACCTCCAGCGCGAAGGCTTCCGGCTCCTTGAGGGTGTTCCAGAAGTCGCGCGAGAACATCAGGATGTAATGAACATTGCCGTCGCCGAGATGGCAGACGACCTCGGTCACGGCTTGCGGATAACGCGCGGCGGCGACCTTGTCGGCGTCGGCGATGAAACTGGCGACGTCCGAGGTGCGGATGGCGACGTCGTGAACGATGCCGATGCCTTCCTTCTTGTTGGCTTCGGAAACCGAATGCCTCGCGTGCCAGAATTCGGCGGCTTGCTGTTCCGAGGCGGCGATCGCCGCGTCGAGTACCGCGCCGCGCTCGAGAAAACCACCGAGCGTCGTTTCGAGGATAGCGTTCAGCGCCGTCGTCGAATCTTCGCTGCCCAGTTCGATCATCACCGACCAGGCCGGAATATCGGTGAAGGGGAAACGGACCCGATCGATGTGCCGCTTCACCAGTTCGAATTGCGACGCGGAAATGAGTTCAAAGGCCTGGATGTAGGAGCCGGCGCGGTCCTGAAACGCGGCGAGCAGTTCGACCGCTGCGGTGGGGTCGGGCACCGAGACCCAGGCATGGGCGCCATTCGACATGCGTGGATAGAGCTTCAACGTTGCGCCGGTGATGACGCCGAGCGTGCCTTCGGCGCCGACGAACAAATGGCGCAGCATGTAGCCGGTATTGTCCTTGCGCAGTCCGATGAGGTCGGACAGCACGCGGCCGTCGGCCAGCACGACTTCGAGCCCGGCGACCAGATCGCGCATCGGGCCATAGCGCAGCACGCCGGTGCCGCCGGCATTGGTCGAGATCAGGCCACCGATCTGCGCGCTGCCTTCGCTGCCGAGATAGAGCGGAAACTGACGATTGATCGCGGTTGCGGCCTCGTGCAGCGCGCTGAGGACGACGCCGGCATCGACGGTCGCAAGGCCTGTGGCGCGATCGATGGCGCGTATCTTGTTCATCCGGCGCGTCGAGATGACGATGCCGGTCTTGTCCGGCCGGTCGCTCTCCGGCACCGCGCCAAAACAGAGACCGGTATTGCCGCCGACCGGGAAGATCGGCTGATCTTCTTTATCGCAGAGCCCGACCACGGCCGCGGTTTCCGCCGTGGTCGCGGGTGACACGACGGCGATCGCTCTGCCGGTGCGGCGCTGCCGCCAGTCCGACAGCCAAGGCGCCATGTCGGTGGGATCGCTGAGCAATCCCTTGTCTCCGACGATGCTGCGCAGGCGGTCGAGCACGACGTGTTCCTGTTACGCGAGATTGATGGACTTGGCGTATTTCGCGGCCGATTGAAGCTTCGCCATTGTGTCCGGCGTCGGACCGAGCAGCGGCAACCGCACGCCGCCGACCGGCATGCCGGCGATCTCCATGTAGGCCTTCAACGGGCCGGGATTGGTTTCGGTGTAGATCGAATCCACGACCGGATCGATGCGGTCCTGAACCTTGAGCGCTTCCTTGAGCTTGCCCTGTCTGGCAAGCGCAAGGATTTCCAGCCAGATCTTCGGATAGATCGTCGCCGAGGCGAGCACGCCGCCCTGGGCGCCGAGCGCGACGTGGGTCGCGAACAACGGCTCTTCGCCACTGAGAATGGCGATCTTGTCGCCGGCATATTTCACGGTGCGGATGTAGTCCGGCATGTCGTAGGACGAGAACTTCATGCCGATGATCGAGCCGTCTTCCGCCATCGCCTGCACATTGTCGGCGTTGGTCGCGACGGTGGTCCGGCGCGGGATCTGATAGAGCAGCACCGGCAGATCGAGCTCGTCGCGGTAACGGCGGAAGTAGGCGCGCATGCCTTCCTGTGTGCCGGGGGCGTAGTAGGGTGTCACCGTCATAACGGCTGCGGCGCCGGCGGCGGCAAAATCGCGCCCGGCCTCGAGCGCATCGGCGAAACCGGTCGACAAGACACCGGGGATCACGGGCTTGCCGCCGGCCGCATCGACACAAGCGGCGACGATGTCGCGCCGTTCGCTGCGGGAGAAAGCGGGATACTCGCCGGTACCGCCGATCGGGACGATGCCGGACGCGCCGGCGGCGAGCTGAAATTTGACCAGCGACTGAAGGCCTTTGATGTCGACCGCGCCGTCTGCCGTCAGCGGCGTGACGATGGCGGTGAAAAGGCCCTGGAGGTCGTTCTTGGTGAGTGGCATTCCGGAAAATCCCCGCACAGCGCCGACCGCTCTTGCGGTGACCGGGAGAGGTCCGGTCGCCGCGAGCCCCGTTTCATCGGCATTTTTCGTGCTTATAGCCTCATCGACATTTTTATGGCTGTCAACACAAAAATACAGAAAATATACTATCGGAAAAATCCGGTATCATTTTATAAATGAAGCGCTGTGGCTACATATGCTACAGCTTGACCGTGCCGACACCGCCCCGCGAATAACTGAGCGGCATGGAGTGATCAGGAATGCCGGAAATTGTGCAGCTGGATCAGGATGATAGCCAGCGATTGACGAGCCGCCGCGGCGATCTCAGTGGCGTCGGTGTCAGCGAAGATTCGCGAGGGCCCGTCAATATCGGCGGCCGCCTGCACAAGCTTCGCAAGGCCCGCCGCCTGACCTTGCAGGACGCCAGCACGCTCACCGGCGTTTCGGCTTCGGCTTTCTCGAAGATCGAGCGCAACGAATTGTCGCCGACGATTTCGACCATGCAGCGCATCGCCGAAGGCCTCGGCGTCGAGCTGGTCACGTTGCTCGACGAACAGAACGACGAGCCTGCCGGTTTCGGCGGCCGCCGCAGCATCACCCGCGCCGGCGCCGGCAGCGCGCACAAGACTGCGACGTGTAACAATGTCCTCCTCTGCGCCGATCTCAAGAACAAGCGGGCGACCCCGATCCTGACGACGGTGACGGCGCGCTCGACCGACGAATACGCGGCCTGGGCCAAGTCGGATGCGGAGATTTTCGTCACAGTGCTCGAAGGCACGCTGGTCGTGCACAGCCGCCTGTATGAGCCGCTTGAGCTGAACAAGGGCGACAGCGTCTACTACGATGCCACCACTGAGCACACCTGGACCTCCAAGGGCCCAAAGGATGCGGTGGTGCTCTGGGTGCTGGTCAATATTTGAGAGCCGTGCCTCACGGCTTCATTCAATGGCCCAAGGCGGAATGTGAGGTCGCCGGTGAAGCGGCGGCGACGAACGGGCTCTGTCATTGCCTTAGAACTCGGACTTTCTATTAGTGTCATGGCGCAGGCGTCGGCCTGTCGCAGCGCGGCGATCACAGCTTGCGGCTCACATATGCGACCTCGCGCGTATTAAATTCCCTATTCGTGGCTCCACCCGCGACGCGCGAGGGCCGCCGCAACCAAATCGCAGGAGCTCGTGACAGCACGCCTGCGAGGAACCACAACAACGCGCCGGTCTTGATCGTATAAGGCGAGTTGCTGATGCACAGCAGGAACGCGACATAGGCCGCCGCGAGGTCACGAAACGAATAGAACAAGCGGCTGTGACCTTCGGTCGACAGCAGCATGATCCAGAAGATCGCCATGCCGATCACCCCGATGGAGGCGACCGTATAGGCATAGCCGGAATCGGCCATCATGAATTCCGGCGCGCGCAGGCCGAACCAGTTCAGCGCATCGAAGCGGCTGAGGATTTCTCCCGACATGATGATGCGGCCGATAAAGCCGTTATCGACGCCAAAATGCTGCGCCAGAATGTCGGGCAGGAAGACGATGCTCAGAAGACCCAAAAGCGGCGCGACGGCGACCATGACGAGCCTGATCGCCGACGGTACGAGCGACAGCACCAGGCAGATCGCGCAGAAATACGCGCCGAAGCGGCTGTCCGACATGACAATGGCGAAGGCGGCCGCCGCGAACAGGCCCCAGAATAGACGCCGCTCCATCTGCGATCGGATCAGCGCCCAGAGGAAGACGATGATGCCGAAATTACCGGCCGACACCGGCTCGAGGAAGATCGAGGAGACGCGGTGGTTGCCGAGGAAAGGCAGCAGATTGCGGCCGCCGCCGGCGCCTTCAGGCCGCATGCCGGAAACGAACAGACTCGACGACTGCTGCGCCTGCGAAAGGTCCATGGTGCCGCGCTCGACATAGAAACTGGCGATGTTGCAGAACCGCGTGAAGACATCGGGCAGGAAGTACTCGAACAGCCCAACGGCGACCACGAGCAGCGCCACGACGCGGACGATGCGGTCTGCCATCCTCAGGTCCGGTGTGCTGGTGCCGAGAATGAAGAACGAGATTGGGATGAGCAGATCGCGGATCGGCTTCACGTCCGCGCCGCCGCTCAGCAACAGCCGCCCGGCAGCCAGGACAACCAGGTAAAACACGGCGCCGCAGATGACGAGCAGCTGCGTGTAAGTGAGCCGCCGATAGGTATAAAGCAGCACCGTGGAGATGATCATCAGCTCGCAGGCGATCGCAGCCGCGGACCCAACGCTGCTGACATTGGTGTTGACGAGGCACAGAACGAAATTGAACGCGGTAGCACCGATGACGGCGACCACGGGCGGCTGCAGCCAGAACGACCGCCGCGGTACGAGGACGCCTTCGCGGGTTCGTGTGCCGGCCAGGCTCATTGCCGCGCGCCTGATCCCGTGTTCTCCGCGGGAGCGGAAAGATGCCGCAGAAGCACCGCCATCTGCGGGCGATCCTGGCCGTTCACCGGCTGCACGCTGGTGAAGTAGCTCGGCGGCCAGGCGCCGGCGGCCCAATAGCTCCACCCCATCCAGACGTCGCGGTTGTCGTCCATGTATTTGAGCATCGCGTCGAGCGCGGCGAGGCATGTCGGGTCGCTACCGGCGCCGAACTCGCCGAGATAGCCTTTCTTTTTGTTCTGGCGCAGCCAGTTGGTCACGCCGGTCAGCGTCGTGACGCCGACGGTCTCGCTTTTGCAGCCAGGATGCGTGCCAGAATAATTGGAATCGAGATACTGGTGCAGTTCGTAAACATAGTTGTTGGCCGGATCGACGATGTTCTTCATCGCCGTGGCATTCGACGTGCCGTAGCTTGTGCTCGCCCAGCTATGCGCGCCGGTCCAGGCATTGCCCGGAATGAATACGGTGTTTTGCGCGCCGGCCTGGCGGATGGCGGCGATGGCCCGATTGGCGGCGTCGAGCCAGGTTTCCGTCGGCAGGCCCTTGGGCTCATTCATCAGGCCGAAACCGATCTTTGTGTTGCTCTTGTAATGCTCAGCCAGTCGTTGCCATAGGCCGGCGAGGGCGTCGGCGGGCACCGAGGTGCTGCCGATCACCTGCTGGCGATAGTAACCGTAATTGTGGACGTCGAGGACGACGTAGAGTCCCTTGCGGGTGGCGTATTGCACCGCTGAATCGAGCCGCTGCAATTCAGCGCTGTCGAGCGGACCGTTCAGTTGCGGCTGCATCCGCTCCCAGAGGAACGGCACGCGGATCGCGTTGAGCCCTTTGCTCGCGATGTAGTCGATTGTCGCCCGCGCCGGATAGAAGTAGTCCGTGCCGGCGACGCCGGGCACCTTGCGGCCGTTGAATTCGGCGCCCGAAATATTGACGCCCGTCAGATGCGCCGGCTGGCTACGCGCTGCGGTGGGCGCGAGCGAGATGGTGCAGGCAATCAGCAGCGCGAGAGATGAGGCGCGATGCGCATTTTTTGAGCAGGTCGAAAGATGGCGACGCCGGGCTGACAATCCTTGCCTCCATTCATCGTTGAAGCTCTGCAGCTCTGATGAAGTCGCGCCGCGTGACGTACAGACGCGCCAAAATCGGCGCGATGAGTCACGCGGAATGAAATTGTCCGGCCCGGGCGGTTATTCGACGACGACAAAGTGTCGGAAGCGCGGCAACGCTTTCAGACTTAAGAGGGGTGATTGGAACTGAAACACAATCGAGCTTTCCGCGTTGCACTGTGTTGTGCCACGGGAAGCCTCAGCGAGCATGCAGATCGTCCATGTCGTGCGTCAGTTCCATCCGTCGGTCGGCGGGCTGGAGAACGTCGTCGCCCAACTTGCCTATGCTCAGTACGGCAAGGGTCACGATGTTCGTGTCGTGACGCTCGATCGCATCTTCAACGCGCCAGTGTCCCCGAAGTTGCCGAAATGGGAGCGTATCGGCGGCATTGAAGTCGTCCGGGTTCCATATTTCGGCTCGAACCGTTATCCGATCGCGCTGTCGATCATGCGGCACATCCGCCACGCCGACATCGTCCATGTCCACGGCATTGATTTCATCTTCGACTATCTTGCCTGGACCGCGCCGCTTCACCGCCGCAAGCTCGTCGTCTCCACCCACGGTGGCTTCTTCCACACGTCCTTCGCGGCGCGGTTGAAAAAGCTGTACTTCAACGTCGTCACGCGCTCGTCCTTGCGGTGGTATGCGGGCGTTGCCTGCGTGAGCGCGGCCGACCAAGCGCTGTTCAGTCATCTGCGCGCACGCGGCGCCTGCCTGATCGAGAACGGCGTCGATGTCGACAAATTCGCCGGCGCCGGCTCGGCTGCGCCGAAGAAGACATTGCTGGCAATGGGCCGGCTCTCCAGCAACAAGCGCCTCGACCGGGTTCTCGCCTTTCTGGCTGCGCTGCGCCGCGTCGATCCCGACTGGTCGCTGACGATTGCCGGCAGGCCCTACGATATCTCGGTCGATGACCTCACCGGCTGTGCGCAGCACCTCGGGCTCACCGGTTCTGTCCGTATCGTCGATAGCCCAAGCGATGAGAACATCCGCACGTTGATGGCCGACAGTTCGGCGTTCATCAGCGCCTCGGCCTATGAAGGCTTCGGACTGGTGGCGATCGAGGCTATGTCGGCCGGCTTGTGGCCGGTGCTGAGCGGCATTCCGCCGTTCCGGCATCTCGCGGAGCAGACCGGCGTCGGATCGATCGTCAATTTCGACAATGTCGATGCCGCGGCGCTGGCCTTCCTCGGCGCTTGGCAAAAGGTTGCCGCACATTACGATGAAGCGCGATATGCGGCGATGAAAGCGGCGGCAGGCTATCGGTGGGAAGTCGCCGGAGAGAAATACGAGTCGCTGTACGACTCCGCGCTTGGCAAGGAGAGCCGCGCCATCCTCGACGTGCCGATTCTCGCCAAGACCTCGACGGAGGCGGTCGAATTGCTCGACAGGGAATTCAGCACCGGGCGAACCGGCATCGTCGTCTTCGCCAACGCCCATACGCTCAACACCACTGTCACCGATCGGCGCGTGCAGTCGATCCTGAAGCGTTCGATCGTGTTCAATGACGGCGTCGGCGTTGACATTGCCAGCCGTCTGCTGTTCGGCAAGCCGTTTCCGGAGAACCTGAACGGAACCGACTTCATTCCACACTATCTGCGCAACACCGCGCACGCCTACCGCATCTATCTCGTCGGCGGCAGACCCGGCGTCGCCGCGCGCGCCGCGCAGCGGCTGGCCCGCATGGCGCCACGGCACAAGTTTGTCGGTGTCAGCCACGGCTTTGTGCCCGGCGAACAGATGGATCAGCTGATCGGTGACATCCGTCGGTCCCGCGCCGATATCCTGCTGGTCGCGATGGGTAATCCGCACCAGGAAACCTGGCTCAACGCCCGTTTGCGCGAAACCGGATGCCGTCTCGGCTTTGGCGTCGGCGGCCTGTTCGACTTCATGGCCGAGGTCGTGCCGCGGGCACCACAGTGGGTGCGCGCGGCGCGGCTGGAGTGGATCTATCGCATGCTGCAGCAGCCGAGACGCCTGTGGCGCCGCTATTTGGTGCAGATGCCGATCTTCCTTCTGCGGGTCGCGCGACAGTGGATCGGCGGTGAACGCGTGTCATCGCCTTCGCCGCAATGAGACAGGAGTGTCGATGACCGCTGCTTCGGGGGACATGGCGTCGACGGGTCTGCGGAGCCGCCTCGGCAGCGCATGGAGCTTTGCGCATCGCTGGAAGGGGCGAATCTTCTTCGCCTTCCTCGATCAGGGGCTCTACAGCAGCACCAATTTCGTCCTCACCGTGCTCTATGCGTGGTGGCTGCCGCTCGACGACTTTGGCCGTTACGTCGTGGTGTGGACCGCGGTGCTCTTCATCGAGGCGGTGCAGAACTCGATGATCATCGATTCGCTCCCGGCCATCGTCAGTCACCACGGTCGGCGCAATCGCGGACGCATCGACGTCGCAGCGTTCTGGGTGGTAGCGGCATTCGGCGGCGTCAGCAGCGCACTGCTGCTCGCGGCGGCCGCCGTGCTGTGGGCCGCCCATTCGGCCTATGCGCTGCCGGTTTTCGTGTTGGCTTGGGCCAATCCGCTGCAGCGCATGTATCTGTACTTCCGCCGCCTCTGCTACATCCGCGACCGGCAGGGCGTAGCGGCGGCGGCCGCGGCGGCCTACAGCGTCACCTTGCTGGCCGGCGCCGGCGCGCTGGCGTTTTTCAAGGCGATCGCCTTGA
>JBAZSM010000001.1:69611-98385 GCA_041662425.1 Pseudolabrys sp.
TTTTTTAAAGGCTATCTCGGTCGGCGCGGTTCTGGCGTTGCCGGGGCTGGCGGCGGCGGCGGCCATGGCGACGATCCTCACCGCCGGCATCGGCCGCCCGACGCGAATCCGCGCCGTCAACGTCAAATGGCTCACTGTCCGCATCTGGAATTCCGGACGGTGGCTGGCGCCGGCCGCCATGGTGTCCTGGTTGATGAGTTGGGGCATCTTTCCGCTGGTCGCCGCCTTCAGCGGCCCGGGGGCGGCCGGCATCATCCGCGCCCTGCAAAACCTGCTGACGCCGATCGTGCAGTTCAATTCGGCGCTCAACCTCGCTTTGCTGCCGCGCGTGGCGGACAAGGTCGCCGATCACGGCGACGGCTATGCCCGCCGCTTTGCCCGTCGTGCCACCGCCGGATTTGCCGGTCTCGTGCTCATCTATTGCGCGGCCGTCCTCGCCGCCGCGCCGCTGCTGCTGCCGCTGCTTTACAAGAAGCCGGAAATTGCGGCCTCCGCGTCGCTGTTGTGGCCGCTGTCCTTCGGCATCGTCTGGGAAGCAAGCCGCGTTGCGGCATCAATGTCGCTGCTCGCGACGCGCCGCACCCGCATCGTGCTGATGGCGAGGCTTGTCTCGCTCGCTGTATTCGGCGTCGGCGGCATGGCCCTGGGCTGGGCGGCCGGCCTTGCCGGCGTGCTGTGGGCCAATGCCATTGCGACGGCGACCGGCGCCGCGATTGTGATCGTAACCGCATTGCGTCCCCGGCCTTCCGCGGTGTGATCGCGGCTAGTGCGCGGAACCGAGCAGCGCACGCTCCAGTTGGGCCACCGCCTGCTGCAGTTGATCGACGCGCCGCAGGAAGATGGTGTCCTTGCTCAGATACGACCGCCCCCTGCTGGCGGAGACCAATGCGCGCGCGGCGCGTTCGGCGAACAGCGGATCGAATGGGCCCGTGAGTTTCTGCAGACGCCCGGCCTGGCTCTTCGGCACGATGCGGGTGGGTGATAGATCGGCGCCAGCCGCCTGGCCGTAACGCCGGTTGAATTCGGCGAACAGGTCTTCATCGTCGTCTGACAGGGCATCGAGCCCTTTGGCGCCATCGATGGCGCGGACCTTGAAATGCTTCAGGGCCTCCCACGCCGAGCTTGGCGGCAGCCTGACCGGCCGATAGTCGAGACCGAGCGACTGGGTCCAGTCGATCCACTTGAATGGCGCGACTTCGGGCGAGCAGGCGACTGGGATCCACGGCACGCGCAAGGTATCGGCGACGATCGCGCCGTGCATGGCTTCGGTCATCACCAAGCGGGCGCCGGCAAGACTTTCCAGCGTGCGCTCGACTGGCCAGTGCGCGTCGATGAAGCCGAAGCCGAGATCTTCGCAAATCTCCGGCCACCGGCTGTTGGCGACCGAATTGTAGTGCGGCATGAAGACGATGCGGCCGTCGCGCGGCGCCTCCGGCTTCAGGGCGGGCGCGGCGGCGAGCAGTGCGGCGCTGTCGGTGATCGCCTTGTCCGGCATGCCGATCAGCCGGCCGGTCAGCGGGCCGCGCACCGCGAGAATCGACCAGTCGCTGTTCGGCCATTGCGACGGCAGCGGCCCGGTTCCGGCCCCGCTGCCGAGCACGAAGACGCGCTTGCTTGCCGTTGCCGGAGGCGACAGGAAATCGTTGCGGAAGATCGAGCCTATGCCAAGCAGCACGACGTCCTCGACCTTGAAACAGGCGGGTGGCAGCACCTCCCGCCACAGCAGGGGATTGAGATCGTCGCCGAAATTGCCGCGCGGGCTCTTGTAATAGATGACTTTCATTGCTGGCTGGGCGCACCGTCCGGCAGGCCGTGTTTGATCAAGCGTGCCGAGCGAGGCGCGAAGATCAGGAAGCAGCGCTCGGTGGGCAACGGCTCGCGCTCGGTGAGCGGCCGGAATTTTGTGTCGGTTTCGAGACAAAGATGCGCTGCGAAATCCTGGAAATCAAAATAGCCAAGAATGTCGGCATTCCTGGCGCCGTAGCGGCCGAGCAGATCGTCGCCGTGCAGTTCGATGAACCAGTAGCACCAGCGCGACAGCGTCTGCGTGGCGCCCTTGAGCGCCGCGATCTCAAAGCCTTCGATGTCCATGTAGACGAGATCGGGAAAGCCGCGCATCTGCGCCAGATCGTCGATGCTGAGCGCGTTGACCTGATCGCCGACGATGCCGCCAATCCCCGGACGGGCGCGCGAATTGAAGCTCATGTCGGCGCGGCCGCGGCCGGCGACGTCGGAGATCAGCGCGTGCATGACCTCGACATTGTCGACGCCGTTGAGTTCGAGATTGCGCCGCGAGATCGCGGCATTGTGGCGGTTGGCCTCGACCGAGACGACGGTGCCGGCCGGCGTCACTTCCTTGCCGAGCAGCATCGCGATCAGGCATTGATGGGCGCCGAGATCGAAGATACGGCCGGCCTGCGGGATTGGCATCTGCGATAGAAACTCGATCTCCGGCGGCAGGTCCCAATCTTTATCGTACCATTCCGCCGCGATGCGATCATCGATGCTCATCTCCAGCACATGTGACCCGTACCGGTGAGTCACCACGCGCTGATTGAAGGTCGCGAGCTCATAGCGATACTTCACGGCCCGAAGAATATCGACAACGGGCTGCGGGAGATACTTTCTGGCCAAGTCCCTGTGCTGCATGTCTGTTCCTGTCATTGCGATGCTGAAATGGAATAGTCGAACGATCGAATGGCGCGGCGGCCCTCGAACCCGGTCGTCGGCCGTTTCTCCAACAGGCTCTGATAGAGAGCGGCATGGCGATCGGCGATCGAGTCCCAGCGAAAATGACCGGAGGCAGCCGCGATGCGGCGGCCTAAATCGGCGCACGCCGGCGCGTTGGCTTGCAGTCGGGTGAGGGCGCTGAGAGCATCCTGCGGCGTGCCGGCGCCGAGCGTTGCCGCGCGAATCCAGTCGGGCGTGATGGAACTGTGCTTAGTCGCCACGATCAACCCGTTGACGAAGGCGGCCGCCAGCGTGCCGCGCTTGGCCGTGGCGCCGTCGGGAAACGGCAGATACGCAAATGTCGCGGCGGCGAGCCGTTCGGCGACGGCGTGATCTGGCAGTTGCAACGAGACCGTTATGCCGAGCGCTTTGGCGCGCTTTATGATATCGTCGGCGTAGTGTTGGTGGCGATCCGGCACGGCGCCGATCAATTCGAATGTCAGGCTGCTTGCCGCCGCGCCGGCAAGGCGGGTGAGCTCGAGGAACGCCTCGAGTCCCTTGTTCGGCGCGATGAGGCCGAAATGGCAAACAAGGTTCGACTGGCGCTGCCGTCGGGCCGCAGCCGGTAAATTGCTGCCGATCTCGATCGTCGTATCGGTTCCGCCGCGCCGCGGGAAGCGCCGCTCAAACAGTGAGCGCTCCTCGTCGGTGGTGAAGACGCGGGCTGCGCAATGCCTAGAGAAGGGCGAGAACCAGGCGCGCCGGTACGGCTTGAATACCGAGTACTCGTGCAGCGTGACGATCACGGGCCGGTTGCGAATGGACCGTGCAATGGCGCTTGGCGTTAGCGAGCGACCGTAGCCGACGGTGGGATATTGGATATGGACGATGTCGCAATCGGTGCGGTCGATCTCTTGGACGATGGCCGGCGCGTAAAGCCGCGAAAACTGGTCGCTGGCGAAGCGCCGCACCGCAATGCCCGCCTTGACCAATTGTTCGCTAAGCACGTGCGTGTAATCGCCGACGCCGCAGACCTGCGGAGGCCACGAGCCACTGACCAGAAGCACGGTGGTCATTGCTTCAAACTCCGTTTAGCGTCCGCAACGTTACGAATTGGCGCTTGGCCTTAGGTCGGCGCTGTATGCATAGGGCTTGATGTAGGCAGAGCTGTGATAGTAGTCGTAATTGCGCAGGCGTCGCAGGTCGACACGCGTCAGCACCGTGCCGAGGACGCGCTCTCGCAGCGGCGACAGCAGATCGATGGCGCGCGCGATGAGATCTTGCGGCGTCCGATCCCATCCGACCGCCAGCACGATGCCATCGACATGCTCGCCGAGCGCGCGGCTATCCACGAGCGGAATGAGGGGCGGGGCATCGACGATGATGACCTCGTAATGCCGCCGTAGCTCGCCAAGAATGATGCGCATCGAATCCGAAAACGCGAACTCGCTCATCGCCTCGAGTTCATCCGACGAGGGAGACGGCAGCACCGACAGCGACGTCGCGTTGTCGAAAAGCACCGTCTGTTGCAGCGAGGCTCTGCCCAGCGCAACATCGAACAGGCCCCATTCTGCGTTCGGGCACAGCGAACGCGTCAGTTGCGGATTGCGCAGATCGCCTTCGACGATCAGCGTGCGCACGCCCATCATGGCGTAGGACAGAGCCAGATTAGCGGCGAGCGTGGTCTTGCCTTCGCCGTCGATCGCCGACGTCATCATGATCGTCTGCATCGGCCGAGTGCGGGCCGTGCGCTGTACGGAGAGGCGCACGGCGCGGATCGCCTCGGCGAAAACCGAGTTCGGTTCTTCGATGATGTAGCGCATCAGCGGCGGCTGTAGCGCCAGCGGCAGCATCCGGGTCGGATGTTCGCGGTAGCGGGCGAGTTCGTCCCTCCCGCGTTTGGTGATGCGCGAAAGTTCGCGCAAGCCCACCAGCGGCAACGAGGCAATGCCGGGCACGCCGGAGATCGACTCGACCTGATCGATAGTCTTCACGCGCCGGTCGAACCGGTCGACCGCGATGGCGACAATTGAGCCGAACGCCGCGCCGAGTGGAATAGCCAGGCCGAGGAACAGCCAGGCCTTTGGGAAGGCAGGCTGCATTGGTGCATTGGCGGCGGTCACGAGCCGCGCCTCGGGCAAATCGAGACTTTCGCGTGCGTTGGCCTCTTTATAGCGGCTGAGGAAGGACTCATAGAGCGCGCGATTGGCGTCGGCCTCGCGCTGTAGCTCGCGGAGGCGAACCTCGGCCTGTCCGGATTCGGTCGAGATGTTCTGCAATGCTGCCAGGCTCTTTTCGAGCGACGCTTCGCGCGCCGCGGCGACCTCATAGCTGTGCCGCCGGCTCTGCAAAATGCGCTGCACTTCGGCGCCGATCAGTTTCTGCGTATCGCGCAGTTGCGCCTTCACCGCCGTGACCTGCGGGTGTTGCGGCCCATAGCGGCTCGCCAGATCGGCCTCGTTCATCGTCAACTGGGCGTATTGCCCGCGCAGCCGCGCGATCGTCTCCGATGACAGCGCTTCGCTGAGCGAACCCGGATCCGCTTTGCTCTTGGCGATTTCGGCGACCTGATCGAATTTCGCCCGCGCTTGGGCGGCCTCGGCGCGCGCCTCGACAAGCTTGCTGTTCAGATCGGTAATTTGCTGGCTGTTGACGGTTTCACCCTGGCTCAAGGTCAGATTATGGGCACCGCGGAACTCCTCGACCGCCTTGTCGGATCCGAGCACGCGCGCCTTGAGCTCGTTGAGTTGCTGATTGAGCCAGCCGGCCGCCATCTTGGTCGCGTCCGACTTCGACCGCACCAACTCGTTGAAGTAGGCTTGGGCGATGGCGTTCGAAACGCGGGCCGCAGTCCGCGAATCATGCGCGCTGACATTGACGTCGATCAGGAAACTATTGCGCTGACGAGCGACCTTAAGGCGGCCCTGCAGCACTGATACCGCGCCCATCCGCGCGGCCTCCTGCGGATCGACATTCGTCGCCGTTGGCTCAGCGAACAGGCGTTTGACCGGCGCGAGCAGGCCGGGTTTCGGCTTGAAATCCGGATCGTCGGCCAGTTTTAGTTCATCAACGACGCGCCGCAGGACGGCGACCGATTGCACCAGCAACACCTGGCTCTCGATTGCGGCATCGTCGGTGGCCGGTGCCTGCACCTGGGTCTGCTTGGCATCGAGATTGATCACGTTGGGTCGTCGCGGATCGATCAGCACCGTCGTCGTCGCGGTGTAGAGCGGTCGTATGATCATGACCGCGATGATCGCGGCGGCGGCGAAGATGAGTGTCGTCACCGCGATCAGGGCGATCCTGCGTCGGAGAATGCGAAAGATCTCGGAGAGCGTCACGCCTTCCCATCCGGGGGAGCCGGCGGTGTGCTCCGGCTCGTAGGACAGCGGGGTGGGCACATATTCAGTAGCGCGTTGTGACATTCAGTCCCACCTCATGCTTGTCGTAGCTCGCCGACGGCGTGTCGCTCTCGCGCCGGAAGTATTGATGCTGAAGTGAGATCGTGCTGTATCGATTGAGTTTGAATGTGAGCTCACTCAGCGTCGAAAATACGTCGTCGCTGCGCAGCTGGCCGAAGAATTTGTCGCGCTCGTAAGTGGCGCCGACGGAGACCACGATGTTGCGGCGAAGCTCATAGTCGGCACCGACCTGGATCGCATCGGCACGGATGCCACCCGCGACCGTGTCGGCGGCTTGAGTGACGAGCTGCTCGGCCTTGACGTGCACATCGAGCAGGCGCGTCACACTCCAATTGACCAGTGCACGATAAGTCGGACCGCTGATGGTGCCGATGCTCGGGTCCTCGAAGCGCTGCCTGGCGTAACCGGCGCTCAACTCGCCGTTGACGAGGTGGCCGAGCTGCAGATTGATGCCGGCGAGCGCGCGATAGCCATCGGAATTGAGCGATTGTGTCGGCGAGCCGCGCAGGTTGCGGCGGTTGGCTTCGGCGGCGGTGAACAGACCGAGCTTGCCCGACATGGCGTAATCGAGCCGGCCGTGCAGGGCCTCGATATGGCCGTCGCGGCTGTCCTGATTGATGATCGAACCGTTGATCGCTCGCGTCGAGCCGAAATTGTACGTGTCAGACCGCAATCCGAGCGAGCCGGCCCATCGGCCCTTCTGCTGCCAGTATGTCACGTCGGCGGAATTCAGGGTGTAAGGCGTCGGTTCGGCGGCGTTGGTCGGCGACGTCAGCGAGCCGACACCCTCGTGCAGCAGCGCGGTGCGGAAGGTGGTGAGGATCGCGGCATCGTGCCAAAGATCGATGCGCCCGCGCAGGCGAAGATTGGCATCGGTCTGGTCGAGCTGCGAAAACCGCCGGTGGCTGGTCGAGGCCACGCTGCCCTGCAGATCAACGCCGTGCCGTTCCCATAGCGATTTCACCTCGAGCGACGGCTTTACCGTGGCCGACAGATCGCCGCGCTTGTCGCTTCCGGAAGCAAAGACATTGTTGTCGTAACGCACCCCGCCCGTCAGCGAGGGGTGAAACATCCACGGACCCGCGCGCAAGCCGATACTCTCGTAGCCCGGCTGCTGCCGTGTCTTCACCGGTGTATCCTCTGGCTCGAGTGCTTCACCATCGCGCGCCCAAAGCCGTGCGAAGGGAACGGGCTCAAACACCTCAAGCGAGCTCCAGGGTGGCGTCGGCGATGGAACGAGCGGCGTGACGACTTGGGCATGCGCTGCCGGCGTCCATGCGAGAACGGCAACGAAGGCGAGACCTGCGGCAGCGAGCGGGCGGCGAGCGCCGGAGTCTTTGTCACGCTGGAACCCGATGGGGCCATCGCGCATTTGTCGAGAGACATTACGCACCTCGTGGCGACGGGGCTCAAGAGTTCCACCGCCGCGCCGTTTTGTTTCCAAGTTGTCGTGCCGGCAAGAGTCGTGCCGGCAGACATTGTCGCCCCGGTAGACATAGTGCCGCCCACGAACGCGCTGAGCGTCCTCAGGCAGTATCGCCATCAACCGCGAGAGCAACACGTGGTTCCGCACCGCAGCAAAAATCCCGTGCGGCGCCACGCGATCGATCTCGTCCCGCGTACGACGATGTGCGTGCGCCTTGTTCCGCACGCTGCGCCGCGCGCGAACTGCATGCGCCCAATCTGTTGGCACGATGCTCAAGCGACGATCAAAGGAATCGTTCAGGGACAGTGATGTTGTCGCCAGGCGACACCGGCGGGTTCGCATCCGTTGGACGCGTGAGCTCGGCATTGGAACCTGATGGGCGCACAACGACACGATTTTCATCCGCGCGATAAGTGTATCCGCCTGCCAAGGCGACAGCGTCGGCGACGGTCAGTCCGGGCTTGTAGGGAAACTCGCCCGGCTTTTTGACTTCACCGCGGATATAAAAAGGCGCGTAGGTGGCAATCTGGATATTGACGCGCGCGTCTTTGAGGATTGCGCCATTGAGTTGCGCCGTGACCCGGCGTTCGAGTTGCTGGACAGTCAGACCTGCCGCTTTGACGCGTCCGGCAACGGGAATCGACAGATAACCCGTGCTGTCGACCACGTAATCGCCGGTGATTGTCTGCTCGCTGTAAACCTGAACGTGCAACTGATCGTTGGTGTGAAGTATGTAGGGGTGGTTAACCGCTGGCAACGCTGCGGCTTCTTGATATGCCGCGTAGCCGGAGGAGCCGACCGGGCTGCAGCCGGCCGCGGATAAAAGGCCTGCAAGACCGGCCAAAAGAAAAGCCAGTCGACAAAACACTTTCTGCATAGTTCCCCCTTACGCACTTTGAATACCAGAGCGGGTCGTCGCGATGTGCAACGCCAGAATCCAAAAGCCCCGAGTTCGGCACCAGCCCCGAAGCTGCCAACAACGGTGATCGGCATTTGGTTCCAGGGCAGTCGCCAAAAAAATTGTCGCTGACAATCCCGATCCGCAATCGGTGCAAGCGCAACGACGTGGAGGTCAGAACATTCGCCAGACGAGGCGATGAAGCGCCGAAATGATGAGCGCCCAGGCGACAAAATTGGCGATCAGAAGCCAAAATCGTAAGCACGGGCGTCTCGTCGGCGGCTTGAATCGAATCATTGCATGAAATAGCGGCGTCTGTTGACGAGGCATGCACACGATCTGACCGTTGGTGTCGCGGTCTCATTCTAACGGTTGTGTGACAAGTGCGTTCTGTTTGCGTCGTTGCTCTGAAACATTTCTTGATCGCCGCGTTCCATCTCATCGACGCGAACCGCGCAAATCGCGACTGATACGAATGTTCAACATTCGTGACGATGCATCGCCACACTTTCTCCAAGAAAGCCGAGTGTTCTGCCGAGATAAGCGGCGTGGAATCATTGTGAGCAACGGCATGATGAGATGTCGGTCGTTTTCGTTGCGCCGGCAAAGCCGCATTAACAGGGAGGGCGCGCGATGGAGGTTGCCATTCGTGAGCTGAGCAACACTGCAAATGGAGCGAATGATGGCCCTCTCTGTTTCGCTGCCCGCAACGCGGGACGACACTGCATCGGTTTGGTACCATAAGCGGCTGCTCTTTACGCCCGGCGTGAACTACAACGATCGGCCGCGCCCGCCGCGTCGGCGGCTCTATTATCTTTCGCACCGTGGCGCTTTGAGCGAGCCGTCGCGCTCGCGCATGAAGCGCCTGTTCGATGCCACCTCCGCCAGTGTGGCGCTTCTGGCGATTGCGCCGCTGTTCGGCGGCATCGCGCTGGCGATCAAGCTGACGTCGCCGGGCCCGGTCTTCTTCACGCAGTTCCGTTACGGCCACCGCAACCATCGCTTCCGGATATTCAAATTCCGAACCATGCATGCCCACTTGGGCGATCAGCGGGGCGTGAAGCAGACGGTGACAGACGACCCGCGCGTAACCTTTGTTGGGCGCATCCTGCGCAAGACCAGCCTGGATGAACTGCCGCAACTGATCAACGTCGTTCGCGGTGACATGTCGCTGGTCGGCCCGCGGCCTCACGTGCCCGGCATGCAGGCCGCGAGCACGCTCTACGAGAACCTCGTGCCGTACTATTTCCAGCGCCATACGATCAGGCCAGGCATCACAGGGCTGGCTCAGGTCAGCGGCTGCCGCGGCAGCACTGCCAACGCCGAGGCCGCGATCTCGCGTGTCGACTACGATCTTCAGTACATCGAGCGATGGTCGCTGTGGCTGGACATCAAGATCATCTGGTGGACGGTCAAACGCGAGTTTTTCTTCGGCAAAGGCGAGTAGGCAGCGGGTCGCGCTCGAAGCGGCCAAGTGCTGGTCTGTTGGTCTGGCGATCGTCGTTCGGCGTCGGCGCCGAGAGCGTCGCGTCGGATGAAGGGGAAGTGCGTCTGCATGAGCGGAACCAACGAGAGTCCGATTGACGTTGACGCGCTTGAGGTCAAACCCAGCTCGGGCAAACGGCTTGCCGGCATCGAGGGCCTGCGGGCCGCCGCCGCCCTTTCGGTGATGCTGGGTCACTTCAACCTTCATCTTGTGCCGGGAGAAATGATTCCGCCGCTCGCCCGCCACCTGCTGAATGTTGCCGGGCAAGGGCTCACATTGTTTTTTGTACTGTCGGGCTTCCTGTTGTTCGGTCCGTTCCTGACGGCCGCCGCGCAACGCCGTCCGTTCGACGTGTCGCGCTATTTCGCTAATCGCTTCCTGCGCATCTATCCCGCCTATGTGACGATCTTTCTTATCGTCGCTTGCGGCCTGGGCTTGGCTTATATGTCGCCGATCGCCGCCGCGAATACCGGCGCCGAGGGCGTTGGCGAAACCGTCGGGCGGATGACCGATGTCGGCGCGATCCTCGCCAACGTATTCCTGGTGCACACCCTGACGCCGTGGACGATCAAGACCGGGCTCGGCGTGTCATGGTCGTTGACCGCGGAGATCTGCTTTTATCTCTTGCTGCCTGTCCTCGCCGTCGCCGCCGTCCGGCTCAGCGGACGCTGGGGGTTGAGCCGGGCAGCGATCGTCATCTCGGTGGCCATGATCGTGGTCGGGCTCCTGTGCCGCACGATCGGCAATATGCAGGTGCATGGCGACGCGGCGGCGCAGTTCTATCAGCAGTGGGGCGGCACCTGGCTGGCCGTCTATCTGCGCAGTATCCTGTGCCAGGCCGACCTGTTCGGCCTCGGCATGCTGGCGGCGGTCGGCTATCGCCACAGCCTCACATTGTCGGCGCACGAGGCGCGGTTGCGTTTCCGGCGCTGGCTTTACGTTGCAGCGGCCGCAGCCGCTGTCCTCACCCGCATCGAATACGAGTTCGGCTTTGCCATGTTCTTCGCGGCCATCGTGCTTATCGTCACCACTGAAACCGCGTCAGGGCGGCCGCAGTGGCTGGTGAAGCTGGTCGAATGGCACCCGATCCGCTGGATCGGCGTGATCTCGTACAGCTTCTATTTGTGGCACTTGCCGGTGATCTGGGGCGTGCACAAATGGCTGCTGGACGGCAGCCGGCCGCACACGCTGCCGCTGGTGCTGCTGTCGTTCGCCGCGGTGTTGCTGGTTACGATCGGGCTGTCGGCGATTACGTATCTTGCCGTCGAGCGTCCGGCCCTGCTGCTCAAGACACGGCCGGCCAGGAAGCGCAGCGCCGACGCGCTGGCGCTTCGCGGCACGGCCAATTAGCCGGCGTTATGTTCCGGTCTTCGCCAGCTCCGGCGTGACGCGGTTGTAGATGTCCTCGACGCGCACGATGTCGTCCTCGCCGAGATAGGCGCCGGACTGCACTTCGATCAGGTTGAGCGGCATCTTGCCCGGATTCTCGAGCCGGTGCATGGCCCCGAGCGGGATGAACAGCGATTCGTTCTCGCCCAGCAGGACCTGTTCGTCATCGCGCGTCACCAGCGCGGTACCGTTGACCACCACCCAGTGCTCGGCGCGGTGGAAGTGCTTCTGCAGCGACAGCTTGCAACCGGGATTGACGGTGATGCGCTTGACCTGGAAGCGTTCGCCGACATGGATCTGCTGGTAATAGCCCCAGGGGCGATAGACGCATTGGGTCTGGGTTGCCGAGCGGTGGCCATCCTGCTTCAGCCGGCTGACGAGCCTGCCGACGTCCTGGGCATTGTTCTTCGGCGTCACCAGCACGACATCCGGCGTCGCCACGACGACGAGGTCGTCGACGCCCAGGGCGGCCACCAGCGGACCGTCGCCGCGCAGATAACAGCCGCGGCTATCCTCCGCGATTACGTCGCCGATCTCGACATTGTGCGCGGCGGTCTTGTCGCCGACCTCCCAGAGCGTCGACCAGCTGCCGATATCGCTCCAGTCGAAACGGGCCGGGACGACCACGGCGCGATCCGTCTTCTCGAGCACCGCCTTGTCGAGCGAGATCGACGGGCAAGCCGCCAGCGGCTCCTCGCGCAGCCGCAGGAAGTCGAGATCGAGCGAGGCGGTGGCGACCGCGTTGCGCGCCGCCTTGAGAACCTCGGGCGCATGCCGCTCCAGTTCGCGCAGCAACGTGCGCACCGGCAACAGGAAAATGCCGCTGTTCCACAGGTAGTCGCCGCTGGCGAGAAGTTCCGCAGCTCGCGCTGCGTCCGGCTTCTCGATGAATTCGCCGACTTCGTGTACGCCGGGCGCTGCCTCCATCGGCGCGCCGACGCTGATGTAGCCGTAGCCGGTCGCCGGCTGAGTCGGGTGGATTCCGAACAACGAGAGCTTGTGATGCTCCGCCGCCGCCGCGGCGGTATTGATGGTCTCGATGAATGCAGCGTCGTCGCGGATCAGGTGATCGACCGGCATGACCAGCAAGATCGTATTCGGATCGATCTTGTTGACCATCAGGGCGGCGACGGCGACGGCCGCCGCAGTGTTGCGCCGGACGGGTTCCAAAACGATGGTCGAATCGGCGATGCCAAGCGATCGCAGCTGCTCGGCGATGACGAAGCGATGCTCCTCGTGGGCGACCACCAGCGGCGCGGTGAACTTGTTGCGATCCGCCACGCGCATTGCCGCCTGTTGCAGCAGCGTGTGCTCGCCGATCAACGACAGCAACTGCTTGGGATAGGTCTCGCGCGACAGGGGCCACAGCCGTGTTCCGGCCCCGCCGGACAGAAGGACCGGAACCACGAGACCGGCTTTCAGATCGATCTTCTTCTTCGTCGGCGCCAACAATTCGCGCAAGGCCATGTCGTGCATCCTTTCTGAGGGTGACGTTGAACGTGCTGCCAAGAGAGAGGGTGCGCAAAGTCTGCGGCAATAAAAGGTCAAAGCGCGAGATTGGCCACAATGCATGAGCCATCGTCCCGCGCGCCCCGCGTCGCGTGCGGCTGATGGAACGCACCTGTTATAGAAATGTTGCCATCGCGGAGTTCCGGACGCGCAGAATTTAGGCAGAGATCGCGTACTCATTGGACGGCGTCGGCGATTGTGGCAGCACTTGTTGGAAGAACTTGCCGAAATGATAAGCCAAGGGTGGGCGGCGGTGCGGCAATTGTTACAACGACTGTTTCCTCTCGGCTGCGTGCTGGTACCAGCCGTGTCGGTGCCCAAGGCGCAGCGTTTTGCCGTCATTCCCGGCGATGACGGTCCGCGCCGGATCGCGCCGCTCGACTGGAACCTGTTGGAGAAGGTGCTGCGGCAATGGTCGCCGATCGCGCTTGTGTCGCGCGCCAAATGGCGTTTGGTGATGATCGCGCCCCGGCTACAATGTATCGGACATATCCCGGGCGCGGCGGCCGTCGGCGTCGTCAATCTAGACATTCCGCCTGGGCGCAAGTCGGCATTACTGATGAGAGCGATATCGTACCAGTGATTTATATCGCCCGGTCTTCGACGACATAGAAGGCGGTGATGAGTTTTCTCTCGGCGCGGACCGGCGAGGTCAACCGCGTGGTCCAGATCGCACTGGGTTCGCACGCCTGGGCGTCGCTCGAACGCGAGCACGCCAATCTCGAGGCCGTCGGAAAAATGCATCCGGGGCTCGCGCCACGGCCGTTCGGCCTGTTTCCGGCTGGTGCTTGATGCGCCGCGAGTGGCCGGCCATGCAGGAAACTCCCTCACTGACATCGTCGTTTTCGACCCGCCGGGCGGGTCGAATATGCCCCGTGTCTGCGGCTGAGTCTGGCCGGCCATCGGGGCTGACTAAATAATAGTCCGTTATTGTCAATTAAAGTGACTTGCATGTCATGCATGAAGATTTACCATTGGCGGGTCGACGGAAAGGAGACCTGCATGAAGGATCTCGCTTCAGGTGTGGCAGTGCCGCTCTCGCGTTATGCGCCGTTCCGCCGCGCCGGAGATGTCGTCTATTTCTCCGGCATCATCGCTGCCGATCCCGCCACGATGCGCATTATCGAGGGATACGCCGATCTGCCGCCCGAAGCGCGCAAGATCGCCGGTGAGATTGGCGAAATGTCGTCCGATCTCAAGGACGGTCCGATTGCCGCGCAGTCGTGGTGGGTTCTCAACAGCCTGCGTCTCACTGTCGAAGCGGCCGGCGGCACGTTGAACGACGTCGTCAAGCTCACGCAGTTCTTCCGCAATCTGCGCGATTTCCCGATCTACAACCGCATCCGAGCCACGTTTTTCGAGATGCCGCCGGCCAGCACTGTGGTGCAGGTGTCCGAATTGCTGCCGACCCCCGAGACGCTGCTTGAGGTCGAGGCCGTCGCCTACATTCCGCTCAAGGAAGGAGCGCGCCAGCCGTGATCTCCATTCCATCGGTTTCCACAACATCCGGGCCTGTGAGAAGTGGAGCTCCGCTGGTCGCGCTGCGCGATCTGGCGAAGGACTATCCTGGCGTCCGCGCACTGCGCGGCGTCTCGCTGGATCTGAAGCGGGGTGAAGTCCATGCGCTGGTCGGGGAGAACGGTGCCGGCAAATCGACACTTATCCGCATCCTGTCCGGCGACGTGAAGCCGGATGGCGGCTCGATCGAGATTGAAGGACAGGCGACAGTGTTCGGAAGTCCGCGCGATGCGCGGCAGCAGGGCATCGTGACGATCTTCCAGGAGTTGATGATCGCGCCCGACCTCAGCGTCGCCGAAAACATCTTTCTCGGCAATGAGCCCGGGCCGGCGCTGTGGTACTCGCGCGCCAAGGCCGAGCGAAAGGCCGCTGAGGTCCTGGCAGATCTCGGCGTCGGTTCCCAGATCGATCCGTCAGAACGGGCGGGCAATCTCTCGACCGCCCGGCGTCAGATCATCGAGATTGCACGTGCCCTCGTGCTGCGCGCGCCCGTCATCGTGATGGACGAGCCGACGGCGGCGTTGTCGGAACACGAGGCAGCGGCGCTGCGCGGTCTGATTATGCGGATGCGGGCCGAAGGCGCGGGCTTCCTTTATGTTTCACACCGGCTCGACGAGGTGATGGAAATCGCGGATCGCATCACCGTTCTACGCGGCGGCGAACACGTCGCAACGATGGATGCATCCGTGATCAAGGGCACATCCGAGCTCATCGGTCTGATGGTGGGGCGGCCGTTGGCCGAACTCTTTCCGTCGCGCAATGAAGAGATCGGCGACGTCATCTTCAGCGTATCGGGGCTGACCCGCCACGGTGTGTTCGCGGACATCAATTTCGATGTGCGTGCCGGCGAAGTCGTCGGCTTTGCCGGCCTGGCCGGTGCCGGCCGCACCGAGGTCATGCGCGCTATCTTTGGCGCCGACGAGCTCGACGGCGGCGAGATTCGCATGGATGGCACGGCGATCACGATCCGGCATCCGCGCGACGCCATCGCGCGTGGCATTGCCTACCTGCCGGAGGACCGCAAGGATCAGGGGCTCGTACTCACCATGTCGGGTGCCGAAAACGTGGTGATGGCGTCACTCGATCAGTTCTGCGTCGCGGGCTTCGTTTCCGGACCGGCGATCCGCAAGACCGCGCGCAAGGTTGCCGACAGCCTTCAGTTTCAGGGCCAGCTCGATGCGCCGGCGGCCACGGCGTCCGGCGGCAATCAGCAGAAGCTGGTTATCGGCAAGTCGATCCTGACCCGGGCCAGGGTTCTCATTTTCGATGAACCGACGCGCGGCATCGATGTCGGCGCCAAGGCGGAGATCTACAGGCTCATTCACCGTTTGGCCTCGGAAGGCGCGGCCGTGATCATCGTGTCGTCCGAACTGCCCGAACTGATGGGTACGTGCCACCGGATCTATGCAATGTCGGGCGGCCGCATCCGCGACGAGCTGTCGCTCGCCGAGTTCGACGAGAAGCGCATTCTGGCGGGTGCCTTCGCGGCCCACATGGCGCCGCAGGCAAGCCTGCGGGCATCGGGAGCATCGTGGCAATGACCCTGTCGAAGAAGCCGCAGGGCCGGGACGAGAGCCGCGTGAAGCCGCGGGCATTCCTGCAACGCTACGGCCGCGAGATCGGTTTGCCGATCATCGTCGTCCTGATGGTGATGGCATTCTCCGTCAGTTCCCCCGTATTCATGTCGCTGCCGAACATTCGCAACATCGGCGTGTCGGCGGCTGCCTTGGCGGCGGTGTCGTTCGGGCAGACATTTGCGATCCTCACCGCGGGTCTCGATCTCTCCGTTGGCGCTATCGTCGCGCTGGTCAGTATCGTCGGCGCGCTTGTGATGCGCGAGCACGGCGTGGCGGCCGGATTGGCAGCCTCACTCGCCGTGGGCGCCGCCGTGGGGCTCGTCAACGGCTTGGTCATTTCGCGCTTCAAGGTGTTTCCCTTCATCGCCACCCTGGCGATGATGTCGATCGTTTCGGGGCTGGCGTTAAGCGTCAGCGGCGGCGTTGCCGTCACCGGCGTGCCGGAATCCTTCTCCAGCCTCGCTTACGCCCGCACCTTCGGCGTGCCGATCCCGGTCGTTATCGCGGTCGCGGCCCTTGCCGGCTGCATTGTGGTCCTGCGCTATACCAAGCTCGGCCGCCGAATATACGCCGTCGGCGGCAATGAAGAGGCGGCGCGGTTGTCCGGTATCTCGATCGGCACCGTGAAAATCGCGGCCTACGTGCTTAGCGGCCTTTGTGCCTCGGTTGGCTCTCTCATCCTTACATCGCGTGTGGCATCAGGGCAGCCGTCGCTCGGCGCGACCTTGCCGCTGGAATCCGTCGCGGCGGTCGTGCTCGGCGGCGTCTCGCTGTTCGGCGGACGCGGTTCGGTGGTTGGCGTCGCATTCGGCGTGCTGTTCATCAGCATCCTGTCGAACGGCCTCAACCTGCTCAATGTCCCTTCCTACACGCAGATGATGATCATCGGCGGAGCGCTGATTCTTGCGGTTTCGCTCGACCAGATATTCATCGGCGCCAAAGCCGGCAAGAGAAACTGAGTTTCACCATTGAACAGGAACAGGAGAATCAGATGCAGTCTCGCGTAGTTCACAAGATCTGTCTGGCGGTGGCCGCCGCCGGTGTCGCGCTCATGGCCGCCAACCCCGCATACGCCGCCGACAAGATCGGCGTGTCGATGCCCAACATCAAAGGGCCGTGGTTCACTCCTGTGCTCTTCGGTATCTCGGATGAAGCCAAGAAGCTCGGCTACGAGGTCACGATCCAGGACGCCGGCGGCTACGCCAATGTCGACAAGCAGGTGAGCCAGTTCGCGAACCTCGTCGTACAGAAGGTCTCGGCGATTTTGATCGATCCGGCGAACCCGGCTTCGTTTAACGGCGCTGTGCGCGAGGCGAAAGGCGAGAAGATCCCGGTGATCGGCGCAGGCAGCCCGATTGTCGCCAGCGACGTGGCCGCCGACGCCGCGGCGTCTTCGAGCCATTGCAACATCGGCCACGAGCTCGCCAAGGGTGCGAAGATCCTGTTGCCGAACGGCGGCACCATTGCCGTGCTCGCCGGCCCGCCGGGCGCCTTCTGGGCCTCGGACCGCTTGCGCTGTTTCAAGGAAGATCTCGCCGGCAGCAACCTCAAGATCGTTGCCGAACAGACCAGCGAACAGGACCCGGCGATCGCACTCTCGCTCGCCAACGACCTTCTGCAGCGCTTCCCCGACGTCAATATTCTCTACGGCGCGGATGATACCTACGGCGTCGGCGCTGCGCGCGCGGCGCAGGGCGCCCAGAAGTGCGGCAAAGTGAAGATCCTGTTCGCCGTGCTCGGTGAAGCCGCCGAGGAGATGATGCGTGCCGGTTGCGCCGACTATGTGGTGGCGCAGCAGCCCGTCGTCATCGGCCGGACGGCGGTTCGGCTGATGGATGCGATCGTGAAGGGCAAGCCGCTGCCGTCGAAGAGCGTTGAGGTTCCCCTCATCCCGGTGACCATGGCCAACCTCAACTCGGTCGACAAGGCCGGTATGCAGGCCCCTAAGGGCTGGACTCCGTAATCAACGGCAACATCAGTTCCCGCGCCGCTAACGGCGCGGGAACGGGCGCCGCGGGAGAAAGCTCATGGCAACAACGAAGATCAAGCTGCGTCTCAACCAGCAGCAGCTCGAATTGATTGACAACACCGTCAGGTCCGGGGAAAGCAACAGTCGCGACGATCTGGTCCGACGTGCCCTGCGAGAGTTCGCCAAAGCCAATCTTCCACCGCCGGAAAAAGACAGATGACGTTGCCCGAGCGCAAACTGCTGCAGGAAATCACGATCCAGCCCGGTACCGGTAAGGCGCTGGAATTACGGCGCGGCCAGATCCTGCGCATCGCGCAGACAACCGGCCGGCAATGCGCCGACTTCAACTGCTTCAATCTCCACGACTACAAGGAGTTCTTCCACACCGGCCGGACGCGCCATCTGCACGGCATGCATCCGACCAAAGGCGATTTCCTGTGGTCGGCGCCACCACGCGAGCGGCCGATGATGGCGATCATCGAAGATACCGTCGGCACCAACGACGTTCTCTATCCGCGCTGCAGCGCCTTCTTGTTCGAACACCAGTACGGACTGGCCGTTCATACTAACTGCCATGACATTCAGGCCGAGGCCCAGCGCGAATACGGTTTGACGCCGGACGATGTGCATGACTCGTTCAACTTCTTCATGCACACGGGCGTCTCACCGGACGGTCATCCCTACATCGCGAAGAACGCGGCCAAAGCGGGCGACTATGTCGAGCTTCTTGCGCTGTTCGATGTCCTGGCGATACCGAATGTCTGCGGCGCCGACGTCATGATGACCAGCGATTTCGAGCTCAAGCCTCTGAAACTGAGCGTGTTCGAGGCGTCCGATGCCGATTGGGCGAAGGTCAACGAGCCGCCGCGCCTGAAGAACCAGCGAAATCCGGAAATGTTCAGGATCAAGAACATCAAGGCGGATCGCCCCCTGTGCAGGGACGGCTCATACGAGCCTGAATTTACCAATGTGCCGATCGAGATATCGGAGGTCGAGATCGAACTCGGCGACGTCGAAGCGGAGTGGCTTTCCCAACTGGCGGCCACCGGCAAGTATGGCGAAACAGATGCGGAAGTGCTGCGCTACGTTTTTCACGCGTGGTGGATCGACAAGTTCATGCGTGGGCCGAAGCATGTGCCGAAGGGTTGAAGGGCGGTCCGCTTCGCTGTGGACCGCAGGCAACCCATATGTGCATCGGAACGGACTCAAACTATAGATGTAGCAGAGGTGGCTGGCGGCGCCGAAAGGCTGGTGCCTGTCCGTCCAATGAAGGTGCCCATGTTGCAGCGACGAAAGAAAGCCGCGAGCCGGACCAAGGTGAACGGCGCCCGGACGCCCGAGAGCCGTGTCGGGCTCAAGATGAAGCATATGCGTTTGCTCAAGGGGCTGACCTTGAAGGAGCTCGCCGGACTTGCTCAATGTTCGGAATCGATGCTGTCACGCGTCGAGAACGGCAGCGCCAATCCCTCGATCAAGACGATGCACCGCGTCGCGCTGGCGCTGAACACGCCGGTATCCGGGCTGTTTCAGGGGGCGGACGACGACGACGATGAAAATGTCGTGCTGCGCAGCGGTGAACGCCCGACGGTTCAGGCCGGGCAGGGCAAGGGTCACAAGCTCGAAGCCTTGATCCCGAGCCGCCGCGGCAATCTGCTGTCCGGCTACATCAACGACATCGAGCCCGGCAGTGGCAGCGAAGGCGTCATTACACATGAGGGCGAGGAGTTCGGCTACGTGCTTGAAGGCGAGCTCGATCTGATCGTCGACAAGAAAAAGTATCGGCTGCGGGCGGGCGATAGCTTCTATTTTCGCTCGGAGCGGCCGCATTCGTACACCAACAGCCGCAAGAAGGTGGCTCGCATCCTTTGGCTCAACACGCCGCCGACATTCTAAGTCAGTAAGGAGACCTCGACGTGGACAAGAAATTCATTCACCCCCCGGAGCTGTTCAAGCACCCGGCCTATAGCCGCGTCATCACGGTCGCCGGCCCCAGCAAGATGATCTATATCGCGGGCCAAACGGCATCTGACGAGAACTATAAGCCGATGTTCGTTGGCGACATGCGCGGCCAATATCACCGAGTTATGGAAGCTCTGACGATCCAACTGAAAGCAGCCGGCGCGACCTGGGACGACGTGGTGTTCCGGCGCCTCTTCGTGCTCGATATGGATGAGTTCATCACGATTCAGACCGATCCGACCATGAGCTTCCCGTGGCATCCCGACCGGCCGCCTCCGAGCACGCTCGTCGGCGTCACGCGCCTGTCCCATCCGGACTTCCTCATCGAGATAGACCTGATGGCTGTTACCGGCGGCTGAGGCCGGCGGGTTCGGGTTCGGGCCTTGAGCGGCCCGGCTTGCGGCTTCGGCGCACCTTATCCGATGCGGAACAGCCACGCCGCGTTGCCGTAGACAATGCGATCGCGATCCGCGCCGGCAATGCCGGCCTTGTCGAAGGTGCCGACCGGGTCGGGATCGCCCATGTCGAACGGGTAGTCGGAGCCGAGCATCACACGCTCGGCGCCGACGGTGTCGACCAGCCGCGCGACCAGCACCGGATCGAACACGCAGGTGTCGTACCAGAATCGTTTGAGATAGGCCGATGGCGGCCGGGGGCAGAGCTTGTGTACCTCGGGCCGGGCCTTCCAGGCGTGATCGAAGCGGCCGATATAATGCGGAAAAAAGCCGCCGCCATGGGCAATAATGATGTCGAGATCGGGGTGCCGATCGAGCACGCCGCCCATGATGAAGTGCGAGGCCGCAATCGTCTCCTCGAGCGGCTGGCCGACGGTGTTGATCATAAAGAAGGCGCCGAGGCGCTGGCCGTGTGAGAAGCCGAGCGGGTGGATAAACAGGGGCGCGCGCAATTCGGCGAGCCGTTTGTACAGCGGATCGAAAGCGGGATCGGACAGTTCGAGCGATTCGACGCGGCTATCGATCTGGAAGGCGCGCAGCCCCAAAGACTCGACGGCATGGACGGCTTCCTCGATGGCCTTTTTCGGGAAGCGCATTGGCAAAGTGCCCATGGCAACGAAACGGGCGGGGTCCTGCGCGACCAAAGCCGCCATGTCCTCGTTCTGCACGCGCGACAGGGCGACCTGTCGTTCCTCGTCGGCCCAGTAATGCTGCTGCGCCGGGGCCGGTGCGATCACCTGGATATCGACACCCATGCGCGCCATCGTATCGCGGCGCTCGACAAGGTTCAGCATACGCTCGGGCACGATCTTTCCCTGGTCCGCATCGGTCGCCGCGCTCTCCGCCGACATATCGCGGATATAGGGGTTGGACTTCGGGTCGAAGACGTCGGCGATCAGCGGATTGACGCGCCGGCTGAGCGCATGGGTGTGCATGTCGATGACGGGCATTGTCAGGTCCAGTTCAGTGCAGGTCGGCGGAAGGGGGAATGCGTGTGTGCCAGTCGGTCACGCGCTGATAGGCGTTCGCGGCGGTCAGGATGCCGGCCTCGGCGTACGGGCGGGCGACGAGCTGGAATGCCATCGGCAGGCCCGCCCGGTCGAACCCGCATGGCACCGAAGCTGCCGGCAGACCGAGATAGTTGATGCCGCGCGTACAATGCGTCAGCGCACCAATGGAGCGGCCGACATCCGCCGGCGCACCTTCGGTGGTGGCGGCAATCGTCGGCACCGGCACGGGGATCGCCGGAATGAGTGCGAGGTCGCAACTGCCGAGGCAGGCGCCAAGCCATCCTTGGGTCAGCGCGGCGCGCATCGACAGCGCCTCGACGTAACGCGTCGCCGGATAGAACAGGCCGGGCTCGATGCGCGAGCGCACCTGATCGGAATAGTCATGCGGACGTTCGATCAGCCAGCGCCGATGGATCGTCGCGGCCTCGACGCTCATCAGGAGATGCATCGTCGCGTTGATCGCCGTCATGTCGGGCGGCATTGTCTCCACGAGCCTGACGCCAAGATCGCGGAACACAGACTTGGCCTCGTCCAGCGCCCTGGCGATCTCGGGATGCAATGTTTCGAGGTAATAACCGCCCGGCAGAGCGATGCTCATGCCGCGAACGTCGTCCCGAATGTCATAAGCGCGCTGCGTCAGAACCGACATCATCAGCGCGGCGTCGCGCGCCGTGCGCGTCAATGGGCCCGGACAATCGAGCGATGCCGACAGCGGCATCACGCCGTCACCGGGCACCAGCCCCCATGTCGGCTTCAGGCCGACGACGCCGCACATCGCGCCGGGATGACGCAGCGAGCCGCCTGTATCGGTGCCGAGCGAGGCGGCCACGCAGCGCGCCGCGACCGCGATGCCCGAGCCGGAAGACGAGCCGCCCGGTACATGGGCCGGATTCCACGGATTGAGCGGGTGGCCTTCGTGCAGGTTGTAGCCGGTGGGGCTCAGCGCGAATTCGGCAAGCTGCAGCCGGCCGATGTCGAGCGCGCCGGCCGCATCGAGGCGTTGAATGACTGTCGCGGTCGTGCCGGCGCGGAAGCCGGCGCGGATTTTAGAACCACCTTCGGACAGGTCGCCGTTGCGATAGAACAGGTCCTTGTGCGCCAGCGGCACGCCGTGCAGCGGGGGCAGGCGGGCGCCCGCGACGCGCGCCTTGTCGGCGGCGCGCGCGGCGTCAAGCGCGCGGTCGCGGTCGAGCCGCTTTACGGCTTTCAGCGTCCGGCCGACGCCTTCGAGGCGATCGAGCGCGACCGAGGTCGCGGCTTCCGACGTCACATCGCCCGCGGCAATGGCGGCGGCGAGCGCGGTCAGATCGAGGGAGGCGATGGCCGCGTTCATGTCGGCTGCCGTGGCTTGTCGTTCGCGGCGAGCCAATGCGGCATGCTGTAAGGCGTGCTGTCGAACGGCATTGTCCCGGCGGCCTCGGCGATGCGCGTGTTGGTGTCGGCGACCAAGGCTGCCGACCGGCCGGCGCGGGCCGCAGTCTCCGGTGCGCCGTTGAGCTCGGCCGCGATGCGTCGCAGGAGTTCGTCGTCCATGGTTCGCCCTCAATGCACGCCGAGATGCTTGAGCAGCATCCCGGTCTGCTGCGACAGTGCCTTGGCGTCGCCCTCGTGCACCACCTTGCCGGTTTCCAGAATGTAGACGCGACCGGCCACCGCCAGGGCGCTGTAGAGGTTCTGCTCGACCAGCAGGATCGACAGGCCCTCGCGCTTGAGGTCGAGCACGATGTTTTCCAGATGCTGCACCATCACCGGCGCGAGGCCTTCCGACGGCTCGTCCATCAGGATGAGTTCGGGGTCGATCATCAGCGCGCGGCCGACCGCGAGCATCTGGCGTTCGCCGCCGGAGAGCTGGCCGCCGCGGTGATGCCGGCGCTCGGCAAGCCGCGGGAAAATGCCGAACACGCGGTCGACCGTCCATCCGGTCTTGACGCGTGCGCCCTTGAGCATGGTCAGATGTTCGGTGACGGTGAGCGAGGGGAACAGCCGGCGGCCCTGCGGTACGATGGCGATCTTGCGCCCGGCGATTTCGTGGGGCCGCAGGCCGATCAGATCGTGGCCCTGCCAGCGCACGGTGCCGCCGGTGACGCGCGGCGGAGCAAGTCCCATGATCGAGCGGATCAGCGTCGTCTTGCCCATGCCGTTGCGGCCGAGCAGCGCGACGACTTCGCCCGCCGCGACATCGAGCGAGACGCCTCGGACCACCTGGGCCTCGCCGTAACCGCTGTGCAGATCGCGGATCTCAAGCATGACGCGGCCTCCCGAGATAGACTTCCTGCACCCGCGGATCGTTGCGGATTTCCGACGGCGGTTCCTGCACCAGCACCTGGCCTTCGTGCAGGCAGGTGACGAAATCGACGAGGCCGAGCGCCAGATCCATGTCGTGCTCGATCAGGATGACGGTGAGTTCGCGGTCGAGCGAGCGGATGATCTCGGCGACGATCGAGCGCTCGGCGGGCGACAGGCCGGCCGCCGGCTCGTCGAGCAGCAGCAGGCGTGGCGCGGTGACCAGCGCCAAAGCGATCACGAGCTGGCGCTGTTCGCCGTAGGACAGTTCCTTGACCAGCGTATCGGCGCGTTCATGCATACGCGAGGCCTCGAGCGCGGCGGCGATGCGGCGCGCTTCGGCGGCGTCGATATCGGGCGAGCCGAACAGCGAGAACTTGCGCGGCGACAGCCCGCGCTGCGCCAGGATCATGTTGTCGGCGACCGACAGAGTCGGAAACAGATTGGTGATCTGGAAGGTGCGCGAGATGCCGAGCCGCGCCCGCTTGTGCGGCGGCAGCCGCGTGATGTTATGGCCGTCGAACACGATCTGGCCGGACGTCGGCGGGATCACACCGGTGATGGCATTGAACAATGTCGTCTTGCCGGCGCCGTTCGGGCCGATGATGGCGCGGCGCTCGCCCTTGGGCACGGCGATGGTCACGCCATCGACGGCGCGCAGCGCGTCAAAAGCGACTTCGACATCGGCCAGTGTCAGAATGATATTGCTCACGGCATGCTTTCGGTATGCCGGGCGCGGCGTCGCCGCCGCGCCCGGTGGCTGAGGGGATCAGCTTTTCTTGATGCCCTGGAAGTTGCGCGAATAGGGCGGCTGCTTCATGTAGGTCGCCGGATCGTACTTCCAGAACTGCGACACCGCCGGATAGGTCTCGATCGGCACGTTCCAGAACTTGCCGTTCGGCGCCTTCTTCACCTGGCGGATGTAGACGTCGTAGATCGGGTTGCCGTAGGCATCGAGCTTCACCGTCTTGCCGAGCGGCGAGTTGTCGAGTTCGGTCTTGAGCACGGTGTCGATGAAGGCATTGCGGTCGTCGATCTTGCCCTTGAGGGTTTCGATCGCCTTCGACACCCACATCGCGCCGGAATACATCGAGAAACCGTAGAGCGACGGCGTCTTGCCGAACTTGGCGGTGTATTCCTTGACGAAAGCGGCGGTCGCCGGGTTGTCCGAGCCTTCGGCAAAATGCGCCGCCGAAACGATGCCTTCGCACTCCTCGCCCAGCGTGCGGATCACCGACTGGTCGGTGGCGTTCATGGCGCCGAGCAGCGGGATTTTGCCCTTCAGGCCGAAGCTCGCATACTGGGTGATGAAGCGCGTCGCGTCGGCGCCGGTCTCCATCGCGAACACGGCGTCGACCTTCATGTTGGCGATCTGGCCGAGATAGGGGCTGAAGTCGGCGGTGTTCAGCGGATGCCAGAACTGCTGCACGACCTCGCCGCCGCCTTCGGTGAACACCTGGGCAAGCCCGCCGCACTGCTCATGGCCGAAGGTATAATCCTGGCCGACGGTGACGATCTTCTTGTAGCCCTTCTTCAGCGCCCAGTCGCCCAGCGGATGCGAGAACTGGCTGGCCGAGTAGCCGGCGACGCGAACGACATTCTTGATACGGTCGCGCTGCGTCAGGTCGTCGGCGGCGATGATCGGGATGAAGTAGGGCGTGCCTGTGCCCTTAACGTAGTTGGCCACGGCAAGACCCGTATTGGCGAGCAGGTTGCCGATCAGGAAATCGACCTTGCCCTGTTCGACCAGCTTGCGCGCCTTCTGGATCGAGGTGTCGGGGTTGGAGCCATCGTCCTCGATCATCAGTTCGACGGCGCGGCCGGCGATCTTGTTGCCCCGCTTCTCGAAGAAAAACTGGGTGCCTTCGACCATTTCCTTGCCGCCGGAGGCGACAACGCCGGTCAGCGGCGCCAGCACGCCGACCTTGATGGGAGCGTCGGCGGCGCGGGCCGCAAACGGATTGAAACCAAAGCCCGCCGTCGCGAGCGTCAGGCCGGAAGTCTGCAGAAATCTTCTACGGTCCATTGTCTGTCCTTTCTGGGGTGTCATCTCTTCAGGCGTGCCACGAGGACACGAATCGTCCCGACAATGCCTTCCGGAGCGAAGATCATGATCAGGATGAAGGTTACGCCGAGCACGGTCTGCCAGCGCTCCGTGTAGGAGCTGACGATGTTCTCGAGCGTTATGATCGCCGCCGACCCGACAAAGGCGCCGAACAGGGTTCCCACGCCGCCGGCAATCGTCATCAGCAGGGCCTCGACCGATTGCGGAAGCGCGACCGAGGAAGGGCTGACGAAACTGTTGAACAGCGCGTACATCGCCCCCGCGGCGCCGGCGAAGAATCCGGACACGGTGAAGCCGATGAACAGGTGAAGCGAAACGTCATAGCCGAGGCTGCGCATGCGGCTGTCGCTGTCGCGGATGCCGCGCAGGGTCAGGCCGAACGGCGAACGCACGAAGCGCCAGATGGCGAGCGACAGCACGGCGGTGACAGCCAGAACCATCCAGTAGAAGCTGCGGTAGTCGGCGAGCAGTGCGGGCCGGATGGCGCCGCGCAGGCCGTTCTCGCCGCCGGTCACCTGCGTCCAGCGCAGGCAGATGCCCCACACGATCATGCCGAGCGCGAGCGTGAGCAGCAGGAAGTAGACGCCGGAGGTGCGCACCGCGAGCAGGCCGAACACGGCGGCGAGCGCGGTCGCGGCCAGTACGCCGAGCAGGCAGGCGGCGAGTGGCGGCATTCCGGCCGTCATCACGGCGTAGACGACGACATAGGTCGAGGCGCCGAAGATCGCGCCATGACCGAGCGAGGTGCGCCCGGCGAAGCCGGCGAGAATGTCGATCGACATGGCGAGCAGGCCGAAGATCAGCACTTCGGTCGCCAGTCCCAGGTGATAGGTCGACAGGACAAGCGGCAATAGCGCGGCGGCCGCGACAACGATCGCGGCGGCGATCACGGCGCGCAGGCTGACGGACGAGCGGCTTGCGCTGACGGTTGCGGTCGTTGGAGGGTTCGGCACGGGTCAGGTCGCCTTTCCAAACAGGCCGAGCGGTCGAAACGCGAGCAGCAACGCCATCGGTCCGAAAATGACGAAGTAGGCGAGTTCGGGGAACATCACCTGGCCGACGGTGTTCAGGAGGCCGACCAGCAGGCTGCCAATGGCGACGCCGAGCAGGCTGCCGCGGCCGCCGATGATGACGACGGCGAGGCTGAACACGAGAATTTCGGAGTCCGCCGACGGATAGAGAGAGAGGAACGCGCCGCCCATCATGCCGCCGAGGCCCGCCAGTGCGGAGCCGAGCACGAAGGTGGCGAGAAAGACGCGGCGGATATTGATGCCGGAAGCTTCCACCATTTCGGCATCGTCGACGCCGGCGCGGATCAGCGCGCCGAGCCGCGTCCTGAACAGCAGCAGATAGAGCGCGATCAGCACCAGGATGCCGACCAGCAGCACGAAAAGCCGGTACTTCGGATAGAACATGCCGAAGAACGTCAAACCACCTTTGAGCGCGTCCGGGATCGGCACGGTGAAGCTGTCGCCGCCCCAGATCACCAGCGCCATGTCGTTGAGCACGAAGGCGACGCCAAGCGTCAGCAGCACCTGGCGCAGGTCGTTGCCGCGCACGAAGCGCAGCAGGCCCTGGTTGAGCGCGAAGCCGATCAGCGCCACCGCAATCATTGCGGCGATGGCGCCGAGCGTGAAGCTGCCTGTCTTCACCGCAACCGTGTAGCCGACATAGCCGCCGAACAGATACAGCGCGCCGTGCGCGAGATTGACAATCCGCAGCAGGCCGAAAATGAGCGTGAAGCCGCTCGCCACGATGAACAGCAGCGCGGCGAAGGTCAGCCCGTTCAGCAGCTGGAATGCGTTCATTCCCATAATGTCACGCCCGCACCGTCATGTTCATCGTCATGGCGCCTTCGGTCCGGCGCTGCGATACCAGTCGTAAATCTGCTCGCCGGTCCAGAACAGGACGTCGGACCTGGAGCGGATCTGCTCGAAGAATTTGCGGACGTATTTCAGGCGGTGCGGCGCGCCGACGATGTACGGATGTTGCACGACCGCCATGATGCGCGCCGAGCCTTCGGCATCCTCGTAGAGCTGCTCGAACTGGTCGATGGCGCGGTCGTAATATTCCGACGCCTTGTGATGCTGGATCAGCATCATGGCGACGTCGTTGCATTCCTGCGTATAGGGCACGTTGACGATCGGCTTGGTGCGCGTCTTGAGCCAGACCGGCTGATCGTCGAGCACCCAGTCGCACACATATTCGTAGCCTTCCTCGGCCAGATGATCGGGTGTCTCCCAGGTTTCGGTGAGGCCCGGCCCGAGCCAGCCGCGCGGGCGTTTCCCGGTCGCCTTCTCGATCGCATCCGCGGTTTTTCGGATGTCCTCGCGCTCGTTCTCCACCTTCTGCATGTTGCGCTGGGTGAAGCCGTGTCCCATGAACTCCCACTTGCGCTCCAGCGCCGCTTCGGCGATGGCCGGATAGGCCGAAAGCGCTGAACCGTTGACCGCGAGCACGCCGGGAATCTTGAGATCGTCGAAAACCTTCAGGAGACGCCAGAAGCCGACGCGGTTGCCGTATTCGTGCCAGCACCAGTTCGGAATATCCGGCATCGGCGCGCCGCCGGCCGGTGGCGTCAGCACCGTGCGGGGCATCGTCAGCTTCGGGTCCCATTCCTCGATATTGACGATGCTCCACACCACCATGCGTGCGCCGCCCGGCAGTTTGAGCGGCGGACGCTTGTGGATCGGCGAATAGTCGATGCGTTCCATCGGCAGCATGGCTTATTCCTCCGGCCGGTCTATCGTTATGGTGAGCGGCGCGAGGCCTTCGACGTGCGCGTCTATGCGGTCACCGGCGACGACCGGACCGACGCCGGCCGGCGTGCCGGTGAAAATGAGATCGCCGGGCATCAACGCGACCTGCCTCGACAGTTGCGCGACGATCTCCGGTACGTTCCAGATCATCTCACGCAGGTCGCCGCGCTGGTGCTCCTTGCCGTTCACCGACAGAGTGATCGCGCCTTGCGACAAATGTCCGCTCGCCGCGGCCGGATGCAGCAGGCCGCAGGGCGCCGACCGGTCGAAGCTCTTGCCGACTTCCCACGGCAACTGCAGGTCGCGCGCATCGCGCTGGCGATCGCGGCGGGTGAGATCGATGCCGACGGCATAGCCCCAGACATGGTCGAGGCCCTTT
>JBAZSM010000001.1:98395-138812 GCA_041662425.1 Pseudolabrys sp.
CGAGTCGCGCGGCTTGTGGAAAAAGAATGGCGGATCGCGCTCGTCGGCTTCCTTCATCTCGCGGATGTGGGAAACGTAGTTGCGCCCGACGCAATAGACGCGGCGCACCGGATAGACCCCGCCACCGGCGACCGGCAGCACCGTCTCCTCGATCGACGAAAATATGCGCGCGGTGGCGTTCACTTCGACACCCCCAGTGCGGGATTGATGCCGCGATACCAGTTGTAGATCTCTTCGCCGTTCCAGTGCAGCACGCCGTCGAACTTGTTGATGTAGTCGTAGATGTCCCGCAGCGCCTTGATGCGGAACGGCTGGCCGCTGATGTAGGGATGAATGGCGATCGCCATGATCTTGGCGCGGTCCTTGCCCTCTTCATAGAGCGTGTTGAAGGATTCAACGGCACGCTTGTAAAGATGGTCGCTCTCGTGGTGCTGCACCATCATCATCGGAATGTCGTTGAGCTCGACCGTATAGGGCAGGGTGACCAGCGGGCCGTTGGTCGTCTTGATCACCGTCGGCTCGTCGTCATAGACCCAGTCGCCGATATATTTGACGCCTGCGGCGGCGAGGTTGTCCGGGGTTTCCAGCGTCTGCGTCAGGCCCGGCCCGAGCCAGCCAATGGGGCGCTTGCCGGTGAACTTCTCGATGACATCCATGCTGCGATGGATCATCGCTTTCTGGTCCGGGTCCTTGTGGATCGGCCCCTGCTCATAGGCGTGGCCCATGAATTCCCAGCCGAGATCCTTGGCTTCCTGCGCGACGCGCGGATAGTCCTCGCAGACGCGGGCATTGATCGAGAGCGTCGGGCGGATGCCGAGCTTCTTGTAGAGGTCGAAGAAACGCCAGCAGCCGACACGCATGCCGTATTCGTGCCAGCTCCAGTTCGGCACATCCGGCAACAACGGTACGCCCGTCGGCGCCGGGATCACCTGCCGCGCCATCGGCTTGCCGATATCCCAGACCTCGTAATTGACGATGGTCCAGATCACGATGCGGTTGTTGCCCGGCAGCTTGAGCGGCGGGCGATCGACGATCGCGGAAAATTCGGTGCGTTCGCGCGGGATCATGGGCTGGCTCATGGATATTCTCCTCAGGCGCGCCGTTGCGCGGCGGGCGCAAGCGCGGCAATCAATTCGTCGGCGGTCGCGACCTGGCCGAAGGCGGTGCCGATGACGCGCAGCGCGGCGGCATGCAGCTCGGGACCGTCCATGGTGTCGACGCAATCCGACACGACAACGGTCGCGTAGTCGCGGCAGCAGGCGGCCGTCGCGGTCGCCATGACGCAGGAATTGGTGTTGACGCCGGTGATCAGCACGGTGTCGACGCCGTGCGCACGCAGGCTCAGATCGAGATCTGTGGCGATGAAGCAGTCGTACCGTTTCTTGGCGTCGACGATGAAGTCGCTCGCCTCATAGACCTCCGGCATCACCTCGCAGCCGGGCATGCCGATGATGTTGTGCTTGAGCACGTTCTTGCGCGGATTGTTCGGATCGGCGGCGCGGGCGCGCCAGGCCGGGTTGGATGCGATCTCCTGGGAATCGCGATAGGTCGCGAGGCAATGGAAGATCGGAATGCCGGCGGCGCGGGCCTTGGCGAAGAAAGCGGCATTGGCGGCGACAACCTTGCGCGCGGCTTCCGCCGCGAGCGGCATGGTCGCGACCGCGGGATCGAGATGGCCGCGATGCAGGTCGATGGCGATGATGCCTGGACGCGCGTTTTCAAGACCCTTGATCATGGTAACCTCTAGATCAGCGGCGCCCAGGAACGCTTGAGCAGCGCCTCCTGGTCGATGCCGAATGTGTCGGCCAGCCAGTCGCACAGGACTTCCTGACCGATCGTGGGATTGTCGTGCTGGCAGTGCTCGGCGCCGGTTTCATCGGTGTCGAGAATGCGCAAGGTGGCATCGACACCGTTGGCGATGGCGCTGTCGTAGGTTTTCTTGGCGGCGGAAACGGTGAGAACATCGTGGCCGCCGTGCAGAACGAGGTAAGGGCACTTCATGTTCCTGAGGTGCCCTTCGAGCGTGAAGGGCTCCATCTTCTTGTGTGCCTCGGCCATGGTCCTGGCGCCCATCACCCAGCGGATGTGCATGGCGAGACCGAAATCGTCGCCTTTGTCGCCCCACATTTCCGGCAACGACCAGATCGCGCCATGCGAGATCGCCGCGGCGAGACGATGCTCGTAACAGGCGGCCCGCGCGGCGTAGTAACCGCCCATGCTGGAGCCGCAGACGGCGATGCGCTTCGGATCGACGTCGTCGCGTGTCAAAAGCCAGTCGATGCATTTGCCGATCGGGACTTCGGTGTCGTGGCGGCTGACGATGCCGTGGCGGCGCAGCGTGCCGCCTTGTCCCGGTCCGTCGATCATGAGGACGGAAATGCCGCGCTGCAGGCAGCCATGCGCCTGCATGAACCACATTTCGTCCTTGATTGAATCGAGGCCGCCCATGCAGATCAGCACGGGCAGCCTCGCGCCGGGGAAAGGTGCGCGGACGAAGTAGCCGCAGAGCGGCTTTCCGGGCTCATAAGGAATGTCGACGGCGATGCCGGGCGGGTTGAGCCGGGCGAGGAATTTCTGCGAGCAGGCTTCCATTTTCTCGAAGGTCGGCAGCCGGCGCGGATCGGCCGGCTCGAGGTGGAACTCGGCCTGCCGGTAATAATCGGCCGCGCGCAGGAAGCAGTTCATCGCGGTGCGGATATGGCCGGCTTTCTCCGATTCATGACCGCGTGTCATGTTTCGGGCGGCGACCCGCATCCACTCCGCGTGCCAACTCTCCAGATCGCCGGGGATCATACGGCTGGCGGCCTGGAACACTTCGCTAACAGCACCGCCGCCTTCCTGCGTTTCGCCGAGGCCACGGCGGAATTGATAGGAGAGCCAGGGATGCTCCGGCCAGTGATGCCAGCCGAACGGCTCGTAATGGGCCGAGCGGTCGGCAGTGATTTGATCGATGGTGTCGTCTGCGGACATGGCGTCCCGTCATCAAGAGGAGATGCGGGATCGTTGAATCCGCGGCCGGAGGAGTCAAGCGGAAATGAATACACTTATGACACTGGCTCACATTTTTGCAGCACGCTTATTAAATGTGCATCGCAGTAAATTGGCAGTTATATTGCCTTTTAGCCGGAGATCAGCGAGGTCAATGGCGCGGGATCGGTCAATAGTGTATTCACTTGTGGCTTGATGCCGCGCCCGCCGCGAGTATCAATAGTGCCGGAGCCAACCGAATGTCGAACACACCGCTCGACCGCGCATCCCGCGAACAAGAACTGCCGGGATCGATCCGCGACGGCCGTAGCGCGCTGTCGGTCACGGACCGGCTGCGCGAGGCCATTCTCGGCGGCGAGATCGGGACAGGTGTCCGTCTTAATGAAGTCCGGTTGAGCCAGACGATGGAGGTGTCGCGTACGCCGGTTCGAGCGGCCCTGCAGGCGCTCGCGGGCGAGGGCCTGCTCGACTACGTGCCGAACCGCGGCTTCCTGGTCCGCACCTTTCCCTTGTCGGAAATCGTCGACGCCTATGACATCCGTGCCCAGCTCGAAGGGCTTGCGACCCGCTTTGCCGCCGAGCGCGGCCTGAGCGTGCAGGACCGCGATGTCATTGAACAGGCGCTGTCCGACGGAGACGCTCTGTTGGACAAAGGCGTGTTCGAGACCGGCGATATGTCACGCTATCGCATCATCAACGGCAATTTTCACGACACCATTCTCGGCGCGGCCAAGAACCGCATGTTGGGTGAGATGATCCGCATCTGCCATCACGTGCCGGTATCGTCGAACCGCAACATCGTGGCGTTCGAGCACCGCAATGTGAGACGCCGTCATGACGACCATCACCGCATCTACGAAGCGATCCTGTCGCGCGAGCCGCATCGGGCCGAGGCGCTGATGCGCGAGCACGTCGCGGGCATCAAATCATTGCTGGTCAATACGCTGAAACGCCAAACGGTCGGCGACGACGGAAATCGAGCGTTGCCGGATTTCGGTGAATGATACGGTGGATGGTTTCCGCAGATTCTGCGGGCCGTTTCGGCCGTTCGGCCTGAAACACTGTGTGGTCGCACCCATTGGCTTCAGCCTGTTTTTTGCCTTCGTCGTTGTCCGTCTGGGCCATCGAGAGCTGGTCTGGATCAACGTTGCATCAAACCCGACGGCTGATCGGATTCGAAAAACGCATCGCCTGCGCTACGACACACCGCCATCCAAAACTGGCCGGCCACCCAACCCGCGGTCGTCGCCATCACGCCGTGCCCCAGATCAGGATTTCGATCGGTGTCGGATTATAGGCGTTACAGGGGTTGTTGAGTTGCGGACAGTTGGAGATCAGCACGATGACATCCATGCAGGCGCGCATTTCGACATACTTATCGGCCCCGCTGACGCCATCGGCGAAGCTCAGGTCGCCTTCCGGCGTCACCGGGACGTTCATGAAGAAGTTGATGTTGTGCGTGATATCGCGCTTGGTAAGCTTGAATTCATCGTGCTCTGCTATCGCCAGAAGCCAACTGTCGCGGCAGGCATGCATCGTCCGTTTGTCGAGCGCATATCGGACGGTGTTGGACTCGCTCGCGCAGGCGCCGCCGAGTGTGTCATGTTGGCCAACCATGTCGGCCACAATTTCCAACATCACGTTGCATTCGGTCGACATCAGCTTGGAGCCGAGGCCGAGATAGACATTGCCTTGAGCGCGAATAGTGTCGACCGCGCTGTAGCGCTCAGCCGGGTCGTCGGCGCAAAAGAAAAGCGTGTCCGCGGCCTGATTGCCCTCCAAATCGACGATTCGAAGTATCTGATCTTTCGCAATGCGCTTGATCCAGTAGCCGCCTGCGGGAACGATTTCGCGATAGCGCGCCGAATCCGGCGTCAGCCCGCTTTGCTTCAACATGAATGGGCTCCCGCATCGGCGGCGCATAGATGGTAGATTTCGTTGTTTTTGAATCCGCGTCCGTTTTCCGCTCGGAGATTGAGGCAATAGTCGTCGGCGGCCACCGGATCGGCCTTGCTGAATTGTAGAGCCACTGGTTTACGGGGGTAGGGACCCGCGGGATACATAGGGTGGGGACAGGTGTGCAGCAGCACCAGCGTGTCCATCTCGAACCGTAAGGCGACCGACGATCCGGCCGGCGAATTCGTCCTGTCGAAGTGCAAAGTGCCGTCAGCCGCCGGCGCGACCTTGCTGAACCAGTTCACGTTTGCGGCGAGGTCGCGGCGACCGAGCCCGTATTTGCCGGCTTCCACCAGGAAGGCGTCGTGACCGTTCTGGGTCCAGTCGTTACGGTGATCCTGATAAGTTTGGATGCCCCAGCGCTCGGCGACCAGCGCCTTGTTGGCGTTCCCGGCGACCGTGTCGTGCCAGCCGACCGTATCGGCGACAACCGAGCAGAATATCCGGCCCATATCCGAATACAGACAATGGCCGCGTGTGAGGCGGAAGGTCTGCTGGCATTTCAACGTATCGGGCGCGTTGTAGCGTTCCAGCGGATTTTCCGGGTTGTAGAACAGCATGCCGACATTGGCGCCGCCCGCACGGTCGGTCAGCGTCAGCAGGGTTCCGCGCCGCGCGATGAACGACCAGTGTTTGCCGCCATCGATGACGGTCTCGTACAGAAGCTCCGTCATGGCGAACCGGGATTGTAAACGATCACTTCGATCGGCGTCGGCTTCGAGCCGGCCGCCGGATTGAGCTCCTGCGGGCAATTCGACAACACAGCGAGAACCGGCATCCCGGCCAGCAGTTCGACATAGTCGCCAGACTTGGAGATACCGTCGGCGATGACGACATGGCCGTCTTCCTTGAACGGTACGCGCATGAAGAAATTGATGTTGGGCACAATCTCGGACGCGCCCATCGACCAGGTTGCCAACTCGGCGATGAAATTCGCGCGGCAGCTCTTGGTTTTCTTCACATTGTAACGAACCAGATCGATTTCGTTGCTGCAGCAGCCGGCCAGGGTGTCGTGAAAGCCACAGGTATCTTCGATCACCGTAAAAAGCACCTTGGCGCGGTCCGAATAGATCTTGCAGCCCTTTGTAATGTAGAGCGATTTGTTGAGCTTGATCGTATTGGGAAGATTGATTCGGTCGAGCGGCAGTTCCGCCGAATAGCACAGGAAGTCGACCGCCTGCTGACCTTCGAGATCGATGATACGAAGGCGTTGACCCGTTTCCAGGCGCCGTGACCATCGGCCGCCGGGCGGCACGACTTCACGGCTCACGAGTCCTGAAAACTTTTCGGTGGACGTGGCGGCGGCGGTCGCTGTCATGTTCTTGTTTCCTGTTGCCGGCGATCGGTGCCGGTCGCTTCTCGTTCAATGGCCTCGGGCCGCGTACCGCATGAGAAACTGGCGGGCGCGTTCGGTTTCCGGCGCAGCGAAGAATTGATCGGGATGTCCGGTTTCGACGACCTGGCCGTTATCCATGAAGACGACGCGGCTCGCGACATCGCGGGCGAAGCTCATTTCGTGGGTCACAACGACCATGGTCATGCCGTCGCGCGCGAGGTCCTGCATGACGTTGAGCACCTCGCCGACGAGTTCCGGATCGAGCGAACTGGTCGGTTCGTCGAAAAGGATGACATCCGGCTTCATGGCGAGGCACCGGGCGATGGCGACACGCTGTTTTTGGCCGCCTGACAGGCGCGCGGGAAAACTCTCCAGCTTGTCGGCGAGGCCGACCCGTGCCAGCAAGGCTTCGGCTTCAGTACGGACTTCGGCCTTCGGGCGCTTGAGGACGTAAACCGGCGCTTCCATGACATTTTGCAGCACGGTCATATGCGGCCACAGCGCGAAATGCTGGAATACCATGCCGATGTGGGTGCGGGCCGCCGCCAGATCGCGGTCGCTCATGCGGATACTGCCGCCGGGGCGCATCCCGACGCGCTGTCCGTTGAGGACCACGGTGCCGCCGTCCGGCTCCTCCAGCCAGTTCATACAGCGCAGAAGCGTCGATTTGCCGGACCCGGACGGACCGAGCAAGCAGACCGTTTCGCCCTTATGAATCTTGAGACTGATGTCACGCAGAACGGTGTTTTGGCCGAAGCTTTTCGACAGCCCGCTGACTTCGAGGACCACCGGTTGTTCGGCTTCGGTCGTTGCCGGGATTTCGGGCACGCTTTCAGCAAAACTGTTCATCATCGTCGCTCCTCGGCCAGCCGATTGGCGAAAGCAACGCCGGTCTCAATTGTCATGCAGGTCACCCAGTACAAGATCACGGCGGCGACAAACGACGCGAAGGGCACGAAATAGGTGGTCTGCAAGGACGTTGCCTCGTGGGTGAGTTCGGCGACAGCGATAACCGTCAGGAAGGCACTGTCCTTGACGATCTGCACCAGTTGATTGCCGATCAGCGGCAGTGAGGAATACAGCACCGGCGGGATGATGATGCGGCGAAACAGACCCCATCCGCTAAACCCAAAAGCGTGGCCAGCTTCGACCGCTTCCTTCGGCAGGTTCTTCCAGGCCGCGCGTAGGAGTTCAGCCATATAGGCCGCGTTGTACAGAACGAGGGCGATAACGCCGGCCCACCAGTTGTCAAACTGGATGCCGAATGTCGGGAAGCCGAAATACAGGAGGTAGACAAACAGCAGGAAAGGAATGCAGCGCATCGCATCAACATAGGCGGCACCAAGCGCGGCAATGCCGGGTCGCGGCGACATCAGCGGGATCGTCAGCAGGATGCCGAGCGCCAGCGCACCGGTCGCCCCTAAGGCAACGATGATTAGCGTGTTCTCGAAGCCGAGCAGTATCAGGTCCCGGTGCTGCCAGACGATCGCGAATTCGTTCATACCGGCGCTCCGGCCTGCGCGTAGCGCCGCTCAATGGTTCGTTGCGTCTTGACGAAAACAAATACGATCAGACTGTACAGCACCAGGGCAACGACGAAGGGCGGCAGGGGGTCGTAGGTCCGCGCGCCGACCCGGATGGCGGCGCGGGTAATCTCGACGATGCCGATCACGGCGACTGCCGGCGTGCTCTTGATCTGCAACGTCATTTCGTTGACCAAAGCGGGCAGGCTGCTGCGTATGATTTGCGGTAGGACGATGCGGCGAAATCTCAGGCCCCGGCGCATACCGACGGACAGCGCGGCGTCGTATTGGTCGCGCGGGAAGTTCGCCAGCGCGCTGCGCCAGATTTCGGTGTTGAACGCCGCCGTGCTCAAGGTCAGCGTTAGGATGGCGGCGGACAGCGGCTCCATCGAAATGCCGACCACCGGCAGGGCGTAAAAGATCAAGAGAACGAGCGTGACGGACGGGCAGGTCCGCACAATGCTGACATAGCCCATCGTCAACTGGTTCAGAATCGGCAGGCGGGACCATCGGACAAGCGCCAACCCAAGCCCCAGCGGTACACCGAGCGCGATGCTGACGAGCGACAGGGAAACCGTCGCCAGCGCGCCATAGGCGATGCTGAAATAGTCATAGGTTGTCACGAGCCGCGGATCCCGCCAGCGATCTTACTTGATGGTCTCGGCCATTTCCTTGAAGGACACGCCGAACCATTTCTCCTGAAGTTCGTACATCTTGCCGCTCTTGCGCACCGCCAGAATGGCGTCATTGATCGCCTTGGCGAATTCGGTGTTTCCCTTCTGCATCGCCCAGGCGATGTAGACCGGCTTCGACACTGCGGTCCCGAGTTCGAAGACGCCGGGCTTTTCCTTGAGCAGGGAGCGCAGATTGATCTCGGTGTTCACGACCGCGTCGGTGCGGCCGAGCGCGAGGTCCTGGTACGCTTCCGGGTTCGAGGGGTATTCGACGATCTTCTTGAGACCGGCGCCGCCTTTGGCCTTGAGTTCGGTGTCAAAGACTTTGAGCTCGGCGAGCATCGCGGAGCCGGCTTGCGCGCCGACGGTCTTGCCGTTGAGGTCGGCAATCTTGGCGCCGGCTTTGGTGGCATAGAATGTTGTCGATTGCGCGACCGGGCTCGAGAACTCGAAGGTCGGCTTACGAACTTCGGTGACCAGAACGGCAGTCACCGCGATGTCGTATTTACCTGTCGTGACACCAGGCAGAATGCCGGACCACGGCAGAATCTGCTGATTGATTTTGAACGGAACGTGCTTCCTGACTTCGGCCAGCAGGTCGTTATCGTAACCTTTGGATACGCCGTCCTCCATGAATTCAAACGGCTTGAAATCGTCTTCCGTCACGGCGGTCGCGTAACCGCGTGCCGCGATGTCCTTCAGGCCTTCCGCGCGTGACGGCGTTACAGTCGTGGTCAGACTGATGCCTGCCAGTGCCATGGCGGTGAAGGCGAAAACAGGAAGCCGCCGAAGCGCCACGCGGCGGTTCAGGCAGACAAATGCGAGATCGGTCATAAAGAGCCTCATTGGTTGGCCAAGCCTTGTGCCTGGAGCGTCGGGCGACCGGACGTCCGACGATCCCGGCCGGCAATGAGGCGGCCACCAAACGCAGTGACACGTTCACAGACGACTCGGCACTTGCCGTCGCTACATTCAGTCGTCGATGAGGCTTGCAAGCGGTATGCCAGCGGGCGGGCGTCTGCCGCGCGGCGTCGGCCCGGCCGAGTTTGCGGGCGAAAAAGCCTTGGCAATCGGCCCCTCGCAGGAGCCGCTGGAGGTTGTGGGAATTTCAGTTGCAATCGGGGCGGCGAATTCGTCAGTATGACGATTATCAGTATAAGGATGAATGCCCAAATGCACGCCGTGCCGTGCACGTATTGTATGCAGCCATAATACTTTCAAGCCGGGATAAAGGATCAACGCTCGACTACACAGAGATGCGGTCTGGCACAACACTTGCGATCCTGGTTGCGGACATCGTGGGCTCGAAGGCAGGGCCGGCGCCGGGTCCGCGGTGCATCACGCTGCGAGAAACGTCGGAAAGTTGGAACGTCGGGTCGATGAGCGAAGCAAAGGCAACGAGCGAAGGCGTCGGCTCATCCGTTCTGCGTTTGGAGGACAATCGCTATTTACGCGGCCGTGGCCGGTTCATTGCCGACATTCGGCTTCCCGCCATGTTGGACGTTGCCTTCGTGCGCAGCCCGCTCGCCCATGCGCGCATTCGTTCGATCGGAAAGCCGCCGGCGCATGAGTCTTCGGTGTTCGTTATGGCCGACCTCGAAGGCGTTCAAGGGATAAGAGCCGATTCGGGGCTGCCGGGATTTCGCAGTTCCGTGCAGCCGGTGCTGGCGAGCGAGAAGGTGCGCCATGTCGGGGAGCCTCTTGCCGCCTGCATCGCCGAAACCCGCGCCGAGGCTGAAGACATCGCAGAAATGGTGTCGCTCGATCTCGATGAACTGCCGGCCGTCGTCGAGATGACGCGCGCTCGCGATCCCGGCATGCCGCTTGTGCATGAACACTGGTCGGAAAACGTATTTCTGGAGACGTCTGTCGATACCAATTTCGATGCTGCCGTGCAGGGCGCCGCGGTGGTGGTCAAACGTACATTCCGCACCGCCCGCCAAAGCATGGCGCCGATGGAAGGCCGCGGCGTAGTGGCTTACTGGGACAATGTAGCGGAGCAACTCGTCGTCTATACCTCAACCCAGATGCCGCATATCGTTCGCAACGGTCTCGCCGAATGCCTCGGTGTCGATCAAGGCATGATACGGGTCATCGCCCCCGACGTCGGCGGCGGCTTCGGCTACAAGGGAATCCTCCTGTCGGAAGAGGTGTGTCTCGCCTATCTGGCGATGAAGCTGAAACGGCCGATGCGCTGGATCGAGGACCGGCGCGAGCACCTGACCGGAAACGCGAACTGCCGTGAGCATCACTACGAGATCACCGGCTATGCCGCCGCCGACGGCACGCTGCTGGCGATCGATTGCGACGCCATTGTCGATTCCGGCGCCTATTCGGCCTATCCGTTTTCCGCCTGTCTGGAAGCCGCCCAGGTCGCCAGCATCCTACCGGGGCCGTACCAGTTTCCCGGCTATCGCTGCCGCACCTGGTCGGTATGCACCAACAAACCGCCGATCCTGCCGTTTCGCGGCGTCGCACGCACCGGCGTGTGCTTTGCGCTCGAAGTACTGCTCGACGCCATGGCGCGTGAATTGAAGATTTCTCCGCACGAAATTCGTCGCCGGAACCTGGTGCGGCCGGATCAAATGCCGTTCGTCAATATCACCAAGAAGATCTTCGACAGCGGCGACTATGTCGAATGTTTGGAGCGTACGGTGGCGGCGCTCGACCTTCCTGCCATCCGCGCGCGCCAAGCCGCCGGCGAAGCGGACGGCCGCAAGATCGGCGTTGGGCTTGCGATCTTCTGCGAGCAGGGCGCGCACGGTACATCGGTTTATTCGGGCTGGGGCATTCCGATGGTGCCGGGCTTCGAACAGGCGACGGCGCGGCTGACGCCGGATGGCGGATTGGAATTACGTGTCGGTGTCCAAAGCCACGGCCAGAGCCTGGAGACGACGCTGGCGCAGATCGCCAACGAGGTCCTCGGTATTGCGCCGCAACGCATCAAAGTGGTGCATGGCGACACCGCGTTGACGCCTTATTCGACCGGCACCTGGGGATCGCGCTGCGCCGTGATGGCCGGCGGGGCAGTGGCCGCGGCCTGCGATGTTCTGTCATCACGCCTGCGCAAGATCGCCGGACATCTGTTGCAAGTCGATCCGGAAACCATCGTCCTCGCCGACGGCATGGCGCGTGGCGCCGGTGGCGAACTCTCGATCAGGGATATCGGCAACATCTGGTACCGTCGTCCGCAGGATCTCCCGGCCGATGTCGATCCTGCCGGACTTGAGGTGACGCAGGGCTACAAGACCCAGCGCGATACAGGAACGTTCTCTTACGCCTGCCATGCTGCCGTGGTTGCAGTCGATCCGGAACTCGGGTCGATCGAAATCCTCGACTACAAAATCGTCGAGGACGGCGGCGTTTTAATCAACCCCATGGTGGTGGATGGCCAGATCTATGGTGGCGCGGCGCAGGGCATAGGCACCGCCCTCTTTGAGGAGATGCGCTACGACGAAAGCGGACAGCCGATGGCCGCGACATTTGCCGACTATCATCTGCCGGGCGCCTGCGAAGTGCCGGCTATTTCCATCGAACATATGGAGTTCCCGTCGCCGCTTAGCCGGTTTGGCCAGAAAGGTATTGGCGAAGGTGGTGCGATAGGTCCGCCGGCGGCGATTGCTAACGCCGTCAATGATGCGTTGACGCCGCTCGGGGTCGAAGTCGACACCTTACCGATGACGCCCGGTCGTCTGTTGGCGAAATTCGCGCTGGCGCGCGACAAGTCGGAGCAACTTGCTTGAAGCCCGTCCGATTTGAATATGCGCCCGCAGCCACCGCGGCCGCCGCGAGCGTGCTATTGGCGCGAGCGGCTGACGGCGCCAAGACGATTGCCGGCGGCCAATCGCTCGGACCGATGCTGAATTTGCGCCTGGCCCGACCACCCGCTCTGGTCGATGTGTCGCAGGCGACCGATATGCGAACCGCGCGCGATGAGGGCGACGCCATCCTCTACGGTGGCGCCGTGACCCACGCCGAAATCGAGGATGGCGACGTGCCGGACGCGACGCCGGGATGGCTTGCATCTGCCGCGCGCCGGATCGCCTACCGGGCGGTGAGAAACCGCGGCACGATTGCTGGCAGTTTGGCACATGCGGACCCGGCCGCCGATTGGGTCAATGTTCTGACCGCACTTGGCGGTCATGTCGTTATTGCGCGTGGCAGCACATTGCGGACGGTAGCGCTGACCGACTTCTTTACCGGACCGTTCGCGACCGTGCTCGAGCACGACGAAGTGGTTGCCGGCGTGCGCGTGCTCAAACGCGGCGCCACAGCGCGATGGGGTTACTGGAAGTTCTGCCTCAAGGCTGGCGACTTCGCCAAAGCCAGCGCCGCGGTCTTGCTCGATCCCGATCGCAAGGAAACCCGTATTCTGTTGGGCGCGATCGAGCAGCCTCCCGTGCTTTTGACCGATCCGTCGGCGATATTGGAAGGTAGGCGATCCCTTGCTGACGTAGTCAGGCAAGCGGCGCCGCATTTGTCCGACGAATCGCGGACGTTGCATATCGCGGCGTTGCGGCGGGCGATTGTGCTGGCGACAAGCGGCGCAATGCCGGAGGTAGGATCGTGAACGCTGTCACACTGCGTATCAACGGCACCGAGGTCACGAAAGACATCGAGCCGCGCACTCATCTTGCCGATTTCGTGCGGGAGAACCTCAACCTCACCGGCACTCATCTCGGCTGCGAACACGGTGTCTGCGGTGCCTGCACGATGCTTGTCGATGGAAGGCCGGTTCGCTCCTGCCTCAGTTACGCCGTCGCCTGCGCAGGCGCCGATGTGCGTACGGCGGAGTCCTTCGATGACAATCCCGTCATGAGCCTGTTGCGCAGTGCATTCAGCCGCCATCACGCGTTGCAATGCGGCTATTGCACGCCGGGAATGCTGGCGACCGCTCATGACATCGTGACGCGATTGCCGGACGCGGACGAGGCCCGGGTTCGCGAAGAACTCTCCGGGAATCTGTGCCGCTGCACCGGCTATGTTGGCATCGTTGCCGCAATTCGCGACGTTCTGTCCAGTGGCCCACACATCAGTACCCTTGATGTGACGAGTACACGATCGACTCAGATGACATCAACTGCCTGGAACGCGGCGGTAACGGTCGAAGGGATTGGCGGAGCCGGTGGTGTATTACCCGGCGTCATCCCGACGCCGGAGCGGATCGACGGCGGTATGACGCTGAGCCGTTCTGCTGCTTTGCCGGTGCCGTTAGATCGGTTGTGGGCCACGCTTCGCGATATTGAAACCATCGCGAAGTGCTTGCCCGGCGCGAGCATCGAAAAGATCAACCCCGATGGATCGATTGTCGGCGCATTCACAGTTGCGATCGGGCCGATGCGCGCACGTTTCAGCGGAACGGCGCAGGTGGCCTTCGACGCGGCCTCGCGCGGCGGCATGGTTCGCGGCGCCGGCGGCGACGCCATCAGCCGTTCGCGCGCCGATGGCGTCATTCAGTTCAAGGCATCGGCCGATGGAAATTATGGCTCGAGGCTCGACCTCGACATGACCTATAAATTGAGCGGTCCGCTGGCGCAGTTCGGCCGACCGGCTGTCGTTGCTCACGTGGTGGACCGTCTGCTGGGCGACTTTTCGAAAAATCTGGCACGTGCGAGCGAGGGCGGAACTGTCATCGCGTCGGCCCCTATCGGAGGGGTCAGTTTGGCGTTAGGGACACTGCTTGCGATGCTGCGTCGGCTGTTCTTCAATGACCGGGAGTAGCGGGGCGCGACCGCTCAGGCAAAAGAGACATCATGCTGCAAAATACTAAAAGGAGCCGTGGCGACACATCGACCCGCGACGATTGGCACGGCAAGCCATTACAGGCGCGCCCCGGTTTTTTGATTCGCCGTCTGCACCAGATTCACGTTGCTCTGTTCATGGAAGAATGCGCGGCCGAGAGCATCACGCCCGTGCAATACAGCATCCTGACGGCGCTCGAACACATGGGAACCGCGGAACAAATTGTGCTGTCGAGCGCCGTCGGCCTAGACACCACCAATGTGGCGGATGTGCTTGCCCGTCTTGAACGTCAACGGATGGTCAAGCGCCGTATGTCGCCGCGTGACAAGCGCATGAAAGTCGTGTCTCTGACCGAGACCGGCCGGGCCCTGTTGCTGCGTATCGATGCAGGCGCAGCGCGCGCGCACGAGCGCACTTTGGCGGCGCTGAGCCCAACGGCGCGCGCGCGGTTCATGCGCGATCTCTCTCGTCTGGTCGAGTTCAACAATGACGTCAGCCGCACGCCGGCCGGCTTACGCTGACATGGCGGACGGGGCGCCGACGTCAACGGTTGCTGAGATCCCAAACCTTGCGGCTTCCGCCAGGTGGGTCGCGATCAACCGCGGCGGCATCGACCGCGACGTCGTCGTCCTGAATGCGCGCCGGATAAAGTTTGAGCGCTGTGACATTTTTCCAGCCGGCGGAGACCGCGCCGTCGCTGAGGGCAAAAGACGCCAGGTGTCGTGGACAAATCAGCCGGCCGTCTTCGATGCGACCTTGCGACAGATCCGCCTTCTCGTGCGGGCAGGTGCCTTGAAAGGCGTAGACGGTGTCACCGAGGCGCGCCAGCACCAGCGCATGGCTTTCGAGCATGACGCGAAGAATGGCGCCGTCTGGGAGCATGTCGCGCCTGGCGACGGCGACGAAGCGCGGCTGATGGGGAGGGGTGGCCGTGTTCAATTTTGTTTCCTTTAGAACAAACCGATGATGTCGTCTTCGTCCGATCGCGCCACGCGTGTTTCCTTCGAGCGCTTACTGGCTGCCACCCCGCAGCTCGACGGCTGCGCGGCGCTTGGCTCGTTTGTCGCTCTGCCAGGAAAGACCCTATTGCACGCCGGTCCTCCGTTCCAGAAGGGCGAGGCCGTTCCGGCTCCGGTCTTGAATAGCGCGGCCGCGGCGGCGCAATTCGAAGGCTGGGCGACGGACGTCACGGAGGCGCAAAGGGCCATTACATCCGGTGAAGTCCGGCTGGCGCCCGCACAAGATTATGCCGTTGTGACACCGCTCGCCTTTGTGGTGTCGCCTTCGATGCCGGCTCTTCGCGTTTCCGATGCGGCCGGAAAGGCTTCTCCGCGCTATGCCCCGGTCAATGACGGGCCGCCGCCGGCGGCGTTGCGATTCGGAGCGCGCCACGAGGGACAGTTTGAGCGGCTGGCGCTGCTTAGCCGGATTGGCCCGGCTTTGGCTCAAGCGTTGGCCCAAAAGGCGCCGGGCGCTATCCCGATTCTGCCCATCCTGAGCGCTGGACTTGTCGGCGGGGATGACTTGCATGGGCGGGTGTCGGCGGCTAACGCCTCTCTCGTCGACGTGCTCGCGCCGCGCCTTTCGGGTGAGGCCGCTGACTATCTTTCATCGGCGAACCAATTTGTCCTCAATGTCATCATGGCGGCATGCGCTGTCATGATTGGGGCCGGCGAAGGCGTGGTGGGAAGCCGACTGGTTACGGCGGCGGGCGGAAACGGGATCAGCTTCGGGTGGCAGCTCGCAGGCGCGCCAGGAGTTTGGCAGACGGCCGCCGCCACGGCGCCTCGCGGCCACCATTTTCCGCAATCTGCCGGCCGGCCCTTCCTGCCGGCGATCGGTGATAGCGCGGTGATTGATGCCTGCGGATTTGGCGCAGCGGCTCTGCGGCATGCGCCGGACATGATCGCAGTTCTGCGAGGACGCGTCCCGAACGCGTATTTTGAGACGACCGCCAGTGCGGCATTCATCGGCCCTCATCCGGCCTTCGCCCCGGATTTGCGGCTCGGCCTCGATATCGATGCGGAAGGGCCTGAACGCGGCATAATGCTTGCCGCCATCGACGCCGAAGGCGAGACTGGGCTGGTCGGGCGCGGCATTGCGCCGTGGCCAACCATCCGTTGAGGGCATCGGTCAGGCCGCGATGGCGTCGGGGATCAAGGGCGAGTCGCTGTCGTGCCGCCGGCCGTCGCGTAGACAGAACACTGGGCGAATGAGTTTGTCCGACACCACTTCGACGCCGCTATTGTCGGACAGCTTGAACTTGCCATTGAGAATTTCCAGCACGCTGACATCGGCATCGCGGCCGACCTTGAGCGAACCGATTTGATCCTGCATCCGCACCATAATGGCCGGGTTGGATGTAACCGTGGCGACGATCTCATCGAGCGTCATGCCGAGCGCCAGCAGTTCGGTCATGGCGATGGTCAGGCTGAACGGGGCGATGCCGAAGAACGGGTTCGCCGCGCGCTCGCCCGTGTCGGTCGCCGACGGAATTCGAACATTGTAACCGTGCAAGTCGGCGCCAAGCGTGAACGGCCGCACCCCGGCATCGAGCACCCGCTTGGCGACCTCGAAGCTGAAATGCGATCCATGGCCGACATCGACCCGCACGCCGCGCTCGATCGCCTCGAACACGATCGGGTGCACCTCACCTTCCTTGGAGACGAAGCCGCCGGGATGGCGGGTGAACGGATGCGCCAGAACGTCGCCCGGCCTCATGATCGGCACCAGTTCGCGGATGAGTTCATCGGCGTCTGGCACCGGGCCTTCCTCGAGGCTGGGCCACAACTGACCTAAATGAATATAGAGCGGCAGGCCGGTTTGGTCGGCGATGATGCGCCCGGTCTTGATCACCTCCAGGCCCCAGCGAGATTGTCCGCCAATCTCGGCATGGGCCTTGATGCCGCGCACGATATCGAGGTTTTCCTTGGCGACGCGAACCGTGTGTTCGACGTTCACGCCATGCGGGCCGTAAAGCTCCGGATAAAGATGGCCTTCGAGGCCACCGACAAGGTAGCAGGAGATGAAGCAAAGCAACCGGCTCTGCGCCGTGTTGACCAGATAATTGCGGAAGCCGCCGATGGTCATGCAGCTTGGACCGCCCTGGTCGATTAGCGTGGTGACGCCCGAGCGCACTCCGACCATGTCGGGATTGAGGCCGAACTTACCGGTTACGTGCTCGTAGACATGGGCATGGGTATCGATCATCCCAGCGATGACGAGCTTGCCGGAGACGTCAATTTTCTCGCGCGCCGATATGCGCGAAAGGTCTGACTCGACGGCGGCGATCTTGCCGCCGGTGATGGCGACGTCGTAGCGGCCATTCAGCCCCGTGGCCGGGTCGATGACCGTTCCACCGGAAAGGAGAGTATCGCAGGAAAACGGGACTGTGTTCATGGCCGGAACCTTTGGGGCATCGCCGTACTTTTGGCGAAGCGGGATATTCGTCAGTATACCGATAAAATTAGCTGTTGCGCATGCGGAAATAAATGGCGTCGTTGCGCAAATTCGCGGCAGTGAAAGGGGGCGTTATTCGGGCAAGTGTTCGATTTGCGCGCCTACCCATGCCGGAACCGGACGACGAGGCTCGAAACAGGGAAAACCAGTTCGGCGGCGGTACAGCCGTTATGAGCACGCAAACCCGGTGCCGCCATTAATGGCGATGTCGCCGGGTATGGCTTAAGGAATTGCGGGCTGTGTTTCGGCGATAGGCCACCATCCCTCATCGCCAAGCTCGAACAGCGGACAACCATAGACGGCGTGTACCGCCAACGGGGCTGCAAGCGCGCTAACCGGCGCCTCCCAGCGATTGGTTTGTTTCATGGCGACGATCATGCCGGCGACATCGACGCCGACTTTCTGCAACAGACGGACCGCTGCGACCGCTGTCGCACCCGTTGAAATGGCATCGTCAACCAGCGCCACTCGCCGACCCTTGATCAACCGCAGGAGGTTCGGGTCCAGCCGCAATAACTTGCCGACACCCGGGCTTGTGATTGAAGTAACCGGCTCGGATAGCGCATCGTCATACCAGAACTTGCGCGAATAGCCGAGCGGTACATAGCGCGGCTGATCGAGGCGTTCTGCCACCAGAGAGGCAAACGCCAAGCCGAGCGTCGGTAAGCCGATTATGATATCGGCGCCGAGCGCGCGTGCCTGCCTGGCCATATGGTCGGCGAGCGCGGCAGTGACGACGTTTGACGCCTGATTGGCGATGAGGGAGGCGACGGCGCGGCTTTCGTCCGGCAACCGGCGCAGCGGCAGGATGAGAAAGCGCCCGCACGGCAGACGGACAGGATAACCAAATCGGTAGGGTGGAGTTGCCGAAAACCGGGAGGGAACCTCCGGTGTCAGGCTCTGCCAATAGTCGGTAGTCGCCTCGGTAAAGAAATTCTCTGCAATCGCAGACATATTATATCTCGAGCTAAAGTGGCTGGATCATCCAATTTTTGTGCGGAACGGCGTCGGCGCCATCGGTGGCTGCGTCACGGGCGATGAAGCATTCTGCCGAGCAGGTTAAGCAGGATCTGGGCGGCGAGAATGGCGGTTGAGCCTGTGTGGTCATAGTCGGGCGCAACCTCGACGAGATCGACGCCGACGATAGTGCCCCGTTGCACAATGCCTTCCAGCAGCTCCAACACTTCATAATATGTGAAGCCGCCGTGGCTCGGCGTGCCGGTCCCCGGCGCAATTGAAGGGTCGAAGCCGTCGATATCGATCGTCACATAGTACCGCTTGCCGGCAGGAATTCGCGCAAGTACGGCCTCGGTGCCCAGCTTCCGGATCTGGCGCACGCTGAGAATTTCCGAACCCATCCGCCGCGCATCGTCGTAGCCTTCGCGCGCAGTCGAAGAGACGTTGCGGATGCCGAGTTGGGTGAGACCAGTCACATAGGACTTTTCGGCGGCGCGTCGCATCGGATTGCCGTGTCCGTATCGCACGCCGTGACGCTCGTCGACGAAGTCGAGATGGGCGTCAAACTGGATAATGTGAATGGGCTCCTGATCGTCAAAAGCATTGATGCAGGGGATGTTGATCGAATGGTCGCCGCCGAGCACGACCGGAATGGCCCTTGCCGACAGAATTTTACGCACGCCGAGTTCTATGCCGCGATGGCTTCCCATTGTATCAGTGTGAATGATATCGGCGTCGCCGATATCGACGATGCGAGTCTTGTCCGCCGGCAGGTAGACGACATCGTTTTCGTGATCGTAGGCACCGGAGTGACCGAACGCAAAAAGCGTCGACGCATCTCGGATCGCGCGCGGGCCGAACCGCGCACCGGCGCGCCACTGTGTTCCGAAATCGTAAGGCGCGCCGAGCACCGCGACATCCGCGTCAATGTTGTTCCAGTCCTGGCAGATCGGGTATTTCCCGAACGTACAAAATCCCACAAAAGGCAAATCCAGGCGCCCACTCTCGTAGCCGTGACTCATAGATCAAGTCCTTTGATTGACGGCGACACTGTCGCTGCCGGTGTAGACGGAGTTGGAACCAGTATGAATGCGGGAGAGTCGGTGGAGCAAGACAACTAAATTGCGCCTTGCGGGGATTGAGATTGTTCGAATTCTTTTCATGTCGCTAAAAACGGGTAGCCGGACGCAGCTGTTGCAGCCCCGTGGTCGATCTGGTGGCGACAGGCTAGGCTAGGGCAGAACGAGTGCCATCGGCTTCTTGGGTTGACAAATTGCGGCCGATCTCTGGCTATCGAGAGCTGAAGCGCTCAGTCTATTCGGCCTGCTTTGCCGAACGCGTTGTCGAGGGCTTGGCCTTTGCTGGAACGGGCTCGGGCTGCGAATAAAGCAACGTGATCGCCGCAGAGGCGGCGTTGCGGACATGCTGCTCGGCCGAGGCGCGGGCTTTCTTGCCGTCCTTCTGATCGAGTGCGTCCATCATGTCTGAAAGCTCGGCCAGACTGGCCGTGGAACGGCCCGGCGCACGCAAGGAGGTTGCGCGCAGCAACATGATGCGCGCATTGAGCAGTCTAAGGCTATCGCCTAGTGCCTGGTTGCCGGTGCCACTGATCAGGCAATCGTAGAAGTAATTCTTGGCGCGCAGCCGGGCGAGCGGATCGCTGTCTTTGAGCGACTTCTTGAGTTTGCGGAATGCGTCGTGCAGCGCGCCGCGCTGGTCGTCATTGGCGCGTTCGGCGAACAGCTCGCAGGCAAGCCCTTCCAGCTCGGTCCGCACCTGGTAGACGCCCTCGGCCTGTTCGGCCGAAAGCCGCGTCACCATCGGCCCGCGGTTGGGCACGACCTCGATGAGACCTTCCGATTCGAGCTGCCGCAGCGCTTCGCGCACGAGCGTGCGGCTCACACCCGTCATTTCGCACAGTGCGCGTTCAGGCAGCCGCTCCCCGGCGCTGAAATGGCCCAGCGCGATCGCATAACGAATGCTCTCGGTGACGCTCTGACGCAGCGGCGCGGCAATCTTCTCGACCCGGAAGTCAGGCCTCGTGAACGGCGCGGTCAACGGCTGATCCTCTGAAATTCCGGCCCTGATGGGACCGAATCCGCACATTATTACAACGGAACGGCGGGCACAGGAATGCTATCTGAGGCCGGCCATGCCGGTTCTCGATCCCGGAGGCCGGACCCTCCTGTTGAGCCAGTCATCTGGCCTGCCATCCGCCGTCAATCGGCAGCGTTGCGCCGGTGATGTCTTTCGCCGCTGGGCTGCACAGGAACACCGCCAGGGCGCCGACATTGGCGGGCTCGACGAAGCGCTCGGTCGGGTGGCGTACCGCCACATAGCGGCGCGCGGCTTCAGATGCTTCCACGCCGTCCGCCGCCGCGGCCTCGCCGATACGCGCCAGAAGCGGCGGCGTCGGCACGGCGCCGGGGGCGACGGCGTTGCAGGTTATCCCGGTGAGCGCCGTTTCGATGGCGACGGCGCGCGTCATGCCGAGCAGGGCGGTTTTTGTCGTGACGTAGTCGATGCGGTTCTCGGCGCCGCGTGCACCGAAGATCGACGACATGTTGATGATGCGCCCCCAACCTTTGGCTCGCATGCCGGGGACGGCGAGCCGTATGCAGTGAAACGCCGCGGAGACATTGACCGCGATGGATTGATTCCAGTCCTCGGTCTTGAAGTCCTCCACCGGAGAAAAATAACGGACGACCGCATTGTTGACGACGATGTCGACATTACCGAACCGCGCTGCGGTCTTTTCAAACATGCGCTCGATGGCCGTCACATCGGTGAGATCGGCGCCGTCGAACGCGGCCTCGCAACCGGTATCGGTCGCGAGACGTTGGGCGGCGTCGTTACCCGTGGCTTCATCGGCAAGGCCGTGCAGCACGACGCTGGCGCCGGCCTCGGCGAGGCTTCTGGCAATGGCATAACCGATGCCGCCGACCGAGCCGGTGACAAGCGCGCAGCGACCCTTGAGCATGTCGTGTTTCCTCCCACCGTCCATTATTGCATCCGCTCCGCGCGGAGTTGGTCCTTGACCCCCTCCAGTCTATATTTTACATACCGTACTACTATCAGACAATATAGGCCGTCCCGGGCGGCCCGTATGGGTCGGCCGGCGAACGAGCCTGGCGGTCAACAATGGAGGAAATGTTCGATAGCCGGTGCGGTCCGCGGCGCTTCGTCGTGGCTCAAGCGCCGGCGAAATCTTTCCCACGAACCGAAATCCGTTGAATTGGCCCGCGCCTACGACAGGCGGTCACAGCACGGCATCGACAGGCTACCGCAGGCGGCCCTGCAATGCCGGCGGCGCGCTTTTCGGACCGGCGCTTCAGTTCTCGTCATGTAAGACTCAATCCCTCGCACAAAGGAATCCAACATGAGCAGCGAAATGGATAAAGCGGCCAAGGTGATGTTCGACGAAGGCCTCAAGCACCGCCGCGAAGTCCTCGGGCCGGAATATGTCGACGGCTCGATCGCCAACGCCAATGATTTCATGATGGCCTTTCAGCACATCACCACGGAATGGTGCTGGGGCTACGGCTGGTCGCGTCCGGGTCTGCCGCGCAAGACGCGCAGCCTTCTCAACCTCGCGATGCTGACCGCGCTCAACCGCGGCCCGGAAATCAAGCTGCATGTGCGGGGCGCCATCAATAACGGCGTGACCGTCGAGGAAATCCAGGAAACGCTGCTGCACGCCACGATCTATTGCGGCATTCCGGCCGGCCTCGACGCCTTCAAGATCGCCAATGAAGTGCTGAAGGAAATGGGTAAGGTCTCCGCCGCACCGGCCAAGAAGCCCTAAAGGGTCGCAACAGGAAAGTCGCAGTCTGATGTCTGAAAAGCAGGAACTGGGTTTCATCGGCGTCGGCCGCATGGGAATCCACATGGCGGGCCGTCTGCTCGAGGCTGGGTATAAAGTTACCGTCTACGACGTCAACGAAACCAACGTGGCCCGCCTGGTGCAGCGCGGCGCCCGGCGCGCCGGTTCGCCGGCCGAGGTGGCCTCGGCGGCAGAGGTCGTCCTGGCCAGCCTGCCAACCCCGGATATCGTCAAGGCGGTGGCGCTGTCGGCGACCGGCGTTGCCGCCGGCAACAAGATCAAGACCTTCATCGACCTGTCCACCACCGGCCCGGTGGCGGCCAAGGAAGTCGCCGCTGGTCTTGCCGCCAAAGGCATCGCCACGGTCGACGCGCCGGTGAGCGGCGGCCCGGGCGGCGCGGAGAAAGGCACCGTCGCGGTGATGGTGGCCTGTCCGAAGGAACTCGGCGAGACGCTGCGCCCGATTTTCGAGGTGATCGGCAAGATGTTCTGGGTCGGCGCTGAGCCAGGGCAGGGCCAGGCCATGAAGCTCGTGAACAACATCCTCTCGGCGACCGCCGTCGCCATGACGTCGGAAGCGCTGACGATGGGCGCTAAGGCCGGTCTCGATGCCGACACCATGATCGCGGTCATCAACTCCGGCAGCGGGCGCAACACCGCGACCGAAGACAAGTTTCCGCGCTGCGTGCTGACGCGGCGTTTCGACTTCGGCTTCGCCGTCGGCCTCATGCACAAGGACTCCAAGCTCGCCGTCGCTTACGCGGAGTCGCTCGGCGTGCCGATGATCGTCGGCAATGCGGTCAACCAGCTCCTGTCGATCACCGAGGCCAGCGAAGGTTTCGATGCCGACCTCACGCGCACGGCCCGCACGGTCGAGAAGTGGGCCGGCGTTGAAATCAAGGGCAAGGCGGCTGGCTAGCGCCGCAGTCCAGGGAGGTGGCGGATGACCGAGAAGATCCTGTCCCGCAAGGAAGGCGCGGTCGGCCACTTGATTTTCAATAATCCGGAGCGGCACAACGCGGTGTCGCTCGACATGTGGGCGGCGGCCGAGGTGGTGGTCGCCGACTTCAAGGCGGACCGTAACGTCCGCGCCATGGTGGTCTCGGGCGCGGGCGGCAAGGCCTTCGTGTCCGGCGCCGACATCTCCAGGTTCGAGAAGGATCGTTCTACGGAAGAAGGCATCGCCCTCTATAACGTGCTCGTCGAGCGCGCTTATGCCGCCTTTTATGAATTCCCCAAGCCGACCATCGCCATGATCCGAGGCTACTGCATCGGCGGCGGCATGGCGCTGGCGATGTGCTGCGACATGCGCATCTGCACGGATAACTCGAAGTTCGGCATTCCGGCGGCGAAGCTGGGCCTCGGCTACGGCCACAAGGGCATCAAGCGGCTGATCGATGTCGTCGGCCCGTCCTTCGCCAAGGAAATATTCTACACGGCGCGCCAGTTCACCGCGGCGGAAGCAGCGACGATGGGACTGGTCAATCGTGTGGTGCCGTCCGAAACGCTTGAACATTATGTCGCCGACTACACCGCGACCATCGCCGGCAATGCGCCGATGACCGTCGATTCGGTGAAGTTCATCGTCGGCGAGGCCATGAAGCTGGACAGCGAGCGCGATCTTGCGGGCTGCGATGCCAAGGTTGCGGCCTGTTTCGCCAGCCAGGATTATCACGAGGGCCGCAAGGCCTTCATGGAGAAGCGCAAGCCGAACTTCATCGGCGCATAACAATCGCCGCCAAAGCGGCCGCCGTCTGCGAGGAAACCGATGCTCGATCGAACCAACGTCACCCAGAGGCTGGCGCAGTTTATCGTCGACATGCGCCGCGAGGACATCCCCGGCAAGGTCATGCACCAGGCCAAGCGCTCGGTGATGAATTTCTTCGCCGTCGCGCTGGCCGGTTGCCGCACGCCGCCGGTCGAGATCGCGCTGTCGACTTTATCGCAATTCTCCGGCGGCCGGCAGGCGACCCTGGTCGGACGCAGCGAGCGCATCGATGCGCTCAACGCCGCTTTCCTCAATGCCGCCGGCGCGAATGTCTACGATTTCTGCGATACGCACACCCGCACCGTCATCCACCCGACCGTGCCGGTCGTGCCGCCGCTACTCGCGCTTTCCGAGTTGCGTCCTGTCAGCGGGGCCGACCTGCTGTTCGGCATCGTCCTCGGCAACGAGATCGAAGCGCGGATCGGGCTTGCCGTTTCGCCGCAGCATTATTCGATGGGCTGGCACATTACATCGACCTGCGGCGTGTTTGGCGCCGCGGCCGGCGTCGGCAAGCTCATCGGGCTCGATCCACAGCATCTGGTCTGGGCGCTGGGCTCGGCGGCGACGCAATCGTCCGGGCTGTGCGAGTGTCTCGGCACGGCATCGAAAAGCGCCAGCGTCGGCAATGCCGCGCGCAACGGTCTGTTGTCGGCGCTGCTCGCGGAGAATGGCTTCGACGGGCCGCCGGAGCCGCTGGCCGGGGTGCAGGGCTTCTACAACGCCATGGGCGTGCCGCCCGATCTGTCGCTGGTGACAAGCGATCTTGGCGAAAGCTGGCAGATCATGGAGACGGCTTACAAGCCTTACCCTTGCGGTTTCGTCATCAATCCGGTGCTCGATTGCGTGCTCGACTGGCAGCGCGACCATCGCCAAGCCAAGATCTCAAAGGTTATCGTGCGCGGCAACCCGCTGCTCGCCGACCGCACCGATCGTCCCCACGTCACCAGCGGACGTCTGGCGCAGGTCAGTGTCCAGCATGCTGTCGCCGCGGCGCTGGTGCGCGGCAAAGCAGGCCCCGAGGAATTCAGCGATGAATGCGTCGGCGATCCGCTGGTCGCGGCACTGCGCGGCAAGGTCGAGGTGGTGCGCGATGCGTCGTTCGCGACCATCGCCGCCGCGGTCGATATCGTCACGACGGACGGCAAGGTGCACCATCTGGCGACGCAGGCCGCGCGCGGCAGCGACGTCAATCCGATGGACGATGACGCGCTGGAAGCGAAGCTGCGCACCGCCGCCGCGGCATGGAACCCGCGCCACGACATCGAGCCGCTGGTCAAGGCCATCTGGTCGCTCGACAAGTGCGCGGATGTGGCCGGGCTTTGCCGCCTCACAGTGCCCGGAAATTAAAGGTCACCAGCGATTGACCGGCAGCACGATCATCTGTGCGACCTGAACATGTGGCGGCTGCTCCAGCGCGAACATGATAGACCGCGCGATATCCTCCGGCTCGAGCGCCATCTTGAACTGATCGAAGTAGGCTTTCTCCATCGTCGTATCGCCGCGATAACGCGACAGGATAATGCCGGTCTTGGCGAGGCCCGGCATCATCTCGGTGACGCGGATAGCGGTTTCGGCCAGCTCGGCCCGGATGATCTCGGTCAGCATGTGAATGCCGGCCTTGCTGGCGTTGTACGGTGCCATATCCTGTACAATGCGCAGCGCGGCGATCGAACTCATATTGACGATGTCGCCTTTGTTGCGGCGAACCATATCGGGAAGGATGGCGCGGGTGACCCGCATCAATCCGTTGAGGTTGGTATCGACAATGGCGGCCCAGTCGTCGGCCGAGCCGACGTCGAAACGCTTGCGGCCGCCGATATCGTGGCCGGCATTGTTGATGAGGACGTCGATCGGCTGAAAGTCTTCTGGCACAAGCTCGAGGATGCGAGCGGTCCGGTCGGGGTCGGTGACATCGAGCACGAAGGGCATTGCCGCGTTGCCAAGTTCGGCCGCCAGCGGCGCAAGCCCGGCTTTGTCCCGATCGGCGAGGACGACACGATAGCCGGCGGCCACCAGCGCCCGCGCGATCGCCGTGCCCATGCCGCCGGCTGCGCCCGTCAGAAATGCATTGCCTTTATCGGCCATGGCCGCCCTCCCGGTTGCCGTGAGGTTGCTCCTCACTGTGTGGCTTGCATTGTCGCAATTTCCGCGCGGCCAGCCTCCGACGATTTTGTGCTATCTGATATGATAATTCCGGTATCGGGCTCGAGGGCCGGCGGGCGGAGGCGCGGCGCCGCATGGACGTAAAGCAGCTCAGGGTGTTTTCAGCCGCGGCGGCGTGCGGCAGCTTCTCGCGTGCGTCCGTGGCGCTGTCGATCGCGCAGCCGGCGCTCAGCCGCTATGTGAAGTCGCTGGAAACCGAACTCGGCGTCAAGCTGTTCTACCGCAACGGGCGTGGCATCATCCTCACCGAGGCGGGCAAGCTGCTCGACCAATATGCCAAGGGCATTATCGAACAGGTCTCGCGCGCTTCGTCAGAAATCGCCGCGCTGCAGTTGAGCCCCCATGGCAGCGTCGCCATCGGTATGCCGCCTTCGGTCGGCTCCGTGCTCACCGTGCCGCTGGTCGAGCGCTATCGCGAGCAATATCCGCAGATCGCCATGCGTGTCGTCGAAGGCTTCAGCGGCCATGTGCTCGAATGGCTTCTCACCGGCAAGATCGACGTCGCCGTTCTGTATAACGCGCCGGCGACGAGCAACGTGCTGTCCGAGCCGCTGCTGAAGGATGAACTGGTGCTGCTCGGCGCCGCCAGGGATCCGTCGAAGCTGCCGGCGCGCTCAGTGCAGGCCAAGGTGCTGGCCGAACTTCCGATGATCCTGCCGAGCCGGCCGCACGGCCTGCGCCTTCTGATCGATCAGGTGTTCGGCAAGGCGGGCATCGAGCCGAACATCATCATCGAGATCGACGCCATGCCCTCGACTCTCAATCTCGTCGAGAAGGGCGTCGGCTATACGGTGCTGTCCTATTCGACGGTGCACCATCTGGTGAAGGCGGGACGCATCAAGTGCTTCCCGATCGTGCGGCCGCAATTGACGCGCCAGCTTCTGCTCGCGACCTCGAGCCAGCGACCGATGACCATGGCGACACGGGCGCTCACCAAAATCGTCGCGACGCAGGTCCGCGAACTGGCGCGCGAGGGCCGCTGGCATCCGCGTTAGATCAAGTTGGATTTAGTGGACGAGGAATGCCGGCGGCAACTGGCCGCCGCCGGCAATCCCGTTTTCAGGCGCATGACGCTGTCCGAAAACCGGTTCCCGCTTTTCGAGTCCTGCGCTAGTGCTGCATGCCCCAGCGCCGCACCGTCAGCTTCTCGGCCGTGATGAAGACGAAGTTCTCGACGAACAGGCCGAGCAGGATGACAGTGAGCAGGCCGGCAAACACCGACGGGATTTCCAGCGAGTTTTTGCTCTGGAAGATGAACCAGCCCAACCCGCCGCCGCCCGAATTGGCGCCGAACACCAACTCGGCCGCGATGAGCGTGCGCCAGGCAAAGGCCCAGCCGATCTTGAGGCCGGTGAGGATGCTCGGAAACGCGCCGGGAATCAGTATCCGCACCACATAGCCCAGGTCCGACAGGCCGTAGTTCTGCCCAACCATGCGCCATGTCGGGCTGACGCCTCGGAAGCCCGAATGCGTATTGAGCGCGACCGACCATAGCACCGCATGAATGAGCACGAAGATGATGCCGCCCGTGCCAAGGCCGAACCAGATCATGGCGAGCGGCAACAGCGCGATAGAGGGCAGGGGATTGAACATCGCAGTGAGCACTTCGAGCAGGTCGGCACCGATCCGCGTGGCACTGGCAAAGGCCGTCAGCAACCCGGCCAGCAGCAGACCAGCGGCGTAGCCCTGGAACAGGATCTTCATTGAATACCAGGTCGCTGCCGGCAGCTCGCCGCTGAGTGTCGACTGCCAGAAGGCGGTAACCGTCGCGCTGAAGGTCGGGAACAGCAGATCGTTGTTGAGCCAGCGGGCGTAGCCCTCCCAGATCAGCGCCAGGATGACCAGCACCAATAGCTTACGGAGGCCGCCCTGGTTGGCCAGCCGCTGGCCGATCGACAAGGGCCGCTGCACGACGCCGATGCCGGCCGTGCTTACCTGATAGATGACCTCCGGCCTGGGATGAAGAACGGGGCGGGCGTCAGCCATGGGTCGTGCTCCTGTCGGCGATGTGTTGTTCGAACAGAAGATGTTCGATGCGGTCCGATAGCGGGCGGCCGTCGGAGCCGATGTCGTCGGTGCCGCTGCTGTTGATCTCGCCTTTGACCTGGCCGGGGTGGGCTGAAAGCAGAAGGATGCGGTTGCCGACGCGCACGGCCTCGGTGATGGAGTGGGTGACAAACAGCACGGTGAATTTGGTGTCGTCCCACAATTGCAGCAACTCCTCCTGCATCTTGGCGCGCGTCAGCGCGTCGAGCGCAGCAAAGGGCTCGTCCATCAGCAGGATTTCAGGCTCCATCGCCATGCCGCGGGCAATCGCGACGCGCTGCTTCATGCCGCCCGACAAAGTGTGCGGATAATTGTCGGCGAATTTTGTGAGCCCGACTTTGTCGATGTAATGCAGCGCGCGCGTCTCGGCTTCCTTGCCGCCAAGTTTGCCGCTTGCGGTCAGTGCGAAGGCAATGTTCTGCTTCACCGTCTTCCACGGCAAAAGCTGGTCGAATTCCTGAAACACCAGCACGCGATCCGGGCCGGGACGTGTGATGGATTTGTCGTTCAGCCGGATTTCGCCTTCGACCGGACGGATGAAGCCGCCGACCGCCTTGAGCAAGGTCGACTTGCCGCAACCGGAGGGGCCGAGAATGACATAGCGGTCGGACCGATAGATATCGAAACTGACGCGGTAAGTCGCCGTGACCAGATGATCGCGGGTCTGATACTGCAGTGTAACGCCCTTGACAGCGAGGATTGGGGCGACGCCATCACTCATTTCAAAGAAGCTCCTAATGAAGGGGCCAATGGCGACGCCCGGTTGCGCCGCCACTGGCCGATTGTCAGCGAGAACTTGAACTTAGTTGCCGCCGCCGAGTGACTTCGCGTCGAAGAAGAGGTCGTCGAGCGAAGCCGGTTTGTGCTTGAGCGTGCCGATCGCGTTCATGAAGGTCGCATACTTCATGACGCCTTCCGGCTTGGTGGTGTAGTAGATATCCGGCTGGTCGAGGATCTTGATGAGCTGGTCCGTGGTCCAGCCCTTGCCGCCCATCGATTCGAGCAGCACCTGCGCCGCGGCCTGCTTGTCCTTCTTGATCATGGCGAAGGCCTCCTTCAACGCAGCGACGAAAGCGGCATAGGCCTTCGGGTTTTCGTTGTGGAACTTCGTCGTGGTCGAAATCATGGTGAAGGTCTGCGCGCCGCCCATCACATCATTTGTGGTCTGGATCGTTCGGATATTGCCGTCTTCAAGCTCGCGCTGGGCGAATGGCGGCGAGGTGTAGTGCGCTGTGATCTGCTTGTTGCCGGACAACATGGCGACGACGCCGTCCGGATGCGTCATGGAGACGGTGGCCGGATCGTACCGGAACGTCTTGTCGGCTCCCTGCTTTTCCTTCGCGTACATCTGCATGATGATCGCCGGGATCGAAACCTTGACCGCCGTCACGGCGATCTTGTCGCCGTCCTTGATGTCCTCAAGCTTTTTGAGGTGCGGCGCGGCCGTGTTGAGGTACATCGGCATCGTGCTCATGGCCGCGACGCCCATGACGTCGCCCTTGCCCTTGGTGCGGTCCCAGAGAATGAGGAACGACGGCGGGCCGGCGGAGATGAAATCGGCCGAGCCCGACAGCAGCGCATCGTTCATCACCGACGGGCCGCCGATCTTGGCGTAATTCACCGTCAGCTTGAGGCCGGCTTTGGCCGCCTCCTTCTCGACGAGCTGATATTTCTTCATCATGTGCAGCGGCAGGAAGCCGAAGCCGCCGGCGCCGAGCGGCACGCGCAGTTCGGTGGTCTCCGCTTTCGCGGCAGCCGTCATCAGCGCCATCGCGCCGATGATGAAACATACGATCGTCTTTTTCATTGTGCGTTCCTCATCCTTTTTGATTGTTGAACGGTTGATAACATATCCTCATGGGCGACGCCGAAAAATCAGTCCGCTATCGATGCAGGTCTTGGCTTCGGATCGGCATCGAGCCGCACAGCCCACCCTTCCATGTTGGGTCGCGCCGTCGGATAGATGTCGAGCACGATGGGATCGTGTCCCGGCAGCACATGTTGCTTCGACGTCGCGAGGGCCTCGACCTTGTCGTAGCCGGCCAGCACGTCGCCGACATTGTAGGTGATCGGAAAAACGCGACGCTGATCGAGATGGGCGTAGAAATGCGCGACATCGGATGCGAGCACAACCCAGCCGCGGCGCGTCTTCACGCGCGTCGCCTGCAGGCCCTTGGAATGCCCGCCGATGAGATGCACGGACAGGCCCGGCGCGATTTCCGCCGTACCGTCGTGGAATGCGACGCGGTCCTTGAACACCTTGTCGACCATCGCCGTGACGTCGGTCGCCTCGAACGGCAGCCGCATCATGGCGTGGCACATGCAGCGGCCCGTGGCATAGGCCATCTCGCAGTCCTGCAGATGGTAGCGGGCGTTCGGAAACAGGCCGTGATTGCCGGCGTGGTCGTAGTGCATATGCGAGACGATGACGTCCTGCACCGAGGCGGGATCGACGCCGAGCGCGCGCAAGCCTTCGCCGATCGGACGGATGATCTTGCGCCCGCGCTTCTCGGCCATCGCCTGGTCGAAGCCGGTGTCGAGGATGATCGTGCGATCCTTGCCGACGATGGCCCAGACGAAATAATCGAGCGGCATCGGCACGTCGTGCGGATCGCCGCCGATGAAGTTGTCCGGCGAGTGGCGCTCGTGCCGGCCGTATTTGACCGCGTAGATTTCGTAGACGTCGTCGCTCATGGCGTACTCCCGCTTTCCGCGCCAACCGCGCTGCTATTTCTTGTCGATCTCGGCGAAGACCTCGCGCGCGAGACGGAACGAGTCGACCCCGGCGGGCACGCCGGCATAGATGGCCACCTGCATGAACACTTCGCGGATTTCCTCGCGCGTCATGCCGTTCTTCAGCGCGCCCTTGATATGGGTCTTGAGTTCATGCGGGCGGTTCAGGGTGCTGATCATCGCCAGGTTGATCATGCTGCGCGATTTCAGCGACAGGCCATCGCGGCCCCACACATAGCCCCAGCAATACTCGGTCACGAGTTCCTGCATCGGCATGTTGAAGTCGTCGGCGGTCTTGAAGGCGTTGTCGACAAAGTCCGCGCCGATCACCGATTTGCGGATTTCCAGGCCGCGGTCGAAGGTCTCTTTGCTCATGGCATCACTCCGTTGGTTAAGCTGCGACGTGGCTGAGCGCGTCGAGCAAATAGGGGCGGAAATCCGGATAGTTCTCGATCATGGGGAAATGGCCCATGCCCTTCATCATTGTGTAGCGCGAGCCCTTGATTGCCGCCGCAACCGCTTCGGTCATCGCGGGCGTGCAGGAGTAATCGAACTCGCCGGTCAGCAGCGCGACCTTGCAGCGTGCGGTGTCGATCGTCTTGATGGCTTCGCGCGCATCCCAGTCGATACTGTAGAAATGCACGTCACCCTGATAAACGCCGGGGCCGGACTGGCCATAATACCACCAGTTCTCGCGCCGGTTCTGCTCCGGGCTGGTCGGCGCGTTGAGGCCGTAAGTGTAGCTGGCGCACAATTCGCCGCCGTGGATGGCGGGATGATGCAGGAATTCGTTGTAGCGCCCGGGCGCGTAAGCCGAGCTCTCCAGTCCGACGATGCCGCGGATTTCGTTCTGATAGTCGGCGGCGACCTTGAGAACGATCGCGCCACCCATCGAGCAGCCCATGACGATCGGCCGGTCGAGACCGAGCGCGGCCCAAACCGCGCGAATGATCTCGATATAGAGCTTTGTCGTCAGCCGCGGCTTCTTCAGCCACCATTTGTCCGGCGGCGTCGAACGCCCGTGATAAGGCATGTCGAAGGCGACGACGCGGAAGCGGCCGGTCACCTCCTTGTCGTTCATGACGTGACGGAACTGCCGGCTGTCATTGCCGGCGGTGTGCAGGCAAAGCAGCGGAATGCCGCTGCCGGCCTCCTCGACGAAGAGACGATGCTGCTCGCCACCAATATCGACGGTGAGATAGCGGCCGATAATCGGCTCAAACCCGGGCATCGGCTTCTCCCGTCTCACGCATAATGTTCATCATGCGATGCAGCGCGCGGGCGTTCTGCATGGCCATCAGGCTGTCGCCTTCGAGTGTGAATTCGGGCACGCGCATCAGCATCGCGAAGAAGTCGTGATAAAGCGGCGGCGGATTGGGGCTCAGGAACTTGCGCCAGACTTCGACCGGTGCGCGGAAGCCGAAAGGCGCGCGCACATCGAGGCGCGGCGAGGCGACGATATCGACGATCTTGCCCTTGTCGATTTTCAGGGCGTAGCGGCGGTCGCCAAATGTCAGCGTGAAAGTCGTGCTCAACCAGTCACCGATGACCGCCATTTCAGGGTCGGCATTGACGCGATCTCGGTAGCGAGCGAGCCAGGAATCGCCGGGATAGTCGCTCATGTCACTGTACTCAGTCTGGGTCTCGAAATGGAATATCCGGCGGCCGCTGCGATGCGGCCGCCGGACCGGTTTTTACGTCAATTACTTCTTCGACCAGATCGGCTTGGCCACGGCGAGATCGTCCGGGTAGATCGTCACCGGAACGCCCGACTGCCATTGGATGATCGCAAGTCCGGCACCGACGCGACGGCCCTTGTCGTCGAATTTGATATTACCGCCGGGATAATACTTCGACGGGCCGCCATCCATCGTATGCAGCGTAGTCGCCATCGACTCGCGGTCGGCCTTGCCGGACTTCTCCAGCGCGTCTTTCATGACCATGAAGTCGGCGTAGGTCGACATCACATTCTGGTCGACCCACGGCTCCTTGTAGCGCTGCTTGAGGTCGGCGGCCATTGCTTCATGCCCTTTGGCGCCCCAGCTTCCGATCGAGCCGATCATGCCCTGCAGCAACTCGGGCGACATGGACTGCAACATATCGGGCTCGAACATGGCAATGCCGAACGCCATCGTCGGAACCTTGCCCTGACCCATGCCGAACTCGTTCATCTTTTCGAGCACCAGCTTGGCGTCGGAGATAACGGTTGGCAGGAAGAACAGGAGGTCGGCCTTCGCGGCGCGCACCTTCTGTACGAGCGGCGTGGCGTCGGCGAGCGGCGGGGTGAAGGTCTCGTCGACGACGAGGTTGAGGCCGGCGTCCTTCAGCAGATGCTCTCGCATCGGCTTGACGGACGCGACCGAGGCGGCGGTGTTGTCGGTGATGATGGCAACGGACTTGGGGTTGCCGCCGGCCGATTTGGCGATCTTGACGATGACAGGCAGCGCTTGCGTCGCCTGCGAGCCAGCCGTGGCCGAAGTCTGGAAGATGTATTTGAAGCCGCGGTCGGTGATCAGGTCGGAGTAGGAAAGCGTGAGCATCGGCAGATGCGCCCGCTCGGTCACTTCGCTGGTCGCCAGAGTGAGCGTGCTGAGATACGAGCCGCTGACGGCGACCATGTTCGGATATTCGGCCACCATGCGCTGCGCCGCGCTTTTGGCTTTTTCGGCGGTGTCGCCGGCGTCGATCAGGATGAGTTTCATCTTGGCGCCGCCGAGCGCCTTGATGCCGCCCTCCTTGTTGATGCGGTCGACCGCCATCTCCGCGCCCTGACGGCAAGACGTGCCGAAACGCGCGTAAAGGCCGGACAGCGGCACGAGGAGGCCGACTTCGACTTCCTTGGGCTGCTGCGCGTGCGCGTTTTGTCCGGCCAGCGACGTGGCGATAACCACGGCGGCAGCCGACGCGACGAATTGTCTACGTCCGAGTTTCATTTTCAGTCCTCCCTGTTGCCCGCGCGTTTCGCGGTTGTCTTGAGCTTCACATTCCCAGATAGGCCGCGCGGATACGGTCATCCGCGCGGAGAGTCTGATTGTTGCCTTCCAGCACGACGCGACCGGCTTCGAGCACGTAACCGTGGTCGGCGGATTCCAGCGCCTCGGCGACGCGCTGCTCGACCAGCAGGATCGTCAACTTGGTGCGGCGGCGGATTTCGATGAGCTGCTCGAAGATGAAATCGGCGATCGCAGGGGCAAGGCCCATCGATGGCTCGTCCAGCATCAGGAGCTTGGGCGAGGAGGCGAGCCCGCGGCCGATCGCCAGCATCTGTTGCTCACCGCCGGACAAGGTGCCGGCGAACTGTCGGCGCCGTTCCGACAGGACGGGGAAGAGCTGGAAAATGTGCTCGATATTGGCCGCCCAGGAGAGCCTGCCGGCCTCGGTGTAAGCGCCGAGTTCGAGATTTTCCATAACGGTCAGCGATGAAAAGACGTGGCGGCCTTCCGGCACATGCGCAATGCCGAGATGGGCGCGCCGGCTCGGCGGCACCGTGAGCAGATCCTGGCCTTCGAAGCGGATGGCGCCGGCAGTCGGTTTCAGGACACCGGAGATGGTTTTGAACAGCGTGCTCTTGCCGGCGCCGTTCGGTCCGACGATAGAGACGAACTGGCCTTCGCCGACGGTGACCGAGACGTCGCGTAGCACGGGAATGCGCGAATAGCCTGCGCTGAGACCGGCGATTTCAAGCATGGGCGCTCCATTTGGTCCCGAGATAGGCCTCGATGACGCGCGGATCGCGGGTGATGGCTTGCGGCTCGCCTTCGACCAGTACGGCGCCGTGGTCCAGAACCAGGAAACGGTCCACCAGCCGCACCATGGTGTGCATGGTGTGTTCGATGATGACGATGGTGAAGCCTTGCTGCGCCAGCGTTCGCAGCACTGCGACGACTTCGGCGGCCTCGCCGGCGCCGAGGCCCGCGAGCGTTTCGTCGAGCAGCAGGATGCGCGGCTGGCTGGCCAAAGCGCGCGCCAGTTCCATCAGGCGGAGCTCTTTGGTCGTCAGTTCGCTGGCGATGCGTTGCGCGACACGCGTCAGGCCAACGCGGGCGATCGCATCGTTGGCGCGGGCGCGCGCCTCTTCATCGTCCTTGGCGTGGACATAGGCGCCGACCACGACATTGTCGGCGACCGACAGGCGCGCGAATGGCCGCATGATCTGGAAGGTGCGGCCGACGCCGGCCTGGCATAGCCGGTGTGGCTTCTCGCCGGACACGTTTCTGCCGTCGAGCAGGACTTCGCCGGTGCTAGGCATCAGGAAGCCGTTGAGCAGATTGAACAGCGTGGTCTTGCCGGCACCGTTCGGGCCGATGATGCCGAGAATGCTGCCTTCCTCGACGTCGAAGCTGACGTCCTGCACCGCCTTGAGGCCGCCGAACGACTTCGAGAGATTGCGCACCGACAGGATCGTCTTGCCGCGCGGCCGCTCGATGGGAGCCGGCGTCGCGGCTGGCGCCAGCGGCACGGCCGCTTCGACGGCGACGGACTCCGGGGCCGCCGCGGCGCCCTTGCGCTTCCGCCACGCGTCACGGACCCGCCAGTAGATGCCTTCGGGAGCGACGAGGATGACGATAACGATAGCGAGGCCGTAGATGACGCCTTCGATGCCGGGGAAGCTGGCGCCGAGTTTGGCCTGCAGGATCTGGCCGGTGGGGATGAGGATGGCCGCGCCGATCAGCGGCCCCCACACGGTGCCGACGCCGCCGAACATGGTCACCGTCAGAGCCTGCGCCGACACCAGCATGCCGAACACCGAGTCCGGCGTGACCACCAGCAGCACCATTACGTAGAACGCGCCGATGGCCCCGGTGACCGCGCCGCTCAGCGTGATGGCGCGCAGCTTCCACCGCAGCGTATCGATGCCGGCGGCTTCCGCGGCCGCCTCGTTCTGCTTGATCGCGATCAGCGCCATGCCGAAGCGCGAGCGCTCCACGGCCTGCGACAGCACGACGACGCCGATGGTCATGACGATGGCGAGCAAGGTGTAGATGCGGCCGTCGGTGAACTGCATGTACAGGATGGCGTCCTGATGCTTCATCGGGATCGTCAGTTCCTGGTATCCGAGCCACATGAAGACGTTCAGGATCGCCAGCGGATAGGCGAGCATCGCCAGCGCGAAATAGTGGCTGCGCAGGCGGAAGGTGATGACGCCGATCAGCAGGCCGGCGACCCCGCCGACCACGGCGGCAATCGGGATCAGCAGCCAAGGCGTGAGATCGAAATAGATCTGTCCCAGCGCGGTGAAATAGGCGCCGAGACCGAAGAACACCGCGTGGCCGAAGGAGATCAGGCCGGTGTAGCCGCTGAACATATTCCACGCGAGACCGAACGACGCCCATATCAGCACCAGCGTCATCATCAGCTGGTAATAGGAGTTCGTGACTGCAAAGGAGATCGCGGCATAGGCAACGGCGAGGATGGCGATCGGGAGCAGGTGACGGAGGCTCCTCATGACTTACGTCCTCTCGGTCACGCGGCCGAACAGGCCTTGCGGGCGCAACAGGACGACGAGCAGGAAGAACACGAAGATCGTCGCGTTCTGAAGCTGTGTCGGCAGCACCAGCGCCGACATCTGCTGGACGATGCCGATGGTCATGCCGCCCCAGAACGGGCCGATGATGCTGCCGAGGCCCCCGAGCACGACGCCGGCATACATGATGATGACGTATTCGAGCCCGACGAAGGGGTGGAACGGATAGTTCGGCGCCAACAGCCCGCCGGCGAGCGCCGTGATGCTGATGCCGAGCGCGAAAGCGATGCGGTGCGCGAAATTGACGTCGATGCCGACATAGGTGGCGGCGGTCGGATCGTCGGCCGAAGCGCGCAGCGCCTTGCCGAGCCGCGTGCTGCCGATGAGCACGACCAGCCCGCCAATGACCAGCAGCGATATGATGGCGGCGATGGCGCGCGCCTTGTTGACGAAAATCTCGACCAGATCGCCCCACAAAGGCCCGACGATCCAGGCGCTGCTCGACAGCGGCGTTCTGACCGACGAAACCATCGAGCCGAAAAAGATCTGGCCGGCGTTCTGCAAAATGAGCGAGATGCCGAGCGTGAGGATGAGCTGGGCGTGATGGCCTTCGCCATCGAGCCCGGCGGTTTTGACGCCGCTGACGCGCGAGATCAGGAATTGGTGGATGAAATAGCCGACCACGAACAGGATCGGCCCGGCGAGAATTGCTGCGACATAGGGGCCGACATAGTTGCCGAACAAAGGCTGTACGCCGAGCGCGACGAAGAAATAGTACGCGGCATACATGCCGAGCATCATGAAGTCGCCCTGGGCGAAATTGATGACGCGCATGACGCCGAAGATAAGCGCGAGGCCGACGCACATCAGGCCGTAAATGGCGCCGATCAAGATGCCGGCCATCAGCGATTGCAGGACGTTTTCGGCGAGAACCGGAAAGCTCATCGGCGGCGCCCCGCGGCTTGGCTGGCGCACCGGCGCGGTCGCTCGTTCGCCTGCTTGCTAGACAGATCGCGGCGGCGGCACATATCGTTCCTCCCCTTGAGCGGGCCTGTTTTTTTGGGCCTCGCCGTTACTCAGTACTTGATCGCAATCGTCCGCTCATCGCGTCGCGGTCCGTCTCCGTTCTAGCGCTGCCCTGTCCCACAACGACGGCGCCATTGGCCGCATCGGGTTCGGATTGTTCGCGTCCGGGACGCGACCGCCGTCATTTCTTCTTGCTGCGGATTTCGACGCCGGCCCATTCCTCGACCACCTTGGCGATCGAGGTAAAATCAGAGTCCGGGCCGAACTTGGCATTGGTGACGGCCAGCATTTGACGAATGATCGCGCCGGCAACCATTGGCACGCCGAGCGCTTCGGCCTCGTCGACGCAGAGCCTCACATCCTTGTATGAAAGCGCCGTGGCAAAGCCGTAGTCGAATGTGCCGGTGAGGATGGCCTTCGGAAACTTGTCTTGCGTGGCGCTGTTGCGGCCGCTGCCGGCATTGATGATGTCGATCATGACCTGAGGGTCGAGACCGGCCTTGACGCCCATCGCCAATGCTTCCGACGACACCACGAGGGCCGCCGCCGCCAGCAGGTTGTTGCCGAGCTTGGCAACCTGGGCGAGGCCGGGCTTTTCGCCGGTAAAGAACGTCTTGCCGAAAACCTTGAGGATCGGGTCGATTGCCTCGGCGGTTGCTTTCGGGCCGGAGACCATGACGGCCAGCGTGCCTTTTTCGGCGCCGGGCACGCCGCCGCTGACCGGGGCGTCGATCCAGCCGATCTGCCGGTCGCTCAGCGCCTGCGCGATGATCTTCGCGGCGCTCGGGCCCGTGGTCGACAGATCGACGACGGTTTTGACGGCATTGCCTTGGCCGACGCCGTTCGGGCCGAGCACCACCGATTGCACGACGGGTGGCGTCGGCAGGCTGAGGAACACGATTTCGGCGGCCGATGCCACTTCCGCGGCGGATCGCGCGAGTTTCGCGCCGCGCGCGACCAGCGGCTTGGTTGCCTCCGGGTTCGCGTCATAGATACATAAAGAGTATCCGGCATCGATGAGCCGGCCCGCCATGGGGGCGCCCATGCGGCCGATACCAATGAAGCCGAGAACCTGACCCTCGGTCATGAATGTTCCTCCCGGCCGGCAGCCCACAGAGGTCTACGCCGGCTTTTGTATTATTGTACGATAGTAGCGTCGCGCCCGGCGAAAGCGACATGCAAATTTCGTATAACAGAATTTCAGTTTTTCGAAGGGGCCAGGCTTTGCGCGCCAGCGCGCCGATGGTCTATCCATAAGCCAACAACAAGCCCGGCCGAACCAAAGCCCGGCAAAACGCCGCATGCGCGAACGCATCCGCGCGCCGAGGGAAACGCCCCATGCCGTCCGGTCTGCCCGAATTCGAACTGTTCGCCATCCGCTATGCGATGCGCGAGGCGCAGCGCCGCGATCACTTCATCGGCGGCGATCCGCATGACGGCCCGATGCCGATGGATTACTTCCTGTGGGCGGCGGTGTCGGCCGAGAAGACCTATGTGATCGACTGCGGTTTCACCGCCGAAGTCGCGGCAAAGCGCCAGCGCACATTCCTGCGCGATCCGATCGACGCCTTGAAGCTCATCAATGTCGATGCCGACCAGGTGAGCGACGTGATCCTCACGCATCTGCATTACGACCACGTCGGCAACTTCCATCGCTTCCCGAAGGCGCGCTTTCATTTGCAGGAACCGGAAATGCATTACGCCACCGGTCATTATATGGCCTATCCGCGGCTGGCCCATTCCTTCGAGGTCGACGACGTCTGCGGCATGGTGCGGCTGAACTTCGCGCAGCGCGTGGCGTGGCACTTCGGTTCCACGGAACTGGCGCCGGGCATCTCCCTGCATGCCGTCGGCGGTCACTCCGCCGGACTGCAGTTTGTCCGCGTCCACACCAAACGCGGTTGGGTCGTGGTGGCGTCCGATGTCACGCACTTTTATGAGAATCTCGAAAGCCGGCGGCCTTTCGTCACCTCGTTCCATGTCGGCGAAATGCTCGACGGCTTCGAGGCGCTGTTGGCGCAGGCGCCGACGCCGGCGCATATCGTCCCCGGGCACGATCCGCTGGTGATGAAACGCTATCCGGCGCCGCGCACGGACCTCGAGGGCATCGCCGTGCGCCTCGACGTCATGCCGAACAACGCCAACTGACGGTCGAAGCGACGCCTCCCACCCCAAAGTATGAGGCCGCTAAACCTTGATTCTACGGCGCCGAACCTAGGTACGATGGAGGATCAACGCCCGTTTCCGCAGGCTGAGTGAAGCCGGATGGACAGGAGCGTTGCCGTGACCGATATCAATGTCGCCGATGTTGCGAGCCGATGCTCAAGCCGGATGACGCTGGCGGGCGCGTTGCCGCCAGTCTCAAATCGGAATGATACGTGGCCGCCAATGCGGGGCTACGGGATCCGCCACGGGAGCGTGCCTTCGGGGCGCTCGACTGGGGCAATGCCGCCCGCCGCGGCTTCGACCCGCCAGTCTTACGACCTGGATGGCATGACGGTCGAAATCGTCAGCGCCGCGGCCCGCGAGCCCATCGAAATCCGTCGCGTCGGTCCGCGTCATGTGCTGGCCGTTCGCGACGAGGGCGAGCGCAGCACCGCCCTGACATTCGTTCCGGCAGGCGGCGCCGATCCTCAACCGCTGGAACTGCGGACAAAGGGCCGTGTCATCCTTTTCCATATCGATGCCGCGCGGTTGCCGGCACGCTCGGCTGCCGGCGAACCGGCTGCGCCGCTGCGGTTCGACGACCCGGGTCTGCG
>JBAZSM010000002.1:0-114028 GCA_041662425.1 Pseudolabrys sp.
TGCTCTTCCGATCTGGTGACGTAATAAGGCAGCGTGCGCGCCAGCGTATCCTTGAGGCTCTCGCCGCCCGGCGGCGCAACGTCGTAGGAACGGCGCCAGATCAATACCTGCTCCTCGCCCCACTTCTTGCGCGCGTCGTCCTTGTTGAGACCGGAGAGATCGCCGTAATCGCGCTCGTTCAGCGCCTCATCCTTGATCACCGGAATATTCGGCTGGCCCATCTCCTCGAGGATCAGGTCGAGCGTTCGCTGCGCGCGCTTGAGCGCCGACGTATAGGCGACGTCAAAGCCAATCCCCTGCGCCTTGAGCTTGCGGCCCGCCTCGCGCGCTTCAGCAACGCCTTGCTCGGTCAGATCGACATCGCGCCAGCCGGTGAACAGGTTCTTCAGGTTCCATTCGCTCTGGCCATGACGCACGAGCACGAGAAGACGATCAGACATTTCCACTTACCTCGACAAAAGAACTAGAAATCCTTCAGGCCCAGCACATCCATCATCGAATAAAGCCCGGGCTTCTGCTTGCGCGCCCACATCGCGGCATGCAGCGCGCCGTTGGCAAACAGCATGCGGTCTTCCGCCTTGTGCGTGAGTTCGATGCGCTCCGCGGGACCGGCGAAGATGACCGTGTGCTCGCCGACCACCGTGCCGCCGCGCAAGGTGGCAAATCCGATATCGCCCGGCTTTCGGGCGCCGGTGTGACCGTCGCGGCTGCGCACCGCCACTTTGTCGAAATCAACGCGGCGGCCGTCCGCGGCGGCCCGGCCGAGCATCAGCGCGGTGCCGGATGGCGCATCGACCTTCCGGTTGTGATGCATTTCGAGAATTTCGATGTCGTAGACGTTGTCGAGCGTCTTCGCCACGCGCTTGGTCAACGCCGCCAGCAAATTGACGCCGAGGCTCATATTGCCTGACTTGACGATCACCGCGCCCTTGGCCGCCTCGGCGATCCTGGCGTCGTCTTCGGCGCTGGTGCCGGTGGTGCCGATGATGTGCACCTTGCCGCTCGCCGCGACGCGGGCGGCATATTCCAGGGTCGCCGCAGGGGCGGTGAAATCGACAATGCCGTCGGCCTCGGCCAGAAGCGGGGCGACATCGCCGGTCAGCTTGAAACCGTTTTCGCCGATGCCCGCCAGATGGCCGGCATCCCAGCCGATCAAGGGCGAGCGCGGGTCTTCCAGCGCGCCGGCCAGCTTGAATTCCTTGCTGCCGGCGATCGCCTGCACCAGCGTGCGGCCCATGCGGCCGCCGGCGCCGGCGACGATCAAACGCATTTCAGCCATCTGTTACGCCCCCGGCCCTGATGGCAGGGGTATAGCGGGGCGGCGGGCCCCGGTCACCCCCACCGGCAGGGCCGTGGCCACGCTAGGGCTGGGGGCCGTCATAGCCCTCTATAATGACGATTTCGCCGATCGAATGCGCCTGCCGGATCTTGATGTTGGCCTGGTATTCGGGCGAGTCGTAGCAGGCCTTGGCGGCGGCGAGATCGGGGAATTCGATCACGACATTGCGGCTGCGGGCCGCGCCTTCCGGGGCCTCGAACGGGCCGCCACGGACGACAAAGCGGCCGCCGAACTTCTTGAAAATCGCCGGGTTCGCTACGGAATAGGGTTTGTAGCCTTCGTCGTCATGAACATCGACGCGCGCGATCCAGTAAGCCTTGGCCATGTCGTTTCCCTGTTCGCCTGTTGTTATTGCTGCTGCTGTTCCTGCTGCATCTTCGCGTCGTCGCGGGCCCGCGCGATCTCCGCAATGATCGCTTCCGCCGCCGCTCTCGGCTCCGCGGCCTCCACGATCGGCCGGCCCACCACGAGATAATCCGCGCCGGCCGCGATGGCGCGCGCCGGCGTCATGATGCGCTTCTGGTCGCCGGCGGCGCTGCCGGCCGGACGAATGCCGGGCGTCACCAGCGACATGCCAGCGCCGACGATGGCGCGCAGATTGGTCGCCTCTTCCGGCGAGCAGACCAGTCCGTCGATGCCGATGGCGCGGGCCTGGCTGGCGCGCTGCGCCACCAGCGGACCGACGCTGAGCCGGTAACCGGCTTCGAGCAGATCGGCATCGTCATAGGAGGTGAGCACCGTCACCGCGAGAATCTTCAGCGTCGAGCCGCGCGCGCCTTCGACCGCGGCCTTCATGGTCTGCGGATAGGCATGCACGGTGAGAAACGTCGCGCCCATATTGGCGACGCTGGCGACGCCATTGGCGACCGTATTGCCGATGTCATGCAGCTTGAGATCGAGAAACACCTGCTTGCCGGCCGCGATCAGACCGGCGGCAAAGGGCAAACCGTCGGCGAGCGCGAGCTGATAACCGATCTTGTAGAATGAGGCCGCAGGCCCGATCCGCGACACCAGCGCTTCGGCGTCTTTGACCGACGGCACATCGAGGGCGACGATCAGGCGGTCACGGGGTTCAATCGGCACGTTGGATCTCCTCGAGACGAGTAACTACGCCATCAGGCGCGCCATCTCCAGCAGGCGCGCCAGCATGACGTGAAATTGGTTAGCGAGACGGATATCGGCGATGTTGCCCAGATCGTCAAAGGCCTGCTCCGCCGAGGGGATCGCCACCTGTTCGGGGATCACGAGGCCGCCGCAGCCGAGTTCGAGAATCTGGCGCAGCGCCATCAGCGAGCGCAGGCCGCCGGCCGGTTCGGGCGACACCGAGGCGATGGCGAAGGCGCGGTTCTTGAACGCGGCATAAGGCGCATCGCCGCGCTCGCGCACGCGCGAGACCCAGTCGATCGCGTTCTTCAGCAGCGGCGTGACGGAAGCCGAATATTCGGGGCTCGCGATGAACACGCCCGCGTGCGCCATGATCATGTGCTTGAGCTTGATGGCGCTGTCGGGCTGTCCGCTGCGCGCGTCGCTATCGGCGTCGTAAAGCGGCAGCGGATAGTCCTGCAGCGAGATGCGCGTCACGTCGGCGTCGAGCAGCGTCAATTCCTTCGCCGCCAACGCCGCGAGCTTGGTGTTGTACGAGCCGATGCGGGTCGACCCCGACAGGATCAGGATTTTCGGCGTGGGCATATGACTGTTTTATCTCGAAGTCATCGCCGAACATAGCCGGGCATGAACGCCCCGCTAAGGGATCAAACGCCGCGATAGACCCAGACGCGGGCCGGCGGCACGTTGAGCCAGATCAGCTCGGACGGCTCGCCTTTGACCTGGCTCAGATCCTTCGGGATCGGCGAACCGACCGCGTAGGTGAACTGGATGAAGGGCGCGCCCGGCTTCAGCAGCGCTAGGGCATCGGAGACGAGACGCAGCCGCGTGCGCAACGGCTTGGTCATCAGCGGCAGGCCGGACACCAGCGCCGCGGCCGGCTCCCGCACAATGCCTTCGAGCAAACGGCGCAGACGATAGGCGTCGCCCTGCACCACCGTGGCTTCCGGATAACGCGAGCGGAGCAGGCGGCAGAAATCGGGATCGAACTCGACCAGGATCAACCGCTTCGGATCGATGCCGCGCTGGACCAGCGCCTCGGTGACGGGCCCGGTGCCAGGCCCCAATTCGATGATCGGACCGGCCACGTCGGGATCGACATAACGAGCCATGCGCCGCGCCAGCGCTTTGCCCGAAGGCATCACGGCTCCGGTGCGGAGTGGCTTTTCAAACCAGGTTCGGAAGAACTGCACCTCGTCGTCGAGACGAAGGGGCTTCTTGGCGACACGGGCGACGGGTTGGGTATGCATTTCTAGAGGGCACCCGGCCGGGCAGAGCAATTCGGGGATACTGTCACGTTCATGCCACGGGTATAGGGCAGCGGCCAAAGGGTCAAGATGGTCATGCCGAATAGCTGCCGCGATTTCCCAGTCCATCCAGGAATGTCTTGACCCGGCCAAGGAATCCCGCCGACTCCGGCTGGGTATGCTCGGACGACAGCTTTTCGAACTCGGCCAGCAACTCCTTCTGCCGTTTGGTCAGTTTCTGCGGCGTTTCGACTGCGACCTGGACGTACAGGTCCCCGGTTTGTTTCGACCGCAACACCGGCATACCCTTGCCCGTGACGCGGAAGCGCGAGCCCGACTGGGTTCCGGCGGGAATTTTGACCGAAGCCTCGCTGCCATCGATGACCGGCACGGCGATCTCGCTGCCAAGGGCGGCGGTAACCATCGAGATCGGCACCCGGCAATGCAGGTCGGCGCCATCGCGCTGGTAGAGCTCGTGCGGGGCGAGAGACAGGAAGATATAGAGGTCGCCCGGCGGGCCGCCGCGCAATCCGGCCTCGCCTTCGCCGGCCAGACGGATCCGGGTGCCATCCTCGACGCCGGCGGGAATATTCACCGACAACATGCGCTCGCGCGTCACGCGGCCGGCGCCCGAACAGGCCGAGCACGGATCGTCGATCACCTGGCCGCGGCCCTGACAGGTCGGGCAGGTCCGCTCCAGCGTGAAGAAGCCCTGGGCGTGGCGGACCTTGCCGGCGCCGCCGCACGTGTAACAGGTCTTCGGCTTGGTGCCGGCTTTGGCGCCGGTCCCTGAACAGACTTCGCAGGTCACCGAAGTCGGAATGCGTATTTGCGCATTCTTGCCCTCGAAGGCTTCTTCGAGCGTGATCTCCATGTTGTAGCGCAGGTCGGAGCCGCGCTCGCGTCCCGAGCCGCGTCCGCCGCCACGGCGTCCGCCGCCCATGCCGAACAGATCTTCGAAGATGTCGGAGAAGGTCGAGGCAAAGTCGGCGCCGAAGCCAGGCCCGCCTCCGCCGCCCTGCTCGAAGGCCGCGTGGCCGAAGCGATCATAGGCGGCGCGCTTGTCGCCGTCCTTGAGCACCTCATAGGCTTCGTTGAGTTCGCGGAATTTGTGTTCGCACTCGCTGTCGCCCGGATTGCGATCCGGATGATGCTGCATGGCGAGCTTGCGGAATGCCGCCTTCAGCTCGACCTCGGTGCAAGTGCGGGCAACCTCGAGCACTTCGTAATAGTCGCGCTTGGACACTTTAAGTCATCCCCGCCGGACATTTGAAAACCCCGTCCTGCGATCCGCGCATTGCGTTTCTCAGAACGAGGTTTTCGTTTTCGTCTCGCTGGTGGCTTTCCTTAGGCGGACTTCTTGCCGCCCTTGTCGTCGTCGACTTCGGTGAACTCCGCGTCGACCACGTCGTCTTCCTTCTGACCCGCATCGCCATCGGGGGTGCCGGCCTGCTGCTGCTGGTAGATGGCTTCGCCGAGCTTCATCGAGACCTGCGCCAGCGCGTTGGTCTTGGACGCGATCGCTTCCGAATCGTCGCCCTTGAGCGCTTCCTTCAGATCGGCGATGGCACTGTCGATCGCATCGCGATCGGCATTGGCGAGCTTGGAGCCATGCTCGGCGAGGGCCTTCTCGGTCGAGTGAACCAGAGATTCGCCGTGGTTCTTGGCTTCGACCGCGGACTTGCGCTTCTTGTCCTCTTCGGCGTGGGCTTCCGCGTCCTTGACCATCTTCTCGATGTCGGCTTCGGACAGACCGCCCGATGCCTGGATGCGGATCTGCTGCTCCTTGTTCGTCGCCTTGTCCTTGGCGGACACGTTGACGATGCCGTTGGCGTCGATGTCGAAGGTCACTTCGACCTGAGGCATGCCGCGCGGCGCCGGCGGAATGCCGACGAGATCGAAGTTGCCGAGCATCTTGTTGTCGGCCGCCATCTCGCGTTCGCCCTGGAAAACGCGGATGGTCACCGCGTTCTGATTGTCCTCGGCGGTCGAGAAGGTCTGCGACTTCTTAGTCGGGATGGTCGTGTTGCGGTCGATAATGCGGGTGAACACGCCGCCCAGCGTCTCGATGCCGAGCGAAAGCGGGGTCACGTCGAGCAGCAGCACATCCTTGACGTCGCCCTGCAGCACGCCGGCCTGGACGGCGGCACCGATGGCGACGACCTCATCCGGGTTGACGCCCTTGTGCGGCTCCTTGCCGAAGAACTGCTTCACGACTTCCTGCACCTTCGGCATGCGCGTCATGCCGCCGACCAGAACCACTTCGTTGATCTCGCCCGCCGAGATGCCGGCGTCTTTCAGCGCCTTGCGGCACGGCTCGACCGTCTTCTGGATCAGATCATCGACCAGCGCCTCGAACTTGGCGCGGGTGAGCTTCATGGTCAGATGCTTCGGACCCGAGGCATCGGCCGTGATGAAGGGCAGGTTGACTTCGGTCTGCGTCGTCGACGACAGCTCGATCTTGGCCTTCTCGGCGGCTTCCTTCAGCCGCTGCAGCGCGAGCTTGTCCTTGGTGAGATCGATGCCCTGTTCTTTCTTGAACTCGGCCGCGAGATATTCGACCAGACGCATGTCGAAGTCTTCGCCGCCCAGGAACGTATCGCCGTTCGTCGACTTCACTTCGAACACGCCGTCGCCGATCTCGAGCACCGAGATATCGAAGGTGCCGCCGCCAAGGTCGTACACGGCGATGACGCCCTGCTTGGCCTTGTCGAGACCGTAGGCCAGCGCGGCCGCGGTCGGCTCGTTGATGATGCGGAGAACTTCAAGACCCGCGATCTTGCCGGCGTCTTTGGTCGCCTGGCGCTGCGCGTCGTTGAAATAAGCGGGAACGGTGATGACGGCCTGGTCGACCTTCTGGCCGAGATGGGCTTCGGCCGTTTCCTTCATCTTCTGCAGGATGAAGGCGGAGATCTGCGACGGCGAATACTGCTTGCCGTCGGCTTCGACCCAGGCGTCGCCATTGGCGCCCTTTGAAATCTTGTACGGGACAAGCTTCTTGTCCTTTTCGACCATCGGGTCATCGAAGCGGCGGCCGACGAGGCGCTTGACCGCGAAGATGGTCTTTTCCGGATTGGTGACCGCCTGGCGCTTGGCCGGCTGGCCGACAAGCCGCTCACCGTCGTCCGTGAACGCGACGATGGATGGCGTGGTACGCATACCTTCCGCGTTCTCGATGACTTTGGGCGCTTTGCCCTCCATCACGGCGACGCAGGAGTTGGTGGTGCCGAGGTCGATTCCGATGACCTTGCCCATATGAACATCCTCTCAATTGCGGCAGACCGGACGGGCCTTTTGGCGCCCGATGGTTGTCTGCGGCTCTTCCGCGGACACCCCTGATCCAGCCCCCTGGATAAGCGATAGAACCGCTGTTTTGCGGCTCAAGGCTCATATAGGAGGGGCCATGGGGGCCGCAAGCGCGACGTTCACGAAATCGGGAGCTAACCGCCCAAGTCGTCGCCCAAGTGACCGCCTTGGCGGCCGCGAAAAAGCCGGGCGACAGGGTTATCCGGAGGATGCCCAAGGATGCCCAAGGCCGCCCAAGCACGATCAGGCACGCTCGGGGCCAATCCATTGCCGCCGGCGGCCGGTCCGGCTACGCATTCTCACCCCGCCGGCCCAACGCGAAACAATCCGGGATTCCTATGACAACGCGACCCTTTGCTATTTTGCTGGTTGCCTGGTCCCTGGTTTCGGCCATGGCGTTGCCCGCCGCCGCCGAGACGACGTTCCCGCCCGGCCTGCGGATCGGCCTGACCGTGCCCGGCGATCTTGTGGTGTCGAAGCGCTTTGCCGGCTTCGAGGATGCCGACCGCAAGGTCGCCATCACCATCCTCGACATGCCGATGGGCGCCATGGAAAGCCTTGAGCGCTCGGCCTTCGCCAAGAGCCAGGCCGAAGTCGCCGACCTCAAGCGCGAGGCGTTTCCGTTCGAAAACGGCATCGGCGTCCTGGTCAGCGGCGTCGCCACCGAAAATGGCGTCAAGGTTCACAAATGGTTTCTGATCGCCTCGTCGGCGAACGGGCCGGTGCGCGACCTCGCCACCCTGATCAGCGTGCAGGTGCCGGACGACGCCTTGAACGTCTATAGCGACGCGGTCGTCCGCAATGCCCTGCGCAGCGTCACCTTCCGGCCGACGCCGCTGGAGGAGCAGCTCGGCACGCTGCCGTTCAAGGTCACCGACAGGGCCGGCTTTCGAGTCATGACCGTGCTTCCGGTTGGCGGCGTCATCCTCATCGACGGCCCCGACGACGACATCAACAGCCACCCTTACGTTATCGTTTCGGTCGGACGCGGCGCCCCGGAAGCCGTCGATCGCAGCCGCTACGCCGGCGAGATGCTCGCACAGGCGCCGCTACGCATGCTGAGAGTGCAAAGTTCGGAAGCGATGCGCATCAGCAATGGGCCGGGCCATGAAATCCGCGCCGATGCCGAAACCGTCAGCGGCAAACCGGTGAAGCTGGTGCAATGGATTCGCTTCGGCGGTTCAGGCTTCCTTCGCATCATCGGCGTCGCCAGCGAGGCGCAATGGGATACGATGTTCAATCGCTTCCGCGCCGTACGCGACGGTATCGAGCCGCGCGGGTAGCTCCAATCCCGCCTTTTCCTCACCTCTCCCATAAGGAGAGGTCGGCGCGCGTGTACCAACTTCAAGAAACGTCAGAACTTGATCGTCGAGCGCATACCCGCGACGAACGCATTCTTCACTGCTGCGCCGTTCGGGTCGTCGGGATCGGCGACATTGCCGCCCGGATGCACGATGTATTGCAGATCCGGCTGCAACGTCCACCACGGCGCCAGTTGTGCGGCGTAGCTCACCTCGAACACCACTTCGTAATCGCGGATTGCTTGCGGCGGACCGTTCGCCGCCAGCAGGTCCTGATCGGCCGATGCCGCGTCGCGGCTGACCTTGGCGTAAGCAACGCCAAAGGTGAGCGCATCGTCGGGACGGCCGGCGAACAGGCCTTTGATGCCGGCGCCGCCATCGACATAATAGGATAGCAAGTTGCGGTCCGACGGCGAAACGCCCGCACGCAGGAACAAGCTCAGCGCCTTGTCGCCGGCACGCATCACCGTCTGATCGGCGACGCCGTAAAGGCCCCAGTTTCCGCGATGATTGAGCGGACCGGCCGAGGTCGGATCGGTGAGCAAGACACGCGCGCTGGTCGCATCGGCACCGTAGCGCTGGTCGGCAAAGTCGGCGGTCGAATACCAGCCGCCAAGTTTATAAACCGCCGGCAAGCCGACCGCGTCCTTGCCCTGATTCACCGCGTATTGCAGTTCGCCGATCCACAGCGCGCCACCCGTGGTGCCGAAGTTCAAACCATTCTCGTTGCACTCCTGCGCCGATACGGTGCAGCTCGACTTGCCGGCGGGATCGCCGGCGAACACGGCCGCAAGCACCGTGAGATTGTCCGTGGCATTGGCCTTGAGGCGAATGCCGGGCGTCGCCAGCGGATAGGCCGGGCCGCCATTGGTCATGTCGGATGCGAGAATGCCGGCCCAACCGAAAGTGCCGTTGATCAGGCCGCCAGCGGTCGGGCTCGTGATGAATTCATCGTCGCCAGCGAGCTGGCCGGCGCGGATTGAAAAGCGGTCGGCGAAGCTCTGCTCGTACCAGAGCGTGAACAGCCGCGTCGTCGACAGCGCGTCGATATTGGAAGGATCGGCGATCGAGCCGACATTGGCCGCCGGGTTCGAGCCGCTGTTGTGAATTTGATAAATGGTGAAATGCGACGTGCCGCCCGTGAGCCCCATGAGCTTTTGCCAGTCGGTATCGACCGAAAACTCGAGTCTGCCCTCGTAGCTGGTGCGCCGGTTCACGCCGCCGGACAGAACGCCGAAGGTTTCGCCGATATAGTTGAGCGTAATGTCGATGCCCTGATTTTCCTTCAGCGCCGTACGCCCACCGCCCCAGTCGCCCGTGAGCGTGTCGCGCTCCCAGATCGAGGGCTCGGCTTTGGGCGGGCTCTTCGTCGGCAGGTCCTTGGCGAAGGCGCCGCCGGCGACAAAGGTCAGCGCTGTTGCGGCGGCAAGCGACGCGACATGACGGCGCAAATTCGAAGATCGCGAATCAAAAGACATCAGTCACCCCAAGCCCAAATACGATATTTCCGGACAGCCCGGCTCTTCGCTACTTTCCCAAATCCGCCAGCCGGCGCAGCGCCGCGAAATGTTGGTCATGCACGACGGGATTGTACAACGACCATTGCTCGGCGGCTTTCAGGTAAGGCGCCACGGCAACCGCGACCTGCTTATACTCGCCGTAAATCTGCGCCGCCTCCGTGAAATCTCCGGCCTGCGCGGCCATCGCCACGCGCCGCAAGGTCAGCACCAGGTCGCGCACGCCGGCGCGGGCCCGGAGCCGCTCGGCCACGCCGCCTTCGACGCTGGTATCCTTGCGGTCGGGGAAGTTCTCGCCGACCTCACGCCACTCGCCGCCGACCGATTCGACCGTCAGCAGGACGACGTCGGTTTCGTGCGCCGGAATCGCAACATCGAGCACGCTGACGAAGGCTGCAAGTTCGTCAATCTCGGCCTGCACCGTATTCGGCGTGAACGGCTTATCGGCATCGCCGACCGTATCAAGATACGCAACGAGATCGGCGCGTTCCGCCTCGGTCAGGCCGAGGTCGTAGTGCTTGTCGAAGTAGCCGACGACCTCGTCGAACGTATCGAAGCGGCCGTCATGAAAATACGGCGCGTTGAACTTCGCATTCAGCAACGTCTTGGTCTTGAAGAAACCGCCGGTGCCGATGTCATGAACCTTGCGGTCGACAAAGGCGGCGTTGGCCTGATGGCAGGTGGCGCAGCTCATCGAAGCATCGCGCGGGAAAGGCTTGTTGAACAGCGCCTCACCGCGCCGCGCCGCGTCCGGCGCCTTGGCGGTCAGACGGCCATCGGTGGTGAGCTTCTCATTCGGCAGAAAGCTGATCTCGTTTATGTAGGTGATGAGCGCATCGAGGGTCTGGCCTGACGGCTCCGGACCGGCGAATTCGTTGACGATGACATTGCGAGCGAAGTCGCGCAGCGAACCGAAGCGGCCGTCATGACCGTAGGGCGCGAGATATTTGGCGCCGCGCAGACTCGGCACCGTCACCGGATCGAATACGCCGTTATCGGCCTTGGCGTTGAACAGCGCGCCGGTCGTATCGAAGGTGCCCGGCCGCTTCGACAGCCCCGGCACGAACAGTTTCGGATTGCTGGCGCCCTGCTGATGGCAGCTGTTGCAGCTCATGCCGGCGTCGCGCGCCTTGCCGCCAAAAATGGCCGGCGAGGAAAACAGCATGTCGCCGAGGTTGAACAGATACGAGCGCTTGCCGCCCGCCATCTCGAAGGAAAACAGCTCGGTCGGTTGATCGAGCAGCTCTTCATGCAGGTCGCTGCCGACCGGCAGCGTGGCATCCTTGCTGACGACCGGCGACGCCGTCGCGGGCGCTACCAAAACCGCAATCCCGACAAGGCCTGCAGCGATGATTACTTGATGCCGTTTTTGCATCGTCTTGCCTTTTATCCCGCCGCGCCCACGCAATTGCCGATTACCCGACCTGTTACAAAATCAGTTACTTGGCCTTTTCCTTGTCTGTGTCGGCGCCTTCGTCTTCGTCACCGACCTTGAAGGATTTGAGGCCGAGCTTCGGCGCCGCCGTCAGCATCAGCGCCGCCAATTCCTCGCCGGCGACATGAACCTTCTTGGCATCCATGCTCTTGATGTCGGCAACGCCGACCAGCTTCTTCAAATTCTCGATGCGCTCGTCGATGATGGCCGCGAGCTTGGCGTCCTTTTTCTTCAGCGTGTCGGCGAACACCGTCTTGTAGGCGAACTCGACGCCACCGATGTTTTCCTGCATGTCGATTATTGACGTTGCGGCATAGGGAGATTCACCACCGCCCGACTTCTCCTCGCCGACTTCGTAGGCAAGGTTGGCGGTGCCTTCGAGCAGCTTCTGCGGCGCGAAGGTGAACTTCGGGGCCTTCAGGCGCTTCTCGAATCTGTCCATATTCGCCAGCATTTCGGCTATCGGCTGGTCGAGCCCCTCGGTCTTGTTGGCCTGGAACAGCACGACCTCGATGGCGTGGTAGCCGCTCTTGGCGTTCGGCCACGGGTCGACGGACTTATCGAACTCGTCGAAGTAAGTGCCGGTCACCGGCTCCATGGCTTCCCAGCCCCTGCGCGACTTGATCCAGGCCGCCTGCGCCGCCTTGACGTCGCCGGCCTTCACCGCGGTCTGCATGTCCTTGGCGCCGGCGATGGCCATGCCGATGCGCTCGACGATGAAAGGCTTGTAGGCCTTGATGCCTTCTTTCATGGAGGCCGCCTGCGCTCCGGCGGGCAAGGCCGCGAGCAGCGCGATAGCGAAGCCGATCTTGGTGATGCGCGAACGCATGGAAGTGAAGTGGGCGGGCATCGTCATGTGCGGCCTCCTGTCGCAGGAATTTCGCGGACTTTGTTCGCGCCGGGCGGTCGCGTCAACAAAAAAGTCGTTTAAAATCAGTAGTTTATAACGAATCAAAACTGGCAGCGTCCCGACGCCACCAGCCTCAAATTATTCCAATGCGAGAATGACCGGTAATGCGTTGCGCGCGCTCGCGAACGCGCTTGAACGCTGGCGCGTCAACGCAAACGGCGCCCACCAGGGGCGCCGCGCAATTTCTGTTTCCGGTCTGAAACGGCTGCTGGTTTTGACGGCTACTTGGCTGCGCCGCCCGCATTGTCGTTCGTCGTCGGTTGCGCGGCCTTCGGCTGCGGCTTCGACACCCCGACCAGCGCCGGGCGCAAAATGCGCTCGCCGATCATGTAACCCGACTGGATCACCTGCGCGACGTGCCCGGCCGGCACATCCGAATTCGGCACCTCGTACATCGCCTGATGCAGGTTCGGATCGAACTTCTCGCCCTGTGGCGTGAACTTTCTGACGCCGTTCTTTTCCAGCGATTTGAGAAGCTCGCGTTCGGTGAGCTCGACGCCTTCGAGCACGCTCTTGAGCGTCGCATCGGCGGCCGCGCGCGCTTCAGCCGGAATGGTTGCCAACGCACGGTGCATGTTGTCGGCGACCGCCAGTACGTCGCGGGCAAAACCGGTGATGCCGTATTGCCGCGCGTCGGTGACTTCGCGCTCGGTGCGCTTCCGCAGATTTTCCATCTCGGCCAGGGTGCGCAGCAGCTTGTCCTTGTACTCGAAGGCTTCGCGCTTGGCCTCGGCCAGGGGATCGGGCTGCTCGGCAAATTCCGGCGTGGGAGCGGCCTGCGCCGCAGTGGCCTTCTCGGTCTCGGCGCTCACGTTCTCGGCCTTGCGCGCGGTCGGGTCCGTCATCGTGCTCAATCCACTTCGTATCGTTTTGGGTGTGCCCGGGATATCAGGGTTGCAGGCTCAAAAATCAAGCTTTACGGCCCGATCCGGCGAAAAATCCTGTATTTTGGACACTTTAGTGTCCCGAGCCGGACAAAAGCCGGCTCACCACCCGGGCCGTATAATCGACCATCGGGATGATGCGGGCGTAATTCAGCCGGGTCGGCCCGATGACGCCGATCACGCCGACGATGCGCCCGGCGCTGTCGCGGTATGGCGCGACGATGGTCGAGGAACCGGACAGCGAGAACAGCTTGTTTTCCGAGCCGATGAAAATGCGCACGCCGTCACCACCCTCGGCGCGGCCGAGCAAATCGATGACGCCGCGCTGCGCCTCCAGCGCGTCGAACAGCGAGCGCACGCGTTCGAGGTCTTCCAACGCATGCAGGTCCTCGAGCAGGTTGGCGTGGCCTCGAACGATGAGCTGGCGCTCGTCGGCATCGCCGCCGGACCAACTCGCCAGCCCCGCAGAGATGATCTTTTGCGTCAGTTGATCGAGTTCGGCCTGACCCTGCGTCAGCGTCGTCTCGATCTCGGCACGCAGTTCCGACAGCGTCTTGCCGCGGATATGCGCGTTGAGGAAATTGCCGGCTTCGGTCAACGCCGACGTCGGCAGCCCGGCTGGCACGTTGAGCACGCGGTTTTCCACCTGCCCGTCCTCGCCGACCAGCACCGCCAGCGCGCGCTCCGGCTCCAGCCGCACGAATTCGATGTGCTTGAGCCGCGTGTTCGCTTTCGCGGTGAGCACCACGCCGGCCGAACGCGTCAGGCCCGACAGCATCTGCGATGCCTCGGTCAGCACCGCTTCCATCGACTTGGCGCCGCCGGCGCCGGCGACCTGCGCCTCGATGGAACGGCGGTTGTCTTCGGTGAGATCGCCGACCTGCATCAGCGCATCGACAAAGAAACGCAGGCCCAGTTCGGTCGGCAGCCGCCCCGCCGAAGTATGTGGCGCGAAAACAAGACCAAGCTGCTCCAGATCCGACATCACATTGCGCACCGAGGCCGGCGACAGGGTTATCGGCAGGATGCGCGCCAGATTGCGCGAACCGACCGGCTCACCGGTGGTCAGGTAGCTTTCGACGATCGAGCGGAAGATCTCGCGCGAGCGCTCATTGAGCGCGGCAAGGCTCACCTGCGAAGCGCCGATCGGGACGTCGTGCGAAGCCACTAATAACTCCCTGTCATCACAGCCCAAATTTGGACATCGTTGCCCGCTTGATCAAGTCAGACTTGCGGTCCACCCGGCAACAATGCCAATTTGTCCCTGCAACGGTTCCCTGGACGGTATTTGCGATCGGTATGTTGGCCTTGTTTACCAGTTCCTGGCGGAGGAAGGCGGCAATTGTCGCGCTCGTCTTCTATGCCATGGGTATTGCCGCGCCGGCCGCCGCCTTCGCATTGGCCGCCGCTGACCCGCATTGCCCCACGATTTCCGAGGTGCGTCAGATTGCCGGCTCTCACCACGCCAGCGGTCATCACGCCGACTCCCAACACAGTGAGCGTGACGCCGCTTCGCCCAATCAACCGGCGGCTGACCATCCCGGCATCGCCTCCAAGTGCTGCGGCACCTTCTGCTTCACGGGACTCGCTCCGGCTCACGTGGCAATCGTCGAACCGGCATCGCATGTTTCGGAAGTAATCCAGCCGCTCGCCGTCTACCTGCTCGGTCACGGTTCCAGCCCTATCGACCGGCCGCCACGCAACCTCACGCCGCTTTGAGCATCGGCGCCGCCCCGGCTTGAGAGCCGCGGTGCGCCGTCATCAATTCGACGGATGAGGATATGCGATGCCAACCCGACATTGTTCGCGGCCGGCTGCCTTCTGGCGGCGGGCGACGCTATGGCGCTTTGCGAACCGCGCCCTGCTGCTCACAACCGTACTGACCTTGCCGGCCTGCGCGGCGCTCGCACCCGACGGCGGCATGAGCGTGCCGGCCGACATCGCCGGACGCCATTTGCGCAAGGACATCGTCGCGCTGCGCAGCGACGAAGACGCGGCCACGGCACGCGCGCGCATCGACAGGCTGCTCAAGCGGCCATTGTCCGCCGATGCCGCCGTACAGATCGCGCTTGTCAACAATCGCGGTCTGCAAGCGTCCTACAACGCACTGGGCGTTGCCGATGCGGTTCGCGTGCAGCAGTCGTTGCCGCCACGGCCGTCAATCGACATCACGCGCCTGTCAGGACCGCACGAGATCGAACTTGAGCGGCAGATCGTCGGCAACGTCCTTGCCTTGGCGACGCTGCCGGCGCGGACCGAGATCGCCAATTCGCGCTTCCGACAGGCGCAACTGACCGCCGCTCTGGAAACACTACGTGTCGCCGCCGAGACACGGCGTGCCTACTACCGCGCCGTTGCCGCGCAACAAGTCGTGAAGCTTTTCAAGGACGCCGGCGCCGCCTCCGCCACGTCCGCCGATCTGGCACGGCGCATGGGCGAAAGCGGCGCGATGAGCAAACTCGACCTGTCGCGCCAGCAAGTGTTGCACGCCGAGTTGTCAACCGATCTCGCGCGTGCCGAATTGCGCGCCTCGTCCGAGCGCGAGCGCCTGATCCGCGCGCTCGGTTTCTCGGGGGCCGATCTCGGTTTCAGACTGCCGGCAGCCTTGCCGAACCTGCCTTCGCGTTCGCCGGCCTTGAACGCAGCCGAACAAAAGGCTCTCGACGAACGTGTCGATCTTCAAATGGCGCGCGCCGACGTCGAAGCGCTGGCGAGGTCATACGGGCTCTCCAGCGCAACACGTTTCGTCAACGTGCTGGAAGCTGGCTACGCAGACAAGATCGTCGACAACAAGGACGGCGGCGAACATGCGCATAGCCGCGGCTTCACCGTCAAATTCGAAGTACCGCTTTTCGATTTCGGCGAGGCGCGCGTACGCGAATCCGAGCAAACCTACATGCAGGCCGTCAATCGCCTTGCCCAAAAGGCGATCGACGTGCGCTCGCAGGCCCGCGAGGCCTATCGCGGCTATCGGCTCAGTCACGATATCGCGCTGCGCTATCAGCGCGATGTTTTGCCGTTGCGCAAGACGATGTCCGACGAACAGATGCTGCGTTACGGCGCGATGCAGGTCGATGTGTTCACGCTGCTCGCCGATATGCGGCAGCAAATCGTCGCGCAGGTCGCCGCGGTTGAAGCCCGGCGCGACTTCTGGGTCGCCAGCACGGAGCTGTCAGCCGCGATTATAGGCGGCGGCTCATCCAGCTCCGAAACGGATTCGTCGGCCGCGTCCGCGCCGGTCGAGGCCGAAGGCCATTGAAAGGAGAACAACAATGATCTCAAGACGTAATCTTTTGGGCTCCTCGGTTCTGCTCGCCGGCGCCGCCGCCGTCAGCGGCCGCGTGCAGGCGGCCAACATTCCGGAAGCAGTCATCAGCAATTCGCCGGTGATGCAGCCGCCGCCCAAGCCTTCCGACGGACCGGAGTTTCACCCGGTCGTCACGCTCAACGGCTGGTCGCTGCCGTGGCGCATGAACGGCGACTGGAAGGAGTTTCATCTCGTCGCCGAGCCCGTTCAGCGCGAGTTTGCGCCGGGCATGACCGCCAGACTTTGGGGCTACAACGGTCAATCGCCCGGTCCGACGATCGAATGCGTCGAAGGCGACAAACTGCGCATTTTCGTCACGAACAAACTGCCGGAGCACACCACCGTGCACTGGCACGGCATGATCCTCCCGAACGGCATGGATGGCGTCGGCGGTTTGACACAGCCGCATATCAAGCCGGGACAGACATTCGTCTACGAGTTCGTCGCCAGACGAAGCGGCACCTTCATGTATCACCCGCATGCCGATGAGATGGTGCAGATGGCGATGGGCATGATGGGTTTCTTCGTCGTCCATCCGAAAGACCCGGCCTTCAACAAGGTCGATCGCGACTTTGTGTTTCTGATGTCGAGCTACGACATCGAACCCGGAACGTCCTTGCCCAAGGTAATGACGATGACCGACTTCAATTTATGGACGTGGAACAGTCGCGTCTTTCCCGGCATCGATCCGCTGGTCGTGCGCAAAGGAGACCGCGTGCGCATCCGCGTCGGCAACCTCACCATGACAAACCATCCGATTCACATGCACGGGCCGCATTTCGAAGTCACCGGCACCGATGGCGGCTGGGTTCGCGAAAGCGCGCGCTGGCCCGAGGTCACGACCGACATTCCGGTCGGCGGCATGCGGGCCATCGAATTCGTCGCCGACGAGCCCGGCGACTGGGCGATCCATTGCCACAAGTCGCATCACACCATGAACGCGATGGGGCATGACGTGAAAACCTTCATCGGCACGCCACAAGCCGACCTGACGAAGGCTATCCGCAAGTTCATGCCCGACTATATGCCGATGGGTTCGGATGGCATGGCGGAGATGGGATCGATGGAAATGCCGATGCCGGACAACACGCTGCCGATGATGACAGGCTTTGGCCAATATGGCCCGCTGGAAATGGGCGGCATGTTCTCGGTGGTTAAAGTGCGCGAAGGCCTGGCGCCTGGCGAATACAAAGACCCCGGCCCCTACGCGCATCCGCCCGGCACCGTCGCCCACGAAGTCAAAGGCCCGGTGTCCGACCAGCCGGTTCGCAAGAGCGACACAAGTTCCGGCAGAAGCAACGCGGACTTCAAGGTCGTCAAACCGCGAATGAGCGGTCACGGCGATCAAGACTGACGACGCGGCCGAAAGCCGCTCGTGTGCGTAAGTATTCCAGGCGTAAGACGACAAACTGACTGAACCAACACTCAAACAGACTGGAGAAGAATGGAAATGGCTCGATCAATTACTCTTTCGGCGCTCGCGCTTTCTTTCACCGTTCTGGCGGGACCGGTATCTGCCGGGCCGGGAGCGCCGGGTCACAGCCACAGCGGCTTTTCGGCCGGACAACCCGGCGACCCGAAGAAGCCGGCACGCACCGTCGTCATCTCGATGCACGAAAGCGACGGCAAAATGGCCTTCAGCAGCAACCGTGTGGAAGTTAGCCGTGGCGAACAGATAAAGTTCGTTCTGCAAAACAAGGGCGAGCTCGACCACGAGTTCGTTCTGGCGACGACCAAGGACAACGACAAACACGCCGCGCTGATGATGAAATATCCGGAGATGGAGCACGACGACCCAAATGCCAAACGCCTCGGCGCGAGCAAGAACGGCGAATTGCTTTGGCAATTCACCAAGACGGGCGAATACGAATTCGCCTGCTTAATTCCGGGACATCGCGAAGCCGGGATGCAAGGCAAAATCGTCGTGAAACAGCGTATAGCAAACACCGAGCAGGGAAAAAAGCAATGAACAAGATGTTCCGCGGAGCCGCGGCCGCGCTCTTTATCGTGACGATCGGCGCAACGACGTCGGTCGCATTCGCGCAGGTCTTGACCGATGGCGAGGTCAAGAAAATCGATGCATCGGCCGGCAAGATGACGATCAAACATGGTCCGATGAAGAAATTCGACATGGACGATGGAATGACGATGGTCTACCGCGTCAAGGACCCGGCGATGCTGACGGCAGTCAAGCCGGGCGACAAGATCAAATTTGACGCCGAACAAGTCAATGGCCAGTTCACGGTGACCAAGATCGAAAAGGCGAAGTAAAAACGATCAGGAGATGCGGGCCGCGCACTTCGTTCGTGGCCTGCATCTTACCGTTCCAGCGATTTGTCGACGACTCCAGACTCGGCCGTCGAACAAGGGCGCCGAGCCGTGGCAATTCTACGTTGCGGCAGCATACGCAGAAGTAGCCCGTCGCGACGCACGAATTGATGCCACATGACCGCCAGCACGTGGGCAATTACAAGGCCTATACCCAATTTGGTCAGTATGATGTGGAACGGTGCAAGCGTTCGCGTCAGATACATCGTGCCCGTGCCTGTTACAGCCAGCGCTAACACTAGTCCGTAGAAGCTGCCATGCACGACATTGGCGGACCAGCGCTGCCACGCACTCATGCCGGAAGGCAACTCCGGCGCCCCCCTGACCATGCGAGCAGCGAGCAGAAAGATCGCCAGTAGCAGAATTGTCCAGCCGCTCCATGCGTGAACATTGTGAAGAAACAAATCGAGTGGTGTGGGCACAATGCCGAAAGGGCCGGCCATGTGCGTTCTCTGGATCGCATAGGCGGTCGGAAATTGAGAAATACAGAGGCCAAGCAGCACCCAATGTGCGGCCTTTTGCATGAATGAATAGCGCGGGGCAGAAGACAATTTCATCGGACGCAGCGCTCCTTGTGCGGCTGGGTCGCTATAGCCGTCGGGCCGTCACGCAGCTTCACCCATTCTGAAATAGCAATCTTTCAGAGTCGTAAAGTCAGGGACCCCGGAGCCAGCCCTTGCCGTATCGGGCATCGCTCCGTAAAAGTCCTGGCCAACAACAGCCGAATATTCGCTACGAACAGGAGCCAATCTCATGAGACCGAGCCAGCGCCAGCCCGACGAGATGCGCGCCGTATCGCTGGAACGCGGTGTGGTGAAATATGCCGAGGGCTCCTGTTTCGTGAAATTCGGCGAAACCCACGTGCTGGTGACCGCCAGCCTGGAGGAGCGTCTGCCGCCGTGGCTCAAGGGCCAGGGCAAGGGCTGGGTCACCGCCGAATACGGCATGCTGCCGCGCGCCACCCACAGCCGCACCCGTCGCGAAGCCTCATCCGGCAAACAGGGCGGCCGCACCGTCGAAATCCAGCGCCTGATTGGCCGCTCGGTACGCACCATTGTCGACCTTCAGGCGCTCGGCGAACGCCAGATCACGATCGACTGCGACGTCATCCAGGCCGATGGCGGCACGCGCACGGCCTCGATTACCGGCGCCTGGGTGGCGCTCGCGGATTGTCTGGCCTGGATGAAGGCGCGCGACATGTTCAAGGGCGACGCCAAGGTGCTGCGCGACCACGTCGCCGCGGTGTCGTGCGGCGTGTTCAAGGGTACGGCCGTGCTCGACCTCGATTATGCCGAGGATTCGGAAGCAGATACCGACGCCAATTTCGTCATGACCGGCAATGGCAACATCATCGAAGTGCAGGGCACCGCCGAGAAAGAGCCGTTCAGCGAAGAACAGTTGCTCGCGCTGCTGGCGCTGGCGCGCAAGGGCACCGGCAAGCTGATCGAACTGCAGAAGATGGCCGTCGGATAATTCATGACCGTACGTCAGCTTTCCGGCTCCGTCGTCATCGCCACGCACAACCCCGGCAAACTTGCCGAAATGCGCGACCTGCTCGCGCCTTACGGCGTCGCCGCGCAATCGGCGGCCGAACTCAATCTTCCCGAGCCCGAAGAGACCGGCAAGACCTTCGCGGCAAACGCGCGCATCAAGGCGATGGCCGCCGCGACAGCGACGGGACAAGCAGCCTTCGCCGACGACTCCGGTTTATGCGTCGATGCGCTCGGCGGCGAGCCCGGCATCTATTCGGCGCGCTGGGCCGGGCCCGACAAGGACTTTCGCGGCGCCATGAACAAGATCCAGACGCTGCTGATCGAGAAAGGAGCGACGACGCCCGAGCAGCGCAGCGCGCACTTCATCGCCGCGCTGTGCCTCGCCTGGCCGGATGGGCATGTCGAAGAATTCGAAGGCCGTGTCGATGGCGTCGTCGTCTGGCCACCCAAGGGAACTGCCGGCTTCGGCTACGACCCCGTATTCATGCCCTTCGGTCATGAACGCACCTTCGGCGAGATGACGGCGGTGGAAAAGCACGGCCTGCCGCCGAAAGGCATGGGGCTGTCGCACCGTGCACGGGCTTTCGTGAAACTCGCGGCCGCCTGTTTGCAGCGGTAAATTCGTTACAATTTTAAATACTTGTCCGCAGCCACTTTACGACTTGACTGGCGGCCGGGGCCTCGCGCGCCTATACTCTTAATATGTCGTTAACCAACATCGTCGCGCCGGCGCAAAACGTCCCGGTTCAGGACTTCGCCGTCTACATCCACTGGCCGTTCTGCCTGTCGAAGTGTCCGTACTGCGACTTCAACAGCCACGTCCGCCACGGTGGCGGCTATGACGAGACGCGCTACCTGCGCGCCATCGAGAGCGAGATCGCGGCCACCGCCGCCCGCATTGGCAGCCGCAACGTATCGACCGTATTCTTCGGCGGCGGCACGCCGTCGCTGATGCAGCCCTCGACCGTCGAAGGCATCGTCAATTCGATCGGCAAACACTGGACGCTGGCCGGCGACGCGGAGATTTCGCTCGAGGCTAACCCGACCAGCGTCGAAGCGACGCGCTTTCGCGGCTATCGCGCAGCCGGCGTCAACCGCGTGTCGCTCGGCGTGCAGGCGCTCGACGATCAGGCGTTGAAAGAACTCGGCCGCCTGCACACGGCGGACGAAGCGCTCGCCGCCATCGCGGTCGCGCGTTCGATCTTCGACCGTTATTCGTTCGATCTCATTTATGCGCGGCCGCGGCAGACCATCGAATCATGGGCGATCGAACTCAATCGCGCCATCGCGGAAGCGGCTGAGCATCTGTCGCTCTATCAGCTCACCATCGAGCCGGGCACGCCGTTCTTCGGCCTGCACAAGGCCGGCAAGCTGATCGTGCCGGAAGAAGGCCTCGCGCGCGATCTCTACGATCTGACGCAGGCGGTGTGCGGCGATGCCGGCCTGCCGGCCTATGAAGTTTCCAATCACGCACGGCCCGGCGCCGAGTGCCGGCACAATCTGGTTTACTGGCGCGGTCATGAATATGCCGGCGTCGGCCCCGGCGCGCATGGCCGCCTCAATGTCGACGGCCGGCGCTACGCGACGGAGACGGAGCGCAAGCCGGAGGCCTGGCTCGATCTGGTCGATGCCAATGGCATTGGTCTCACGGTCGATGAGAAACTGCAGCCCGGCGAAGTCGCCGACGAATTCCTGCTGATGGGGCTGCGGCTGACCGAAGGCATCGACCCCAAGCGCTTCGCGGCTTTGTCGGGCCGCACGCTCGATCCGAAGCGGCTCGCCTTCCTGATGGATGGCGGCGCGGTCGAGACCATGGACAATGGCTATCTGCGCGTGACGCCGTCGGGCTTCCCGCTGCTCGATGCGGTGGTGGCCGATCTGGCGGCTTAGTCATTCCGGTCCGTCGCCAGGCGATGGATCGGAATCCAGACGCAATCTCTAGGTCAGTTTCTTCCGGGTTCGCGAACTTCGCTCGCGCCCCGGAACAACGATGGGCTTAAAACGCCTTCGGCGCGGGGCCGACGACCTGGCCGCCGCCGGGCGCGACACGCAGCACGGCAAGGCCGCGTTCGTTGGTGCCGTCGGTCTTGAAGCGGAACACGCCGTCAATGCCGGCAAAGCCGGATGAATTGGTGAGAATCTGCTCGCTGAAGCGCTGCGCGCCTTGCGTCTTCACCAGCGCCGCGACCAAAGCCACCGCATCATAAGCCAGTGTCGCGGTGCGCACCGGATCCTGCCCGTAGCGCGTGCGATAACGTTGCGCGAAGCTGCGGAAGCCCGCGACCTCCGGCGCCGCATACCAGCCGCCGTCAAGCGCCTGCGTTTGAAAAATACGGGGATCGTCCCATAGACCGGTGCCGAGCAGCTGCACGCGCTTGAGGTTCACGCCGCTGGCCTGAAGCTGCGCCACCACTTGCGGCACGGCATCGGCGCCATCGGGAATGAAGATCGAATCAGCCTGGCCCGCAGCCCGGGCAATACGGCGCGCCGCTTCGCCCATCTGCGCCGGATCGAGCGGATACTTTTCAAGCGCGACAACACGGCCGCCGCGACGTGACACTTCCTGCTGGAAGGCGGCCTGCACCACCGAACCATAGGCATTGTCCGGCAGCAGCGCGGCGAACGAGCGCTTGCCGCGTGACACGGCGAAATCGACGATGCGCTTGACGTCCGATTCCGGCAGGAAGCTGAGAAGGTAGACGCCGCGTGACGCCACGCTGGCGTCGGTCGAGAAGGCGATCACCGGAATATTGCGCTGACGCGCCACCGCGCCGACGGCACTGACCGATTGCGCGAACAGCGGCCCGACGATGATCTCGGCACCTTCGGCGAGCGCCTGCTGGGCAGCAGCCTGCGCGCCTTGCGGCGAGCCGCCATCGTCCTTCACCAGGAGCTGGATGTTCGGCTCCTTGAATTCGGCGAGCGCCATTTCGGCGGCGTTTTTCATCGAGGTCGCCGCGACGCCGGCATTGCCTTGCGCCGACAAGGGCAGGATGAGTCCGACGCGGATCTGTCCGCTGCCGATCTGCGATGGCTGCGCGGGCTCTCCCGCTGGCGGCGTCTCGTTGCCGCCCAGGCGATCGAACGAGCCGCCGGTGCAGGCGGCCAGCGCCAATGAAATCGCGGTGACGCCAGCCACCGCGAAAATACGGCGCCGCGTCGCGCCCTGCCTTTCAGCCTGCGTTGCCAAGAACCCCGTTCCCTCGTGCGCGACGGATATGTGTCAGTCCTAGCCCCTAAAGACCAGTTTGTCCCGCAAAAGTTAAGATCATGAAAAGATGAGGGAATTCGACATTCTGCGCAAGACGGAATTGCGCCCCGGAACGCGTCAAACGCCGATTGCCGCGCAAAAACACCGCGCAAACGCCGCGCACGACCGGATGGGCGCGCTAGAGTGCGCTCATGACCTCTGACCGGAAGACATCGCGGCTGTACTCACCGTTCGGCACGGACATCGAGGCGTCCGCGCTCGAGGCTGGCCTGTACCTTGTGGCGACGCCGATCGGCAATCTGGGCGACATCAGCCTGCGGGGGCTGGCGACGCTCGCAGCCGCCGACTGCATCGCCTGCGAGGACACCCGCGTCACCCGCAAACTGACGGAGCGCTTTGGCGTAGCGACGCCGCTGATGGCCTATCACGAGCACAATTCGGACGAGGCATTGCCGAAGATCATGGCGCGGCTTGGCGAGGGCGAGTCTGTGGCGCTTGTATCGGACGCCGGCACGCCGCTGGTGTCCGATCCCGGCTACCGGCTCGTGCAGGCCGTGATCGAGGCGGGTCATGTGATCACCGCCGTACCCGGCGCGTCGTCCGTGCTCACCGCGCTGTCACTCGCCGGGCTGCCGACGGATCGATTCTTCTTTGAAGGCTTCCTGCCGCCGAAGCAGGCGGCGCGGCAGAAGCGCATCGCCGGGCTCGCCACGATCCCGGCGACGCTCGTGCTGTTCGAGAGCGGCCCTCGCCTCGCCGCTTCGCTCGCCGATCTGGCCAGCGGTCTCGGGGCCCGCCAGGCGTCGGTGTGCCGCGAGCTCACCAAGCTGCATGAAGAGGTCAAGCGCGGCGACCTCGCCGCGCTGGCCCGCGATTATGAAAACGGCGGCGAGACCCGCGGCGAGATCGTCATCGTCATCGCGCCGCCCGCCGAACAGGAAACCGCCGACAGCGATATCGATGCCATGTTGCGCGACGCACTTGCGCGCGTATCGGTCAAGGATGCCGTCGGCGAAGTCGCGTCCGCGACCGGCCGCGCGCGTCGCGACGTCTATCAACGCGCGCTTGAGCTCGCCAAAGACAGCGGCGGCGGCTGATGGCAAAAGACGACAGGACATCGCCTCCGCTTCCGCGCCATCCGCGCGTACCGGGCTTGCGTCCGAAAGCGCAGAAGGCCGAAGCCAGTCCGGAACGGCAGGCCGCTTTCAATCGCGGCATCTCGGCCGAAAGCCTTGCCGCCGCCTGGCTGATCGGCAAAGGCTATCGCATCCTGTCGCGGCGCTACCGCAGCGCCGCCGGCGAGATCGACATCGTCGCGGGGCGCCGGCACACCATCATCTTCGTCGAGGTCAAGGCGCGGGCGTCGCTCGACGACGCCGCGGAATCGGTGACGCCGCGCCAGCGCGCACGCATCGCCGCGGCAGCCGAAATCTGGCTGTCGCAACATCCCGCCGTCACGTTCAGGGATTTGCGCTTCGACGCCATCCTGATCGCGCCTGGCAAACTGCCGCAGCACATTCAGGGTGCGTTTGAGACCTAGCCGTCATCCTGAGGTGACGGATTACGCACTCAGGCGTTCGAAGAACTGGTCGACCTGGCCGCGAATGCGCGCGGCGACCTGGCCCAGATCGTCGGCCACGATCTTCACCGTGGTGGCGCTGGCGCGCGTGTCGGCGGTCGCGGCGCCGACGAGATTGACTTCCCGGGCCGTCTCCACCGTGCGCTGCGCCGCAGTCTCGACGCTGCGCGCGATCTCGCTGGTGGCCGCGCCCTGCTCGGTGACGGCCGCGGCGATCGCGCTCGAAATGTTGCCGATCTCGCGGATGGTGTGCTCGATGGTGTTGATCGCTTCGATCGATGTCGCGGTGGCGCGTTGCATGCCGGCTATCTGCGCGCTGATTTCCTCGGTGGCGCGGCTGGTCTGACCGGCGAGCGCCTTCACTTCACCCGCAACCACCGCAAAGCCGCGGCCGGCCTCTCCGGCGCGCGCCGCCTCAATGGTGGCGTTGAGCGCGAGGAGGTTGGTTTGCTCGGCGATGTCGGTAATCAGCTTCACCACATCGCCGATTCGGGTCGCCGCCTCGCCGAGCTGCTTCACCGCCAGATTGGTGTGGCCGGCTTCGCTCACGGCCTTGGACGCAATTGCATTCGATTGCGCGACCTGGCGATCAATCTCGTTGACCGACGCCGACAATTCGTCGGCCGCGGACGCGATATCGCGGACGTTGGCTGAAGCCTCGGTCGACGTCTGCTCGGCGCGTGTCGTTTTGATCGTTGCCCCATCGGCGGCGCCGGCGAGCTGAGTCGAGGCCGAGAGCATCTGATCGGAGATCTGGCCCAGTTCCGACAAGGTCAGCTCGACCTCGGCGGAGAAGCGGGCGATTTCCTGATTGATCTCGCGCTGCCGCGCGGCGCGACACTCGGCGTCCTGCAGGACGGTTTGGTTGAGTTCGCGATTATGCATCATCGCGCGATGGAAGACTTCGATCGAGCGCGCCATGGCGCCGATCTCATCCTTGCGATCGCTGAACGGGATCGAGGTGACCTGTGCGCCGCCGGCAACCGATTCAGTCACGCGCGTGATGGCCGTCAACGGCTTGACGATGCCGCGCGCGATGAACAGCAGAGCGACGGTCGCCAAGGCGGCGAGCGCCGCGAACACAGCGAGCCAGCGCACGCTCTGATCGATGTCGCCATTGATGCGATCGAACGCGCTGTCGGCTTTCCTGGCGTAATGCTCCGTGAGCGCGCGCAAGTCGGAATTGAGCCCCTTGCGCGACTCGCGGCTGGCCTCACCCCATTCGCGCGCCGCGTGCGGACTGACGTCGGTCGCCAGGCGAACCAGTTCGCGCCGGTAGGCGACGAACTCGGCCACGCGCTTGGAGAACTGGTCGAACAACGCCGTGTCATCTTCACGGACGGTTTTCTTCCAGGCGACCATGAGTCCTTCGATCTTGTCGAGGAAATTGCCGAGGCCGTCGATGAACTGTTTGCGGCTGGCGTCGTCGTTCGGCATGTAAATGCCGCGCGACTCGGCGACGACGGCGTAGATCAAGCCGTTGATGCGCTCGATGTTCTGCATCCCGGAATTCGAGGATTCATAGGCGCCGGTCAGGACGGCATAGTGCCGGGCATTGATGACGGCCGAGCCGGACAGCGCCAGCGCCGTAATGGCCATCAATGCGAAGATCGCGTAAAGCTTGGTGGCGATCGAAAGCTTCGGCAAAGTCACTTGCGGGCCCATCCTGCGCAGCATAAATCCGGGTTCCGCTATACTCGCCGGAATACGTTAACGATCTGTTTTCCTTAACCTTTGGCGCCCTGCCGGACGCGCCGGAAAGCCCCGCAATGACGCTGAAAATCGCCGTGCAGATGGATCCGATCGCGCGGATCAACGTGAAGGGCGACTCCACCTTCGCCCTGCTGCTGGAAGCCCAGGCGCGCGGCCACTCGCTCAGCTACTACACCCCCGACCGGATGGCCCAACTCGACGGCCGGCTTTATGCACGGGTCGAACCGCTGACCGTTCGCGATCAGGCCGGCGATCATTTCTCGCTCGGCGAGGCGGAGCGCGTGCCGCTCGACAGCTTCGATGTCATCCTGCTGCGCCAGGACCCCCCGTTCGACCTGTCCTACATCACGACCACTCATTTCCTCGAGCGCATTCATCCCAGGACCCTGGTGGTGAACGACCCGGCCGAGGTACGCAACGCGCCTGAGAAAATCCTGGTCACCAGCTTTCCGCAGCTGATGCCGCCGACCCTGATCACGCGCGACCTCGCCGAGATCAAGGCGTTCCGCGCCACGCATGATGACATCGTGATGAAGCCGCTCTACGGCCATGGCGGCGGCGGCGTCTTCCGCGTCACGCGCGAAGACCTCAATTTCGGCTCGCTTTACGACATGTTTTCCGTGACATTCCGCGAGCCTTGGGTGGTCCAGAAATTTCTCCCCGCCGTGAAGCAGGGCGACAAGCGCATCCTTCTGGTCAACGGCGAGTTTGCCGGCGCGGTCAATCGCGTGCCGGCCGAGGACGACCTGCGCTCCAACATGGTGCGCGGCGGCTCGCCGAAGGCGACCGACCTGACGCCGCGCGAGCGCGAAATCATCGCCACGCTCAAGCCGGCGCTGGTCGAGCGCGGCATGATCTTTGTCGGCATTGATGTGATCGGCGACTGGCTTACCGAGATCAACGTCACCTCGCCGACCGGCATTCGCGCCGTGAAGAATCTCGGCGGTCCCGACGCGGCCGCGCTGGTGTGGGACGTGATCGAGAAGAAGCGGAAGGGCTGACCGGAAGGCCCTACGCGCTGCGTTTTTGCATGGCTTTGCCGTAGGCCTGGCTCGGCTGCCATTCGCGCAGCAGTTTTGTCGTCGCGACGACGTCGACCGGCTTGCCGAAGAAGTAGCCTTGCCCGGTCTGGCAACCCAGGGCCCTGAGCCACCCCGCCTGCGCCTGCGTTTCGATGCCTTCGGCGACGATATGCATGTCGAGTTTGCGCGACAGATCGATCAGCAACTCCACGACCATCTGGCTCGGCCGGTCAGTCAACATCCGATCGACAAAGGATTTGTCGATCTTGATGGTGTCGACGGGAAACCGGATCAGATGCGTCAATGACGCAAAGCCGGTGCCGAAATCGTCAAGAGCCACCGTGAGCCCTTTTTTCCTGAGCTTTTCGATGACCCGGACGACCTTGGCGTCGCTGCCGTCCATAAAGACGCCTTCGGTGACCTCAAGCACAAGGCGGTCGAGCGGAACGCTGGCCGCTTCAAAGGCATTGGCGAGGCGCTGCTCCAGATCACCGCGATGGAAGTCGGCGGTCGAGAGGTTGATGCCGACATGCTTGACGTTGATGCCGGCATCGAGCCAGCCGCGCATGTCGCGCGCGATGTGCGTGAGCATCTGGTCGGTGAGGCGGAAGGCCGTGCTCGCATCCGAAAGCGCCGCCTGAAACTGGCCGGCGGAAATGATGTTGCCGTTGTCGAGCCGGATGCGGGCCAACGCTTCAAAGCCATGGATCGCGCCGTCGCTCAAGGCGATGAGCGGCTGGTAGAACGGCAGCACCCGCTCTTCATTGAGCGCGTCGCCGACGGTGCGGATCGTCGACATCCGCATGGCGATCGACGTCCGCAGATCGCGGGCGAACATTTCGTAGCCGCCGCGGTTGACGGTCTTGGCGTGATAGAGCGCGAAATCCGCGTTCTGACGCAGCAGCTCCGGATCGACGCCGTCGAGTTCGTAGACCACGCCGCCCATCGTGATTTGCGGGATGATGGTGTAGCCGCCGCACTCGAACGATGACCGCATCGCGGCGACGATCTTGTCCGCGGTCGCGGCCAGTTCGGCGTGGTCGCGGCAGCCATCGGCCAGCACCGCGAACTCATCGCCGCCGATACGGCACGCGCCGTTCGGCACAAGCTCGGTCAGCCGCGCCGCGACTTCCTGGATGAGACTGTCGCCGACCACGTGACCCATCGTGTCGTTGACGATCTTGAGATTGTCGATGTCGATGACGAGAAGGCCGAATGCCGGATCCATCGAGACGATTCGGTCGAACATCATGTCGTCGAAGCTGCGGCGGTTCGGCAGGCCGGTGAGCTGATCGTAGTAGGCCAGCGCGTGATTGCGCTTTTGCGTCAAAGCGTGCTCGATCGCGATCGAGCAGAGATGCACGCAGGTATTGACGATCGAACGTTCGACCGCGGTCGGACCGCGTTTTTCGTTGAAGTAGAATGCGAACGTCGCCGCGACGCGGCCATCGCGCGTTTTGATCGGAAACGACCAGCACGCCTCAAGCCCGAGCGGCAACACCAGCTCTTTGAACGGCGCCCATAGCGGACTGGTGGAGATATCCTCGACCTCGACCGGCTCGCCGAGATAGGCGCACGTACCGCAGGAGCCGACCGCGGGCCCGATCTCGACGCCGTTGATCGCCTCGGAGTAACTGGCCGGCAGGCTCGGCGCGGCGACCGGCTTGATTCTGCCGTCGCCCGTGATGCCGACGATCGAGCAGGTGGCGCCCGGCGCCAGCTCTTCGGCGCGCTGGCAAAGCCGGACCGCGATGGATTCGAAGCGCTCGCCCGTGACCATCGCTTCGAGAACTTCGGTCTGCAGCGCGTGAATTGAAAAATTCGGGGGACTGGTCACGGCTCACTCGCAATTGAGTACGTGCGACCGACTAGACACCCCCGACGTTAATTCTCCACCAAAATATATCTTCAGTTGAATTAAGACACCTAGGTTAAGCCATCGCTTAACGATGCCTTGACCATAAGCCGGCGACCGCCGTGACGGCGGCAGCCGCGTGCCTTCACGCAGGCTGCGCGGCGCCACGCGCGGCGCGCGGGCGGCTGATGAACAGTGCGAGGGTGGCGGCGAGCAGGCAGAATGCGCCGGCGATGAAGAAAGCCGGCAGATAGCTCGAATATTCGGTGCGGATTAAACCGCCGCCATAGGCCGCCGTTGCGGCGCCGAGCTGATGTCCGCAGAATATCCAGCCGAATATCATGCCTGCTTTCTCGCGGCCGAAGCGATCGGCCGAGAGCTTTACCGTCGGCGGCACGGTGGCGATCCAGTCGAGCCCGTAGAAAAGGCCGAACAGCGACAGGCCGTAGAACGTGAAGGTCGTGAACGGCAGGTAGAGCAGCGACAGGCCGCGCAGGCCGTAGTACCAGAACAATAACCAGCGATTATCGAAGCGATCCGACAGCCAGCCGGACCCGATGGTGCCGACGAAATCGAACGCGCCCATCAGCGCCAGTACGCTCGCGGCGGTCACTGCGGCGATGCCGTAGTCGCTGCACATGGCGATGAAGTGGGTCTGGACCAGACCGTTGGTGCTGAGACCGCAAATGAAGAAGGTGGCGAACAGAATCCAGAACACGCCGGTGCGCGAAGCTTCCTTGAGCGCGAGCAGCGGCGCCTGCATCAGGGACATCAGGCCGACACCGACCGCGGGCGCGGGTGTGATGTGCGCTTCACCGTACAGCGGCAGATTGAGATCGGCCGGCCGGTCGCGCATCAGCGCCAGCACAAGCAGGGCGGTCACAGCGAGGATGGCGCAGACGAACAATAGCGAGAAGCGCCAGCCGTAGTTTTCGGTGAAGCTGGCGATCAGCGGCAACACGATAAGCTGGCCGGTCGCGGAGCTCGCCGAAAGCATGCCGATCACCAGGCCGCGGCGATGCGTGAACCAGCGTGTCGCGACTGTCGCGGCGAGCACCATCGCTGTCATGCCGGTGCCGACGCCGATGACGAGGCCCCACAGCACCATCAATTGCCAGACGCGCGTCATGCCGAGCGACAGCACGAAACCGGTGACGATGAGCGTCAGCGCGCAGATGATGACGCGACGCAAGCCAAAGCGATTCATCAGCGCGGCCGCGAAGGGCCCGAGCAGCCCGAACAGCAGCAGACGCACGGCGAGCGCCGACGAGATCTGTTCTGCGGTCCAGCCGAATTCCTTTTCCAGCGGCACGATCAGGACGCCGGGCGCGCCCATCGCCGCCGCGGTCACCAGCATGGTGAGGAAGGTCGTGCCGGCGACCACCCATCCGTAATGGACGTTGCGGCGGGCCAGCGTGGCGGCGAGCGGCGTCGATATCATGGGCAAGACCTGATGGACGGGGGGCCGGGCGCGCAAAGCACCAGAGGAGGTTAAATGATGGTCATCATCTATTGTACATTAATGATGATCGACATATAATTTGTCAAGCCGGACTCAGGAACGACCCGCGGCGAGAGGGAAAGAGACGCGATGCGCGTCACCAGAGAACAGGCGGCCGAGAACAAGGCGCGCGTCATCAAAATGGCGGCCCGACTGTTTCGGGAACGCGGTTATCACGGCGTGGGCCTCGCCGATATCATGAGCGCCGCCGATCTAACGCATGGCGGATTCTACGGTCAGTTCGAATCCAAAGAGGATCTCGCCGCGCAGGCCTGCCATGCGGCGAATGCAAAGTCGGCGCAGGTCTGGCGTGGCATTGCCGACGCGATAGCGGCAGACAAGGTGAGCGGCGATTTATTGGAAGCGCTGGTGGATCAGTATTTGTCGCGCAAGCATCGCGACAGCCCGGCGACCGGGTGTGCCTTTGCGACGGTGGCGGTCGATGCTGCGCGGCAGGGCGGCGAAATGCGGGCTGCTTTCACCGACGGACTCCTGCCCTTGATCGAGGTGCTGGAGAAGGCCGTCCCCGGCCGCACTAAGGCGCAGCGCCGGCGAACGGCATTGGCCAAAATGTCGGAACTGGTCGGCGCCGTTATTCTGGCGCGAGCGGTTCACGATGAAAAATTGTCGGACGCCATCCTGTCGTCCGCGCGTCAGGATATTCTCGCGCTGTCCAGACAGAACGCCGGCTAGGCCGCGTCCTGTTCAAAGCCGGCGATCGAAAATACGACACGCTGGCGGCCAAGCTGCACGTGCTGCAGCTCCCAGATCAATTCCTCGACGTCGTGATTGGCGGCTTCAGCTTCCAGACGGGCCCGGCGGGCCTCCAGAAGGTCGTTTTCCATCGCTTTCCGATCGATCATGGCGGTCATCCGTGTCTTTGCGTCTGGTTTTGCGTTCGGTCCGGCTGGTCAACCCGATAGTAAACGAATCGTTTCGTTCTGCAAATGTTCTTGTTCCCCTCCACAACCTGGGCTACACTCACAGGTAGCAAAGTGGGGGCCGGCATGGTGCAGCGGGTGGCGACGGTGGCGTTCGAGGGCATCGAGGCCCGCATCGTCGACGTGCAGGTGCAAGTCGCGCCGGGGCTGCCGGCCTTCAATATTGTGGGCTTACCCGACAAGGCTGTTTCCGAGGCCAAGGAACGCGTCCGGGCGGCGCTGATCGCGTCCGGGCTGGCGCTGCCGGCGCGGCGTATCACGGTCAACCTGGCCCCCGCCGACCTGCCCAAAGAGGGTAGTCACTACGACCTGCCGATCGCGCTCGGTCTGATGGCCGCGATCGGCGCCATTCCCCCCGATGCCCTGTCCGGATTCATGGTGCTCGGCGAACTCGGCCTCGATGGTTCGATCGCTTCCGTGGCCGGCGTGCTGCCGGCGGCGATCGGCGCCAATGCGCACGGTCACGGTCTGATTTGCCCGCAAGCCTGCGGCGCGGAGGCTGCCTGGGCCAGCCCGGAAATCGAGATCGTCGCCGCGCAATCCCTGATCCAGCTCGCGAATCATTTCCGCGGCACGCAGGTGCTGACGCGTCCGGTGCCGAAGATTCGCGAACTCGACGGCATGGCGCTCGACCTCGCCGACATCAAGGGCCAGGAAAGCGCCAAGCGGGCGCTCGAAGTCGCTGCGGCCGGCGGCCACAATCTGCTGATGATCGGCCCACCCGGCGCCGGCAAATCGATGCTGGCGTCACGGCTGCCGTCGATCCTGCCGCCTTTGTCGCCGGCCGAGTTGCTCGAAGTATCGATGATTGCCTCGGTCGCCGGCGAGATCGAAGGTGGCGCGCTCACCAACAAACGGCCGTTCCGCGCGCCGCATCATTCGGCCTCGATGCCGGCTTTGGTCGGCGGCGGCTTGCGCGCGCGGCCGGGCGAAATCTCGCTGGCCCATAACGGCGTGCTGTTTCTCGACGAGATGCCAGAGTTTTCCGGCCAGGTACTCGACTCGCTGCGCCAGCCGCTCGAAACCGGAGAGGTCGCGATCGCGCGCGCCAATCATCGCGTCACATATCCGGCGCGGTTCATGCTCGTTGGCGCGATGAACCCCTGCCGCTGCGGCCGCGCCAACGATCCGGGATTCGCCTGCAATCGCGCTCCCAATGTGCGCTGCGCCGCCGACTACCAGGGACGTTTGTCCGGCCCGCTTATCGATCGCATCGATCTGCACATCGAGGTGCCGGCGGTGACCGCCGCCGATCTTATTCTGCCGCCGCCGTCCGAAGGCAGCCGCGACATCGCGGCGCGCGTCGCCCGCGCCCGCGACATCCAAACCGAGCGCTATGCCGCGCTCGGCGCGCCGCACATCCGGTGCAATGCGCAGGCCAGCGGCCCGCTGCTTGAACAGATCGCGCGCACCGACACCGGCGGCAGCAAATTATTGCGCGACGCTGCCGACCAGATGCAGCTCTCGGCGCGCGGCTATCATCGGGTGTTGCGCGTGGCACGCACGCTCGCCGATCTCGACGGCGCCGACAAAGTCGGCCGCATTCATCTTGCCGAAGCCTTGTCCTACCGCGCGCTTGCCGACGACATACGTCGAGCCGCGTAACGATGGGCCGCGTCAGGCGGCCGCGCGCGAGGGCCGGGTCGAGTCCAATATTTTAAAGTGTTGGAATATCTTCATTAACAACAATTTCACCAAGTCTTAACGCGAGCGACGGAAACCCGGCGCGCGCGCATGAAAAGGCAAGATTTGGCAGGTGAAATATGCCCCAGCCATGCCGAAACAAAGCCGACATCCCAAGCCGCCGCGCAAGCCGCATTCGCGTAACACCGCGGCGCTGATCCTGTTCGGCCGCTCCGCCGTCATTACCTTGTCGGTCATTTCGGCCGCGCTCGGCTTTCTCGCCGGCATCCAAATCTCCCGCCCCAACTACGATCCCCACAGCTACGCGATCGGCGCCGGGGCGTTGTTCGCTATCGCCTGCGCCGTCATCGTCGTGCTGCTGACGCTTCGGCGCAGGGCCAAAGCCAAGCGGCAGCACCTCGAAGCGCGCGTCGACGAGTTGTCGGACCAGCTCTGGGAGGCGCGCGAGGCCGAAGTACGGGCGCGCGGGCTTCTCGAGGCGCAAGGCGACGTGATCGTGCGCCGCGACACGCTGGGCAATCTTACTTACGCCAACGACGCCTATTGCAAGCTCGCCGGTCAAGACCGCGACGCGCTTCTCGGCAAGCCTGCGTCGCTGACGATCGTCGAGCAGGGCGAAATCAGCTTGCTTGCCGACGGCACGCGGGCTCACGATCAGAAGATCGATAGCGCGGACGGCCCGCGCTGGATCGCGTGGCGCGAAGTCGCGGTGCGCGGCGACGCCGGCAGCGAAACCCAGAGCGTCGGGCGCGATGTGACCGGCCGTGTCGAGGCCGGCGCTGTTGCCGAAGCCGCCAGCCAGGCCAAGTCCCGCTTTCTCGCCACGGTCAGCCACGAGATCCGCACGCCACTCAACGGCCTGATCGGCATGACCGATCTGCTGCTCGATACGCCATTGACGCCCGAACAGCTCAATTATGCGAAAGCGGCCAAGGCTTCCGGCGAGACGCTTCTGTCACTGATCGAGGAGGTGCTCGATTTCTCCAAGGTCGAGGCCGGCAAGCTCGATCTCGACTGCAAGCCTTTCGCACTGCTGCCGCTGGTCGAAGAGACCATCGAATTGCTGGCGCCGCGCGCCCAGGCGAAGGGCATCGATATCGGCTCCTTCGTTGACGAGCGATTGCCGGCCACGCTGCTGGGCGATGCCGCGCGTCTGCGTCAAGTGCTGCTCAATCTCGCCGGCAATGCCGTGAGGTTCACGGAAGCGGGCGGCGTCACCGTCATCGTCGAGCCCGGCATGAACGACAACGCCGTCGTCTTCAGCGTGCGCGACACCGGCATTGGCCTTGCCCCGGAAGACCAGGCCCGCATCTTCCTCGATTTCGAACAGGCCGACACATCGTCGACGCGCAAATTCGGCGGCACCGGCCTTGGCCTCGCCATTTCGAAACGCATCGTCGAGCGCATGGAAGGCTCGCTCGCGGTCGACAGCGCGCCGGGACAAGGCTCCACTTTCTCGTTCACGGTCGCATTGGCCGCAGCCGGCGACGGCGACGGCGCCACATTCACGCCGCCCGAACTTGCCGGGCAAAGCGCGCTGATCGTGTCGAAGACGCAGGTCGAAGCCGAAGTGCTGGCGCGGCGGCTCGACGCCTGGGGTGTGGCGACGCAGATCGAGATCGGCAGCGCCGCGGATGCCGCACACCATCTGGCGTCCGGCCCTGTCGACACGCTGATCATCGACGTCACGCTTGCGAGGGTGATGATCGCGACGGGCGCGGATTTCGGCGGCACCGCGCGCCGCATCGTTCTCGTTAATCCGAGCGAGCGTTCCGAATTGCCGATGCTGAAGGCCGCGGGCTTCACCGGCTATCTGATCAAGCCTGTGCGCGCGGCCTCGCTCGCGGCGCGTTTCCTGACGCGGGATTCGTTTGAGCCGAACAAATCCATCGAGCCCGTGTCGCATCATCGCGCCGAAGCGCCGGCCGGCGCCGGCCTTTCCGTGCTGCTAGCCGAAGACAATCCGATCAACGTCATGCTCACGCGCGCCCTGCTCACGCGCTTCGGCCATCAGGTGACGACAGTCAGCGAGGGCGCCAGCGCGGTTCTCGCCTGGGGCTCGGCGCAGGAGAGCCGCAAGCCGTTCGATCTGATCCTGATGGATGTCCAGATGCCGGGCATGGACGGGCTTGAAGCCACCCGCCGCATTCGCACGCGGGAAGGTGAAATCAAGACGAACGAACCGGAATGCTTCCGCAAGACCCCGATCGTCGCCCTTACCGCCAATGCCTACGCCGAGGATCGCGCCGCCTGTCTCGCCGCCGGCATGGATGGCATCCTCACCAAGCCGCTGGATCGCCAACGGCTGCGTGACGAGCTGGCCAGACTTGCCGGGTCAGCATTGATCGCGGCGTGACGAAACTTGGCTGACTAAGCTTCCCCAAACTGTCATAATTTCGTATCGCTGCCATGGTGTATCGACGCACCGGCGCGGGGAAGGCTGATTCGCCGGCTTTGACGAGAAGAAAACGCGATTCTCGCGCAGAATGAACCAAGATCCAAAAGGGTCCTGCCATGGCACGCAACGATAGCGTGAATCCGACGCGTAACCTGTTCAGCCGCCGGCGCGCGGCTCCCGCGGCGCCTGGCCTGATCTCGTCGCTGCAGGCCTATGGCGGCCTGCAGGCCTGGGCGGCGCGCGCCCATCGCCCCCTGCAAACGCTCGGCCGGATCGGTTCGCTCGAAGTCCGCCTGGCGCAGACCGCCGCCGAAGTACGGCAGGCGCAGAAATTGCGCTACCGCGTTTTTTACCAGGAAGGCGCCGCCATCCCCAATCCGGGTCGCCTGTTCGCGCGCCGCGACGTCGACGGCTATGACGCCATCTGCGATCACCTTCTGGTGCTCGATCACGCCGCCCGCGAGGGTGCGCCCGGCAATCGCCCCGCCGTCGTCGGCACCTACCGCCTGCTGCGTCAGGCGCTGGCGGAAGAACATGGCGGCTTCTACACCGCCGGCGAGTTCGACATCAGCGGTCTGATCGCGCGCCACGGCAACCTGCAATTCCTCGAGCTCGGCCGCTCCTGCGTGCTGGCGCCCTATCGCAACAAGCGCACGGTCGAACTGCTCTGGCATGGCATCCACGCCTACATCACGCAGAACCGCTGCGACGTGATGATCGGCTGCGCCAGTCTCGACGGCACCGAACCCAAACGCCTCGCTCTGCCGCTGTCGTTCCTGCATCACTATGCCCGCGCGCCGGAAGAATGGCGCGCGCAGGCGCTGCCGCAGCGCTATGTCGAGATGAACCGCATCTCGAAGGAGTCGATCGATCCGAAGGAAGCGCTCCGCGTGCTGCCGCCGCTGGTGAAGGGCTATCTGCGGCTGGGCGCCTATATCGGCGACGGCGCTGTAGTGGACCACGAATTCGGCACCACGGACGTATTGATCGTGCTGCCGGTCTCGGTGATCAAGCAGCGCTACGTCGAGCATTTCGATCTCAGCCGCCGCGCGGCGTGATCGGCAGGCCTAAAGCCTGCGCAGCGAAACCTGCTCGATCTTGTGCGTCGCATTCTTCTTGAGAATAAGGTCGGCGCGCTGCCGCGTCGGCAGAATGTTCTCATGCAGGTTCATGAGATTGATGCGCTCCCAGATCGACACCGCGGTTTCCGCCGCTTCCGCATCGGACAATTCCGAATAGCGATGGAAGTATGATTTCGGATCGCGGAACGACGTGCCGCGCAACGTCAGAAAACGATCGACATACCAGTCCTTAAGGACATCTTCCTCGGCATCGAGATAGACCGAGAAATCGAAGAAATCCGAGACGAAGGGTATGGCCGTGCCATCTTTCGGCAGCCGCCCGGTCTGCAGCACGTTGAGGCCTTCGACGATCAGGATGTCCGGCCGGTTCACCTCTGCCCACTGGTTCGGCACCACGTCGTAGATCAGATGCGAATAGATCGGCGCCCGCGCCGGACGGCGCCCGGCTTTGATGTCGGAGAGAAAGCGCAACAGCGTCGACAGGTCGTAGCTTTCAGGAAATCCCTTCTTCTCCATCAGGCCTTCGCGTTCGAGCACCGCGTTCGGAAACAGAAAGCCGTCCGTCGTGATGAGATCGACCTGCGGCGAGTTTGGCCAGCGCGCGAGCAGCGCCTGCAGCACGCGCGCCGTGGTCGACTTGCCGACCGCGACCGAACCGGCAACGCCGATGATAAACGGCATCTTCTCGTCTTCAACGCCGAGGAAGCGCTCCTGCGCGCGAAACAGCCGCTGCGTCGCGGTGACGTAAAGTGACAGCAGGCGCGACAACGGCAGATAGATTTCCTCGACCTCTTTCATGTCGAGTCGATCGTGCAGCGAGTGCAGCCGCGTGACCTCTTCCGAGGTCAACGTCATCGGCGCGTCTTCGCGCAAAGCCGCCCAATCCGCGCGCGAGAAGCTGCGGTAAGGCGACAGGTTCTCTTCGACCCGCTGTTCCATATTGCCTCAGCCCTTCGGCCGCGATGCCTTTTCGGCGTGCCCGGATTGCGCAGTGCGCTTGTCGAGTTCGGCTTCGACCTCGGCCAGCGACACGTCCCGCACCTTCAACAGCACCATGAGATGATAAATCAGATCGGCGGCTTCCGACACGAGCCGGCTCTTGTCTTCCTGCACGGCAGCCATGGCCGTCTCAAAGGCCTCCTCGCCCATTTTCTTGGCACAGTGGGCGGCGCCCTTGTCGATCAGCGAACGCGTATAGGACTGCTCCACGGTCGCCCGCGATCGTTCGTCGATACGCTTTTCCAGGTCGGCGAGGGTGAATTGGGTCATCGGACGTGTCCTTTAGCAGTTCTGACCATATCCGTCATTCCGGGACCCGGAACGACCAATACCGTTATGGATCCAGCCGCATGGGCAGGCCGGCTTTGGCCATATAGAACTTCGCCTCGCGCACCGAATATTCGCCGAAATGAAAGATCGAGGCCGCCAGTACCGCAGTGGCATGACCGTCGCGAATGCCGGCGACCATGTGATCGAGATTGCCGACGCCGCCCGAGGCGATGACCGGCACGGGCACGGCGTCCGCCACGGCCTGCGTGAGCGCGATGTCGAAACCCGATCGGGTGCCATCGCGGTCCATCGAGGTCAGCAGGATTTCACCGGCGCCAAGCGACACCACCTCGCGCGCATAATCGACGGCATCGAGGCCGGTCGGCTTGCGGCCGCCATGGGTGAAAATCTCCCAGCGCGCCGGCTCGCCATCCTTCGACACCTTCTTGGCGTCGATGGCGACCACGATGCATTGATCGCCGAATTTCTCGGCCGCTTCCTTGACGAAAGCACGCCGGGTCACCGCCGCGGTGTTGATCGACACCTTGTCGGCGCCGCAGGTCAGCAGCTTGCGGATATCCTCGACCGTGCGCACGCCGCCGCCAACCGTCAGCGGCATAAAGCAGGCTTCCGCCGTCCGCGTTACGACGTCGTAGATGGTGTCGCGGTTTTCGTGGCTCGCCGTGATGTCGAGAAAGCACAACTCGTCGGCGCCGGCAGCGTCATAGGCCACCGCGGCTTCGACCGGATCGCCGGCATCGCGCAGATTGACGAAATTGACGCCCTTGACGACCCGGCCGTCCTTCACGTCGAGACAGGGAATGACGCGGACCTTGAACATCAGCGCTTGGCCTCGGCTTCGCCAAGCTTGGCCTCGGCGTCGCCAATGAGTCTCAGGGCTTCGGTTACGTCGAGCCGGCCATCGTAAATCGCGCGGCCGGCGATGGCGCCTTCAAGCTTGCGCGCGCGCGGCTCGAGCAGGGCGCGGATATCGTCCATCGACGCCAGGCCGCCCGAAGCGATCACGGGAATGGAAACTGCATCCGCCAGAGCAATCGTCGCGTCCCAATTGATGCCCTTGAGCAAACCGTCACGCGCAATGTCGGTGTAGATGATTGCCGACACACCGGCGTCCTCGAAACGGCGCGCGATATCGAGCGCGGTCAGCTCCGACGTTTCCGCCCAGCCCTGGACCGCGACCTTGCCGTCGCGTGCATCGAGGCCGACGGCGATGCGGCCATGATACTTCTTCGCGGCTTCTTTCACGAAGTCCGGATCGCGCACCGCGGCCGTCCCGATGATGACGCGATCGACGCCCTTGCCGAGCCAGCCCTCGACCGTCGCCATGTCGCGCACGCCGCCGCCGAGCTGCACAGGAATGCCGATGGTTTCGAGAATGCGATCGACAGCGTCGGCGTTCACCGGCTTGCCGGCGAAGGCGCCATCGAGATCGACCATGTGCAGATAGTGAAAGCCCTGCACTTCGAAGGCGCGCGCCTGCGCCGCCGGATCGCGATGAAACACGGTGGCGCGCGACATATCGCCCTGCTCGAGCCGAACAGCGAGGCCTTCCTTCAGGTCGATGGCGGGGAACAGGATCATGGCTTCAACTCGCTGCCGCCATTCCGGGCGCCTTGCGCGGCGGGGCGATCCGGACTCCAGCGCTGGATTCCGGGTTCGCGAGTTGCAGGCACGCCCCGGAATGACGGAGTATTTTGCATCACGGCTTCCATTTCAAAAAATTCGCGATCAGCCGCAGGCCAAGCTTCTGGCTCTTCTCGGGATGAAACTGCGTCCCGACCATGTTGTCGCGGCCAACGATGGCGGTGAGTGGTCCGCCGTAATCCGCCTGCGCGACCAGATCGGACTGATGCGCCGGCTTGAGTTCATACGAGTGGACGAAATACGCATGCAGGCCGTCCGGCCCCAGGGGAATTTCGTCGAGCAACGGATGCATTTTTTTTAAGTCGAGCGTGTTCCAGCCCATGTGCGGGATCTTCAGGTCCGGATCGGATGGCGCGATCCTGTCGACCTCGCCGGCGATCCAGCCAAGCCCGGGCGTCACCTGATATTCGCGGCCGCGCTCGGCCATCAGTTGCATGCCGACGCAGATGCCGAAGAACGGCCGCCCGTTCTTGAGAACCGTCTGCTCAAGCGCGTGGATCATGCCCGGCACGCTTTCGAGGCCGCGCTTGCAATCGGCAAAGGCGCCAACGCCGGGCAGTACGACGCGGTCGGCGTTCGCGACATCGTCCGGATTTGACGTGACGAGGATCGGCTGGTCATGCCCGGTCTCACGCGCCGCGCGCTCGAAGGCTTTGGCCGCCGAGTGCAGATTGCCGGAACCGTAATCAACGATAGCGACGCTCATCGCGGCGACCCTGTCGACGAAACCCCCGGTTCGGGAAACAGGCCGATGACATCGTTCGGCGACGGCGGCCCGCGCCGCACCGGCGCGGAATAAACAGGCGCCGGCTCGGCCGGCGTGCCGACGTCGCGCAATGGCGCGCGTTGCGCCCAAGCGGCAAAGAAGCGCCGCTCAGCCATTTCTTCATCCTCGGCGACGACAAAGCCCAATGTCTTCCAGCCGCGCCGCTGCAAGGTCCAGCGCCGGATGATGGATGCTTCGAAGCCGATCACGAGCGCGAATATCAGCTCCGCGGCAATGCGCATCGATGACGGCACATGAGCGAAGGCGAGGGCAAATTCGAGCGCCACCGAAATCACGATGTAGAGCAGCAGCGCCAGCCACAGCCGTTTGAACAGAAACCACAACGGGGGCACCAGGAACGCCCAGAAATGGAATCCGTCGCGCACGAAGGCGAAGCGTTCCGGATTGGTAACGCTCTCGTTCTTCCGCAACGGCGGTTCATGCACGGTGTATGTGGGCATCGGCTAATTACACACTCGCAGAATTTGAACTTGTCATGGCCGGGCATGACCCGGCCATCCCGCTTATATTGGCACTGCGCCCCTTCTAGGGATCGCCGGGTCAGGCCCGGCGATGACAGCGGTTAGGCCGCGGCGTGCGGCCGCCTGCGCGCATCAACCCCCCAGCGTTCCCTTGGTCGAGGGCACTTCGTCCTTGGTGCGCTCGTCGATCGCCACCGCCGTCCGCAGACAGCGCGCCAGGCCCTTGAAACACGACTCACTGATATGGTGATCGTTAGTTCCGTAGAGACATTCGACGTGCAGCGTCACGCCGGTGTTCATGGCGAAAGCCTGGAACCACTCCTGCACCAGTTCGGTGTCGAACGCGCCAACCTTGTCGCGCACGAACTCGGCCTTGAATACCAGGAACGGCCGCCCGGAAATGTCGAGCGCGACGCGGGTCAGCGTCTCATCCATCGGCATGTGCACGTCGGCATAGCGGCCGATGCCTTTCATGTCGCCGAGCGCCTGCTTCACGGCCTGACCGAGCGCGATGCCGACATCCTCCGTCGTGTGGTGGTGATCGATATGCAGATCGCCCACCGCCTTCACGGTGATATCGATGCGCGAATGCCGCGCCAGAAGGTCGAGCATATGGTCGAGGAAGCCGATGCCGGTCGCGATCGTCGAACGGCCTTTGCCGTCGAGATCGACCGTGACCTCGACGTCGGTTTCCTTGGTCTTGCGCTTCACGGTGGCGGTGCGCATGGCGGGCTAAGTCCTCGTTTCGCGGGCCTTTTATCAGGGGTTGCGGGGTTACGCCACAGCGCCGGCGCCCCCGACACTCAGGACGGTCAGCGACCGCCGGGCGCCGGTAGGGGTCTCCCATTCGATCGATTGCCCCACCGACAGGCCGATCAGCGCCGCGCCCACTGGCGACAGGACCGACAGCTTGCCGTCATCAAGGTCCGCCTGGTCCGGATAAACGAGGTTGACCGTCCGCGACCGGCCGGTGGCGTCGTCGCGGAATTCCACCTCCGATCCCATGGCTACGACCCCGCGCAAAAGGAAGCCGGACGGCGCGATGGTCGCGCGCGCGATCTCCCCGGCCAGGAAATCGGCGGTGCGCGACTGCGGTCTGGCGGCGGCGACCAGACGCTCGAGGCGGTCGAAATCCATTCCACTGACGATGATCGGCGGCAGTTCCTTGCGCAGCATTGATGGCATGAGAGCACTCCAGCGTTCCATGAGCCGCCTGCCACACACAGCGGCAGCGACGGCGGTCGCGCGCCACTGCCGGCGGACCGACGGTTAGCGACGATTGAATTTGGTGATTTGAGCGGAGGAAGAAGGTCGACAAGCCCGGGACGACAGACAGCCGTCGCCCGGGTTACCTGCCTGCGTGCAGATGACCGGCGCGCGAAAAACGGCGTGCAGTATGGCGCAACAGAGACCTCATGGTTCCGAATTTAGGATCGCACCGCGCATTGTCAACGCGGCGGATGGGCGCGACATCGTGCAACACCACAGCGCGGAGCGCGCCGGCGAGGTTTGCAAACCCGCCTAGGCATGCCTAGATGACCGAAATTGCAGGGGTAAAGCGTATGTCCTCCAATGAACTGCCGTCCTGGCATGGCACCACGATCCTCACCGTGCGCAAGGGCGGCACCGTGGTGATCGGCGGCGACGGCCAGGTCTCGATCGGCCAGACCATCGTCAAGGCTAATGCCAAAAAGGTCCGTAAACTGGGCAAAGGTGAGGTCATCGGCGGCTTCGCCGGCGCCACCGCCGACGCATTTACCCTGTTCGAGCGGCTGGAATCCAAGCTCGAGCAGTATCCCGGGCAGCTGCTGCGCGCCGCGGTTGAGCTGGCCAAGGACTGGCGGACCGACCGCTATCTGCGCCGCCTCGAGGCCATGATGATCGTCGCCGATACCAGCGTGTCGCTGGTGCTGACCGGCAATGGCGACGTGCTGGAACCGGAGGCCGGCGTCGCCGGCATCGGGTCGGGCGGCAATTATGCGCTCGCCGCCGCCCGCGCACTGCTCGACACCGACGCCGACGCCGACGCCATTGTCCGCAAGTCGCTCGATATCGCCGCCGACATCTGCGTCTATACCAATCGCAACGTCACGATCGAAAGCCTGAAATCGGCATGACCGGCGCGGCGCGCCACACGCTGCGCAACTGTGTTATTGTCGCGGCGGCGCTGCTCGCGGTGCAGGCCGCGTTGCTGCTGGCAATGGGACGCGTGCCGATATGCACCTGCGGCACCGTCAAGTTCTGGCAAGGTCAGGTGCAAAGCTCAGAGAACTCGCAGCACATCCTCGACTGGTACTCATTCTCCCACATCATTCACGGCTTCATCTTCTACTTTCTGACATGGCTGATCCTGCCGAAAGCGCCGCTCTGGGTTCGCTTCACCATTGCGGTGGCAGTCGAAGGCGGATGGGAAATTCTCGAGAACTCCCCGTTCATCATCGAGCGGTATCGGGCGGCGACCATCTCTCTGCAATATTACGGCGACAGCGTGATCAACTCCGTATCCGACACGATGGCCATGATCGCCGGGTTTGTGCTGGCGCGGCGCCTCCCTATATTTCTGGTGATCGGTTCGGCTATCGTGATGGAATTGGGCGTCGGCTACATCATTCGCGACAATCTCACGCTCAATATTCTCATGCTGATCTATCCGGTCGACGCCGTCCGGGCCTGGCAGGGCGGCGGTTGACCATCAGGTGACAAGATAAACATGACCGACTTCTCCCCGCGCGAAATCGTTTCCGAGCTCGACCGCTATATCGTCGGCCAGCACGACGCCAAGCGCGCCGTCGCCATCGCGCTGCGCAATCGCTGGCGCCGCCTGCAGCTCGACGACAAACTGCGCGAGGAAGTGCTGCCGAAGAACATCCTGATGATCGGGCCGACCGGCGTCGGCAAGACCGAGATTTCACGTCGTCTTGCCAAACTGGCCGGCGCCCCGTTTCTGAAAGTCGAAGCCACGAAGTTCACCGAGGTCGGTTACGTCGGCCGCGATGTCGAACAGATCGTACGCGACCTGGTCGAGATCGCGATTGCGCTGACCCGCGACAAGAAGCGCAAGGACGTGCAGGCGCGCGCCGAACTCGCCGCCGAGGAGCGCGTGCTCGATGCACTGGTCGGCCCCGGCTCCGGCCCGTCGACGCGCGAAAGCTTTCGCCGCAAGCTGCGCAGCGGCGAGCTCAACGACAAGGAAATCGAGATCGACGTGCAGGCCGGCAGCCAAGGCATGCCGATGTTTGAGATTCCCGGCATGCCGGGCGCGCAGATGGGCGCCATCAATATCGGCGATATCTTCGGCAAAATGGGCGGCGGCCGCACCAAGACACGCCGCGTTACGGTCGATGAATCGCACGGCATTCTGCTCAACGAGGAATCCGACAAGCTTCTGGACAGCGAACAGCTTACGCAGGAAGCAATCCGCGCCACGGAACAGAATGGCATCGTCTTCCTCGACGAGATCGACAAGATCGCCGGTCGCGAAGGCCGCTCCGGCGCCGATGTGTCGCGCGAAGGCGTGCAGCGCGACCTTCTGCCGCTGATCGAAGGCACCACGGTCAACACCAAACATGGGCCGGTGAAGACCGACCACATTCTGTTCATCGCCTCCGGTGCGTTTCACATCTCAAAGCCGTCGGATCTGTTGCCCGAGCTGCAAGGCCGCCTGCCGATCCGCGTCGAATTGAAGGCGCTGTCGCGGGACGACTTCCGCCGCATCCTCACCGAGCCGGAGGCGTCGCTGATCAAGCAATACATTGCCTTGCTCGCCACTGAAGGCGTCACTCTCGATTTTTCCGAGGATGCGATCGACGCCATCGCCAATATCGCCGTCTCGGTGAACGGCTCGATCGAGAATATCGGCGCGCGCCGCTTGCAGACGGTGATGGAGCGTATCCTCGACGACATCTCGTTCGCGGCGACCGATCGCGCCGGCGAAACGGTGCGCGTCGACGCCGCCTATGTCGAAAAGCACATCGGCGATCTGGCGAAGAACACCGATCTATCCCGGTTCATCCTGTAGTTCCGCCCAAGCAATCGGCCCAAACAAATCGGCCAAAGCCTCTAGCAAGACGCCGGCGACCATCGTATCGCCACCCCGTGCCCCGGGGGCGACGCCGCGGTGCAGCGTGCCGCTTTTATCGTTACAATTATTGGTTGAGCCGTCACCCGGCATTTACAACGGACCGCGTAGGAATAAATATTCGCCGAGGAGCGCAGGCATGGCCGCGGGCAGCCGGGGCAAGACGGACCCCGATAAGACGAGTGTGCACACCGCGCCCGGCGCGCATCTTCGCGCCGAGCTTCGGCGTTTAGGTCTCGACCAGGTCGCCGTCAGCAAGGCGACCGGCGTGTCGCGTCAATCGGTCAACAACATCATCAACGGGCGTCAGGCGATCTCGCGCGCCATGGCCGGCAAGCTCGGGCGATTGACCGGGCACAGCTCGGATTACTGGCTGAGCGAAGGGTTCGGCGAGACCGGCGGCCCTGCGCACGCGGCCATGACCGGGCTTCTCGTCGATCATCAGATCGCGCGCGCGGTTCGGGACGGCGTGATCGTCATAAGGCCCATGATTATGGAGCATTTGCGCCCGGCGTCGCTGGATTTGACTCTCGGCCGCCACGTGCTCGTGGGCAGCGAGGCGATCGATCTGATGCGCAAGAAACCGGTCGCGCTCAAGCCGGGCTGCGCGCTTTTCGCGTCCACCGCCGAAGAAGTCGAATTGCCGCTGGACTATCTCGGCCGTCTCGGCGGCGTCGCCCGGCTGGTCGCCCACGGGCTAATCCTCTCGAGCCCGCTTCAGGTCGAGCCGGGCTTCAGGGGCCCGCTGCAATTCGCAATGTTCAACGCCGGCGCTGCGCCATTTGCGCTGCGCCACGGTGACGCGGTCGTGACGCTGGAGATTTTACGGCTTGCCGCGCGTGTCGATGCTGATCGCCGGCCTTAGGAATTCGTTCTGGCAGTGACAGGTCAGATATAATATTTTCTTGACACATGTAAAATGCAAAGCCCTATACTCATGGTTGCGGTCGGCCAGGGGGGCCGATGGCGCCTGAGGGGGAGTGCCGACATGCGTGCGGGCAGGAAAAAACCGTTTGGGCCGTCCACCAATGGCGCTGGCGACCGGCTGTTACGGGATGAAATCGAAGCGGACGTTCTCGAATTGTGGATCGGCGTATCGCGCCTGATGGCGCGGCTGAACGAGCCCGATCGGCCGTTCGCGAGCGTGCGCCGGGCGACGCGCTCGCGCCAATCGTCTTCCGGACGATCCGCGCCATCGGGGCGGCTCAGGCACAATCCTTCCTGAAAGCCGCGTTTATTCCTTGATCGTCGTCGTCGGGTCGGTCAGCGCCACCGGATCGGATGCCGGGAAGGTTTCCATAAGCCCTTCTTCCAGTTCACGCTCGGCGGCCACGTCCTTCGGCGACGGCTTCCTCGCCGCGGCTTTCTTCTTCGCCGGCTTGACCGATTTCTTGGCAGTTTTTTTGACTGCCTTCTTCGTCTTCTTGGTCTTCTTCAGCGCCGGCCGCCTGGCCGCTTTGGTTGATGGCTTCTTCTTTGATTTTTTAGCCTTGGACTTCTTCCTGGTCTTTTTCGCCATGTTCGGTCCCCTCGACCTTGTTGCCGCCACGGCGCTGCTCAAGCCTTCGCGCGCCGCACCCGGACATAGAGCGCGCCTTCGCCGCCATGGGCGATGTGCGCGTCCTCGAAGCCGACAACATAGTCGCGAAACTCGGGCAGCGACAGCCATTGCGGCACTTGCCGCCGCAGAACACCACGCTCACGGCCACCTTCGTCCGACGAAGCGGTTCTGCCTTTGCCTGTGATCACCAGTACAAGCCTGGCGTCCCGCGCACTCGCCGCGCGCAGAAATCGCAACAGCGCGTGGTGGGCCTCGCTTTGCGTCAGGCCGTGCAGGTCGAGCCGCGCGTCGATCTCGTGCTTGCCGCGCGCCACATTGCGTTTGGCGCGTCGCGACAACGGCGGCGCAACCGGCGCCGGCTTCGATGGCGACGGCGCTACGAGCGTCTCGGAATGAACCGGCTTGGCTTTGGCGCCGGCGCGTGGCCTGAGAGAATGCGACTTGGAAGTTTCGGGCGGCGGCGCGGCTTTATCGTCAGCGGCGTCCTGCTCCGCCGCTTGCGGTCGCAGCGGCTTCATCGACTGGGTCACGGCGGTCCACAGCACGCGTTCTTCGTAGCTTAGAACGCGGCGCCTGCCGTCGCGGCTCATGATCTATTTCCGTTACGGCCGCGGCGTGCCGTCGGCGAAAACGGCATTTGGGCGCGGCTTCGGCAACGGCACGTTGGCCGCGGTATCGCCGTCGCCCTTCACCGCCACATCCTTTGGCACCAGCATGACGAATTTCCCGAACTGTTTGATGCGTCCGGCGATCGACGGAATATCCGGGCCGTGGCCGAAATAGATATCGGCCCGCGCCGCGCCGCGGATGGCGGAGCCGGTGTCCTGCGCCACCATCAGACGCCGGAAGCTGTCCTCTGGCGCCTCGCTCTTGAGCGGTAGCCTGGCGTCGATCCAGATCGGCGTGCCGTAAACGTGCATGCTCGGATCGACCGCGATCGAGCGGCCCGGCGTCAACTGAATGCCCTGCGCGCCGAGGCATTCCTCGTGCGGCGCGAGCGTGGTCTTGGAAAAGAAAACATAGGAGCGGTTCTTTTCACGCAGCGAGCGGCCATCGTCGGGATTCGCTTCCATGAACGCCCGGATCTTGTCCATCGACATTTCCTGCGGCGTGAACACGCCCCGATCGATGAGAATACGCCCAACCGGCGTATAGGGCTTGCCGTTGCTGGCAATGTAATTGAGCCGCATCAGGCCGCCATCGTCGAACTTCACGCGGGTCGAGCCCTGGATCTGCGCGAAGAAAGCATCGACCGGATTCTTCACCCAGCAGATTTCGAGGCCTTTGCCCTCAAGCGCGCCCTTGTCGATGTCGACGCGGTCGTACTGCGCGAACACCTTGCTGGTCTTGCCGGCGAACCTAGCCGGCACGCCGTAGAGCGGCACCGAATATTCGGCGGTCTTGACGCGCGAGCCGAGCACTTCGGGTTCGTAATAGCCGGTATAGAAACCGTCGGCGCCGGTGTAATAACCGTAGGTGTGCATCGCAGGCAGAATGCGCACCGGCCTGAAATTCTCCTCAAAAAATTTGCGCGCGGTCGCGGCATCCGGCCGGCCGCCGGCAGCGATCGTCGTCCCCTTCCGGCAGGCATTGTAGAGCCCGCCGTAAACCGGCCGCGCCTTGCGCATGGCCTTGGTGCCATTGAGGATGGCACCGCAGCTTTTCAGATAAGTATCGAAGGCGGCGGCCTGGTCGTCGTCTCGCCAGCCTTCGAGTTTGTCGAAGGACAAAGGCTCAACCTGGGCGTTTCGCAATTTCATCGGCTGAGCCGCCGCTGAGGCGGTCGCCGCGCCAAGCAGACCAGAAGAAAACCCAAACACGACAAGCCAACTCAATCGGCGCACCGCTGAGAATTTGGCCATTCGTCTACTGCCCGGCTTCGGTCGCGACCAGTTTCCAGTTCGGATCGCGCGAGGAGACATCGCGCGCGAAAGTCCACACGTCGGTGACATCGGTAACGCTCTCGGCATTGCCGTCGATCACCTCGCCCGCCTTGTTGCGTGTCACCGAGATGAGCTTCGACTGGAAGCGCACCGTGAGCTGCAGATTGCGTGCACGCACCTCGGCGCCGGTGATGGTCGCCTTGTCGATCGAGACAAACCGGCTCTCCACCACGTCGCCGCGCTTCTCGCGTTCGGTGATCGCGGTCTCGAAGCCGTCATAGACGTCACGCGACAGAAGACCGCGCAAAGTGCGCCGATCGCCTTCGGCATAGGCCGTGACGATCATCTCGTAGGCGGCGCGCGCGCCGGTCAGGAAGTGGTTGGCGTCAAAGCCGCGCTCGGCCGCGGCCACGGCGTCGAGACCGGCGGCGACCGGCGAACCCGCCTCGGCAATACCTTTCCAGCGCTCGGCCGGCGCGACGGGCTCAGCGGCGTCTTCGGATTTCTTCGCGGCGGCGTCCGCCGGCCGGTTGGGCAATGACACGACATTTTCGCCCGCAGGCCGCGCCGGCTCGCGTGCGGCGTACGGATCATATGGCGGCCGCTCCCGACCAGTGCGCTGCCCGAGCACGCTGCGCAGCCGCAGGAAAATGAACACCGCGAGCGCCAGAAAGATGATGGTGTAGATGTCGAACAAGTCCTGCATACTTTCGGCTACCATACCGGAGGAGGCTTCGCGTCCGGCCTGTTGGCGTCAGATTCCCGCTCGACGGCGTAGCGGTTGGGCCCACCCGTATTATTTAAGCTGTCGGATGCGCCGATCCAGAGGTTTGGCGCCGCGAACCGGCGCATTTTGGACCTGCCGGACCTTAGACGATTGAGGCGCCCGCGCCAACATCGACGGTCCATCGGAGGAAGACCGATGAATGTGGCAAAATGGCTGTTGCTCGGCCTTCTGGTGCTGCCGGTGGCCGAACTGGCCGCTTTTATCGCTGTCGCCGCCGCCTATGGCTTCGTCCTGGCCCTCGCCCTCCTGATCGCCGGTTCGGTCGCCGGGGGTCTTATTTTGAGGCATGCCGGCGGAAACCATGTCCAGCGCATGCGCGTCGCCATGCAGGAAGGCCTGAACGGCAACAGTTTCACCTCGCTGCGCGCCGACGGTATCGGCGGACTGACGCTGCTGGGCGGATTCCTGCTGGCGGTTCCGGGATTTATCACGGACTTTCTCGGCCTTCTGGTGCTGCTGGTTCCGCTGTGGCGCAGCCTCAATGAGGCGCTTGGCCGCAGGCCGCTGGCGCCGCGAACCGACGGCGTGGTCGACCTCGAACCGGAGCAATGGCACCGCGTCGACGATCCCTCGCTGCCCGGCCGGCGACCCGGCAACGGCACCGACCCGCAGCGCTGAACCACCCGTTCACGATGTCCAACGATACGGTTCGCGGCGGTACAACCGCGGCGGCCGCCGTCCTTGTTCAGCAAAAGGCACCGTGTTAGCCAACCGCCGCATTAACAGAGGATTGTTTCATGACGTCCACGAACGGCGGCCAGCCCGAGGAATTCAACCCGGACCAGGCGCCTCAGCTCAATGTGGTGGCGCAGTACATCAAGGATTTCTCGTTCGAGAACCCGAACGCGCCGAAGTCGCTCGTCGCCGCCCAGCAGCAGCCGCAGATCAGCATTCAGATCAACGTCAACGCGGCGCCGATTTCCGACACCGACATCGAGGTCGTGCTGCAATTGAGCGGCAAGGCGGAAACGTCCGGCAGCCTGATGTTCAGCTTCGAACTGGCCTTCGGCGGCGTGTTCCGCATCCGCAACGTGCCGCCCGAAAGCATGAACCCGGTGGTGCTGATCGAATGCCCGCGCCTTCTGTTCCCGTTCGCCCGCGAGATCATTGCCACGACCGTGCGCAACGGCGGCTTTCCGCCCCTGCTGCTCGATCCGGTCGATTTCGTCGCGCTTTATCGTCAGAAGATGGCGCAGATGACTTCAAGCGTGAGCGCCGAACAGAACTAACCGGACGTTGAGCCCGGCCTGCGTCATCACGCCTAACGCTGATATCGAAGCCAGATCGCCTCTTCGCCGAGCGTCGCGATGAACTCGCGATGCGCGGCGATCTCCGCGTCGGTCACCCGCGGCTTGAGCGGGGCCGGCCGGGTTCGCGTCACGGCACCGCCGGCCGCAAAGGCGCGCGGCGAAATGCTTTCGGCAAGTCCAAGCGACGCCTGCCGTCCGCCGAGCAACTCCAGATAAACCTCGGCCAGAATCTCGGCATCGAGCAACGCGCCGTGCTTGGTTCGGCGCGAATTGTCGATGCCATAGCGCCCACACAAGGCATCGAGACTGTAGGGACCGGCGGAATGCTTGCGCCGCGCCAGCGCCAAAGTATCGACCAGACGATCGCGCGCGATCAAGGCGCGGTTGAGACGCTTGAGCTCGGCGCAGAGAAAGCCATGGTCGAAGCTCGCATTGTGGATCACGAGCGGCGCATCGTCGCCGATGAAGCTCAGGAACTCATCGACGACTTCGTTGAATTTCTTGTGCTTGCTGAGAAAATCAGCCGACAGCCCATGCACGTTGAAGGCTTCCGCCGGCATGTCGCGTTCGGGATTGATATAGGCGTGAAACGTCGACCCGGTCGGAATGCGGTTCAACAGCTCGATGCAGCCCAGTTCGACGAGGCGATGACCCTGGTTTGGATCGAGGCCGGTGGTTTCAGTATCGAGAACGATTTCGCGCATAGGCTATCGGGGTTGGGCTATCGGGGTTGAAACATCTCGCACCGCGACTCAGCGGGCCTTCTTGTCCATCATACGCACTTTATTCAAGACTTCACGCACCTGCGCGCGTGCCGCGTCGAATCCACGCGACGTATCCACGATGAAATCGGCCCGGGCGCGCTTATCCGTATCGGGCATCTGCTTGGCCAATATCGCGGCAAACCGCTCCTCCGTCATGCCGGCCCGCGCCAGCACGCGTTCGCGCTGCAGCCCGGCCGGCGCCGAGACGACGACCACCGCATCGCAGCTTTCGTCGCCGCCGGTCTCGTAGAGCAGCGGAATATCGAGAACGGCGACATCGGCGCCGCCTTGTTTCGCTTCGGCCAGAAAGCGCTCGCGCTCCTGCGCGACAAGCGGATGCACGATCCTCTCGAGCCGGGCGATGGCTTCCGGGTTGCCGATCACCTGCGCGCCCAATTTGGTGCGGTCAACTTTACCGCCCGCCGTCGTGCCGGGGAAAGCCGCTTCGATCGCGGCCGTCGCCGCGCCTTCGTAGAGCCGGTGAACCACCGCGTCGGCGTCCTGCACCGGCACGCCTTCCTCGGCGAACATCTTCGCCGTGGCGGACTTGCCCATGCCGATCGAGCCGGTCAGACCGAGGACGAACATGCCGCATGTCCCTCAGCCATCGACATAACCGCCCTCGCGCAGGAATTTCAGGAGCGGCAAAAGCGGCAGGCCGAGAATGGTGAAATAGTCGCCTTCGACGCGCTCGAACAAATGAATGCCGATGCCTTCGAGCTGATAGGCGCCGACGCTGGTCAGCGCGACATCGCCGGTCATTTCCAGATAGTCGTCGAGAAACCGATCCGAAAAGTCGCGCATGGTCAGCCGCGCGGTGTCGACCAGTTCGAACAGCACCTCATCGTTACGCACCAGCGCGATGCCCGAATGCAGTTCATGCGTCCGGCCGCGCAACGATTTCAATTGCGACGCCGCCTCTACCCGATTGACCGGTTTGGTCAGCCGCATATTGCCCCGCGCCAATGTCTGGTCGGCGCCAAGCACGATCTGGCCCGGCATCAGCTTCGCGACCGCCATCGCCTTGGCTTTGGCCAGCAGGCGCGCCGCGGCGAAAGCATCGCCGACATTGGCGTCCGCCTCGATGGCGCGTTCATCGATGTGCGCCGGACGGATGCCGAAGCGCAAACCCGAGGCAGCAAGCAGCTTGCCGCGAATGTCACTTTTCGAGGCGAGAACCAGGGGCTGCGCTGCGATCCAAAGGGGCATGAAGCTTGTTTCTTTCTAAAGCACCGGCCGGCGCCGGCGCTCGCTGAGCAGCTTCATCACGGCGGCGGCGGTTTCCTCGATCGAACGACGGGTCACGTCAATGATCGGCCAGTTGTGTTTAGCGCAGAGCCTGCGTGAATAGGCGACTTCCTCGGCCACCGCCGCCCGGTCGATATAGCGGTCGTCGTCGCGATGCGCGTTGAGCCCGAGCAGGCGGTTTTCGCGGATCTGGACGATGCGCTCCGGACTCGCATAAAGCCCAACGACCAGGGGACGGGTCAGTTTTTCGACTTCCGGCGCCAGCGTCACGGCCGGCACCAGCGGCACGTTGCCGGTCTTGATACCGCGATTGGCCAGGTAGATCGATGTCGGCGTCTTCGAGGTCCGCGACACGCCGATCAGAACGACATCGGCATCTTCGAGTCCGACGACGTTCTGGCCGTCGTCATGCAGCATGGTGTAGTTGAGCGCGTCGATACGGTTGAAATATTCGGCATTGAGAACGTGCTGCGCGCCGACGCGATGAATGGTTTCGGTACCAAGATACGCCTGGAACAGCCGCAGGATCGGGCCGAGCACGGACATGCACGGCAGACCCAGTTCGCGGCACTTTTCCTCAAGCAGCTGGATCAGATCTTCTTCCAGCAGCGTATAGAGGACGAGCCCGGGAGCTTCGGTGATTTCGGCGAGACAGTGGTCGAGCTGCTTCTTCGAGCGCACCATCGGGTAGAGATGTTCGACCGGCGCAACATTGGCGTACTGCGCCGCGGCGGCGCGCGCCACCGTAATCAGTGTCTCGCCGGTCGCATCCGAAACCAGATGCAAATGAAAGTAGCCTGTATCGGACATCTGTATGGAAACCGGACGAGATGTGAATTGCAGGGGACGAATGGCGTCCCGGACAGGCCATGTAAGCGGGCGCGGCAGGGCAGGTCAATTTTTGTCCACATTCCGGTTTGTGGGAGACGCGTGACGACGCGTTGTGCTCGTTCTCCGCCGATGTGGACGGCGGGTTGGGGACAAGGTGGGATAAGCCGCTAAAATCGAGCAATTCGTGAGTTTTTGCGGTGGATGGAAATAAGGCGGATAGGGTGTGAAACTGAATGGCGGACTTGGTAGCGGTGGACAGACTGTTGACCGCGAGTCATGAGTCTAATCGACAGCGTAACAGTAACTACAAACAGAATTTTAAGAGTCTTTAGGAAGCAAGCCGTGAAAGCAGAGCCTATGGGGACAAAGCCCCTGCTGCGCGTATTGAAAGGTCACACGCAAGAGATTCCACCGGTCTGGATGATGCGGCAGGCTGGCCGATATCTGCCGGAATATCGCGAGGTGCGTGCCAAAGCCGGCGGCTTTCTCGATCTCTGCTTCAATCCGGAACTGGCAGCGGAAGTGACGTTGCAGCCGATCCGGCGGTTCGGTTTTGATGCGGCAATTTTATTTTCCGACATCCTCGTGATGCCGTTGGCGCTGGGCCGAAAGGTCGAGTTTCTGGCCGGCGAAGGCCCGAAGCTTGAACCGATGACCGGTGCGGATTCACTTTCTGGCTTGCGCGAGCGCGTCGATTCCGATGTCTTCGCGCCGATCTACGAGACAGTCCGGCGGGCCAAATCGCAGCTCGACGACAAGACGGCGCTGATCGGATTTTGCGGCGCGCCGTGGACGGTCGCGACCTATATGGTCGCCGGCGAAGGCACCTCGGACCAGGCGCCGGCGCGGCTGTTCGCCTATCGAGATCCGGAGAACTTCAAGCGCATCATCGACAGGCTGGTGTTAGGCTCGATCGAATATCTCGTTGGCCAGCTCAAGGCCGGCGCGGATTGCGTACAGATCTTTGATACCTGGGCCGGCATTTTGCCGCCCGAGCAATTCGATCGCTGGTGCATGGAACCGACCGAGAAGATCGTTGCCGGTGTCCGCGCGCAGGTCCCAGGCGCCAAGATCATCGGCTTTCCGCGTGGCGCCGGCGCGATGGCGCTGCCCTATGTGGAGATCACCGGCGTTGACGCCATCGGCCTCGACTGGTCGTTTCCGCGCAGTCTGGCGCACGATATCTTGCAACCCCGCGTGCCGGTGCAAGGCAACGTGGATCCGCTGGCGCTGTTGGCCGGCGGCGTTGCGCTCGACCGCGAAGTTGACGACGTCCTGACGCTGGCCGACCGTCCGCTGATCTTCAATCTTGGTCACGGCATCCTGCCGGCAACGCCGATCGAGCACGTCGAGCGGATGCTGAAGCGGGTGCGCCAAGGGGAATAGCCGCCCATGTACCTCTGGATCAAAGCCGTGCACGTCATCGCCGTCATCTCGTGGATGGCGGGCATGCTCTATCTGCCGCGTTTGTTCGTGTATCACGCGGGCGCCGAACCGGGCTCGCAGCAGGCCCGTACCTTCGAGGTCATGGAGCATCGGCTGCTGCGCTTCATCATGACGCCGGCCATGGCGGTGACCTGGATCGCCGGCGTCGTGTTGATGCTGGAGGGCGGCTTTCTGACCGCTGGGTGGCTCCACGCCAAGCTGGCGGCGGTCGTGGTCATGAGTGCGGTGCACGGCCTGCTGAGCCGCTGGGCGAAGGAATTTGCCGCCGGCCGCAACCGGCACGACGCCAAATTCTATCGGATTATCAATGAAATACCGACAGTCCTGCTGATCTTTATCGTCATCATGGTGGTGGTGAAGCCGTTTTAGACCGCTTAACTAGCGGCGTTCGAATTTGACGGCGGGCAAGCTCGCCCCTTGCGCGAAGTCTCAGGCTCACTTATCTTTGCCAAATCCCACCGAACGCAGGCGGATGCATTCGCGTACCGGAACCGAACGTTCGGAACCGTCGCCGCATCGGGCCCCGGGGCCTCTTCCTGAAAAGCCCGACGTAAGATCCCGACACGTCAATCCAGTCCTGCGATCCCACTCTCTCCGTTGCCGGCATCAGCCCCACATTTCAATGGCTCAAACCGGTTTCCCTTAAGGACCCACCCCGCATGCGGGAAATGAAGCTCCAGGACCTCAAGTCCAAGACGCCCGCCGAACTTCTGTCTTTTGCCGAAGAGCACCAGGTCGAGAACGCCTCAACCCTGCGCAAGCAGGAATTGATGTTCGCGATCCTGAAGCAGCTCGCCGCGCAGGAGATCGAGATCATCGGCGAAGGCGTGGTCGAAGTCCTCTCCGACGGTTTCGGCTTTTTGCGCTCGCCGGAATCGAACTACCTCTCCGGGCCGGACGACATTTACGTCTCGCCCTCGCAGATCCGCCGTTTCGGCCTGCGCACCGGCGACACCGTCGAAGGCCAGATTCGTTCGCCGAAGGAAGGCGAGCGCTATTTCGCGCTGCTCAAGGTCAACACGATCAATTTCGAGGACCCCGAGAAGGCGCGCCACAAGATCAATTTCGATAATCTGACGCCGCTCTATCCCGACGAGCGGCTGAAGATGGAACACGACGATCCGACCAAGAAGGATCTGTCGGCCCGCGTCATCGACATCGTGGCGCCCATCGGCAAAGGCCAGCGCGCCCTTGTCGTGGCGCCGCCGCGCACCGGCAAAACGGTGCTGCTGCAGAACATCGCCCACGCCATCACGGCCAACCACCCGGAATGCTATCTGATCGTTCTTCTGATCGACGAACGTCCGGAAGAAGTCACCGACATGCAGCGCTCCGTGAAGGGCGAGGTTGTGTCGTCGACCTTCGACGAACCGGCGACCCGCCACGTCGCGGTGGCCGAAATGGTTATCGAAAAGGCCAAGCGCCTGGTCGAACATGGCCGTGACGTCGTCATCCTGCTCGACTCGATCACCCGCCTTGGCCGCGCCTACAACACCGTGGTGCCGTCATCCGGCAAGGTGCTGACCGGCGGTGTCGACGCCAATGCGTTGCAGCGGCCCAAGCGTTTCTTCGGCGCCGCGCGTAACATCGAGGAGGGCGGCTCGCTCACCATCATCGCTACCGCACTGATCGATACCGGCAGCCGCATGGACGAAGTCATTTTCGAAGAGTTCAAGGGCACCGGCAACTCGGAGCTCATTCTCGATCGCAAGGTCGCGGACAAGCGCACCTTCCCGGCCATCGATATCACGCGTTCCGGCACCCGCAAGGAAGAGCTCCTGGTCGAGCCGGCCGTGCTCAAGAAGATGTACGTGCTGCGCCGCATCCTCAATCCGATGGGAACGATGGACGCCATCGACTTCCTGCTCGACAAGCTGCGCAACACCAAGAGCAACGGCGAGTTCTTCGAGAGCATGAATACGTAACGCGCAGCATTTGCTGCGCTGAAATGAAAATGGCCGGGCATTGCGCCCGGCCATTTTGCATTATCCAGTGCGGAGAACGCGCCCCCTCAGACGTCGAAGAACACCGTCTCGTTGTCGCCCTGAAGGACGATATCGAAAGTGTAGGTTGCCTGACCGGCTTTGTTCTGACGCTTGGCGATCAGCGTCGAAACCCGGTTCTGATGTTCGACGCGCCGCAGCACCGGATCGTCCGCATTGGCGGCGTCCTCGTCGGAGAAATACATCCGCGTCTGCAGACCGATATTGATGCCGCGCGCCACGACCCAGACATTGATATGCGGCGCCGAGATTGAGCCGTTGCGCCAGGGCGTGCGTCCCGGCTTTACCGTCTCGAAGCGGTAGACGCCGCTGTCGAAGTCGGTGCCGGCGCGGCCCCAGCCGCGAAACCCGGCTGCGGCTGGCTGCTTGTCCGCCGGATGGGCGTAGTGGCCGTCGGCGTCCGCCTGCCAGATTTCAATCAGCGCATCGCGCACCAGCGAGCCAGTGCCGTCGAGGACACGGCCTTCGATGACGATCGGCTCACCCGGCGTATCGGCGCCGGCCAGCACACTGCCGAAATTGTTCTGGAAGATATCGAAGCCGGCCATATGCGGGATCAGCCCGATATGAACGTAAGGGCCGCCGGTCTGCGAAGCGGTTTCTTTCAGGTATGCGATCTGTTGCGGCATGTTCAGTTCCCCTCCAGCCGGTTTTCGAACAGCGTCGAGCGGCGGCCGCGCAGCACGATGTCAAAACGATAGGCCAGACAATCGTCGGGCACAGAGGCGTTGAGATCGAGCGGCGCGATCAGCCGGTCGATGGCGTCCTTATCCGGCACGACATTCACGATCGGGCAGATCTTGATGAGCGGATCGCCCTCGAAATACATCTGGGTGATCAGACGCTGCACGAAGCCGGTGCCGAAAATCGAGAAGTGGATATGCGCCGGCCGCCATGAATTGACGTAGTTGCGCCACGGATAGGGGCCGGGCTTTACCGTGCGGAAGTAATAATACCCGTCGTCGTCGGTGAGCGCGCGGCCGCAGCCGCCGAAATTCGGATCGATCGGCGCGAGATAAGTGTCTTTCTTGTGCCGGTAACGGCCGGATGCATTGGCCTGCCAGAATTCCACCAACGTACGCCGCACCGGGTGACCGCATTCGTCGAGCACGCGGCCGTGGACGATGATGCGTTCGCCGATCGGATCGCCGTTCTTGGCGTAGTTGCGGATCAGGTCGTTATCGAGCAGCCCGATATCGTCGTGACCGAACACCGGGCCGGTGATGTCGCCGAGCGATTGGTCGAGCGACAGTAGGGCCCGGCGCGGCGAGCGCGCCACCGAGGTTTTGTAGATCGGCTGGTAACCGGGCGGCTGCAAGGCCCGGTCCCGCGACAGGAATTCGACCGGGTTGATTTGGGGATGGGCATAGGCCGGCAGCGGCTCATCCGCCGTCACAGCCTGCCCAAAATCCTGACCTTGAACGTTCATCGTGTCTCCCTTCAGGTCTTTGTTGTGCGGCGCGCCGGCTGAACCCGGAGAAATCGGGCGTCGCGCTTCGCGACAGGGTGCGCGAATTCGATAGCGTCGATAAATAGATCGGTTATCATATGATATATGAGTAAAATCGATTATTCGGCGCTGGACGGGCAAAACCTGCGGCTGTTCCTGGCCGTGCTCGAGGAAGGCTCGGTCACCGGCGCGGCCGCCCGTCTCGGCGTCACCCAGTCGGCGGTGAGCCACGGCCTCGACAAATTGCGGGCGATCGTGGCCGATCCGCTTTTCGTCCGATCGGGCCGCGGCATCGTGGCGACGGCGCATGCGCGCGCGCTGGCGGCGAAAGCACACGACTTGCTCGATGGCATGAAGGCCTTCGCCAGCGGCGCGCATTTCGATCCGGCCAGTGCCCGGCTGTCGCTGACCGTCGCGGCCAACGATTTCCAGCGCGACCTGTTGCTGCCGCCTCTATTAGCGAAGCTCGCCGCCGAGACGGAGCGGGTCGACCTCCGCGTCATTCCGTCCGGCCTGCCGAGCGGCGACATGCTGCGCGAAGGCCGCTGCGATCTCCTGATCACGCCGCGGCCGCCGGAGGGCAGCGATGTGTTTCAGCGCCTGTTGTTTCGCGATCGCTATGTCTGTTTCTACGACGCGGCAATGCGCGCCGCGCCGCGCAGCCTCGCCGCCTACTTCAAGGAGCGGCATATTACCGTCGTCTATCCCGACAATGAGCGGCTGGAATTCGACCGCCGGCTGGCGGCGAAAAAGATCGTCCGCGATATCGCCGTCCAGGTGCCGAATTTTTACGGCGTGCCGGCTTTCCTGCGCGGCACCGGCCTGCTCGCTTCAGTGCCGAGCCTGCTCCGGCACAGCATGATGCGTGAATTCTCATACGTCATGATCGCGCTGAAAGATGGCGTCACCGATCTGCCGATGTACATGGTGTGGCATCAGCGATTCCAGAGCGACCCGGCGCACCTCTTCCTGCGCGGGCTGCTCGAACAGACCGCGCGCGATGTCGTTGGTGGTAGAACGAGCCGCGAGCGCAGCGACAATAAATGAGGCCGCCCCGAGGGGAACAGGGGACGGCCTCGCCCGCGCGGATGAGAGGGGCGCCGCGCAGGTTTCCGGATCGAAACGTCAGCGGTATCGCCAGCCGGAATCGAGGATGCGGTTGCCGATCTCGCGCTCGATGCTGTCGGTGAAGCGGCCGCCGCTGCGCGCGACGTAGGAATCGACCTCACGCTGGGCGGCGTGTTGACGGGTTTCGAAAATGGAGTTGAGCAGCCGGCGCAGCAGGCCGGGCTTGGCGTGATCATTCGCGGCAATGCCGTGGAAGGCGGCCGCGCGGGTGGCAATAGCCATGGCGAATCTCCGGGTTCAGGGCTTTTGGTTGAGCGTCCCTCAACTGTTGCCCTGTACATTCGGCTTGTTTGATGAGCCCGACAAAGGATAAGGTCTCAGGCAACAGTTGAGGGAATCTCAACCATGACGATGCCGCCGCTATCCGCCCTGCGCGCGTTTGAGGCCGCCGCTCGCCATTCGAGCCTGACCCGCGCCGCGCTCGAGCTGAACGTTACGGCCGGCGCACTGAGCCACCAGATCCGCGGGCTTGAGGACATGCTCGGCGTGAAGCTGTTCGATCGCGGCGTGCGTTCGATTGCGCTGACGCCGGCCGGCAAGCAGCTCTATCCCGGCTTGCAGACCGGTTTTGCCCATATCCGCGACGCGGTCGCGTCACTCGACGTCGCGCATAATGCGCGGGTGCTTGTCGTCAGCACGTCGCCGGGTCTGACCTCGAAATGGCTGGCGCCGCGGCTCTATCGCTTCGCAGCCGCCTACCCGGACATCGACGTGCGCATTTCATCGACCAAGGCGAACGCCAATTTCGCCACCGACGGCATCGACATGGCGTTGCGCAACATGGCGACCGATGCGCGGCCCGATACGGCGCTGGAAATCGACAAGCTGGGTGACGTGCTGTTTCTGCCGGTGTGCAGTCCGCGGCTGTTGAAGAAATGGGGCCCGGTCCGCTCACCGGCCGATGTCGCCAGGCTGCCGCTCATTCACGACGAGTCGTTGCCATTGCGCGGCGCGCAGCCGGACTGGAGCGAGTGGTTCAAGGCGGCTGGCGTAGAGCACATCGACCTGCGGCGCGGTCTCCGTTTCGATAGTGCCGATCACGCGCTTGATGCGGCCTGCGAAGGCGCCGGCGCTCTGCTGACCTACGACACGCTCGCTTACGACGACCTGCGGAGCGGGCGTCTCGTCATGCCGTCAAAACTCGCACTGACCTCGAGCCGTGCGTTTCACGTGGTCTGGCCCAAAGGCCGAAAGTTGTCCGCCGCCGGGCAAGCATTCCGTCAGTGGGTGAAAGAGGAATTCGCGGCGCTCGACTGGCGTTCGATGAGAGGAAAGATCGCGCTGAAGGCCGGAAAGCCGTGATTATAATTCTGCGCCTAAAACTTGTGCGCGTTTGCTGACAATTGATGCGGTGTTACCGCACCTGCGAAAAGGATTTGGAAACCATATCCGGGCGAGTTTCAAACGAGATAATTTCCTCCCATTGAGTTCGGAATGTCCGCCCGCCCCCGCTTTCGAATTCCGCGGCCCGCTCTGTGGATCGCGGTGCCGGTGTTCCTTGTCTGCACCGCAGTCATGGGTGCGTTTTATGTCACCGGTTCGGTCTGGGCCGCGTTCGGCGCCGGGCTCGCCGGCGCGCTTGCGGTCGGTTCATTCGCGGAGAGCCGGCTGGCCAGCGTCATCGCGTCGATCGGCGCCATCGCCGGTGGCGACCGCTACACCCGCCTGCCGGAACTGCTCGGCGATGGTGCGATCCAGAGCTTCGGCGGCGCCGCGGCCAGAATTCGGGCGGCCTTGATCGAAGCCGATACTTTGTCGGTGGACCAGAGCCGCCGGGAAACCGAAGCGCGGCTGCATCACGCCGGCCGCCACTTTTTCACCGGTTCGTTCCGCAGCGCCGTCGACGATGTCGTCAATGCCTTCACCCAGGCCGGCGAGCGCATTCGCGGCACCGCCGGCGAACTGGCGCAAAGCAACCGGCTGATGGCGCAGCAGGTGATGGCCTCGTCCGATGCGGCGGCAAAAGCCGCCGAGGACGTTGCCGACGTCGCCTCCGCCGCGCGCGATGTTCAGGCGCTTGCGCTCGATTCCTCGCGTCAGGTTGAGGAGGCCCGCGCCGCGACGACGCGGACCGTGACCGAGCTGTCGCGCGCCGACGAGACCATGCGCAATCTCGGCCTCGCCGCCGGCCGCATCGAGCAGGTCATCAAGCTCATCCAGGCGATCGCGGGGCAGACTTCGCTGCTCGCGCTCAACGCCACGATCGAAGCCGCGCGCGCCGGCGAATCCGGCCGCGGCTTCGCCGTGGTTGCCGCCGAAGTGAAAGAACTGTCGCGCCGCACCGAAATGGCGACCAAGGAAGTCTCGACCCAGGTCCACGACATCCAGGCCGCGGTCAAGGAAGCCGCCGAAGCCATCGTCGCCGTCGACCAGAGCGTCGCCGCGATGAGCCACGTCAACGAAAATGTAACGCGGCTGATGGAACAGCAGATCGTCAAGCTCGACCGCATCGGCACCGACGCGCGCAAGGTGGCGGTGGCCGTGGGTGAAGCCCTGCCCGGCATCCGCTCGGTCGTTGCCGACGTGGCCGATGCCGGCGACGCGGTGCTCTCGACAGCGGACGATCTGATCAGCCGCGCGCAGTCGCTGACCTCGTCGGTCAGCCGCTATTTCGCCGATCTCGATCACGGCTCGATCAAGGTCGGCGTGCTGCATTCGCTGTCCGGCACGCTCACCACCAGCGAGCGCCCGTTGCAGCAGATGCTGGTGATGCTGATCGAGAAGCTCAACGAGGCGGGCGGCCTGCTCGGCCGTCCGGTCGAGGCCGCGATCATGGATCCGCGCTCCGACGTCGACGCCTATGCCGGGCAGGCCGAGGCGTTGCTGCGCGACCACAAGGTGGCCGCCATATTCGGTTGTTGGACTTCCGCTTCGCGCAAGCAGGTGTTGCCGGTGCTGGCGAAGTACGACGGCCTTCTGTTCTATCCGAGCCAATATGAAGGCGAGGAACAGTCGCCGCAGGTCATCTATACCGGCGCGACGCCGCAGCAGCAGGCCCTGCCCGCGGTCGATCATCTCATCGGTCTTGGCCGCCGCCGTTTCTTCCTGGTCGGCACCGATTACGTCTATCCGCGCACCACCAACGCCATCATCCGCAATTACCTTAAAGGTCAGCACGGCATTGGCGACGATGCGGTCGATGAATTCTATTCGCCGTTCAACGAAATGGACTGGCGCGACACCGTGCGACGCATCCGCAAGTTTTGCGGCCGCGATGGCGCGATCATTGCCACGTTGTCCGGCGATGCGAATGTGCACTTCTTCCGCGAGCGCGCGCGCCAGGGTCTCGACGCCGACATTCTGCCGGTGATGAGCCTGTCGCTGGGCGAAGCCGAAATGTCGGCGCTGCACGAGCGCAATCTCATCGGCCACATGGTGGCGTGGAATTATCTGCAGACCATCGACACGCCGGAGAACCGGGCTTTCATCAACGAGTGGCGGAATTTCACCGGTGAGGCCGATGCCCTCACCAACGATCCGATGGAAGCGACCTGGATCGGCTTTAACCTGTGGGCGCAGGCCGTCGGCGCCGCCGGCACGACCGAATCCCAGGCGGTGCGCCGTGCGCTGGCCGGCCGCTCGATCCGCGCGCCGTCGGGCTTCGACGTGCGGCTCGATCCCGCCAATCAGCATTTGCACAAACCGTCGGTCATCGGCCGCATGGATGAGAAGAACGTTATCTGGCCGGTCCGCGTCAGCGACCGCCTGATCGCGCCGGAGCCGTGGAGCAAATGGCTCTCGGATACGCAGGTGTTGAAGAAGGCAAGCTGATTGCTCGACGTCGCCAGCCTTCTTGGTGCGGGATCACCGGGACAAGCCCGGTGATGACATACTGGAAACCGCCGCTGCGATCCTCGCCGGCTCCGTCACCGGCAGCGAACATCGCTCGCCGACACAGACGAAGGCCGCGCTCCCCGACACCGCCATCACCTTCTCCAGCGCCGGATGGGCCGGCGGCAGTGCGCCGGCGGACGGCGCGCGTAACACGATGCGAGTGAGCGGCGACAGCTTGAGCGCGGCTTGCGCGAAGGCTTCCGCGTCCGGGCCGGTGCAGATGATCTCGGCGGCGCGCAGGCGCAGGTCGAGCGCATTGAGCAGCGCCACATGGCCGAACAGGTTCTGCGCGGCGGTCGCGAGCACGCCTTCAAGCAGACGATCCGCGCGCGCGCGCCACTGGTCGTCACCTGACAGCACCGCGAGCTGCACCAGATTGTCGGCCGCAATCGCGTTCGGATTGGGCGTGGCGTCGTCGGTGGTGGCAGAGGGGCGCATGACGAGCCCTTCCGCGTCGTCGGCGGTGAGGAAATAGCCGCCATTGCTCGCGTTGGTGTAGTGGCGGTCGAGCGCCTGCTGCCAGGACAGGGCGCGGTCGAGATAGACGCGCTCGCCGGTCGTCTCGAATAGCGCCAGCGCCGCCTTGATCATGCAGGCAAAATCCGAGGCGAGGCCGGGGACCAGAAGCTTGCCGGCACGCCAGGAATGGCCGAGGCGATCGCCGCGCGTCATTTTTTCGGCAATGAAATCAAAGGCCCGCTTCGCCATCGCCAGCCATTCCGGCGCGTCGAAGACCGTGGCGGCGTTGGCGAGCGCCGCGATCATGAGGCCGTTCCAGTCGGCGAGGATCTTGTCGTCCAATCCGGGCCGAATCCGTTTCTCGCGCTCTTTCAACAACTTACCGCGCAACATAGCCAACCGGGCCTCATCATGCTGCACCGGGTCGCCGTGACCCATGTTGCGCGGTAAGTGCTTGAGGCGATTGAGAATAGTGTGCCCTTCGAAGTTGCCTTCGGGGCTCACGTCATATTGCAGTGCAAAATAATCGGCATCTTCGCCCAGGACGGCTCTGATTTCGGCGAGCGCCCAGACATAGAATTTGCCCTCCTCGCCCTCCGAATCGGCGTCCAAAGAGGCGCAGAAGGCCCCGTTTTCATTGAGCATTTCGCGCTTCAGCCATTCAACGGTCTCGGCGGCGCGGGCCCTGAACAGGACATTTTTGCTGCGCCCCCACACTGCAGCAATAAGGGCGAGAAGCTGGGCGTTGTCGTACAGCATCTTCTCGAAATGCGGCACCAGCCAGCGCTCGTCGACCGAGTAGCGCGAGAAGCCGCCGCCGAGGTGGTCGTAGATGCCGCCCTCGCAGATATGAGCCAGCGTGTGCTCGATGACGTCGAAAAACCGCTCGTCGCGCGACCTTTGCCCGGCGCGCCACAGCATCTCGAACAACGCGGCCTGCGGGAATTTCGGCGCGCCGCGCAGGCCGCCATGGGTGCTGTCGAAGGCATTGCCGAGCTGTTTGGCGGCCGAATCGAGCTCCTTGAGCCCGATCGTCACCTTGCCTTGCGGCCGCGCTACTTCGGTGAGCCTCGCCAGCAGGCCGGCCCGGCTTTGCTCGATCCGGGCCGGCTCCTCGCGAAACAGCCGCGAAACCTCGCGCAGGATGTCGGTGAAGGCCGGCCGGCCGAATTTCGCTTCCTTCGGAAAATAAGTGCCGCCCCACACCGGCTCGCCGGCCGGCGTCAGAAACATGGTCAGCGGCCAGCCGCCCTGCTCGCCGAGCAGATGCAGCGCGTTCATGTAGATCTGGTCGATGTCGGGGCGCTCTTCGCGATCGACTTTGATGTTGACGAACAGGTCGTTCATCACCGCCGCGGTGGTGTCATCCTCAAAGCTCTCATGTGCCATCACGTGGCACCAGTGACAGGCGGCATAGCCGATCGACAAAAGGATCGGACGGTTGCTGCGCTGCGCCTCGGCCAGCGCGTCGGGTCCCCATTGCCACCAGTCGACCGGGTTGTGCCGGTGCTGCAGCAGATAAGGCGACGTCGCCTGCGCCAGGCGATTGGTGTGGGTGGGGTTTGAAGGCGAGGTCATGACGCCACACTAACGTGCCACGGCGGCAAATGTCCCCGCATCGATTGTCATTCCGGGTTTGCGTGCCTTCCGGCTCGCGCCCCGCAACGGCAAGTACAAGTTACTTCACCCTTTGCCACGTCTCGCCGCGGCACAGCACGAGGGCGACGCAGCCTTTGAGGCTCAGCGCGCTCGCGCTCTCGAGCGTCACGACGCCGGAATAGGTCTTGCCGGATTCGAGGTCGAGCAGATCGCCCTTCCAGACATTGTCGCCCGATTTCTCGGCGCCCTTCAGGATGACGGTGCCGACCTCTTTTTTGCGGCTTTCGTCTTTCACCGCTGCGACCTTGGCGCAAAGCCTAGCCCCGCACGGGTAGAACGAGACCTGCGTTCCGGTCGAGGGCCGCCGCCATGTGCCATAGGGCTCAGCGGCCTGGGCGGTGCCGGCCAGCGACAGAAACAGCGATGCTGCGGCAAGACGCGATAGAGACGCGGCGATGGTCCCGGCCATCGGATCCTCCCTCTTTTTTATGGCGTCAGTCTAGCAGGGGGCGGCGTACGGAGTCCCGCGCGGGCGCTGCCGGCAAAATCAAATATTTCGTCCCGCAGCGCGGCGAGATTGAAGCCGCACTTCATTTTGCCGAAGCGCCGGTCTAGTTTTTCGCCGGGACAATCACGGGAGCGGGGCGATCGGCGATGAAGCGGACCGGTGGATCGAGCCTGGTTGCAATTATGGCTGCGATGCTGACGCTTTCAGCCGGCGCCGCGCGGGCCGACGAAACTGTGAGTATCGGCGGCTCGCAAGCCGCGCTGCTCAAGCCGGCATCGCCGCGAGCGAGTGTTATTCTCATGCCGGGCGGCGATGGCGATCTGCGGGTCGGTCCGGGCGGCAGCATCGGCAGTCTCAAGAACAATCAGCTGGTGCGGACACGCGATGCCTATAAGGCGCGTGGCCTCGCTGTGCTCGTGGTCGACGCGGGCGTCAATCTCAGCGCCGCCGTCGATTACATGCGAGCCATCAAAAGCCCTGTCACCGTGGTTGCGACGAGCCGCGGCACGCTGCGCGCGGCGTCGGGCATCGCGCGCGGTGCAAGGCCGGATGCGCTGGTGCTGACATCGGGATTTCTGAGCGACGAATCGGGGCGGGACAGGAATGTCATCGGCATTCTAGGCTCACCGGATCGGTTGCCGCGCACGCTTGTCATTCATCATCGCCAGGACGGATGCCGGTTCACGCAGCCGGCCGGCGTCGATCCTTTCATCAAATGGGCCGGCGGCAAGGCACGAGTCGTATGGCTCGATGGCGGCAACGAAGTCGGCAATCCGTGCCAGGCGAAATCGCATCACGGCTTTCTCGGTCTCGATGGCAAGGTCGTGTCGCTGGCGGCGGGATTTCATTGAGACGCAATTGAGCGCGAACGCGCACGAGCGATGGGGACGGCCATGAAGTTTATCAATTCGCCTGCTGCGCAGGCCTTGAAGCTTCCGTTCAGTCAAGCGGTTCAGGTGGGTGATATCCTTTATCTGTCGGGTCAGCTCGGCAATAGACCGGGGACGCTTGAGCTCGCGCCGGGCGGGCTCGAAGCCGAGACGCGCCAAACGATGGACAACATCGCCGCGATGCTGAAGGAGAACGGTCTGTCATTCGCCGACGTCTTCAAGGTGACGGTGATGCTCGCCGACATGTCGAAGTGGCCGGACTTCAACAAGGTTTACGTGACCTATTTCGATCCGGGCCGCCTGCCCGCCCGCTCCGCCTTTGGTTGCAACGGCCTCGCGCTCGGCGCGCAGGTCGAGCTCGAGTGCATGGCCTATGTCGGCAGCGGCTCGCGCGCTTGACGGCCATCGCGCGGCGAAGCGTTTTCAGAGTCGCAATGGTTAAAGGCCGGGCGCTGGATTGATTGCGGTCGTCGACGGTCTTGACCTGAACGGCGGTTGGGCGTTTGCCTGCGAAATGATTTCCGATGGCAGCCGTTCCACGATCTTCGCCCTCTCCTCCGGTCGGCCTCCCGCCGCGATCGCGGTGATCCGCATTTCCGGGCCGCGCGCGGGCGCCGCGCTGGAAGCGCTCGGCCTCACAGTGCCGCCGCCACGGCAAGCGAAGTTGGCGCGCATTCGCGATCCGCGTTCCGGCGAGATCATCGACGAGGCCTTGGCGCTGTGGTTTCCGGGGCCGAACAGCGAAACCGGCGAGGACGTCGCTGAATTGCAGGCCCATGGCGGCCCGGCGGTGATCGCCGGCATTCTCGATGCGCTTGCCGGCATTGACGGCTTGCGCATGGCAGAGGCCGGCGAGTTCACGCGGCGCGGCTTCGAGAACGGCAAGCTCGATCTCACGGCGGTCGAAGGCCTGGCCGATCTGGTCGCGGCCGAGACCGAGGGTCAACGCCGTCAGGCGTTCCGGCAGATGAAGGGCCTGCTCGGCGATCGCGCCGAAGCGTGGCGGCAGCGGTTGATCCGCGCGCAGGCGCTGGTCGAGGCGCGGATCGATTTTTCGGACGAGTCCGATGTCCCGGAGGATCTGGTCGGCCCGGCGCTCGCCATTGTGCAGGAGCTGCGGGACGAAATCGCGACCGCGCTCGCCGATGGCGGTCGTGGCGAACGGTTGCGGGAAGGGCTGGTTGTGGCCATCGCCGGCCCGCCAAATGCCGGCAAATCCGCGATTTTGAACCGGCTGGCGCAGCGCGAAGCCGCAATCGTGTCGCCTTATGCCGGCACGACGCGTGACGTGATCGAGGTGCATCTCGACCTTGGCGGCCTGCCGATGACGCTGCTCGACACGGCCGGTATCCGGGAAACGGACGACCCCGTGGAAATGGAAGGCGTTCGGCGCGCCAGAGAGCGGGCGGCGGGGGCCGATCTGGTGCTGTGGGTGACGGACGCGACAGCGCCTGAGGCGGAGCCGTTGGGCCTGGGGCGGCCCGTTCCGGTCTGGCGGGTTGCCAACAAGATCGACCTTGTGGGTGGGCCGGAAATGCTGCGCAGCAATTTGGGTGAAGGGCGCAGTCGTGACGGCCGGCGTTCCGCGGCGAGCCACCCAGGTGCGGCGCCTCGATCGGGTCACGCGACTGTGTCGGAGACCGACGTTGGCACACCTTTTGGAAAAAATGAACTGGGAAGCACTGCTACAATTGACCGTAAATCTCAAACTGGAACATACCGATATAAGAGTGAACTGGAAAATCTATTCAACGATGAAACAGTGTTCACTCTTTCGGCAATAACGGGCGCTGGGTTCAGCCATCTCCTGTCGGCGCTCTTTCGCTTTGCCGAGGACAGTCTGTCGGGCGGCGAACAGGCCATGGTGACCCGAGCCCGCCATCGGCAAGTTCTTGTTGCAGTGCAGCATATCCTATCGGAGGCGCTGCGCTGTTTCACAAGCGGGGGTGGCGCGGAAGAATTTCTGGCGGAGCAGCTCCGTCTGGCGGCGACGGAACTCGGACGCCTGACCGGCCGTGTCGACGTCGAGGACATCCTGGACGTCATTTTCCGGGACTTCTGCATCGGCAAATGAGGCCCCGATGTTTCACGTGAAACATTGGCCCGTCGAGCGAAGTTTTGACCGGCCCCCGGCGGTCCGTTAAGACGGCGCTGCGATGTCCCAAATTCCCATTCAATTCGACGTTGTCGTGATCGGTGGCGGCCATGCCGGCTGTGAAGCCGCGGCTGCTGCTGGGCGGATGGGTGCCAAAACGGCCCTTGTCACGCACAAGTTCTCGACCATCGGCGCGATGTCGTGCAATCCGGCGATCGGCGGCCTGGGCAAGGGCCATCTGGTGCGGGAGATCGATGCCCTCGATGGTCTGATGGGGCGGGTTGCGGATCAGGGTGGAATCCAGTTCCGGGTCCTGAACCGCCGCAAGGGCCCGGCCGTGCGCGGCCCCCGCGCCCAGGCCGACCGCAAGCTCTACGCCGCCGCGATGCAGGCCGCAGTCCAGGCGACCCCGAACCTTCATGTGATCGAGGCCGAGGCGGACGACCTGATCGTCCAGGACGGCCGCGTGTCCGGTGTCCGGTTTGCGGATGGCCGTGAGATCGCCTGCGGCGCAGTAGTTCTGACCACTGGGACCTTCCTGCGCGGCCTCATCCATATCGGCGAAACCCAGATTCCGGCGGGTCGCGTCGGTGAAGCGCCGGCGATGGGCCTGTCACAGACGCTCGAACGCGCAGGTCTGGTCCTCGGCCGGCTGAAAACCGGGACACCGCCGCGTCTCGATGGCTCGACGATCGACTGGAAGGCGCTGGAAATGCAGCCCGGCGACGAGCCGCCGGAGCCGTTCTCGGTCCTGACCGAGCGGATCACGACGCCGCAGATCGAATGCGGCATCACCCGCACCACGCGGGCGACGCATGAGATCATCCGGGCCAATGTGCATCGTTCGCCGATGTATTCCGGCCAGATCGCGTCGACCGGGCCGCGTTATTGCCCGTCGATCGAGGACAAGATCGTCAAGTTCGGCGAACGCGATGGCCACCAGATCTTCCTTGAGCCCGAAGGCCTCGACGATACGACGGTCTATCCGAACGGCATCTCCACTTCGCTGCCTGAAGAGGTGCAGCGCGCCATCGTTTCGTCCATCCCGGGGCTCGAAAAGACGCGTATCATCCGGCCTGGCTATGCCATCGAATATGATTTCGTCGATCCGCGGCAGCTGATGCCATCGCTGGAGACAAAGAAGCTCCCCGGCCTTTTCCTCGCCGGCCAGATCAACGGCACCACCGGCTACGAAGAAGCCGCCGCGCAAGGGCTGCTTGCGGGCCTCAATGCCGCCGCGCTGGCCTCTGGCGGAGAAGCGATCACATTCGACCGTGCCGAGTCCTATCTCGGCGTGATGGTCGACGACCTCACGACGCGGGGCGTCAATGAGCCCTATCGCATGTTCACCTCGCGCGCCGAGTATCGGCTCCGGTTGCGAGCCGACAACGCCGATCAACGTCTGACCGGTAAAGGCATTGCGATCGGCTGCGTGGGTTGCGCGCGCGCGCAGTATCATCGCGCCAAGGCGGCCGCGCTTGACGATGCGCGGGCCTATGCCCGAGCGGCGTCGCTGACGCCGAAAGAGGCGGAAAAACATGGTCTTTCGCTCAATCAGGACGGCCAGCGCCGCACGGCCTTTGAGCTGTTGTCCTATCCGAACATCGCTATCGCCGATCTGGCAAAGATTTGGCCGCGCCTTGGCGAGCTTGCGCCGAATATCGCCGAGCAGGTGGAGATCGACGCCAAGTACGATGTCTATCTGACGCGGCAGAACGCCGACATCGAAGCCTATCGCCGCGATGAAGGCTTCGCGTTGCCGGACTATCTCGACTACGCATCGATGCCGGGCCTGTCGAACGAAGCGAAGCAGAAGCTTATGGCGCACAAACCGCGCACCATCGGCCATGCGGCGAAACTCGACGGCATCACGCCGGCGGCGCTGACGCTGCTCGTCGCCCATGTGAAACGCGGCCGCGGCAAGAAGCCCGCCGCGCAAACGGCGTGAGCAACAAAGGGCAGGGCGGGATCGATCTTGCGGGCGACAAGGCGCGCGCGCTGTCGCTCACTCCTGTTTCACGTGAAACACTTGCGCGGCTTGAGGCTTATGTCGAACTGCTGTTGCGCTGGCAGCAAACGACGAATCTGATTTCGCCGGCGACGATCCCGCATCTCTGGACTCGTCATGTCGCCGATTCGCTGCAGATTCTTGGGCTGGCTCCTGACGCCACGACCTGGGTCGACCTCGGCTCGGGCGGCGGTTTTCCCGCGATCCCGATTGCCTGCGCGCTGACGGGAAAGCCCGGGGCGATGGTCCACCTGGTCGAAAGCAACGGCAAGAAGGCGGCCTTCCTCCGCGAGGCCATCCGCGTGACCGGGGCGCCGGCGCAAGTCCATGCCGAGCGAATCGAAAAATATATCGATGCCACTGTGAAGAGCGTGGATGTGGTCACCGCCAGGGCCCTCGCCCCATTGAAAACCCTGTGCGATCAGGCGTTTCCTCTGTTGGAGCGCGGGGCCATTGGCCTATTCGCCAAAGGACTAGATGTAGATACCGAATTGACCGAAGCCTCTAAATATTGGAAGCTTGAGGTTCAAAAGGTGCCCAGCAAGACGAGCGCAGACGGCTGCATCGTCATTGTCCGCAACCTAAAGCCGCAGTAAACAACTTTAAGGCGATTGGATAAGCCAATGACCGACACGCCCGACATGACCAACCCGGATGGCCCCGAAGCCATCCCCCAAGTGGTGCCGTTCGAGCGGCCCGCGGCCGCCGGCACGCCCGGCGTCGGTCCGCGCGTCATCGCCATCGCCAACCAGAAAGGCGGCGTCGGCAAGACCACGACCGCCATCAATCTCGGCACCGCGCTCGCCGCCATCGGCGAACACGTGCTGATTGTCGATCTCGACCCGCAGGGCAATGCCTCGACCGGGCTCGGCATCGAGCACAAGGAGCGCCGCACCTCGACCTATGACGTCATGAGCGGCCAGGCGCCGATGCGCGACGCCGTGATCCCGACGGCGGTGCCGCAGCTCCATCTGGCGCCGTCGACCATGGACCTCTCGGGCCTCGAACTCGAAATCGGCCAGCAGCGCGACCGCGCCTTTCGCCTGCGCACTGCGCTCAACAACATCAACAACGGCTCGCCGGCGTTCAACTTCACTTATGTGCTGGTCGACTGCCCGCCGTCGCTGAACCTGATCACCGTCAATGCGATGGCGGCCGCGAATTCGATTCTGGTGCCGATGCAGTGCGAGTTCTTCGCGCTCGAAGGTCTGTCGCAGCTTTTGAAAACGGTCGACGAGGTGAAGAAGAACCTCAACCCCGGCCTGTCGATCCACGGCATCGTCATGACGATGTATGACTCGCGCAACAATCTCGCCAACCAGGTTGTCGCCGACGTCCGCCAGTTCATGGGCAAGCAGGTTTACGACACGGTGATCCCGCGCAACGTCCGCATTTCGGAAGCGCCGTCTTATGGCAAGCCGGTGCTGGTCTACGATCTCAAATGCGTCGGCAGCGAAGCGTACCTCCGGCTGGCAACCGAGATCATTCAGCGCGAGCGCGAATTGAAGGCGGGTTAAACACTCTGTCATTCCGGGACGCCGCGCGGCGGCGAACCGGAATCCAGAACCGGACGCGGCGCTTGCTTCCGGATTCCGGTTCTCGCCTGTGGCGAGTCCCGGAACGACCGCAGCGAATGCCGAGAGCATTAGAAGAAACAAGCAAGGAAGAGTGGCGTGGCATTGGGTTCGGGAGCTTCGGCGATGGCGGATCATTCGCGACTGGGGAGGGGACTGGCCTCACTGATGGGTGAGGCGGCGCAGGACGCGCCCGTCAGCGATGCCTCGCGCAAGCCGCGTAAAGCGCCGGTCGAAAAGCTGCATCCCAATCCGCGCAACCCGCGCCGCGATTTCACCGAAGCGCAGCTCGCCGAACTGTCCGAATCGATCAGAGAGCGCGGCATCATTCAACCGATCGTCGTGCGGCAGTTGCCGGATAACGAATATGAAATCATCGCCGGCGAACGCCGCTGGCGCGCCGCGCAGCGCGCCAATCTGCACGAAGTGCCGATCGCCATTGTCGATGCGACCGATGTGCAGTCGCTCGAATTCGCCATCATCGAGAATGTCCAGCGCGCCGATCTCAATCCGATCGAGGAAGCGGCGGGTTACGTCGCGCTGATGGAGCAGTGCAATCATACGCAGGAGCAGGTGGCGCAGATCGTCGGCAAGAGCCGGCCATATGTCGCCAATCTGGTGCGTCTGCTGAAACTGCCGGACGCGGTGAAGCGCATGGTGCGTGAAGGCAAGCTCTCCGCCGGTCACGCGCGGCTGCTCGTCGGTCATGTCAATGCGCAGGTGCTGGCCGAGATGGCGGTCGACGACAGCATGAGCGTGCGCCAGCTCGAGGAGTGGGTCCGCGAGGATAACGCCAAGCCGGGCGATGCCACCATGAGCCTGCAGATGAAGAAGATCGCTGCCGGTCTTGCCAAGACGAAAGACGCCGACATCCGCGCGCTCGAACGCCGTCTGACCGATTCGCTTGGTCTTGCCGTGACTATCGATCACAAGGGCGAAGCCGGCGCCTTGCACATCAAGTACAAGGACCTCGATCAGCTTGACGCGGTGCTGCGGAAGCTGGGGGCGTAAGGCGACGCCGCGGTTCCAGGCGCACTCGGCAAATTGGTGCTCAAGTTTCGAGACTACGCTTTTTAGGTGTAGCTAAATCACGCGAAAACGAACGGCCGAACCGTATTTGTTGCGGTACAATGTTCATTATCCGAAAAGAACCGGCCTCAACGAAAATCGTCAACAGAAATTCTGGTTACAGCGACTTGCGCTAAAAAACGAACACGGCATTGTTTCACTTGTGCGTTTCACGTGAAACCCGTGAGGCTCATAAAAGAGGGGCGGCCCCCGATACAAGGAAGACCGCCCCAACCCCACCGCTTTACGCGGTGTTCGCAGTACCCTCCCAACTAGGAGGGGTAGTCTCAGGGTGCTCAGACCCTGAGACTCCGGCGGAGTCCTTGTGGACTGCCGGACGCACCCAAGTCGAACGGCGGGGGTTTGCGCTCGCGCGGCCCTCGTCGATTCGACTTCCTCCCAATACTCGGAACAGAAACTCCGTCGGTCTAGGGGCCTAAGACGGTTGCACACAGGCGATAGATTGCACGTTCGTAAATCCTTGTGGATTAACGCCAAAGGTCCGAAATGTAGTGGGTCGGTGCGCTCCGGATTTCGCAGCGCTTCATCCGGGGTCACGGGCTAGGCGCTTAACGCTTCGCGCGGCCGTCTATCTTGCTGTTCGCCTTGCCGTTAAGCGCCTTGCCGTTCATCGGCTTCTTCAAAAATGCCGCGCATAAAGCCGGGTCGAACTCCCGATAGTCGTTGGTGATCTCCGCGCCTTTTGGAATATTGGTCGCGGCGATGACATAGCCGCCACGTAAAATCGTGTTCGGATTTTCGTCGTGGTTCATGTGATGGTCGTTATCGACCGTGAACAGGATCTCGCCGTCGACCTTGTAGGCGTAGTCCTTGAGAAAATCGCGCGCCGCCTTGGGCAGCCTGGCGAACTGCTTCGGCGAGTAGCAACGGTCGAAGCCTTCGACGAAGCGCCAGATCTTCGTGCCCTTGGGAATGCGTTCGGCGGCAAAGACGCCAAGTCCGTGAATCGGGCTTTTATCCAGGTATGTCTTGACCAGAAGCATGGGACGCTTTCGTCAGCGGCGCTCGGCCTCGAATCGATAACAAATCCGTCACGCCGGCGGGAGAGGCCAGCAGGCCTCGCCACGCCGCTGTCCCCAACGGCAATGCCGCGGATGGCCGGCGGGCCTTTGTCGGGGCTGCAAAGTCCGTAGTTGCCCGATACCGGGATCGCCAAGGCATGGCGGGTTAGGCATGGCGGGTTAGGCATGGCGGGTCAGACGCGGTCCGGCTGCACCTCGGTCTCCGGCAGGGTGATCCGGCAGACGGCGCCTTCCCGTGGGAATTCAAGGCGGGCTGCGCCACCGAAAGTTTCGAGACTTTGCTCGATCAGGTGACTGCCGAAACCGCGCCGCGACGGCGTCGTCACCTCGGGTCCGCCACGCTCGGTCCAGGTGACGACAAACGTCTCGACGGATCTGTGCCACGACACATGGACGTGGCCGTTCGGGCGCGACAGCGCGCCATACTTTGCAGCGTTGGTCGCGAGCTCGTGAAGCAACAGCGCCAGGACGGTCGGCGTTTTGCCGAAAAGCCGGACCGGCGGGCCGTCGATGCTGAAACGGTCTTCGCCGAACGGACCCATTTCAAGACCGAGAATCTTGTGAAGGCCAACCCCGCCCTCCTCGTCGCGGCCGATGAAATCGTCGGCGGCCGACAGGGCCTGCAGGCGCCCGGACACACTGTCCCAGATATCCGGCTGGTCACGCAATTCGTGCCGCATGACGGCGTAAATCGTGGCGAGCTTGTTCTTGACCCTGTGGCTCAGCTCATCGACGATGATGCGCCGGAATTTTTCCTCTTCGTCAATGCGGGCCAGCACGATCCGGTACTGATTGGCGGTCCACACGATCAGCGCGCCGGCAAACAGGTAAAGGCAGACGCTGACGAAGTGCTCCTTGGCCGAGAACACCCAGACGAAACGCGGCTCGAAAAATATCCACCAAGCGACGAAGCCGCCGAGCACCGTCGCGACCATGCCCGCCGCCGCGCCGCCGACCAGCGCCGCGGCCAGCAGGGCGGGGACAAAGGTGGCGAAGAAGATCGAATTCGGCGCGACGAAATCGATCAGCAGCCGGAGCAACGTGGCCGCCAGGACGCAAGCGACGGCGAATCCATAGGCCTCGAACGAGCCCGGCCGCAGGCCCCGGCGCACCAGCGAATCCATGACATTTGACAGCGTACGCATGCCGATAACCTTCGAACCGGCTTCAGCGTAACCGCTTGTTCGGCCGCTGCAAAGAGCGTTCAGCTTTCGCGGCGCCGCGCGTTGACCGCAAGCGACAGCAGCGACCGTTGTGCGATGGCCTCGGCCAGCGCAGCGTTGCGCCGCGCTTCGAGCGAGGCTTCGGCCAGCTGATTCATCGCGCGCAACAGCCCGGCCGCCGACCAGATGCGCAACGAATCGCCGACCTTGCGTTCGCGAGAGAAATGAATTGGCGGCGCGCCGCGCTTCATCGCGAACTCGGCGGATTCGCCGCCGTCAATGGCCAGCCTCATCTTGTGCAGATTGGCGACGTGACGGATCGCGGCCGAGATGATGGCGGCCGGCGACGATCCGCCGGCGCGGGCCTTGTTGAATTCGGTTTCGACCTCGGCGGTCTTGCCGGCGAAGGCGGCATCGATGACGCCGTCGAGCGCCAGCGCCGAAGCATCGGCCACGACCGCCATCACGTCGTCGATCTCGACGCGATCCTTGCCGCGCGCGTAAAGCGCGAGCTTGCGGATTTCGTTGCGCGATGCGGCGCGGTCGCCGCCGAGCAGGCCGAGCAAGGCACTGCGGGCGTCGACACCGATCGCGAGGCCGGCTTCCGTCATTTCATCGTCGATGAGCCGGCCGATGGCGGCGGCGTTGTCGACGTAGCAAGGCAGCGCGGCGCCAACCTTGGCCTTCTCGATCAGGGCGCGCAGCGGCGAGGATTTTTTCAGGTCGCCGGCTTCGATGATGATGCGGCACTCGTCCGACGGCGCGGCGATCAACTGCTCGACGGCGCCGGCGATGTTGCGCGAGCCGGGCCGGACCAGCACGGCGCGGCGGCCGCCGAACAACGGCACGGTGTGGGCTTCCTCGACCAGGCGCGACGGGTTGGCGGAAATATCTTCGCCCTCGATGCGGACGAACGAAAACGGATCGGCGGGGTCGTCGACCGACGCCTTGACCAGCGCATCGACGCGCTCGCGCACCAGGCCGGCATCGGGTCCGTAGACAAGCACCACCGGCATGCGCGGATCGGGCTTGGCGACGAAGCGGTCGACGTCGGCGGCTTTGATGGCGGTCATGGTGCGGCAAACCTAGTGCGCCCGGCGCCCGTGGGCAATGCAAGGCCTTTACAACGGGCGAAGCTGGACCTGATCGCTGAAATGAATCGGCAATGACCGGGCGATTCGGAAACCGCTGCGTTCGGCCAGCGGCGCGAACCCTTCCAGGCCGCGCGGTATCAGCTTGAAGCCGCTGATGGCGATCGATCGCCGGCGCGCCTTCGTATTGACGGTGACGGAACCGACGACGAGCCGGACGCCGCCGGCGTGCAGGGCGCCGAGATTGGCAACGACGGCGTCGTCGCCGCCATATTCAAACAGGCCGCCTTCCGACGACGCCGCGACGACAGCGCCGGTCTGCGCCGACTCGCGAAGCAGACGCGTCAGCGCCGATGTGTCGTTCCAGTTATAGGAATGATGCACGAACGTGACGTCAACGCCGGCCAGCGAACGGTCATCGGCCTTCAGCGCGTTCAGTGCGTTGGCGCCGAAGAACGGGCCGTCGGCGTCCTGGTCCAGCACGTTGATGACAATGCGACGCCGCAACAGATCGGGATGGCTCTGCCGCAGAATGAGCAACGCATTGAGACTGTCGATCGCCGGACCGCCGGCAATGTTGATCAGATGCAGCGGCGCGCCGCCGGCTTCAAGAATTTCGGCAAGCCCGTCGGCCAGCAGGCGCGCGGTTTGCTGGGTGCGAAGACGCAGCAATGTCAGTTGCGCGGATGCCGCAAACTTCCTGTCGACCGGTCCGTCATAAGGCGGCGGCAGGTTGTCCGCGCCGAGCTTCAGCACATAAGTCGACAAACCGCCGAGAAATGTCGAATCGGTATTGAAAAGCGCGCGGGCCAGCAGCGAGCGTTTGCCCAGCGACTTGATCATCAGCCGAAGCAGAAACCGCGGCAGATAACGCCGGCTGCGTTCCTCCTTGGCCGAGGCATCGAGCAGACGGCGCAGGCTTTCCGGATCGTCGGCCACCGCGAAACGCGGATTCGTCACATCGATGACCGGCAGCCATTGGCCGCTCCGCGTTTCCGCGGTCACGACAGATGGTGAAATGGAATCGGACATCTGAACCATCGCCGATCAGATCAAGCACGACGCGCGATGACAGGCCGCCCGGCAACGCCGCTTGGCAGCGAGAACCGGCGGTCAGGTCCCGGCGACGAAATACGACGCCAGGCGCGAACGGATGTTCTCGGAGATCTGCTTGGAGGCGCGGTTCTCGGCGTCGCGCAGGCCGCGATCGCCGGCGAAGCGCTGCTGCTGTCCCGGAATATTGTACGAGACGCGGGCGAAGGTCTGGCCGCTCACCAGCGGTTTGCCGGTCGCGGCGTCGGTCAGCGTATAGGAAGCATTGAGGCCGTAATTCTGGATTTCCGGGCGCGCACTGTTGATGTCGACGATGACCTGCTGCTGCGTCGCCGACAGGAAGATAGCGAGCTTGTAGACGCTCGCGGCTGTCGGTCCGCCGCCGGTCAGGTCGAAAATCAGGTCGTTGCGCACTTCGACGCCGATCCGCGCAATGCGGGTGCCGGCGCCGCCGGCGATCGGCAACACCTCGACGGTGCTCATTTTATCGTTGGCGCTTGCCGCGCCGGGGGCCACCGAACGGTCTCCGTACATCGGCTGAAAACAGCCGGCGGTCAGTCCCGCCACGGCCAGGGCGGCGGCGAAACGGGCTATGCGGCGGGCGAGGCGCGGGGCGCTAGGCGACGACATTCACGATCCTCTGGGGCACGACAATGACCTTTTTCGGGCTCTTGCCGTCCAGCGCCTTCTTTACCTCATCGAGGGCCAGAACGGCAGCCTCAATCTCCGGGTTGGCGGCGTCGCGGGCGACCGTAACCTCGCCGCGCTTCTTGCCATTGACCTGAACCGGCAAAGTCACCGTATTTTCAACGAGCAGCGCGGCCTCGAGCTGCGGCCAGGGCACGGTCGCCACCAGGCCGGTATGGCCCAAGGCGGCCCAGCATTCCTCGGCCAGGTGCGGCATCATTGGCTGGAACAGCCGGACCAGAATGTCGCCAGCCTCGCGCAGCGCGAAGGCGAAATCCGGCGTCGGCGCGGTCTCAGCCGAACCGATGGAATCGGACAGCGCATTGGCGAATTCGTAAAGATGCGCCACGCAACGATTGAAGCGCAGCCTGGAAATGTCCTCGCTGACATTGTTGAGCGCGCGATGCGCCGCCTTGCGAAGTTTTTGCGCTTCCGGACCAAAAGTTTCCGGGCGGCTTTGTGGTCCGGTGACGTCGGCGACTTCGCCGACCAGACGCCACAGCCGCTGCACAAACCGCCAGGCGCCCTGCACGCCTTCCTCGGTCCAGATCACGTCGCGCTCGGGTGGCGAGTCGGAGAGCATGAACCAGCGCGCGGTGTCGGCACCGTATGACGCAATGATGTCGTCGGGATCGACGGTGTTCTTCTTCGACTTCGACATCTTCTCGATCGAGCCGATCTCGATCGGTTCGCCGGTCGTGGTGAGCTTCGCGGTGCGAGTCTCACCCATGCCATCGATCGTGATGTTGGCCGGCTCGACCCAGTTGCCGGCCTGGTCGCGATAGGTCTCGTGCACGACCATGCCTTGCGTGAACAGGCCGGCGAACGGCTCGTCCATGCCGATGTGGCCGGTCTTCTTCATCGCGCGCGTGAAGAAGCGCGAATACAGCAGATGCAAAATCGCGTGCTCGATGCCGCCGATATATTGATCGACCGGCATCCATTCATTCGCCACGGCCGGCGTCGTCGGCGCCTTCTCGTTCCACGGATCGGTGAAGCGCGCGAAGTACCACGACGAATCGACGAAGGTGTCCATCGTGTCGGTCTCGCGGCGCGCCGGACCGTCGCACGTCGGGCACTTCACGTTCTTCCACGTCGGATGATGGTCGAGCGGATTGCCCGGTCGGTCGAAGGTGACGTCGTCCGGCAGCTTCACCGGGAGGCTCTCGATGGGCGCCGGCACCACGCCGCATTTGTCGCAGTGAATGATCGGGATCGGGCAGCCCCAATAGCGCTGGCGCGAAATACCCCAGTCCCGCAGGCGATAATTCACCTGCCGCGCGCCAACCGGACGATTGCCGCGCGTGTCTTTTTCCAGCCGCCTGGCGACTTCGTCTTTCGCCTGCTCGATGGTCATGCCGTCGAGGAAGCGCGAGTTGAACAAAGTGCCGGTGCCGTCATAAGCGGTATCGGTGATGACGAAGGTTGCCGGATCCTGGCCAGGGGGCAGCACCACCGGCGTATTGCCGAGACCGTATTTATTGACGAAGTCGAGGTCGCGCTGATCGTGCGCCGGACAGCCGAAGATGGCGCCGGTGCCGTAATCCATCAGGATGAAGTTCGCGACATAGACCGGCAGCTTCCAACTCGGATCGAACGGATGCGTGGCGCGGATGCCGGTGTCGAAGCCCATCTTCTCGGCGGTGTCGATGGCCTCTTGAGAGGTGCCGAGGTGCTTGCACTCCTCGATGAAGGCCGCGAGCTTCGGATTCTTCGCCGCGGCCGCCGTCGCCAAAGGATGATCGGGCGCCAGCGCCATGAACTTGGCGCCGAACAGCGTATCCGGCCGCGTCGTGAAAATTTCGAGCTCGGTCTCGCCCGACGGCGTGGTCGCCGTGTCGAGCATGAAGCGGACCAGCAGGCCTTCGGAGCGGCCGATCCAGTTCTTCTGCATCAGCCGGACCTTCTCCGGCCAGCGGTCGAGCGTATCGAGCGCTTCAAGAAGCTCCTGCGAGTAGTCGGAGATCTTGAACACCCATTGATAGAGATCGCGCTGCTCGACCAGCGCGCCGGAGCGCCAGCCGCGCCCGTCGATCACCTGCTCGTTGGCGAGCACGGTGTTATCGACCGGATCCCAGTTCACTTTGCGATATTCGCGCGCGACCAGCCCCGCCTTGAGGAAATCGAGGAACATCTTCTGCTGGTGGCGGTAGTAGGATGGATCGCAGGTCGCGACTTCACGCGCCCAGTCGAGCGACAGGCCCATGGACTGGAGCTGCTTCTTCATCGCCGCGATGTTGGCGTAGGTCCATTCCTTGGGGTGGACCTTGCGGTCGATGGCGGCGTTTTCCGCCGGCATGCCGAAGGCGTCCCACCCCATCGGGTGCAGGACGTTCATGTTCATGGCGCTTTTGAACCGGGCCACCACGTCGCCCATGGTGTAATTGCGGACATGGCCCATGTGGATGCGCCCCGACGGATAGGGGAACATCTCCAGCACGTAGTATTTCGGCCGGGGATCGTCGTTTTTGGCGGCGTAAATGCCGGCCTCGTCCCAGGCTTTTTGCCACTTGGGCTCGGCGGCACGCGCGTTGTAGCGCTCGGTTTTGCTCGAATCGGCGGTCATTTCAGGCTCTTTTTAAGAGCCCGGGTGGTCGCACGGAACGGGGCAAACGGTCAACGGGCGCAGGGCTCGGGGGACAGGCCCCAAGTCGACCAGGCTCGGCCGGCCCCAGCCGGGGTCAGGCGCGGCGCGCGGCGCGCGATCGCGGCCCTATCCCAATAGTTTGGCGATGGTCGCGAGCAGGGCAGACGGCTGATAGGGCTTCTCGATCAGGGCCGCCTGCGGAAATCCGCCGGCCGGCCGCTCGTCGCTCCGCATGCCGCTGAGGAAGATGAAGGGAATTCCGTGCTCGGCGAAGCCCGCCGCGACGGCCAGCCCGGTTGTCAGGTCGCCGCCCAGATGCAGATCGAGAACGCCAAAGTCGTACGCTTCGCCGCGTAACGCCTCCAGCGCCTTGTCGACGCTGCCGGCGCAGGTGATTTGAGCCCCCGCTCCTTCAAGAATCTCCTGAAGGTCCAGCGCGATCAGGAATTCGTCGTCAATTACCAGTCCGCGTTTACCGGACAGGGGGCCTTCCGATTTGGGCACGTTGAGATCCTTCATCTCAAGAATGGAACCCACGGCTTGTCTCACCAGTTATCCGGTCGCGCATTTAAATAAGACACATCCGTTCGATGTAACCGGGCGGTTCGATGTAACCGGGCGGTTCTGGGCAGGGGATGGGATTGTCGTGGCCGGCTTGCCGAAATCCTGGGTTAGGGGCCGCCGATGATCCTCGGAAATGCCCGCTCGAACGGGCGGCACATCACGCCGTGCGAGCAGTGTCCGCTGCGTCCCTTGCCGTGTCTGCGTGCGTTCACGCCGGACGAAGTCAGCTTCGTCCAGCATTTCAAGAGCGACGAATTGCGCGTCGAGGCCGGCGCCAGCTTTCTGCGCGAAGGCTCGCGCAGCGACTACCTTTACACCGTACTGGACGGCTGGGCCTTCCGCTACAAGATGCTCGACGACGGCCGCCGCCAGATCCTGAATTTCGCCTTGCCTGCCGACATGGTCGGCCTGCAGGGCGCGGTGATGAAGGAGATGGAGCACTCGGTCGAAGCGCTGACGCCGCTGACCCTGTGCGTGTTTCCGCGCGCCCGTCTCTATGAACTCTACACCCAGGCGCCGAATCTGGCGTTCGACGTGACATGGCTTGCGGCGCGCGAAGAGCAGATGGTCGACGAACATCTGCTTAGCGTCGGCCGCCGCTCGGCTTTGGAGCGCGTCGCCTATCTGCTGCTGCATCTGTTCGCGCGCGCCAAGGAATTGCGCATGACGAAAGGCGACGCGATCCAGTTTCCGTTCGCGCAGCAGCATCTCGCCGACACGCTGGGCATGTCGCTCGTGCACACCAACAAGACCATCAAGCGTCTTTTGGCGAGCGGTTCGGTGCGCTGGCAAGGCCGGACGTTCGAGTTGCTCGACCGCGCCGCGCTCGTCGAAATCGCGAGGGCGGATGTGCCGCCGATCAAGGAACGACCTTTTATCTAGCGTTCTCGCCGAATTCCCCGGTCTGGCCGGCCTCTCGACATGACTGGACTTGTCCCGGCCAAGCCGCTTCGATAGGCAGTGGCCTGCGGCCCTTCAGCGAGGACAACGATTGACGATGCCAACCTCCGGTCTTTCAACGGTCCGCAGCGAAATCGCGCGCGCCTGCAAGGACGCCGGGCGCGATCCGGCCGATGTGACGCTGGTCGCGGTGTCGAAGACGTTTCCGGCCGAGGCGATCGTGCCGGTGATCGAGGCCGGCCAACGCGTGTTCGGCGAGAATCGCGTGCAGGAAGCCAAGGGCAAATGGCCGGCGCTGATCGAAAACTATTCCGGCATCGCGTTGCATCTGATCGGGCCTCTGCAATCGAACAAGGTCAAGGAAGCCGTGGCGCTGTTCGACGCTATTCACTCGGTCGATCGCGACAGTTTGTGCGAAGCGCTGGCGAAGGAAATCCAGAAGGCCGGCAGGCAGCCCACTTTGTTCGTGCAGGTCAATACCGGCGCCGAGCCGCAGAAGGCCGGCGTGCTGCCGCAGGATGCCGATGTTTTCATCAAGGCCTGCTCGGCGACCTACGGACTGACCATTTCCGGATTGATGTGCATCCCGCCGGCAGACGAAGCGCCGGGACCGCATTTCGCGCTCACGGCCGGGATCGCGCAGCGTAACGGGCTGACGCTTCTGTCGATGGGCATGAGCGCCGATTTCGCCGACGCCATCGCGCTTGGCGCTACTCATGTGCGGGTCGGCAGCGCGATCTTCGGCGGCCGGCCGCCGCTGACCGAACCGTCAAAGCAGGAGGCGTGAGCATCGTCATGGCCAACAAGACCGATTTCGAGCACTGGCAGGCGCGTTTCGCCGGCGACGATTATCGCTTCGGCACCGAACCGAATGCGTTCCTCAAAAGTCAGGCGCATCTGCTTCGCAAGGGGCAGGGCGCGCTGGCGATTGCCGATGGCGAAGGGCGCAACGGCGTGTTCCTCGCCGAGCAGGGCCTCGACGTGCTGTCGATCGATTTTTCGCCGAACGCGCAAGCCAAGGCGCGCAAGCTCGCGGCCGAACGCAACGTGACGCTTCGCGTCGAGCAGGCCGATCTGACGACCCGGGAATGGCCGGAGGCGACGTTCGATGTGGTCGCCGCGATTTTCTTTCAGTTCGCGGCGCCGGCCGAGCGCATCCACATCTTCGCCGGCATCAAGAAGGCGCTGAAGCCCGGCGGCCTGTTGCTGCTGGAGGGCTATACGCCGAAACAACTTGAATACCGAACCGGCGGACCGTCGCATGTCGAGAATCTCTATACGCGCGAGCTGCTTGAGGCGGCGTTCGCGGATTTTGCGTCGCTCGATATTCGCGAGTACGAGGCGGAAATCCACGAAGGCGCCGGACACGGCGGCATGTCGGCGCTGATCGATGTCGTGGGGCGCAAGTAGCGCTTTGATTCTATCGGAAACGCGACGGCAGGATCGGCTTGTTCGGCGCGGCCGGATTGCTGCCGAGACTCGAATCAAGCGGCTTCTTCAACAGGCTTGAGCGAAGCGCGTCGGATCGCGGGGCCGGCGCGGCGGGCTGGGCGGGTGCGTAAACCGGCGGGTAAGCCGGTGCCGGTGCCGCGGGCCTGGCATATTGCGGCGGATAGGAAGCCGGCGGTGGCGCCGGCTGCAGGGGCGGCGCGTCGAGCGCCGACGAATCATCATAGAGATCGTCGCTGATGCGGTGGCTCATGCTGGCGCTGCGCCAGCGCTCGATCACCGACGTCAGCAGATCGCGGTCCATACTGAGCCCGGCGTCGGAGCGGGTCGAACCGGACGCCTCGCTGTTCGGCCGCTTGTCGGCCGGCAGTTCGAGAAAGCGCATGCGCGTCGGCAAGGCGACGCCGGCGCCGAAGGCGAAGACTTCGCGGGTGCCGAGCGAGGGAATGAATTCGAGCAGGCTGGCCGCCGCATCCGACACCGCGGAGCGGATCAGCTTCTGGTCGCCTTCGCTCGACAGGCGCATGACGAACAGAGACGAGCACTGCGAAATGATAGTGGTGTCGATTTCGGCCGGGCGCTGCGTGACCAGACCGAGGAAGACGCCGTACTTGCGGCCTTCCTTGGCGATACGCGACAGCGCGCGCTTGGTCGGGCCGAAGCCGATCTTCTTGTCGGCCGGGGCGTAACGATGCGCTTCTTCGCAGACGAACAGCAGTGGCGCGACGCCGTCGCTCCACAGGCCGAAGTCGAACGCCATGCGGCACAGAACCGACACGACCGAGTCGACCACCTCGGCCGGAAAGCCGGCGAGTTGCATCACCGTCATCGGTTTGCCGTTGGGCGGCAGGCGGAACAGCGCGCCGAGAATTTCCGCCATCGTGTCGCCGCCGATATTGGCGTTCTCGAACATGAAGGCGTAGCGCGGGTGATTGCGGAAGGTCTGAATGCGGCTGATCAGCTTGTGGTAGACGCTCGCGCGCGAACGGTTTTCCAGTTTGCCCATGCGCTCGTCGAGCAGGCCGATGAGATCCTCGATGCGGTACGGCACCGGCGTGTCGGCGGTAAAGCCGGCATCGCGCGTCTCGCGCTTCTTGGTCAGCAGGCCGCTCGCGGCGGTGTTGCCGCCGTTGCGCAGTTGCAGATAGGCGCTCTTGGCGAGCGGGATCACTTCGGAAAGAATCTCGACTTCTTCCTCGATGCCGGGCCGGCCGCCGAAGAAGGCGTCGACGGTCTCTTCGAAGTTGAACAGCCAGAACGGCAGACGCAGGTTGCGCGGGTTGAGGACATTGGCCCGGTCGCCGAAGCAGCGGCCATATTCGTTGTGCGGGTCGACCAGGAAGATGCGCAGGTTCGGGCGCGTCTCGAGAATCTTTTGCAGAATGATGGCGACGCCGCTCGATTTGCCGACGCCCGTGGTGCCGAGAATGGCGAAGTGGCGGCTGACGAGACTGTCGATGTCGACGTGCACGCCGATCTTGGCGTTCTGCTGCAGGTCGCCGATGTAGGCATGGTCGCCATCGGCCATGCCATAGACCTGGCGCAACTCGCGTTCGCCCAGCATGGCGGCCGCATCGCCGATATTTGGATATTCGGTGACGCCGCGCTGGAAGTTCTGGGCGCCGCCGACATTCTTGATTTCGCCGATAAGATCGAGACGGGCGATTTTGCGATAGCCGACGCTGCCGCCGGCGCCGGTGACGGGCTCCTCGCCGACATCGACAATCAGCGCGATGATCACGGCTTTGGCCGCCGTCAGCGCCATGAACTTGCCGACGGTCGGTGTTTCGCTGCCAAGCGGACGGCCGGTCAGATCGACGCTGGCCTGCGCGCCGGTGACGGCGATGACGCGACCGATCATTTGCGATGACGGCGAGCTGCCGACGGGCGGGACGCTATCCATATTCGCCTCGAGCCGTTTCTGTTTTTCGTGGGACCCGGTGTCCAACCGAATATCAAATAGCAGGCTGCAATGTGGTGTTTATTAATATGGAACAGTCCGGGCGCCTTCCCGTACCCATGCTTAAGGAACGGTAGCCATAAATCGGTCGGCTCTTAACGATCACTCAACCACGATGCGAGTGCGCGGTCCCAGACGTGACAAAAGCCGTCGCAAGGCGCGGATATCGAGCGCGACACAACCGGCCGTGGGCGCGAACAGGGGCCGCGCGGCATGGATGAAGACGGCGCTGCCGCGCCCGGCGATGCGCGGCCGGGTGTTGTGGTCGAGCTCGACGATGAAATCGTAAAGGTGATCGGCTCGGGCCAGGCGATCCGCGCTCGATCCAGGCGGCACTTTCACCGGCTGATTATAATGCCGGTCGGCGGGATCCTCGCACCAGCCGTCCTGGCTTCCGATACGCCGCGACGGCAGCAAGGTCGGCGGACGGATGTGACGCTCGCCGCGCCACCACAGCCGTTTCAGCCGGAAGACCCCGCGCGGCGTGCCGCCATCGCCTTCCCGCTTGTTGGCCTTGACGCCGCCGCGGCCCAGCGCGACCGGCAGCACCAAGGGTCCGGCGACGAGCCAGCCCTGCCGGGGATTTCCCGGCCGGCGCCGGACGGTGAGACGGGTGAGGGTCCTGGTGCGCATAACAGCGTGGCAGCCTAGCCGCGATTCGAGCCTAAATGCCAGTTCTCGCTTGCTTTTTCGTGTCCGAATGTACTACTCCGCGAACCGGCAAACAGCGTTCGCCGGGGGCTCCGGACACGGGATATCCGGTCAGCCGTGAATTTCCTAAAAGTCCTTGCGCCGATAAGATGCACATCAGATTTCGAGACCGACGCGGGCCAGCGCCCCGTAAGGAGATCGTCGAGCAATGGCCAGCAAGCGCACCATTCTGATAGTCGATGACGACACCGAGCTGCGCGAAGCGCTGCTCGAGCAATTGGCGTTGCACGACGAGTTCGACACGGTCTCGGTTGAAAACGGCGCGAAGGGCGTACAGGCGGCGAAGGGCGACCAGGTCGATCTGGTGCTCATGGATGTCGGTCTGCCGGATATCGACGGCCGCGAGGCGGTGCGGATTCTGCGCAAGGGCGGCTTCAAGGCGCCCATCATCATGCTCACCGGTCATGACACCGACAGCGACACCATCCTCGGACTTGAGTCCGGCGCCAATGACTATGTCGTCAAGCCGTTTCGTTTCGCCGTGCTGCTCGCGCGTATCCGCGCGCAGCTGCGCCAGCACGAAGCGAGCGAAGATGCCGTCTTCAACATCGGCCCTTACTCGTTCCGTCCGAGTTCGAAGCTGCTGCTCAGCCCGAAGGGCAGCAAAGTGCGGCTGACGGAAAAGGAGACCGCGATCCTGCGCTATCTCTACCGCGCCGGGCAGAAGCCGGTGTCGCGCGAGACCTTGCTGCAGGAAGTGTGGGGCTACAATTCCGGCGTCACCACCCATACGCTCGAGACGCACATTTATCGTCTGCGGCAGAAGGTCGAAAACGATGCGGCCGCGCCATCGATTCTGGTGACCGAAGCCGGCGGCTACAAGTTGGTGCCGTGAGGAATTTTGGCTCTGTCATTCCGGCGCGCGGGCGTGGCACGCGAACCCGGAATCCAGCCGCAAAAGCGAGCCCGTTTCTGGATTCCGGGTTCGCGCCTTCGGCGCGCCCCGGAATGACGGTGCCAATCCCGAATGGCTGATCACCATGTCGCTCGATGATGACATAGCCTTCTTCCGTAAGGTGCCGATGTTCGCGGCGCTCGACGGCGAAGCCATGCGCATTCTCGCGATCGGCGCCGAGACGCGCTCGTACCAGAGCGGCGCGGTATTGTTCTATGCCGGCGATCTCGCCGATGGCGGCTACCTGGTGCTGGACGGGGTGCTGGCGTTGCAGCCCGGCACCTTCGCCGAAGACAAGGACATCATTGCCGGCCCCGGTACGCTGGTCGGCTAGCTTGCGCTGCTGACCGACATGGTGTGGCAGTTTTCGGCGGTCGCCAAGGAGCCGGTCTCGGTAATTCGGATTCCGCGCAGCCTGTTTCGCAAGATGCTGGAAGGCTATCCCGCCGCCGCCGTGACGCTGCGCGATATTTTCGCCAAGCGGCTGAACGCCTGGCAGAGCGACCTCAACACCGTGAAGAAGAAGCTGGAGAAATAACCGGCATCTCGCTTTCTTCCTCTCTCCTCAATGCGGAGAGCGGAAGACGGAGGTTTAAACCTCCACCGTCGTCGTGACCGGCACGTGATCGGACGGTTTCTCGTAGCCGCGAAAATCCTTGGCGATCTTGATCTTGGAGACCTGACCGGCGAGCGCGTCGGAGGTCCAGACATGATCCAGCCTGCGGCCGCGATTTGACACGAGCCAGTTCTCCATCGCGCGGTAGCTCCACCATGTGTAGAGCTTCTCCGGCTCCGGCGTGAGTACGCGCATGGCGTCGATCCATTGGCCGGCCTTTTGCACGGCGGTCAGTTTCTCGCACTCGATCGGCGTGTGAGAGACCACTTTCAGCATTTGTTTGTGGCTCCAGACATCGTGCTCCAGCGGTGCGACGTTGAGATCGCCGACGAGGATGGCGCGTTCCGATTGCGCCGGACGCAGGGCCGTATGCGCCGTCATCTCGTCGAGGAAATCGAGTTTGTGACGAAATTTGACGTTGACCTCGGGGTCCGGTTCGTCGCCGCCCGCCGGCACGTAGAAATTATGCAGCGTCAGCGGATCTTTGAGACCGGCGCGCTCGCCGAGCACGATGGAGACATGACGGCAGTCGGTCTTGCCGCAGAAGTTCTGGATGTTGAAGCTCTCGATCGGCAACCGCGAGACAATGGCGACGCCGTGATAGCCCTTCTGCCCGCTCAGCGCCGTGTGCTCGTAGCCGAGGCGATGGAAACGCTTCAACGGGAAGGCGTCGTCCGGGCACTTGGTTTCCTGCAGGCAAAGCACGTCGGGCCGCGCGCTCTTGAGGAATTTCGCGACCAGATCGATGCGCAGGCGGACCGAGTTGATATTCCAGGTGGTGATTTTGAGGGCCATGGCGCACAGTAAATAATGCGCGCGACAGCCTTTGTCACTGTCATCACCGGGCATAGCCTGTCGAAGACGGGCGTAAACGCCCTTTTGTCCCGGTGACCCCGCTTAGGCAGGCAATGAATGTGCGTCCCTAAGCGGGATGGCCGGGTCAAGCCCGGCCATGACAGGTCACGGCTCTAACGGGAGGCGGCCTACCGATACCTTGTGTAGTCGATCTTGAACATCGACGGGTCCGGCGTCTTGGTCGCGTCGAGGTTATAGACCGCGACCGTGGTGTCGTAGCCCTGCGGATCGGTGACCGTCCACTGCTTGAGCTCCATGGTCTTGGCGTCGAACATGATCATCAGTCGGCTGGTGCCGACAATGCCGTTCGTCTCCTCGACCACCGCGGTGACGAAGACGTCATCGGCATAGACGGCGGTGAGATTGGCGTCGCGTATCAGGTCGACGCGGTCGGATAGCAGGAAGCGCAGCGGCGTCTGCGACAGCGGGTAGACGTCCTGGGTCGCCAGCTTGCGGTCTCGCACGACGACGGACTGGCCGTCGGCGACCAGTTCGATCGGGCTCGGGTCGTCATATTCGAAACGCACGCGGCCTGGCTTGGCGAGATAGAACTCGCCTTCGGTGCGACGGCCATCGGGGCCGACCTGCACGAAACGGCCGGTCAGCTTCTGCATGTTGGAAAGGTAAGTGTTGATCTTCTCGATGATGCCGCGCTGCTCCGGCGTGAGCTGCGCGGTCGAGGTCGTCTTGCCGAGCAGGCCGGCGAAAGGATTGCTCGACGGCGTGGGCGCCTGGGCGCGGGCGATCAGCGCTTCGCGCGGAATGGCCTTTTGTTTCGCGATCGATGCGGTGACATCGGAGGTTTTGCTGGCGGCGACGCCGGGCCGCGCCTTCGGCAGCGGCACGCCTTGCGCGAAAGCGGGATGCGTAAAAACCGGCGCGGCCAACAACAGGGCCGCTGCCGTCATCGCCGAAACCGAAATCGCTGCTACTCGCGCCATCAAACTCTCCGCCTCGCGCCCTCGTGTCCGGCCGTCACTGTTGCAGAACATAGGGAACCGCTGTGGCTATTTCACGACCCCGGCAATCGGGATCATGCGGTGATTCGGGTTAAATCGCAGCAACCGGCGCATGCCTTAAAAACGGTCACCGTTCGGGTCTTCGGGAATGAGAATTTCGCGTTTTCCGGCATGGTTGGCTTGGCCGATAATGCCTTCATTTTCCATGCGTTCCATGATTGAGGCGGCGCGGTTGTAGCCGATCTGCAAGCGCCGCTGGATGTAGGAGGTCGACGCCTTGCGATCGCGCTTCACGACGGCGACGGCCTGGCTATAAAGATCGCCGCCTTCGGCCGATCCCATTCCATTGCCCATGCCGGTGTTGTCGAACACGGCGCCGTCCTCGCCCTCCGAAAGTTCGTCGGAGGCGGTGACTTCTTCCAGATATTCCGGCGCGCCCTGCGACTTGAGATGGCGCACGATTTTTTCGACCTCGTCGTCGGAGACGAACGGGCCGTGGACGCGGCTGATGCGGCCGCCGCCGGCCATGTAAAGCATGTCGCCCTGACCGAGCAGCTGTTCGGCGCCCTGCTCGCCCAGGATGGTGCGGCTGTCGATCTTCGAGGTGACCTGGAAGGAGATGCGGGTCGGGAAGTTCGCCTTGATGGTGCCGGTGATGACGTCGACCGACGGACGCTGCGTGGCGAGAACGACGTGGATGCCGGCGGCGCGCGCCATCTGCGCCAGCCGTTGGATCGCGCCTTCGATGTCCTTGCCGGCGACCATCATCAGATCGGCCATTTCGTCGACGATGACGACGATATAAGGCAGCGCCTCGAGCTCGAGCTCTTCCTTCTCGTAGATCGCCTGACCTGACTCCTTGTCGTAGCCGGTGTGCACGGTGCGCGTCAGCGTCTCGCCCTTGGCCTTGGCTTCCGCGACGCGCTGGTTATAGCCGTCGATATTGCGGACGCCGAGCTTCGACATCGATTTGTAGCGGCCCTCCATCTCGCGCACGGCCCATTTGAGCGCGACGACGGCTTTCTTTGGATCGGTCACGACCGGCGTCAGAAGATGCGGGATGCCGTCATAGACCGACAGCTCGAGCATCTTGGGATCGACCATGATGAGACGGCACTGATCCGGCGTCAGCCGATAGAGCAGCGACAGGATCATGGTGTTGATGGCGACCGATTTGCCGGAGCCGGTGGTGCCGGCGATCAGCAGATGCGGCATGCGCGCGAGATCGACGATCACCGGCTCGCCGCCGATGGTCTTGCCGAGGCAGAGCGGCAGCTTGGAGGCGTTTTCGTTGTAATCCTTCGTCGCCAGCAATTCGCGGAAATAGACCTTCTCGCGGGTCGGATTCGGCAATTCGATGCCGATGGCGTTGCGGCCGGAGACGACGGCGACGCGCGCCGACACCGCGCTCATCGAGCGCGCGATATCGTCGGCCAGGCCGATGACGCGCGACGATTTGATGCCGGGCGCGGGCTCGAGTTCGTAGAGCGTCACGACCGGGCCGGGGCGCGCATTGATGATCTCGCCGCGCACGCCGAAATCGCCGAGCACGCTTTCCAGCGCCTGTGCATTGGCGTCGAGCACGTCCTTCGGCAGCGAGGTGCGTTCGGTCGCCTTCTGCGCGGTCAGGAGATTGAGCGAGGGAAGCTGGAAGCGGCCGCCTTTCTTTTTGGTCGGCGCCGCCGCGCGCCTGGCCTTGGCCGGCGCTTCTTCTTCTTCCTCGTCCTCTGCCTCTTCTTCTTCGTATGCTTCCGCGTCGCCCGAATCCATCGCGGGCGCCATGCTGGGCGCGGCGACGCGGCCGAGCGCGTCGAAACGCGGTTCCTGCCGCGAGCCCTTGGCGGCGACGGGCTTCGGCTCCAGCTTCCGCTGCATTCGGCCGCGCAGGAACAGGCCGAGACGCGCCTTCCAGCTCAGCAGCGCATGCACGATCATGCCGAGCAGCGGCGAACCGCGATCGGCGCCTTCTTCTTCCTCCTCGTCGTCGCTCTCGTCGTCTTCGTCGAGATGCTCGGCGGCGGTGAGTTCATGGCCGCGCTGTTTCCAGCCAGCGCCGGCCGCAACCGCGATCGCCACGACGGTCGCGCATGCAAGAACAAGCGAGACGGCGATCAACGCCACGCCATGGAAGGCGGAGCCGAGCAGCAGCGCCGGCAGAATGAGAACGGCATCGCCGCAGGCGCCGCCGAGTCCGCTCGGCAGCGGCCAGGTGCCGATGCGCGGCAGCGTCGAGGCAAAGCCGGCGGCGAGAAACGCCGCGACGATCCAGACCAGTGTGCGCCAGGTTTCGCCGACCGGCTTGTGCGACAAAAGCCGCCAGCCGAGCAGCGCCTCGGGCAGCAACAGCAGCACGCTGGCGAGCCCGAGCAATTGCATCGCCAGATCGGAGAAGATCGCGCCGGCAAACCCGAGCAGGTTCTCGATCGGCTTCTGCGTGGCGTGGCTCAGCGACGGGTCCTGCACCGACCAGGTGGCGAGCGCGATGGCGCCCAACAACGCGCAGGTGAGCAGCGAGAGGCCCGCGACCTCGCTCAGGCGGCGGCGCAGAATGTCGCGGAAATGATCCGCGACAAAGGCAACGACGTCGAGATTGCGGTCCGCTGAAGCCATTCGTTCTCAGTTCCTGTTCAACGTCTAACCCAGCACCGCGACGATGCGGTGCAGTGCCTCGGCGGTGGCTTCGGCGTTCTGCACCATGGCGACGCGGATATAGTCGGCGCCTGGGTTGGAGCCGTCTTCCTGCTCACGCGCGAGATACTTTCCCGGAACGACGCGCACGCCGGCTTCCGACCACAGGCGTTTCGTTACCGTTTCGCTGCCGCCGTGTTTCGACACATCGAGCCAGAGAAAGAAGCCGCCGGCCGGCCGCTTGTAGCCGTAGCGGTCGGCGATGATCTGATCGGCGAGGTCGAACTTGGCGTTATAGAGATCGCGATTCTTCTCGACATGCGCTTCGTCGTTGTAAGCGGCGACCGCGACATGCTGCAGCGGCACCGGCACCTGCGGCGCCGCGACATTACGCAATTCGAGAAACTGGCTCAGGAAATCCTTGTCGCCGGCGACAAAGCCCATGCGCAGGCCGGGCAGGTTCGAGCGCTTCGACAGCGAGTGGAAGACGATGACGTTGGCGAAGCCGGGGCCCGCCGCTTCCAGCATGCCGGCGGGCTTATCCTTGCTGTAGATCTCGCAATAGCATTCGTCGGCGAAAACGATGAAGCCGTAGCGGCGCGCCAGCGCGGCGAGCTTTTCGAGATAGACGCGATCCGCCACGGCGCCTTGCGGGTTCGACGGCGAGGCGATGTAGAAGGCGACGGTGCGCTTCAACAGCGCCGGATCGAGCGCATCGAGATCGGGCAGGAAGCCGGTCTCGCGCGTGCACGGCAGATAGACCGGCTCGCATTCGGCGGCCAGCGCCCCGGCGCTATAGGCGGCATAGAACGGATTCGGAATCAGCATGGCGGGCGCGCCGGTGCGGTTCGCCACATAGCGCTTGGCGGCGATCGCGGCGAGGAACAGACCTTCGCGCGTGCCGTTGAGCACCATCACTTCGCTTTCCGCGTCGACCGGCTTTGTCAGGTCGTAACGGCGGCCGAGCCACTGCGCCACAGCCTGACGGAACGGCTCGGTGCCCTTGTTGGCGGGATAGCGGCCGAACTCGCCGATGTGCTGCGCCAGAACCGGGCCGACGAAATCCGGAATGGCGTGCTGCGGCTCGCCGACCGAGAGGTTGATGACCGGCTTGCCGGGAGTGATGCCGGCGATCAGGTCGGTCAAACGCACGAAAGGCGAGCGGCGGTTTTCGGCGGCCGCCGCGGCAGGAGAGAGAGCTTCGCGGTGGGCGGTCATCATCGACATAAACAACACATTGCCGGGGAGGGTTGTCGCGCGATCGATCCGCTGGACCGGCTCCCGGCAGTCGGGATCGCGCGGGACGCCCCGCGGCCAAGGGTGAAGCACAATAGGAGGGGCGAGGTTAAGACCCGATTAACCATCGAGTTTTTTCGGCGATTTCCGCGGCCGTCAACGAACGCCGCAAATTCGCGCTAAAGTATTGTGCAATCGTTTCTTTTCGTCTCGCCGACATCAATTTAGCGGTCAGCGCCAATGGTCAAGACGCAGGCGGCTATGTCGATCCGCTCAGGGCGGATGCGCGATGGGCAGGTCGTCGAACATCGGAATTGCATCGGCGCCTTGGCGCGCAACGGATCTGTCCGCCGCTCGGGCCGCGATCGCCGCGCATGATGGGCTGCAACAGCGGATCGCCGCGAACGTCGCGGGCGAAGCCCCGCAAACAAGCGGCGTTTTTATTCCCCAACGTCAGCCGGCCGCGCTGACCTGCGTCTGAGCCGCCATGGTCAGGAAGCGGCTGCGCCCGCCCAGCACGTGGGCCTCCATCGCGGCGGAAGCCTTTTCGCCCGAATGCGTCGCGAGGGCATCGACAATGCCGGCGTGCTCGCCGACCGAGCGACGCATGCCGCTCACCGCAAGTTCGTGGCGGCGAATGAGGTGCATCTCGTTGATCAGCCGGCGATAGAGCATCACCAGCTTTTCATTGCCGGTCATTTCGACAATCACTTCGTGGAAGCGGATGTTCTGCGGGAAGTAAGCGTTCAGGTCGTTATTGGCGATGCTGTCCGACATGGCCGCGACCATGCGGCGCAATTCGGCCAGCTGTTCGTCGGTGATTTTCGGCGCCAGAATTCGCCCGGCCCAGCCTTCGAGGCCGGCGCGGACCTCGTAAAGGTCGCCCGCCTCGGTGGACGAAATTTCGCGCACATACATGCCGCGGTTCTTGGCCAGCCTGATGAGGCCGGCTTCCTCGAGGCCGAGCAGGGCCTCGCGTACCGGTCCGCGGCTGACGCCGAGGCGTTCGGCGAGTTCGTACTCGGTCAGCTTCTGCCCCGCCACGAGCTGGCCGGAGAGAATGAGATTGGCGATCTCGTCCTTGACCGCCGCCGGCAAGGACTTCGACCGCAGCAGGTTGAGCGTTCCCGTTTCCATGGACATTGAATACCCCGAGCCGCTCCCGCTGTCGGCTTTCTCGATGGCGCGTGGATACATCTAGCAGAATCGCCGCCGCCGTCTATTGTAGATTGTAGACAATCTGCTTGCATGCACCGAAATTTGGTGCTTCTCTCGCAGCATGGTTCCTCCGGCGACATCGAAATCAGCTCCGCTCGCCCTGGCGTCCGAGACGCCGGGTTATGACGTCCGGCGGCCGCTGCTGCGATCGTTCACGGCCGTCAGCGCCGCCTTTCGCGACGGCTCCGACACGCCGCGGCACTTCCTGGAGCGCTGCCTGGAGCGAATCGAGCAGGCCGAGCCGGTCGTCCAGGCCTTCGTCTGTTTCGATCTCGAACGCGCCCGTCAGGCCTCCGACGACGCCTCCGTGCGCTATCGCGGCAACCGCGCGCTATCGCCGATCGATGGCATGCCGCTGGGGCTCAAGGACATCATCGAGACGCGACACATGCCGACCGGCATGAACAGCCCGATCTTCGACGGCTATAGGCCGCGGCGCGACGCCGCCTGCGTCATCGCCCTGCGCAAGGCCGGCGCCGTGTTTCTCGGCAAGACGGTGACGACCGAATTCGCCTGCGGCCGCTCCGGCCCGACGCGCAATCCGTATGACGCGACGCGAACGCCCGGCGGTTCGTCGTCGGGCTCGGCCGCATCGGTCGGCGCCGGGATGGTGCCGGGTGCGCTCGGCACGCAAACGCAGGCCTCCGTCATCCGGCCCGCATCGTATTGCGGCGCCTATGCGCTCAAGCCGTCGCACAATCTGCTCTGCTACGAAGGCACCGCGCCACTGACGCCATCGATGGACACGCTCGGCATCTTCGGTGCCGATCTCGACGATGTGTGGGGCATCACCGCCGCGATCGCGGCCGTGGCGCCCGGCCTTGGCGGACCTGCGCTTCGGCTCGACGCGACGTCCCCTGCCGCGGTTGCGCCGAAGCGCATGGCCCGCCTCGATACCGTTGGCTGGCGCGAGGTCGATGACGCCACGCGCGCCGACTTCGAACGCGTGCTCGGGAAGCTCGCCGCTGCCGGTGTCGAGATTGTCGATCGCAAGACCGCGGCCGATGTCGAGGCGCTCGAACAGCTGCTCCTGGAAGTGCCGGACGTTTCGATGCGCATCTTCGCCTATGAATGCCAGTGGCCGCTGCGCAGCTATCGCGAATGCGGTGAGGGTCTTGTCGGCGAGCGCGTCCTCGAACTGCTGGCGCTGGCCGACAGCATGAGCCCGCAGGACTATCGCGATGCTTGCGACAAGCGCGACATCTTGCGTCAGGCCGTCACCGCGCTGGGCGCCAAGGCTGACGGCTTCCTCACGCTGTCGTCCTCGGGACCCGCGATCGCCGACATCGCCTACACCGGCAGCCGGCACTACCCGGTGCCGTGGAGCCTGGTCGCCGGCCCGAGTGTCTCTCTTCCATTGATGGTGAGCAGCGGCCTGCCGGTCGGGCTCCAGGTCATGGGTCCGTATGCATCCGACATCGCCATCATGGGCCGCGCGCGGTGGATCCGCGACCTTCTGATCAAATGATAACGCCGAAGTCCACGTCTGCCGGAATACAACCAGGAGAATGACAATGACTACTCGACGTAATGTGTTGCTCGGAGGTCTTGCGGCTATCGCGGCGCCAGCCGTCATCGGCAACATCGCTCGTGCCGAACAGACCAGCATCAAGATCGGATCGATCTTCAGCGGAACGACGATGCAGGCGCCGGCTCTGCCGCGCCATCTCGAAAAGGTCGGCATCAAGGCCGAGGTGCTCGACTTCGCCAACATTACCCAGCGCATGCAGGCGCTCGCCGCCGGCGAAACCCACTGTGGCTATGCCAGCGTCAATGGCGCCATCCTGCTCGCGGCCAAGGGCCTCGATCTCGTCACGCTTTGCAACGGCTGCGAGGGCGGCTGGTATCTCGTCGGCAAGCCGCAGTTCAAGTCGCTGTCGGACCTCAAAGGCAAGAAGGTCGCGGTGCAGCCCGGTTCGATCGCCCAGCTCGGTCTGATGTGGAAGCTGCGCGATCTCGGTATCGAAAAAGATGTAGAACTGGTCTTCCTCAACAACAACGACATGCCGCAGCCGATGCGCTCGGGCGAGATCGATGCCGTCCACGGCGTCGAGCCGGTCCCGACGATGATCCGCATGAACAACTGGGCGGTCAATGTCTGGAACCCCTACGAAACACCCTTGGGCAAGCGTAACGTCGTGTTGATTGCCTCGCAGAAATTCGTCACCGAGAATCCGGAAACGACGAAAAAGATCGTCCAGGCGCACATCGCCGCCACCAAGGACCTGCAGAAAGACAACTCGTCCGCCGCGGCCGCGATGGTAAAAATTCTCAATATCGACCCGAAGATAGCCGCCGAAGCCATGAAGAATATCTTCTATACTTACGACGTCGGCGGCGACTACCGGAAGAGCATCGAGGCAGTCGGCGACGTCATGCAGTCGATGGGTCAGATCAACGCCAAGCCGAACTGGGACAAGTTCGTGAACACAAGCTTCGTCTGACATGAAGCGAGGAAACGCCCGCCAGCTACTTCTTGGGCTGTTGCCGCTGCTTCTTTTGCTGGCGGTCTGGCAACTCGCGACCTACAGCAGCACGTATTCCAACGTGCTGCTGCCACGGCCGAGCGAGGTCTGGGAGGTGTTTGCCAAGTCCTGGCCGACGCTCCTGCATCACACGGCCACCAGCCTCGCGCGCGTCCTCGTCGGACTAGGGCTCGCCTTCGTCACCGCCGTGCCGCTCGGTCTCCTGATCGGGCGTTTCCGCGTCGTCGAGGAAACGCTCGACTGGACCATCCAGATCTTCCGCTGTCTTCCCGGCATCGCGCTCATCCCGCTGGCGATCCTGTTCTTCGGCATCGGCGACAAACCGGCGATCATGCTGATCTGGTTCTCGTCGTTCTGGCCGTTGATCATCACGACGATCTTCGGCGTCAAAAGCGTCGAGCGGACCCTGCTCAAGGTTTCGCAGGCCGCACTGGCGCCGAACCTGATGGTCTTCACCGACGTCATCCTGCCGAGCGCGCTGCCGTCGATCCTCACCGGATTGCGGCTGTCGGCCGGCGCCGGCTGGCTGACGCTGGTCAGCGCCGAGATGATCGCGGTCAAATCCGGTCTCGGCTACATGATCATGTACGCGCAGGTGCTGTTCAAAGCCGACGAGGTGCTGGCCGGCATCATCCTGATCGGCCTTGTCGGTCTGACCTTCGATCAAGTGATCCGCCTGCTGCGTGAATGGCTCTGCCGCTGGCAGGAAGGCCTCCTCCTCGAATCGTAAGAAGCGCATCATGAGCTATCTCACCGTTTCAGATGTCAGCAAGACTTTCGAGCGCCGCGGCGACCGCATTCAGGCGCTCGATCATGTGTCGCTCGAGGCCGAGTATGGCGAGTTCGTCTGCCTGCTTGGCGGCTCGGGCTGCGGCAAGTCAACGCTTCTCAACATTATCGCCGGCCTCGACACGCCGACGCAGGGCGCAATCCTGATCGGCGGCAAGCAACTCACCGGCTGCCATCCCGACACCACCGTCGTGTTTCAGGAACACGGCCTGTTCCCGTGGATGACGGTGCAGAAGAACATCGAATTCAATCTCAAGGCGCGCGGCGTCCCTTCCGCAAAGCGCCGCGAGGTCTCGACCGGTCTGATCCAGACTGTCGGCCTCGTCGGTTTCGAGAAGAAGTACCCGCACGAACTATCGGGCGGCATGCGGCAGCGTGTCGGCATCGCGCGGGCGCTGGCGACCAATCCGAAAATGCTGCTGATGGACGAGCCGTTCGGCGCGCTCGACGCGCAGACCCGCGCCGCCATGCAGGTCGAGCTGCTGCGCATCTGGCAGGCGCACAAGGCAGCGGTGGTGTTCGTGACGCACAGCATCGAGGAAGCCGTGTTCCTCGCCGATCGCATCGTCGTCATGACGCCGCGGCCGGGGCGCATCGGCACGATCATCGACGTCAGGCTGCCGCGGCCGCGCGACCCGACCTCGCAGGACTTCAACGAAATCGTCCGTATCGCGCTCGAGAAACTTCACACACCCAGCGCCGCCCGCGCGGCATAGGGGCCGTCATGTCGTCAAACCCCCGCATTCCGCACCAATTGTCGAGCGACCGGCCGAAGCTCAAAGGCCCGAACGGCAAGCCGCTGATCGTGCATGTCGTCGTCAACCTCGAATACTGGCCGTTCGACAAGGCGTTGCCGCGCAAGATCCAGCCCGGTCCGCACGGCTTGGACAAGATCCCCGACGTGCCGAATTTCAGCTGGGTCGAATACGGCATGCGGGCGGGGCATCCGCGTATCCTCAAGGCGCTGTCGAGCCGCGGCATCACGGCGACCGCCGCGCTCAACGCCTCCGTGATCGATGCCTATCCGCGCGTTGCCGAAACGGCGCTGGAAGCCGGCTGGGAATTCATGGGCCATGGCTACATCCAGCAGCCGCTGCAAAGTGCGCCGGATGAGGTCGAGATCATCGAGAAAACGATGGCCAAGCTGAAGGATTTCACCGGGGTCAAGACGCAAGGCTGGCTGGGACCCGGTCTGAGCGAGACCTTCGATTCGCCGGACCATTTCAAGAAGGCGGGCCTCGACTACACCTGCGACTGGGTCGTCGACGACCTGCCGACCTGGCTACGGACCAAGCACGGCCCGCTGGTCGGTGTGCCGTATTCCCTGGAACTCAATGACAGCGTGCTGTGGGCCGGTTGGGGCCACGCCTCCGACGCGCAATACCTCCGCTTTATCGAGACGCTGAAGACCTTCGAGACCGAACTCAAGGACGACAGCCGCGTCCTGACATTGCCGCTGCACCCCCATCTTGCCGGCGTTCCGCACCGCATCACCTGGCTCGAGCGCATCCTCGATGTCCTGATGGCGCGGCAGGACGTCACATTCATGACCGGAGGGCAGGTTTCGGGCTGGTACAAATCGGTCGAGCCCCCTCCCCCCGCCATGACCTAGTATTGCAAATGACCATTCCCGGCCTTTCGATAAATTTCTATCTCTGTCCGCCGGGCTACGGGGCCGATCGTTTCGCCGGGGAAGTGGCCGCCGCGGGCGCTGCCGCTATCGCGCTTTCGATCGCGGCATTCAACGAACTGGGCGCCGCCGGTTGCCGCCGCGCCGCGGCCGACAACGGGCTTGCGATTACGACGCTCAACAGCGCCGGCGATTTCCTGATCTGCGACATGGCGCTTGCAGCGGCGCAGGCCGACAGCAATCTGCGCCTGATCGATGCGGCGGCGGAAATGGGAGCGCGTGCGCTCGTCGTGGTGACGGGTGGGCTGTCGGGCCAGGCCTTTCTCGACGATCACGAACTGCGCGACCGCAACCTCATCCGGCTTTCCGATGCACACAAGACAATCGCCGAGTCGCTCTGCTGGCTCAACGAGCGTGCACGCGCCGCCGATGTGCAACTCGCGCTCGAGCCGATCCATCCGATGGACATCCTGTTCAAGGGTGTCGTGAATTCGCTCGCGCATGCCGGCGCGCTGACCGAGGAAGTCCCGGGTCTCGGGCTTATTCTCGACGTCTATCATAGCTGGTGGGATCCGGGGCTTGCGACGCCGCCGGCTGCCACCGTGGGTGTGCAGATTTGCGGCCTCGATCAGGCCAATCGCGACATGAAGCCGGATCGTGTGCCGCTGGCCGAAAGCTTCCTGCCGGTGGCGCCGATCGTACGGCATGTCCTGAGCGCCGCGCCCGGCGCCTTCGTCGAATTCGAGATGTTCGATCGGCATCGCCGCGGCCGCGAGGTCAAGGACATCGTGACGGCGACGATGACGGCGTGGCAACAGATCGTTGCCGAACTGGAAGGTCCTGCCGATGCCGTTCGCTGAACTTCACGACGCCAAAATCTACTACGAGAGCCACGGCACCGGCGAGCCCGTAATCCTGGCGACCGGGCTTGGCGGCATCGCGGCCTTCTGGCGGCCGCATATCGAGGCGTTGGCGAAACATTTCCGCGTTATCGCCTATGACCATCGCGGCACCGGGCAGAGCACCAAAAGCCCGCCGCCTTACAGCGTCGATGACATGGCCGCCGATGTGCTCGGCCTGATGTCGTATCTCGGCATCGATCGCGCGCATTTTGTCGGTCATTCGACCGGCGGCGCGATCGGGCAAATCCTCGGCGCCCGTCACGGCTATCGCTTCAAAAGCCTGCTGCTGGCGGCCACCTGGGGCCGTCGCGATCCGTTCTTCAAGCGCTGTTTCGACGCGCGGCTGCCGGTGTTGCACGCGCTTGGGCCGAAGCCCTATGTCGAGCTGACGAGCCTGCTGCTTTATCCGCCGAAGTGGATATCGGAGAATTACGAGACGCTGCTTGGTCTTGAGGCGGCAAACGCGGCGGCGATGAATCACATCGATATTCTCGAAGCGCGCATCAAGGCGATCTGCGATTTCGACATGAGCGCGGAGCACGGCAACATCAAGCTGCCGACCATGATCGTCTCGGCGCGGGACGACATGACGACGGCGTCGTTTTTTGCCGAGGAATTGCACCGCGCCATCAAGGGCTCGACGCTGACCATGCTCGACTGGGGCGGTCACTTCTTTCCAGTGACGGCGCAGCCGGCCTTTGCCGCGATCCTCGCCGACTGGCTGCATTTGCAAGCCGCGCGCTGACGGCGACGCCGCGCGACACGCTGCCGCCGACGTTCATCCAAAAAGAGAGGCCCCCGGCTCTTGCGAACCGAGGGCCTCAACGGGAGGGACAGTGCCGGGTTTCCGCCCCTACCGCGGCTCGTAAGGCAGCATGAGCGCGAGGCCCATGCTGCCCGTGTGGCGTCCTACTGCACGGTCTCGCCGTGCAGGGTGATGTCGAGACCTTCCTCTTCGCCGGCTTCGGACGGACGCAGTCCGACCACAGCCTTGACGATGTAGAGGATGATCGCCGTCGCCACCGCGGTGTAGATGAAGGTCACCGCCACGCCATAGAACTGCGTGACGAGGCTGCCATCCTTGCCGAGGGGGTTGACGGTTGCGTCGGCGAGTACGCCGGTCAGCAGCGCGCCGAGGATGCCGCCGATGCCGTGCACGCCGAAAGCGTCGAGCGAGTCATCGTAGCCAAACACCTTCTTGAGGTGGACGGCGAAGATGTAGCAGACGACGCCCGCGAGGATGCCGATGATCAGCGCGCCGGTCGGATTGACGAAGCCCGACGCCGGAGTGATGGCGACGAGGCCGGCAACCGCGCCGGAGATGATGCCGAGCACGCTCGGCTTCTTGGCGATGATCCATTCGGCGAACATCCAGGCCAGCGCCGCCGCGGCGGTGGCAACCTGGGTGTTGATCATGGCCGCACCGGCGAGCGCATTCGACGCGACAGCCGAACCGGCGTTGAAGCCGAACCAGCCGACCCACAGCAGCGAGGCGCCGATGAAGGACCAGGTCAGGTTATGCGGCGCCATCGAGACGGTGCCATAGCCCTTGCGCTTGCCGAGAATGATGGCGCAGACGAGGCCCGCAACACCGGCGTTGATGTGCACCACGGTGCCGCCAGCGAAGTCGAGCACGCCAGCCGTACCGAGGAAGCCGCCGCCCCAGACCCAGTGTGCGATCGGGCAATACACAAAGATCAGCCAGAGCGCCATGAACCACATCATCGCCGAGAACTTCATGCGCTCGGCGAACGCGCCGCAGATAAGGGCGGGCGTGATGATGGCGAAGGTCATCTGGAAGGTGATGAACACGGTCTCCGGAATGGTCGCGGCGAGCGAGTTCGTGGTTTCGGCACCGACGCCGGCGAGGAACGCCTTCGAGACGCTGCCGATGTAGGCGTTCATGCTGCCTTCGGTGAAAGCGAGCGAGTAGCCGATGATCATCCAGAGCACCGTCACCAGGCAGGTGATGGCGAAGGACTGCATCACGGTCGACAGCACGTTCTTCTTGCGGACCATGCCGCCGTAGAACAGGCCGAGGCCCGGGATCGTCATCATCAGAACCAGCGCGGTCGAGGTCAGCATCCAAGCGGTGTCGCCGGTGTCGAGCTTCGGCGCCGCTGCCGCCGCTGCGGCAGGCGCTGCGGCCGGAGCGGCCGTCTGCGCCAAGGCGCCGTCGGCTACGATCAAGCCGACGGTCAGTGCGGCAAGCGCAATCAGCCCCGCACTGGAGATTTTCTTAAACGTCATGGTCTTAACTCCTATCCGTAATGTTTGTGCGGGTTGTTAGAGAGCCGCCGCGTCGGTCTCGCCGGTGCGAATGCGCACGGCGCTGTCCAGCCCGAAGACGAAAATCTTTCCGTCGCCGATCTGTCCGGTCTTGGCAGCGCCAGTGATGGCGCCGATGACTTTGTCGACCTGATTGGCAGCGACCGCGACCTCCACTTTCACCTTCGGGAGGAAGCTCACCGCGTATTCCGCCCCACGGTAGATTTCCGTGTGACCCTTCTGACGGCCGTAGCCCTTGACCTCGGTGACGGTAAGACCCTGGACGCCGATTGACGTCAAAGCGTCCCGAACCTCGTCGAGCTTGAAAGGCTTGATAATGGCCATGACGATTTTCATGGATTCGATCCCCGCTTGAGCCCGTTTTGACTTTACGCAGTGCGGGCAGTTTCACTGAGCCGGGCCGCACGAAGCACGCTTCGCAGGCATGACCGTCCATAGAGAATCAAACGGCGTGCCAGTTGCGCAGGCACCCGGTAACCGGTTGATAACCAAAGTGTAATTCGAAAAACTGGACTGTATTCAATAGGGTCGCTGGGACCGCAGCCTATTGCCGCGCCAATGAGCAGTGCCTATGCACAACAAATAGGCAGCGATTGTTGCGCTACCGGGCTACCGATGCGGACGGCTCTCAGAGCGCGTCGAGGTCGATTTCGCCGGTCCGGATCCGAACGGCCCGCTCGATCGGCGTGACGAAGATCTTCCCGTCGCCGATTTGTCCGGTTCGGGCGGCCGTGGTGAGAGCATCGACGACCTGATCGATCTGCTCGCTGGAGACGCCGACTTCGATCCGAACCTTCGGCAGGAAATTCACCGCGTATTCGGCGCCGCGATAGACCTCCTTGTGGCCCTTCTGCCGGCCATAGCCCTTCACTTCGGTGACGGTCATGCCGTGAATGCCGATGGTGTTGAGCGCCTCGCGTACTTCGTCGAGCTTGAACGGCTTGATGATCGCGGTGACCAGTTTCATGCGGCACTCCTCGAAGCTTGGACGCCCTGGGCGGACGCTGTGCGAAATACTACCACTCCCGCGGCGCCCGGATAGCCCCGGCCACCCGCGCTACAGTTGCCGCCGCAAACGCACAAGGCCTTCCTGGGCGACGGAGGCGACAAGCGTCCCGTCCTCCTTGTACACAAGCCCGCGCGAGAAGCCTCGCGCGCCGCTCAGGTTCGGCGAGTCCTGAGAATAGAGGAGCCATTCATCGGCGCGAAACGGCCGATGCAGCCACAGCGCGTGATCGAGACTCGCCGCCATGAAGTCCTCCTCGAACAAGGTGCGGCCGTGCGGCACGAGAGCCGTGTCGAGCAGGCCCATGTCGGAGGCATAAGCCAGCACGCATTGATGAATCGCGAGATCGTCCGGCAGCTTGGCGGTGGTCTTGAACCAGACATTGAAGCGGCCGCCCGGAATCTTCTTGCCGAGATATCTTTCATACTCCACCGGCCGCAGCTCGATGGGGCGTTCGCGTTCATAGTAACGGCGCACCGCTTCGGGCATGGTGGGCAGCACATTCTTGCGCATGTCCGCCTCGCTCGGCAGCGACGCGGGCAGCGGCACGTTTGGCATCTTCGCCTGATGATCGAGCTGATCCGGCTCGTCGGTATGGAAGGACACCAGCATGGAAAAGATCGGATGGCCGTGCTGACGCGCCGTGACGCGGCGCGTCGTGAAGCTCCTGCCGTCTCTCATGCGGTCCACGTCATAGATGATCGGCACCTTCGGATCGCCCGGCAGCAGGAAGTAGGCGTGAAGCGAATGCGGCGGCCGTTCCGCATCGACCGTCCGCACCGCCGCGACCAGCGCCTGGCCGATCACCTGGCCGCCGAACACGCGCTGCCAGCCCGCCTTGGGTGAGTTGCCGCGAAACAGGTTCACGTCGAGCGTCTCGAGGTCGAGGATGGTCAGGAGGTCGGCGACGGCGGAGTTCATGTTTGCGGTCCGGACGGGGTCAAAAGGCCGTCTCAACCTGCTATGCTGCGGCAGGTTTGACAAGGAAGCCTCATGACCCAAACGAAATCCGGCGACAAGCGAGTGGACGTGGTGGTCGGCGGCGCCGGTTTTGCCGGGCTGGCGCTGGCGATTGCCCTGCGCGAGGCTCTGGGCCGCCGATTTACGATGACCGTCGCCGATCCGGCTCTCGGGCAGGTGCCATCCAGGGATCCGCGCGCGACCGCCATCGCCGCCGCCGCCCGACATCTGTTCGAGGCCATCGATGTCTGGCCGGCGGTCGCGCCGACAGCGCAGCCGATCCTCGACATGGTGGTGACCGATTCAAAGGTCGATGACGCCGTGCGTCCGACCTTTCTCACTTTCGGCGGCGAGGTCGAAGAGGGTGAGCCCTTCGCGCATATGGTCGAGAACCGGCACCTCATCGATGCGCTGGTCGCGCGCGCCACGGAGCTCCGCATCGACCTGCGCCCGACGGCAGTCGACCGCTATGAGACAGGCGCCAGCGCGGTGAAAGTGATTCTTGCCGATGGCGGCGAACTGACGACGCGGCTTCTGGTCGGCGCCGACGGCGCGCGGTCGGCGATCCGCGAGCAGACCGGGATAGCCACGCATGGCTGGAGCTACGATCAATCGGCCATCGTCACGACCGTTGAACATGAGCGTGAGCATCACGGCCGGGCCGAAGAACACTTTCTGCCGGCGGGTCCTTTCGCCATCCTGCCGCTTACCGGCAACCGCTCGTCGATCGTGTGGACCGAGAGCACGCGCGACGCCGACCGCATGGTGGCGCTGCCGGATGACGCGTTTCACGACGAACTTGAGAAGCGCTTCGGGCTGCATCTCGGCGACCTGAAAATCGTCGGGCCGCGGCGCGCATTCCCGCTGGGCCTCTACACCGCGCGCACCTTCGTCGGCGAGCGACTGGCGCTGGTCGGCGACGCGGCGCATGTCATTCATCCCATTGCCGGGCAGGGCCTCAATATGGGTCTGCGCGATGTCGCGGCGCTCGCCGAAGCGGTGGCGGATGCGGCGCGTCTTGGGCTCGATATTGGCGGCGCGCAGGTGCTGGAGCGTTATCAGCGCTGGCGGCGTTTCGACACCATGACCATGGGTCTGGCGACCGATGGACTGAACAAACTGTTCTCCAATCACTCCGACGCGCTGCGTCTGGCGCGCGACATCGGTCTCGGTGTGGTCGAGCGCATGCCGGCGCTCAAACGCACTTTCATTCGTGAGGCGGCAGGCTTTACCGGCGACGTGCCGAAACTGATGCGCGGCGAGATGGTGTAGTTCTTCCCTATCCCTCCCCTTTCAGGGGAGGGATAAGCGCTACGAGAGCGGCACGCTGCCGACGTGATCCTTGAAGGCCTGGCGCGATGACACCGCGGCATACCAGCGGTCGAGGTTCGGCGTCGCCGGACGGTCGGGCACAAGCTGGACGTAGCGGTAGCACATGATGCCGACCGGAATATCGCCGTAAGAAAAGGCGGAGCCGGCGACGTATTCGTTCCCGGCAAGCCGCACATCGAGCATCTTCATCGCATCGGCGGTCTTGTCCTGCGCCGTCTTGATCGCGGCCATGTCGCGTTTCTCGGGCGGCGTGCGGATCAGCCCCCAAAACGCCGGCGTGATGGCGGGCCCGACAACCGACAATTGCCAATCCATCCACTGGCTGGCGACGGCGCGCGCGCGCATGTCCTTGGGTTCGATGGCGCCCGCCTTGTCATATTTGCAGCCGAGGTAGCGCACGATGGAATTCGATTCCCACAGCAGGAAGCCGTCGTCTTCCTGCAGCGTCGGCACCAGGCCATTGGGGTTCATGGCGAGATATTCGGCTTCGCGGTTCTTGCCGAAGGCGCCGCCGACATCGATGCGCTCATGGGCGAGGCCGAGTTCGCCGATCGCCCACATGACCTTCTGCACGTTCGACGACGTGTTGCGGCCCCAGACTTTAAGCATTGGAATTTTCCCTGCGTATTTTTGATTTTGCATTGGACCGTCCATCCTTGGAGGCGCGTGCCTCAGGAGGACGGAAAAGAGACTAATCCAGCCGCCTCGCTTCTTCCGGCAGCATGATCGGAATCCCGTCGCGGATCGGATAGGCGAGCTTGGCCTGACGCGAGATCAACTCCTGCCTGGCGGCGTCGTATTCGAGCGTGGTCTTGGTCAGCGGGCAGACCAGGATTTCCAGAAGCTTCGGATCGACGCTGTGGGCAGGGCGTTCGGTCGGCGGTGCGGTGGACATCAGGACGGCTCCCGGCGGTGACGAAGCGGAATATAGCACGGGCCGCGACCATAGCCCGCAGCCTTTTGACAGGTCACTGCGTATGGGTCCCCGCTTTCACGGGGACGACAGCCAGCCGCTATTGCAACTGCGGCTCGCCTTCGATGTTCTTCTTGGCGAGTTCGATCTCGGTGATGGCGATCAAGAGTTCAGCGCGAGTCTTCAGGTCCGGCGCCTCGAGCAGCGCTTGCTTCTCGGCGGCCCCGTAAGGCGACATCATCGACAGGCCGTTCACCAGCGCTTCGGTCGGCGCTTTGCCGATGTCGTCCCAGTCGGCGCTCATTTCGTTGGCCGCCATGAAATCGGTCAGCGCGCGCAGCAGCCCTTCGCGGTCGACATCGCTTTCACCCTTGCGGGCGATGAAATCGTCGGCGAACGGCGCGTAGGTCACGCGGCATTGCCGGTAGTCGGTCTTGACGTCGAGCTCGCTCTCGAGGCGGAAGCGGGACACGCCGGTGAGCTCGATGATGTAACGGCCGTCGCCACTTTCGGCGATCTGGGTGATGCGGCCGACGCAGCCGGTGCTGAACAGTGCGGATTTGAGGCGCGGCGCTTCGGTGACGCCATCCGGCTGGATCATGCCGACGAGGCGATGACCGTCGCGCAGCGAGTCGTCGATCATGGCGAGATAGCGCGGCTCGAAAATATTGAGTGGCAACTGGCCGCGGGGCAGCAGCAGCGCGCCAGCCAACGGAAATACCGGAATGACGGCCGGTAGATCGCTGGGTCCCCGGTATCGGGCGTTCATTGGCATTCAACGGTCCTCAGCGCCGAGGAGCGCATGTCAACAGGTGCGATATCGTCGTCACGCCCTCACGCGAAGAGAAGCGACGACAGCTTCTTGCGGCCCTCGAGCGTCGCCGGATCGGTGGCGCCCCAGGCCTCGAACAGCTGGACAAGCTGCTTGCGCGCGCCGTCCTCATTCCACTTGCGGTCACGTTTGACGATGGCGAGCAATTGATCGGCGGCTTCCATGCGCTTGCCGGCGGCATTGAGCGCGGCGGCGAGATCGGCGCGCGCCTGATGATCGAGCGGGTCGGCGTCGACCTTCTTCTGCAACTCGTCGACGGGGCCGGCAGCTTCCGCCTGCATGGCGAGATCGAGCGCGGCGCGCGCCGCAGCGACCGCGGCATCGCTCTGCTTGGCCTCGGGAATCATGGCGAGCGTCTTTTTCGCCTGCTCGAAATTGCCGGTGGCGACATAGCAGCGCGCCAAACCGGCGAGCGCGACGATGTTGGATGAATCCTGCGCCAGCATTTGCGCATAGATGTCGGCGGCCGCGGCGGCATCGCCATCGGCGAGCGCGGCTTCGGCAGACTTGAGCAAATCCTCGCCTTCGTCCTTGATCTCGCCTTTGGTCACGCGCTCGAGGAATGCGACCACCTGGGATTCCGGCAGCGCGCCCATGAAGCCGTCGACCGGCTGGCCGTTGACGAACGCAATCACGGCGGGGATCGACTGGATCCCCATCTGACCCGGAATCTCCGGGTTCTTGTCGATGTCCATCTTGACGAGCTTGACCTTGCCCTTGGCCGCCGTGACGACCTTCTCAAGGATCGGCGTGAGCTGCTTGCACGGCCCGCACCATGTCGCCCAGAAATCCACGAGCACGGGCTGAGTCTTGGACGCCTCGATGACGTCCTTCATGAAGCCCTGCGTGGTCGTATCCTTGATCACGCCTTCGGCTGCCGCCGTGTCGTCGCTCATACCCAGCATCGTCGTCCAACCTTGCTTGCGCGACCGGCTTTACCCCGGTTTTCGCCTCGTGAATACCGCAAATTAGATGGGTATCCGGGCCGTTTTTGCAATTCCGGCGGTCAGTCGCCGCCGGCCAGGCCCGACACGCGTTCGATCCGCGGTGGGTGCCCGGTCGCCTCCAGGAATTTGAGGAGGTCCCCGCGCACGACGGAGGTCGTCATGGTGTTGACCAGCGGGTGGGCGTTGATGATGGCGTGCTCCATCAGGCCCGCATCCAGCACCACGGTGACGCGGCCTTCCTTGTCGTTGATGGCGCCGAAGGGCGTCACCGAGCCCGGCGTCACGCCGAGCAGTTCGCCCAGCAACTCGGTCGAGCCGAACGAAAACCGCCCGCTGGCGCCGAGCACGCGATGCAGGCCCTTGAGGTCGATTTCGGCGTCTTCCAGCGCCGTCACGAGGTAAACCGCCTGCTTTTTGTCCCGTAAAAACAGATTCTTGGTGTGTCCGCCGGGAATCGTGCCGCGCAGCGTCCGGCTTTGCTCGACCGTAAACAGCGGCGGGTGGGTGACCGTCGGATGCGCGATGCCGAGGCCGTCGAGATAAGCGAAAAGTTGGTCGGGCGTCGTGGGCATGGCGTTTTTTTGCTGGTTTCGGCGGATTTTCGGTGCATTGAGGCCGGCGGGGCGGGCAAAGCCGGGGCGGCCATTAATGGCCGATTTTCTCCCATTGCAAAGCCCCGCCGCATTTGGCATAGGGACCCCCTTGGCACGCCGATAATCGCTTTATCGGCCAGATATCTGACGGATGCGGGTGTAGCTCAGGGGTAGAGCACGACCTTGCCAAGGTCGGGGTCGAGGGTTCGAATCCCTTCGCCCGCTCCAGTCGGACCTAATCAAACGAAAATTCGGGTTTTTCCATCGCCTTGGGCAAGAGCCTTTGGCCGGCCTCACCCGTTCGGCACAAGAAAAAAGCCGGAGCAATCGCTCCGGCCTTTTCATTTTCGGATGCCCTCGCGCCTAGCGGCCGAAGCGCTTGAGCGGCGAGCGGGCGATCAGCACCGCGAGCACGCCGCCGAGGCCGATCTTGACCAGCGATGACAGCAGGAACGGGCTGATGCCGGCGGCGAAGGCCTTCGCCGGCCCGATCAGATGCGCGAGCCAGGCGTAGCCGAAGGCCAGGATGACGGCCGTGCCGATGACATTGACCAGCGAGGCCCGCCAGACGTCGCGTCCAAGCCCGCGTTCGGCGAGCCAGCCCGACACATAAGCCGCGACGCAGAAACCGATCAGGTAGCCGCCGGTCGGGCCCATCAGATAAGCGAGGCCGGCGCCGCGTGCCGGGGTGTTGGCGAACACCGGCAGGCCCATGAGGCCTTCCAGCACATAAGCGGTGACGACGATGAAGCCGAGCCGCGAGCCCAGCGTCATGCCGATCACGATGACGGCGAGCGTCTGCATCGTCATCGGCACCGGCCAGAACGGGATCTGCGTGCGAGCCGACGCGGTCAACAGCAGCGAGCCGATCACGACCGCCGCAAAGCCCATAAGCAGCCGGGTGCCGGTGTCGTCCTTCGCCGCCGCCGCCGATACATTCTTGAACAGACGCTTCATGGGAATCCCTTTCGTTGAAACGATCGCCCCTTTGGTAGCTCATTGCTGGGGCGCGGAAAAGTCCAAGCGGTCATTCCGGGACGGCCCGAAGGGCCGGGCCCGGAATCCATATCCCCAGTTCTGCGGCCTATGGATTCCGTGAGATTTTACGGTGCCAGCCTAGCCCTCCCTGACGTCGGCCACCGTGCCGCTGGTCATCTTGACCAGCGCCTCGGCCGAAGTCCGGAAGACGTGGCGCGGCGAGCCGGCCGCGGCCCAGACCGGATCGAGCACCATCAGGTCCCGGTCGATGAAGATCAGCGGCGTCGTCTGGTGGCCGATCGGCGAGACGCCGCCAATGGCAAAGCCGGTGACGTCCCGCACCCAGCGCCCGTCGGCCGATTTCACCGGCTGGCCGATCAGCGTCTCGATCTTTTTGACATCGACGCGATTGGCGCCCGACGCGATCACCAGCACGACCTGGTCGCCGGCGCGCAGCACGATGGATTTGGCGATCTGCGCCACGGTGCAGCCGACGGCATTGGCGGCGTCCTGCGCGGTCCGTGTGCCGTCGGGAAAGACGTCGATGGTGTCCTCATGGCCGGCGGCGGCCAAAGCGGCGCGGACCCGCTCGACCGAAGGCGTTGTTTCATTCATCGATGGTGGTTCCGGATGTGGCTTTCAATATCCCGCGGCCAGCGCGCCGCGCGTGCGCGTGTCGGCCGCGCCGACATAACGTTGCGGTTCGAATTCGGTCTTCGGCAAGACGGCGATGGAGTTTGCCGAGGTGTGCGGGTCGGTCGGCGTGAGTTTATGGCCGCGCGCGGCGAGCGCCTCCAGCACCGACGGCGCAAAGCCGTTCTCGACATAGGTCTGGTCCGGCATCCATTGATGATGGATGCGCGGCGCCGTCACCGCTTGCGCGATTCCCATATGGAAGTCGATGACGTTGGTGATGATCTGCAGCACGGCGGTGATGATGCGGCTGCCGCCGGGCGATCCGGTGACGATGAACGGCTTGCCGTCCTTCAGTACGATGGTCGGCGTCATCGACGATAGCGGCCGCTTGTTCGGCCCGGGCAGGTTGGCGGCGAAGCCGACGAGGCCATAGGCGTTGGATGCCCCCGCCTTGGCGGTGAAATCGTCGAGCTCGTTGTTGAGCAGCACGCCGGTGCCGTCCGCGATCAGCCCAAGGCCGTAAGAGAAGTTGAGCGTATAGGTGTTCGACACCGCGTTGCCGTCGCGGTCGATGATGGAGAAGTGGGTGGTGTTCTGGCCTTCGAAGTCGGCCGGCTTGCCGGCTTTGATGTCGGAGGAGGGCGTCGCCTTGTCGGTGATGCCGGCGCGCAGCGACGCGGCATATTTCTTCGAGATCAATCCGGCGATCGGCATCTTCACCGAATCCGGATCGCCCATATAGACGGCGCGGTCGGCATAAGCGCGCTTCATCGCTTCGATGAAATAGTGCAGCGCCTCATCGTTGCGGCCGAGCTTGCCGAGATCGTAGCCTTCGAGGATGTTGAGCATCTCGATGAGATGCACGCCGCCGGACGATGGCGGCGGCATCGAGACGATGTCGTAGCCGCGATAGGTGCCCTGCACGACGGGGCGTTCGACGGCGCGGTAGTTGGCAAGGTCGCCGGCCGTCATGATGCCGCCGGCGCCGCGGACGGCGGCGGCGATTTTTTGCGCGACGTCGCCGCGATAGAAGCCGTCGGGGCCTTGGTCGGCGATCTTTTTCAACGTATCGGCCAGATCGAACTGGAGCAGCCGGTCGCCGGCCTCGAGTGGCTGATTGCCGTTTTTGAGCAAAATTGACGCCGATGACGGCCAACGCGCCAATTTCGTCGCCGCTCCGGGCAACGAGTCCGCCGTGTCGTCCTGAATGCCGAAGCCTTCCTGGGCGAGACGAATTGCGGGCTGCAGCAGATCGGCGAGCGAGAGTTTGCCGGAGCCGTATTTTGCCTGCGCCATCGCCAGGCCCGCGACCGTGCCCGGCACGCCGACCGAAAGGCCGCTGTCGCGCGATTTCACCGGATCGGGATTGCCCTGCGCGTCGAGAAACATGGTCGGTGTCGCGGCTGCCGGCGCGGTCTCGCGATAGTCGATCGAGGTGTTGCGGTTATCTTTCGCGAGATGGATGACCATGAAGCCGCCGCCGCCGAGATTGCCGGCGCGCGGATAGGTCACGGCCAGCGCGAAGCCGACGGCGACCGCGGCATCGACGGCATTGCCGCCGCGATCGAGTATCTCGACGCCGATGCGCGCGGCGATGCGCTCCTGCGCCACCACCATGCCGTTCTGCCCGATAATGCTCTGCGCCGGCGGAAACGACTTCTGCGAGGTGGCGAGTTGCGGCGCCGACTGCGCCAGCGCGAGTGTGGCGGTGAGGAAGAAGGCGAGAACGGTGGAAATGATACGTGTCATATGAAACCCGTCATGGCCGGGCCTGTCCCGGCCATCCACGCCTTACCATACCGGTACTTAGGAAGACGTGGATGCCCGGCACAAGGCCGGGCATGACGGCGATCCAAATCATCGTGCCTGCCCGTGATACACCGCGTTCGGGCGCATGTCGGTGGCCGAAGCCACGCGGTTCGACATATTGAAGAAGCCGACCACCGCGGCGATGTCCCAGATGTCGCGATCCGAAAAGCCGGCGCGGCGCAACTTCTCACGATCACCGTCCTCGACATTGGCCGGCGAGGTCGTGAGCTTTACGGCGAAATCGAGCATGGCACGCTGGCGCTTGTCGAGCCGCGCCGCGCGATAGTTCATGACAATCTGTTCGCCGAGCAGCGGATTGCCGGAATACTGCCGCACGGCGGCGCCATGGGCGGTGAGGCAATAGTAGCAGCGGTTCTGCGACGACACAGCGACCGCGATCATCTCGCGCTCGAGCTTGGACAGGCCGCTGTCGCCGAGCATCAGGTCGTTATACATCGCGACGAAGGCTTCGAGCTTGGCGGTGTCAAAGGCATAGGCCGCGAGCACGTTCGGGATAAAGCCGAGCTTGTCCTGGCACTTCTGGAAAT
>JBAZSM010000003.1:0-110800 GCA_041662425.1 Pseudolabrys sp.
GGGTGTCCGTATCGTGATGGAGGCGCCGGACGGCATCGCCGGCCTTGAATCCATTCGCCGCAATATGCCCGACATCGTCATTCTCGACTGGAATATGCCCGGCCTCGACGGCCCGGCCTTCGTTCGCATGGTGCGGTCGCCGCAGACATTCCCGATGCCGGACATTCCGATCATCATGCTGACCGGCCATGGCGAGCGCGCCAAGGTGATCGAAGCGGTCGAGATCGGCGTCAACGAATTCCTGCTCAAGCCGGTGTCCACCAAGTCGCTGCGCGACCGGCTGGCGGCCGTGCTGCTCAATCCGCGGCCGAACATCCGCTCGGGCCAGTATTACGGCCCGGCGCCGCGCAAGCTCGTCGACATCCACCGCGACGACGACGCCGCGACGCTGGTCTATCTGAACTGACAAGTCGAGAGGGTCGGGCTTCTATTCGGGGCCGTTAGGCCTTAGCCTCGGGCAGCGTTCGCGCTGCCGGGGACTCATTTGCCAGATTTTCTTATCGCCATCGATCAGGGCACGACATCGACGCGCGCCATCGTCTTCGATGCCGCGCTCAAGCCGCGCGCGGTCGCGCAGCAGGAGTTGCCGCAGATTTACCCGGCACCGGGCTCCGTCGAGCACGATCCGGAGGAAATCTGGCGCGCCACCGTCGCCGTCGTGCGCGACGCGATCGCCAAAGCCGGCATCGCCGCGACGGACATCGCCGGCATCGGCATCACCAATCAGCGCGAGACGACAGTGGTGTGGGATCGCGCCACCGGCCAGCCGATCCACAACGCGATCGTCTGGCAGGACCGCCGCACGGCCGCGTTCTGCGACGCATTGCGGGCCGGCGGCCACGAACGGGAGATCGGGGCCAAAACGGGACTTGTGGTCGATCCTTATTTTTCCGCCAGCAAGATTGCCTGGCTGCTCGAGCATGTCGAAGGCGCGCGGGAAAAGGCGGACGCCGGCGCGCTGGCCTTCGGCACTATCGATTGTTTCCTGCTCTGGCGCCTGACGGGCGGCGCGGCGCACGCGACCGATGCGAGTAACGCGGCGCGCACCAGCCTGCTCGATATCGGCCGTGGCGCCTGGGACGAAGACCTCTGCCGGTTATTCGGCGTGCCGATGTCGATGCTGCCGGAGGTGCGGGATTGCGCCGGTCAATTCGGTGTCACCACGCCGGCGCTGTTCGGCGCCGGCATCCCCGTTCTTGGCATGGCCGGCGATCAGCAGGCCGCCACCGTGGGGCAGGGCTGCTTCAAGCGGGGTATGATGAAATCGACCTACGGCACCGGCGCCTTCGCGCTGCTCAACACCGGAACCGAGCGCGTCACCTCGCGCAATCGTCTGCTCACCACCATTGCCTATCAGCTCGACGGCAAGCGCACTTATGCGCTCGAGGGTGCGATCTTCATCGCCGGCGCGGCGGTGCAATGGCTGCGCGATGGTCTCAAGATCATTGCCAGGTCGTCGGAGGTCGGAGTACTCGCCGCCAAAGCCGACCCGGCCGAGAGCGTTTATCTGGTGCCGGCCTTTGTCGGTCTCGGCGCGCCTTATTGGGACGCGCAGGCACGCGGCGCGATCTTCGGGCTGACGCGCAATTCCGGCGGCGCAGAAATCGCGCGCGCCGCGCTCGATGCCGTGGGCTATCAGACGCGCGATCTCATCGAAGCCATGCACGCCGACTGGCCGGCCGCGCGGGGCGCTCAAACCGTGCTGCGCGTCGATGGCGGCATGACGGCGAGCGACGCGTGCATGCAGTTCCTGTCCGATATTCTCGCCGCGCCCGTCGATCGCCCGGTGGTGATGGAAACGACCGCGCTGGGCGCGGCCTATCTCGCCGGCCGCACGGCCGGCCTGTGCCCCGATCTCGATGGCTTTGCCGCGCGATGGCAGCTCGACCGGCGTTTCGAGCCGCGCATGGATCAAACAACGCGCGAGACGAAATATGCCGGCTGGAAAGATGCCGTGCGCCGCACGCTATCCACGGAATGAACGGGCCCCGGGCGAAGCGTTATGTCAGGGTTTCGGCGCGGCCGGCGCGTTCTCGGCGGTCGGCGGCGCGCCGCCGCCGGTCAGACGTTCGATGGCCGAGCGCACGGTGTCGCGCGTGCTGTGTTCGCGCACGGCATTCAGCAGCGGCGCCGCGGCGCCGGAGCGGCGGATGAGCGCTTCGGCGTCGGGCAGCATGATCGGATCGTCCCACGAACCCTGCACCACGAAAGGCAGGCCGAAAGGCTGCGTCCCGGCCCGGCTGGCGGTGACAAGCGCCGCGGTTCCCTTGAGGTCGAGTTCCCGATCCGGGATCGAGGCGGTGCCGGCGAGCGCAAGCCGCAACGCGGCGCTCTCGACCTTCATGGCCTGCACGTCGACGGCACCCTTCGACACGCGCAGGTTTACATCTATGCGGTCATAGGGCGTGCGTCCGCTGCGGAATTCGCCGCCGCCGGAGAGCGGGCGGCGTTCGAGCCGCTTGAGCAACTGTTCGACATTGACCCCGGTAATCGCGCCGTCGGTTCCGGTCAGTGTCGCGGTGCCGGTCAGCGTGCGTGTCACGGCGAGCACGCTTCCGCCTGAGCCTTCGAGCGCCATCGACATGGTGCCTTTGCCTTCCAGCCGCCTGAGGCCGAAGATCTGGCCGAGGCAGCTTTCCAGATCGACATCGGCGAACTGCATCTGCGATTTGATATCGATGCCGGGGTTTGAATTGGTCAGTGCGATCGTCCCCTTGATGACGCCGCCATAGGCTTGCGCCTCGCCGATCGAGATCACGAGCCGGCCGGACCGCAGATTGGCGCCGATCGCGGTGCGGCCGATCTTGGCGCCGCCCATCAGCACATTGGCCGCCGACAAGCGCAGATCGAAATCCATGCCGTTGAGGCCCTCCGGCGTTAGCCGCGAGTCGCTCCAGGCGCGCTGGTTGTAAGTCAGGAAGCGCATCGTCGACACATATGGCGAGAGGTCCAGCGTGTCCGAGGCCAGCGTGCCTTGCAGCGTCTGCCGCCCTTCATTGGTAAAGGACAGCACACCTTCGGCGCTGTTGCCGTCGAGTTCGACATTGACGCCGGACAGGCCGACCGTGCCGCCCACCACCGTGGCCTGCGCCTTGATGGCGAAGCGGCCGAAGCCGCCGCCGGGCAGCGGTTCGTGTCCGGCCCAGGCCAGCGTGCGCCGCAGCGACGCCGTATCGGCGGCGAGCGTGCCTTCGACCTTGAGGGTCGGCTTGATGGCAAAGGCGCCTTCGAACGCGGCCTTGATGGGTGCGCCATTCAGGCGCAATTTGACGCCGCTGCGGTTGCCGGCGAGGGCGGCGCCGAAATCGGCCAGCGTAGCGCTGGCGTCGATTCTTTCGCCATGCCAGACGAAGTGCCCGGTGGCGCCGAAGCTCTTGGAGATCGACGGCCAGGCCAGCGAGAAATCGACATTGTTCAAAGTCTCGACCGTGCGGCCGTCGTCGTTCAGCAACAACAGCGTGCCGTCGTCGATGCGCATTTCCGAGAAGCCGGCGACGCTGCGGTTGGCCCGCGGCCTCTGGCTGCGCGCCAATGCGTCGACCAGCGCCGACCAGTTGGAATGGCCGTCGCGGTCGATATTGATGGCGATGGTCGGTTTCTCCAGCGACACATCGGCGATCTCGACCTTGCCGACCAGAAGCGGGAAGAACCGCAGTCGCGCGGTCAGGCGTTCGGCCGTCAGCGCCGGCTTCCGGGGATCGCCGAGCACCACGTCGGCGAAGCTGACGCTGCCTTTCGGGAACAGGCTCACGCTGGCCTTGCCGCCGAGCTGCGGTTCGAGGCCGGTCGCCGAACGGATGCCGTCCATCACCTCGGTGCGGACGGTATCCGGCGAGATCAGGTAGCCGGCGGTCGTGAGGACGCCGACCGCCACCGCGGCAACGGCGAGCAGCGCGAATCCCAAGCGTCGAATGCCAGCAAAAGCCGTCAAAATAGGTTAATCCGAATGGATCAGGCCTGTCGGCCGGGGTTTGGCCGGATGACTATACCATCGGCCCCGTCAGCGCCAACCTGAGCGGGTTCTGTGACGCTTTCATGGCCGGCCGCGGTCGTAACCGGGCCGCGGTTTCCGGGATCCGCGGGTGGCGTTAACGCCGGGCTGGACGCCTCGCGTGGGTCCGGCACGCGCATCAGGAGAACGACCGGCGCAATGCCAGCCACGACGATGAGCAGCGCCGCGAGCGCGCCATCCTCGAAGCTCGGCCCGACTGAACGAGTCCGATGGAGATCGAGGCAAAGCGCGCGGCGCGGCGAATGCTCAGCGCAGGACGCTGTCGCCCTGACGCACATCGGCGATCTCGGCGATCATCTTTTTCAGGATGGCCTCGCCGAACGACTCGAAATCCCTGGCCTCCATGACGAAGCTGCCAGGGCCGCCGGTCACGTTGTCGCGGTAGTATTTGGCGAGCCCGCCGGGCGGGTGGGTGTGCTCGGGATTCCATGGCATCGGCTGGTCCGAGAGGATGACCAGTCCGTTGATGACGATGCCCTGCGCCAGCGCTTCATCGCGCACAAGCGCCACGTCACGGCCGGCATTGTTGGTGCCGTCGCCGGAGACGTCGATGGTCTGACGTTCCGAGGTAAACGGCGCCTTTCCGAGTTGCGCCATCGCGGCCTCGATGCCGCCGCTGATCGACGTGCGATCGGCGAAGGCACGCGTCTCCTCGAGCAGCCTTGTGCCGAAGGCGTGTGCGGAGGCCTCGCCGTCGATCACGGTCCAGTCGATGACGACCTTCTGGTTGCCGGCGCCCGACCATTCGAGAAACATCACGGCGATGCGGCCGTTGCGGCCACCTTTGATGGTTTCGATGACCCGAGGATTGGATATCGCCGCCGCGTAGCCGTCACGCTGCAGCTTGAACTTGTCGCTGCTGACGCTGCGCGAGACGTCCGAGGCCAGCACCAGAAGCAGGTCGACTTTCTCGGCCGCGTTCGCGCCGGCGGAAAGTCCGAACGCCAGCATGACGAGAGATGACAACGCCGCTTTGGCAAAACGCCGCATGACGAACTTTCTCCATCACCCCGACCACCGGTCAGGATAACGCGTCGGGCCGTCAGCCTAGTGTAAATTTATTCGGCGAGCACCCGCGTAGCGGGGAAGGCGACCTCGACCAGGGTTCCTTCGTCGGGCCGGCTGGTGATGCGGAACCGGGCGTGGTTCGCCTCCGCCAGAGCTTTCGTGATCGGCAGGCCGAGGCCGGTGCCGCTCGCACCCCAGCGCGACGCGGTGGCGAGCTGCCGGAACGGCTCGAGCGCGGTCTGCAGTTCGTGCTCGCTCATGCCGGCGCCGGTGTCGCGCACGCGCAGGCTCGCTTCATTGTCGTCATTGAGCGCGGTCGAAACGATGACCTGGCCGCCGGCGCCGGTGAACTTGATCGAATTCGACAGGATGTTGAGCGTGATCTGCCGCACCGAGCGCGCGTCGGCAACGATCGGCGACAAATTCGGCGGTAGCGAGGTGCGGATAATCACGCGCTCGCGATTGGCTTCCTGCTGCAGCATCGCCACGCATTCCTGCACGATGTCGTTGAGGTTGACGCTGACGAAAGTGAGGTCGAGCTTGCCCGCCTCGATCTTCGACAGATCGAGCAGATCGTTGAGCAGCGAGATGAGGTGGCCGCCCGACGAATGGATGTCCTTGAGGTATTGCTTGTAGCGCTCGTTGCCGATGGCGCCGAAGCGTTCGTCCATCATCACCTCGGAAAATCCGATGATGGCGTTGAGCGGCGTGCGGATCTCATGACTGATCTTGGCGAGGAATTCCGACTTCGCGGTCGATGCGCGTTCCGCTTCGCGCCGTGCATTGATCAGTTCTTCCTCGGTGCGTTTCCAGGCAGTGAGGTCGCGCAGCACCGCACAATATTTGTCGCCGTCCTCGATGCGGCCCATCGTGACGTAAAGCGGCACCAGTCCGCCGCGCTTGACGCGGCCGATGGCTTCGCGCCCGGCGTCGGACAAGACGCCGCGATTGCTGGCGACGCGGTCGAGATAATCGAGCACGCCGCGCCGGCTTTCCGGCGCGAACAGTTCGCCGGCACTGAGCTCGGTGAGGTCGGCAGCGTCATAACCGAACAGCGCCTGCGCGCTGCGGTTGGCTGCGAGCACGCGGCCGGCGCGGTCGAGCAGCAGCACGCCGTCGGTCGCGGTGTCGAGCACCGCACGCAGTTCGCCGGTCTCGGCTTCCAGACGGCGCAAGGCGGACGTATCTGCCTTGGACTGGCTCTCCGCGATGCCGTTGGTCTGGATCATCAGCGCCAGCGCGTTCTCGCCGCGCCACGGCACGCTGAACAGCCGGCCCTGAACCGGCTTCTGCTGGCCGTTGACCGTCGTGATATTCAGCGATTTTGCACCGTTCGGATGGCCGCCATTGGCGTTGTCGCCCGCGTCACCCTTCGCCGGCTCAATGAACAGGCTGTCGAGCCCGCCGGCTTCAGTGAGCGTCTGTAAATTTTCGTAGCCGGTCCAGTCGAGGAAGGCGCGGTTGGCATAGATCAGGTTGTTGAGCCGGTAGACCAGAATGCCGAGCGGCAGCTTGTCGAGAATGGCGCGGCTGTCGTCGGCCATCGACGCTTGCGGCGGCGCGGGCGGAGCCATTTGCGGCATCTGCAGCGGCTCGGAGAAATCCGGCTCATCGTCCGGCGCCGGCGCGCGCTTGCCCGCCGTGCCTTTGAGGCGTGCATTGAGTTCGCGCGCCAGCTCCTCGAAATTGCTGTGTTCGCCGGCCGACAGCGATGGCGTCGACAAGGTGGGCGCTTGCGGCGCCGGTTGTTCGACAACCGGGGCAAGGGTTGGCGCCGGCGGTTCGGGCGTCGCGGCGCGGAAAGCAAGCACGTTGGCCTGCGGCGGAGACGGCGAAGCCTGATCGCCGTGCAGTGTTTGCGGCCTTGGCGGCGCTCCCGCCGCGTCCATGTTCAGCTCGCGCAGGCCGGCGCGGCAAATGCTGAAGCCACGATAGCCGGTGAAATTGCGATCGCGATCGAAAGTCGGCAGCCCGGACATCTCGATGGCGACGCGCTCGTTCGAGCCGTCGGTCGGCCACAACACGACGACGCCACTCCAGGTCTCGCGCGCGGCCAGCGCTCGGGCGACCGTGCCTTCGGAATCGAGGTTCAGGATCTGCGCGATATCGGGCCAGGTACGCACCAGCACCGAGGCGGTTTCCGGCCCGAGCAGGCGCGCAAAATTTTCCATGCCTTGCGTGAAACGTGTCGCGGCGTCCATTTGCCAGACGAAGCGATAGGCTTGCGGCCGCCCGGTCAATTCCTGCACGGGCTTTGCCGGCGTCCGGCTCGGAATTGCCACGACATCATTGAGCGGTGCGGCGCGCGGCGGCTCCTGCTTTGCTTCGATAAACTGCAGCAGCAACGCCATCGTCGCGCCGGCGCCAAGCTTGTGAAGCACGACGTGGCCGGCGGCGGCATCACCTTCGGCACGGCCATTGTGGGTGGCTTCGCGCGCAAGCCTGTCGAGGCCGAGCGCGACAAGATCGAGTTTATCGCCGAGCCGCTGGCGAGCCTCGCGGTTGGCTTCGATCAATTCACCGTCGGCCGAGAAAACGGCGACAGGCTTTTCCATGCCGACGATAAGCCGGCGCGCGCGCTCCGGCAGGCTCAGCTCTTTGCCGGCGCGCTCGGTCGAAGCGACGAGGATCGCGTTCGTATTGTCGGTCAGTGTGATGCGCGAGCACAGACACGTCAGCGCGCCGCCGAACGGCGCGCCAAAACCGCGCAATCGCTCGAGGCGTTTGGTGCCGCCGGACGGCAGAGTGCCGGCGAGGCGTTTGATCTGTGCAGCGGCGGGATGGCCGATATCGAATTGGCGTTGTGCAAGCTGCGCCGATGTCTCGGAATCGAAGATCGCGGCGGCCGGCGCGTTGGCCCAGAGCACACGCCTGGCGTCGTCGCTCCACAGCCATACCGGCACGGGAGCGAGCGCATAGTCGGCCAGACGGGAATCGCCCAGGAAGTCCCGTTGGTTGTCGTTATGACCCATGACGCGTCGCAATTCAGCCGCAACTGTTACAGCTAACAAAGCATTAATAGGCCTGCGGCATAGCGGCGTCCACGCTCCGGGACCTATCCCTCGCCTTCATACGGCAGTAACCTTAATTGCCGCGGGGGAGCGGCGCTCGCACGGGGGCGGGACGTCATATGGCCGCTGGACAAGCGGACTAGAATTCGCCGACCGTTCGATTCGGCATTATCCAAGGAGTTCATCATGGCGCAGGATGCAAAATTCGAAATCCCAGCTGAAATGCGCGAGTTCGCGGAAAAGAGCGTGGACCAGGCGAAGCAGGCGTTCGACGGCTTCGTTGCGGCCACCAAACATGCCATCGGCACCGCCGAGACGCAGGCCAAGAGCATGCACACCAACGCGCGCGAGGCCGGTCAGTTGGCCATGAGCTTCGCCGAGCGCAACCTCACGGCGTCGTTCGATTTCGCGCACCGCCTGGTCAACGCCAAGGACGCCAAGGAAGTCACCGAACTTCAGGTGCAGTACGTCAAGACCCAGATCGCCGCGCTGTCGGAACAGGCCAAGGCGCTGTCCGAACACGCGACCAAATTGACGCCGAAGTGAGAGGCGAGACGGAGCCGTCCCGGAACCTGTCCGGCCGAATGACGTTTTAAGTCGCGCTGCTTTGCCGGCGGTGCAAAAGTTGGCCCCGCCGGCCATGATCGGCGGGGCCGGATTTATTAATGTAATTATTTCAGTGGCTTGAGTGGCCGCTAAGGGTGCTTTACGGCCTTTATGTTGCAGTGCAATATTTTTATTGCAATGCACGCAATATGGTTTATAAGGATGCCACGGCTCCCCGCCCGAGTGGTGTGGGAGCAATCCATAAGGTGCGGGCCGGATTGTTATGAGGACGGCCGCCCGACCGCCGGAAACCGTCCTCGCCAAAGGATGACCACCATGTCCGAAGACACGACCACGCCGAGGCTCGTTGCGGTGAACACCGACACGATGTTCCAGATGCCGAAATTCGACATGCCGAAATTTGAAATTCCGTCCATGGAAGTGCCGCCGGCATTCCGTGAGTTCGCCGAGAAGGGCATCAACCAGGCCAAGGACGGCTACGAAAAGATCAAGGCCAGCGCCGAAAAGGCGACCGAAACCCTCGAAGAGACCTACGCGATCGCCTCGAAGGGCTACTCGGATTACGGCCTCAAGGTGATGGAAACCGCGCGCGCCAATTCGAACGCCGCTTACGATCTGATGGGCGAAATGTTCGGCGCCAAGTCCTATTCGGACCTCGTTGGCCTGACCACCGCCTTCATGCGCAGTCGCTTCGACGCGCTCGCCGCGCAGGCCAAGGAACTCTCGGAGCACGCGACCAAGGTCGCGACCGATAGCGCCGAGCCGCTCAAGGAAAGCTTCGCCAAACTCGGCAAGGCCGCCTGATAGGCCGTTCCGGTTTCGCTGCAAATATCGAGGCCCGGACCGCTTGGTTCGGGCCTTTTTTGTTGTTAAGCGGGCACGGCCAAAGCGCTTGCCAAAGGCAGAGGCGGCTCTTAGGTTCCCGCTCGCGCGCGGGGGGCCCTGACGGGTCCCGCAGCCCGTGGTGGTCCGTTGCGATTTATATGCAGGCGTAGCTCAGTTGGTTAGAGCGCCGGTCTGTGGAACCGGAGGTCGGTGGTTCAAGTCCACCCGCCTGTACCACTTGCGACACCACAAGCCTCAAATCCACGACGGCGCTTTGGCGGTCCGGATGCAAAAACGCCGGCGAGATCATCGCCGGCGTTTTGCATGTTTCTCGGTGGCTCAAGCTTAGCGCACGACCACCCGGCCATCGCGGCCATAACGCGGGCCGACAGGGCGGCTCGGGCGATAGACCGGCTCCGGCTGACGGTTGAAGCCGCCGAACAGCGCCTCAAAGAAATTCGGGCCGCTATTGTAGCCACCGCCGCCCAGCGAGCCGACCGGCATGCGCACCGGCTTCGACGACGTGTTCGGCGGACGCTCGATCGCGATGTCCGCGATCTTACGGTCGCTGCCCTTGAGGATCGCGATCATGCGCGCGTCGCGGCCATACACGTCCTCGCGGAATTGCAGCTTGCCTTCATCGTCGACGAACGCGGTCTGATAGGTCAGGTGGACCCAGATGTTCTTCGGGAAGTTGATGTTGATCTCCGAGCCGCCGAACATGCTCTCGAGCTTCGCCGCCGAGTAGTGCTGCTCGGGCAGCGCCAGCGACAACAGCTTCTCGCCATAAATCAGCGGGTTCTCGACGCGCATGCAGCCATGGCTGAAGGCGCGCTTCTCTTTCTTGAAGAGATACTTGTCCGGCGTGTCGTGCTGATACACCAGGAACTTGTTCGGGAAGTTGAAGCGGATGCGGCCGAGCGCGTTGCCGGCGCCTGGCGGCTGATAGATGCGCACCGTGCCGTCCGGCGCCTGCTCGACCTTGAGGCCGATGCGGTCGAGCGCCTGCGGATCTTCCTGCAGAGCCGGCAGATATTCTTTCTCGATAATCGACGGCGGCACGTTCCACGTCGGGTTGACCGTGATGAACTTCATCTCGGCCGAAATCATCGGCGTGGCGTGGCTGCCCGCCTTCCCGGCGACGATCTTGGTGGTCCAGTACACCTTGCCGTTGTTCCACAGCGTCAGGCGATAGTCCGGCACGTTGACGATGACATGCGGGTTGCCGAGGTCGCGCGGGAACCAGCGCCAGCGCTCCATATTGACGATGATGGTATCGATCGGATCGGCCGAGGCGCGATTGATGTTCGTCGTGTCCGCCTTGGCGCCGTTGAGCACGCGCGTCGTCTGCGGGCCGAGATTGCCGTCGGTGTCGAGGTCGGCCTGGGTCTGGAACGTCTTCACCGCCTCGACGACGGCGTCGTCATAGAGCGGACTGTTCTTGTCGCCCGGAATGTCGAGCCGCTTGCGCAGCGCGACGACGCGCGCGTCCTTCATGCCGGGGCGCAGAATCGAACCGGCGGCGATCTGGACCGTCGGCGCCGGCTTTTCGTCCTCGGCCTTGGCGGCCTGCACCTTGCCGGCGCGCAGTTCGGCGAGCTTCTCGCGCAGCGCCTTGAATTCGGGCTGCGGCGGGTTGTAGCCATCGAGCGCCTTGCCGGCATCGGCGGCGGTCGCAAGGCTGTCCAGCACGGCGGCCGGCTCCGGGGCCTTGAGGTCGAACTGGATATCCGCGGCAACGCGCGAGAAGTGGATGCGGCCGATCTGCGCCTGGCGAGCGTAGGTCAAAACAGTGGACGACAGCTTCAGCTCCGCCTCGGCCAGCGCATCGGCGGTGGTGGCGGCAGCAAAATCCGGGGCCGGATAATCGCGGGCGTCGAGGCCCTCTTCGTCGGCGGCGGTGAGCGTCGCCATTGCCGACTTGGCGCGGGCGGTCACATTGCCGTTATCGATCCAGAGCGGGGCGTAGTCGCGCGCCTTGTAGAAGGCCTCGATGCCGGCCCGTTCGGCCTTGCGGCTGACGATCCGGTCCAGCGCCTTGCCGGTGACCATGTCACGCAGCTTCTCGGCGACCGCCTTGTTGCCGGTCGGGCTTTCAGCCGGCGGCGTAACTTTGGCGGTATCGGATGCAGGCGCGGCGGTCGCGGCCGGAGCGGGAGTTGCGGCAGCTTTGGCCGGCGTTGCGACGGTAGCCTCGTCGGCAGGCGACTCGGCGGTCTTCTCGCCGGGCTGCGGCGTGAAATCGTTGGCCGTCGGGGGCGCCATCGTGTCGGCAAGGGGCGCGGCGGCGTCGAGCTGGTCTTTCAGCGAATCGGCATGGCTGGGCTGGCTGGCCAGCACGAGCACCAGTCCGAGGGCGGTCGACGCCAACAGACGGTCAAATCCAACGACTTTCACCGCAAAATCTCCCAAAGGCTGTCAGGAAGCGCCTCTTGTAAGGCCACTCCATTGTAATTGATAGACTGACTATCGTTACGCTTTTTCCAAGAACGCCGCGGTAATCGCTCCGCGACTGTGACTATTTTACACCGCCGATTTACGTCCGGCTTCGGTCCATCTTTTCCTATAACGGACGGCGCGTTTGCCTGTTCCCCGTCGCCGGCATTGTCGATGACGCTTGGTATAGAAATCGGCAATGGCGCCGCGCCGCTGTGACGCCGATCACAGGTGCGATGTCGGCGAATTATTCGTGCCGGTCCGAGCCAATAAAAAAAAACCGGGCCCCATACGGGGCCCGGTTGGAGAATGCCGGCGTGGGGGCCGGCAAACCTCAGAGGGGAACTTGCTGCATCGACGGCGACTCTGGGAGGATATCGAACCGGCGTCGCAACGAGGCGGACTATGATCGGCACGCTGCGCGTCAGCAATGCCATGCGGCGAATGTCAGCCATGCGTTAAGCCGCCTGCGAAAAAAGCGCGCAGGCAACCTGCGAAATTGCATGACCGGATGTTTCGCAATATCGCGCGCCATCGTGCCGCTTGTCGCGGCTGGCGATTTTCGGATGGCGAGTGCTTCAGAAATTCCAGCGCTGCGCATTCGCGACCAGAAAGTCGCGAAACACCTGAATGCGCGCCACCGATTTCAGTTCTTCCGGATAGACGAAGTAGGCATCGAGCGCGAGCGTGTCCTGCTCGCCGAACAGTTGCACCAGTCCGCCGTTTTCCTCGACCAGATAGTCCGGCAGCATGGCGACGCCGAGGCCGCGCTGACAGGCGCGCAACAGACCGAGCACATTGTTGATCGTCAGTTGCGGCACGCGTGAGTTCTTCGATTCGCGGCCGATCTCGACCAGCCAGCGCCGGTTGGCGAAATGCGCCGGCACGTTGCCGCCAAGCAGCAGCACGCGATGCGCGTCGAGCTCCTCATGCGTGCGCGGCGTGCCGAAACGCTTGAGGTAGTCGGGCGATGCGTAAGCGTGGAAATGAACCGAGAACAGTTTGCGCTGGATGAGATCCGGCTGCGTCGGCTGCCGCAGGCGGATGGCGACGTCGGCCTCGCGCATCGCGAGATCGAGTTCTTCGTCGGTGGTGATCAGCGTCATCTGGATGTCGGGATACAGATCGAGGAATTCGCCGAGCCGCGGCGTCAGCCAGTGCACGCCGATGCCCGCCGTGGTCGACACCTTGAGTTCGCCGTTCGGCCGCTCGCGCGAGTCGGTGAGCTTGGTGCGCGCCGCTTCCAGCTTCATGAACACTTCATGCGCCGTGCGGTACAGCATGTCGCCCTGCTCGGTGAGGATCAGGCCGCGGGCGTGGCGATGAAACAGCGAGACGTTGAGATCGCTTTCCAGCGCCGACACCTGGCGCGACACCGCCGATTGCGACAGGCCGAGACGTTCGCCGGCATGGGTGAAGGAGCCGGCCTCGGCGGCCGCGTGGAACACCTTCAGCTTGTCCCAGTCCATCGAGTTGTTTGGATGACCCATCGTCATTCTGCCGCCGCCCGTTGATCTTCATGCGCCGCGATGAAGCGCTCGGCTTCAAGCGCGGCCATGCAACCCTGGCCCGCCGCCGTGACGGCCTGCCTGTAAATATCGTCAGTGACGTCGCCGGCGGCGAATACACCCGGCACCGATGTCGCGGTCGAATGACCGGCGGTGACGATGTAGCCCGACGGCTTCATCTGCAACTGGCCGGCAAACAGTTCGGAGGCCGGCTGATGGCCGATGGCGATGAAGACGCCGTCGGCCGCATGTTCGGTGACCACATCGGTCTTCAGGTTCTTCAGCGCGATGCGGTTGACCTTGAGCGGGCTCTCCGAGCCCATCACGTCATGCAGCACCGAGTCCCAGACGACGTCGATCTTGGGATGCTTGAACAGACGGTCCTGCAGGATGCGTTCGGCGCGGAAGTGGTCGCGCCGGTGAACGACCGTGACCTTCGATGCGAAATTGGTGAGGAACAGGGCTTCCTCGACCGCGGTGTTGCCGCCGCCGATAACGAAGACTTCCTTGTTGCGGTAGAAAAAGCCGTCGCAGGTGGCGCAGGCGGAGACGCCGTAGCCCTTGAACTTCTGCTCCGAGGGCAGATCGAGCCAGCGCGCCTGCGCGCCGGTCGCCACGATCAGCGCGTCGGCGACATAGACATCGCCCGAGTCGCAGATCAGCCTGAACGGCCGGTCGCCGAGTTCGACCTCGGAGACGTGGTCGTAAACGATCTTGGTGCCGACGTGGGTGGCCTGCGCCTGCATCTGTTCCATGAGCCAGGGGCCCTGGATAACGTCGGCGAAGCCGGGATAATTCTCGACGTCGGTCGTAATGGTGAGCTGTCCGCCGGGCTGGATCCCCTGGATCAGTACCGGCTGCAGCATTGCGCGGGCGGCATAGATCGCGGCGGTGTAGCCGGCAGGACCCGAGCCGATAATCACGACTTTGGCGTGGACAGTCTTGGACATTTATATTCGCCCCCGTTGAAGGTCGAAGTGGGGGCCCCGGCGGTCGATTACGGTCAAAAGGACCGGTTCCTGGCCCGGCTCAATCTATGGCTTTCTAGGAGCTATGCAAGATACGCAACCCCTGCGGTGCACAAGCTTGCGCGAGCCAGTTAATAGTCTACGCAATAATCTTTCGCGAAACTTTATTTCCCGATATGGATGTTCCGCCGCAGCGACTTGAAGCCCCCAGGAGAACGACGTGCCAGCCAGCCTCGATGCCATCGACCGCAAGATCCTCAAGGAGCTGCAGGACGACGGCCGCATGACCAACGTCGAACTGGCGCGCCGCGTCGGTATATCGGCACCACCATGCCTGCGCCGCGTCCGGGCGCTGGAGGAGGCCGGCTACATCAAGGGATACCGCGCGCTGCTCGACGAGAAGCTGCTCGGTTATGAAGTCGTCGTCTTCGCCTTCGTGCACCTGTCGAGCCAGGCTGAGGCCGATCTCAATGCCTTCGAGGCCTTTGTCCGCGGCCAGCCTTTGGTGCGCGAATGCTGGATGCTGTCGGGCGAGATCGATTTCGTTCTCAAATGCGTCGCGCCCGACCTCAAGACCTTCCAGGCTTTCGTCGAGAAACTCACCTCCGGCCCGAACGTGCGCAACGTCAAGACGTCCCTGACGCTGCGGCAGTCCAAGGACGCGGCCATGGTGCCGATGTGAGGCCGCGATCCTGATCGTCGGCGGCTGCGATCCATAAATTCGCAGTCCGGCGCAAGATTTCATCCAGATTTATTGTCACACGGTGCCTAAGCACCGGTCCGATTAAATAACTTATTCATTCTGCACAATCACACTACCGCGAACAACGAACGGACTCGTCGGGTGATTCGCGCAAATGGGCCGGGTCCGCCGCGATACTGTTCTTCTATTTTATTATGGAGCTGAGCCCGTGCTCAAATTCGACATCCGCGCCCGTCTCTATAGCGTTGTTGCGTTGTCCGCTGTCGGCCTTGTTGCCCTGGCGGCCATTCTGATCAGCATGCAGACCGACAACGTGCGCATGCGGCGTCAGCAGGAACTCAAAGGGCTGACCAACACGGCCATGAGCCTGATTGCCGGGCAGCATGCGCTGGCCAAGTCCGGCAAGCTGAGCGAAGCGGATGCCAAAGCGCACGCGCTCGAATTGGTTGCGCAGCTGCGCTACCAGGGCAACAACTACTTCTGGATCAATGACATGCATCCGCGAATGCTGATGCATCCAATGGTGCCTGATTTGAACGGCAAGGATCTCACCAATAACAAGGACCCCAACGGTCTTGCGCTCTTTCTCGAGTTCGTGAAGGTCGCAAAAGCGAGTGGAAGCGGGTTCGTCGAATACATGTGGCCGAAGCCGGGAGCCACCGCGCCCGTTGAAAAGATATCCTATGTCGAGCTTTTTGAGCCGTGGGGCTGGATCGTCGGTACCGGTGTTTACAACGACGATCTGAAAGCCGACCGCAACCATGCCATCATAGTCGGCGCCATTGCCGTGCTGATCGTTCTCTTGGCGGCGGTCGGCATCTCGACCTATTTCATCCAAGACATCGTCAGGAGAATGGCGCAGCTCCGCTCCGCGATCGCCGAAATCGCCAACGGCAATTTCGACATTGTCCTGCCGGGCCTCGATCGCAAGGACGAACTCGGCCACATCTCCGAAGCGGCCGAACAGATCGTTCAGCGGTTCGGCGCCACCATCACCACGATCAAGACGGCAACGAGCGAGATTACCAACGCCTCGGTCGAGATTTCGACCAGCACGACCGACCTGTCGCAGCGCACCGAGGAACAGGCCGCCAGTCTGGAAGAGACGTCGGCGTCGATGGAAGAAATGACCGCGACGGTCAGAAGGAACGCCGAGAACGCCAAACAGGCCAGCGATCTGGCGGCCGCGGCTTGCGGCGTCGCCGATCGCGGCGGGCAGGTCGCCGCCAAGACGGTTGAAGCCATGGCGAAGATCGAGGATTCCTCACGGAAAATCGCCGACATCATCGGCGTCATCGACGAGATCGCCCGGCAGACCAATCTGCTTGCACTGAATGCCGCGGTGGAAGCGGCGCGTGCCGGCGAGGCCGGACGGGGCTTCGCCGTGGTGGCGACCGAAGTGCGGAGTCTCGCCCAGCGTTCATCGCAGGCGGCCAAGGACATCAAGGACCTCATCACAAATTCGAGCGATCAGGTCAAAGACGGCGTCGAACTGGTCAAACTTGCCGGCGGCTCGCTCACCGAGATTCTCGATTCGATCAAGAGCGTGGCCGTCATCGTCGCCGAGATCGCCAACGCCAGCAACGAACAGGCGGTGGGTATCGAGGAGATCAACAGGGCGCTCACCCAGATGGACGAGGTGACGCAGCAGAATTCGGCGCTGGTCGAAGAAAACGCCGCGACCGCCAAGACGCTTGAGTTTCAGGCCAAGGCGATTGCAGCCGACGAGCGGATTGCCTTCTTCAAGCCCCGCACCACGGAAGAGGTGCAAGCCGCCCGGCCCGCCAAGGGGGCTCAGGCGCAAACCGCCGCCAGCCCGGTGGCGGTCGCAGTCAAACCGCGCGCGGCTTGAGGCAGAAGTTGCAGCGCCATCCAACAGAAAAATGCCCGGCGAAAATCGCCGGGCATTTTTAATTGAGCAGCGTCAGGCCGTTATTTCCACTCGACCTTCTTGATCTCGTAGCCCTTGGCGCCGCCCGGCGCATTGACCTCGATGGTCGTGCCCTTGGACTTGCCGATCAATGCCTTCGCCAGCGGCGAGGTGACCGAGATCTTGCCGGCTTTGGCATTGGCTTCCGGCTCGCCGACGATCTGCCACACCTTTTTCTCTTCGGTGTCCTCGTCGATCAGCGTCACGGTCGCGCCGAATGTAATGGTGTCGCCCGACAGCTTTGACACGTCAATGATTTCGGCGCGCGCCAGTTTGTCCTGCAACTCGTCGATGCGGCCTTCATTGAGCGACTGCTGCTCCTTGGCGGCGTGATATTCGGCATTCTCCGACAGGTCGCCGTGCGAGCGCGCCTCGGTGATCTGTTGAATGATGCGCGGACGTTCCACGCTCTGGCAGTGCTTGAGCTCTCCCTCCAGAACGGAATAGCCCTCGGCAGTCATCGGAATCTTGTCCATCGTCTCTCTCCTCCTGGCGGAGCGGCTTCGTTTCGCTGCCGAAACGCGCCGTGGCGCCGCCAAGCCTTTCCATCCTTTAAGTGGCCAACCCAATCGTAATTCGACTCCGGTCACGGGAAACCCGCTCCGGAGCCCTTGCTAACGTCCATCCGGTCAGAACACAGAACAGCCGCGGCGAGCCTTTTGCTCCGCCTGCGACCGTCGAGTTTGTCCGGCCTCACTCGCGCCGTCTGCCGGGAGGCCCGGTCAGGCCCGTCCGGTAAAGTAGCTTTGCAGCGCGCGGACCTCGAGGTCACCCCCGAGATAGGCTTTTATGCCTTGCGCTGCCGCGACGGCACCTGAAAGAGTGGTGTAGTACGGCACTTTATGCAAGAGGGCGGCATGGCGCAGCGAGCGGCTGTCGGCCAGCGCCGCGGCGCCCTCGGTGGTATTGAAAACGAGCTGCACGCCGCCATTCTTGATCGCATCGACGATATGCGGCCGGCCTTCCAGCACTTTATTGATTTTCGTCGCCTCGACGCCCTGCTCGGCGAGATAGCGCTGGGTTCCCGACGTGGCGATGCACTTGAAGCCGAGCGACACCAGCAGCTTGATCGATGGCAGGATGCGCGCCTTGTCTTCGTCGCGCACCGAAACGAACACCGTGCCGGAGCGCGGCAAATTCGTGCCGCCGCCGATCTGGCTCTTGGCGAAGGCGGTTTCGAACGTGGTGTCGAGGCCCATGACCTCGCCGGTCGACTTCATTTCCGGGCCGAGCACCGTATCGACGCCGGGGAAGCGGGCGAACGGAAACACGGATTCCTTGACCGCCTTGTGTTTATAAACCGGCCGCTTGAGGTTGAAGCTTGCCAGGCTTTCGCCGGCCATGATGCGCGAGGCGATCTTGGCGACCGGCAGGCCGATCACCTTGGCGACGAAGGGCACGGTGCGCGAGGCGCGCGGGTTCACTTCAAGCACGTAGATATCGCCGTCCTTGATGGCATATTGCACGTTCATCAGGCCGCCGACATTGAGCGCCAGCGCCAGTTCGCGGGTCTGCCGTTCCAGTTCGGCGATGATCTTTGGCGACAGCGAATGCGGCGGCAGGGCGCAGGCCGAGTCGCCCGAATGAATGCCGGCCTCCTCGATATGTTCCATGATGCCGGCGATGAACGTGTCCTTGCCGTCGGCGAGGCAATCGACGTCGACTTCGGTGGCATCCGACAGATAGCTGTCGATCAGCAACGGGCTCTTCGCCGACACCACAAGTTCCGACGGCTTGTCGAGCGTGGCGGCCAGCCGCGCCACATAGCGGTCGAGATGGGCGCCATCGCGCACGATCTCCATGCCGCGGCCGCCGAGTACGTTTGATGGACGGATCACCACCGGATAGCCGATCTTGTCGGCGATCTTGCGGACAGCCGCGGGCGACGTCGCGATGCCGTTCGCCGGCTGCCGGATCTTGAGCTGGTCGATCAGCGTCTTGAAGCGGTCGCGGTCTTCGGCGAGGTCGATCATGTCGGGCGAGGTGCCGAGGATCGGTACCTTGGCGCGGGCGAGATGCTCGGCGAGCTTGAGCGGCGTCTGGCCGCCGAACTGCACGATCACGCCGTGCAGCGTGCCGTTCGAGCGCTCGGTGTCGATGATCTCGAGTACGTCCTCCGGCGTCAGCGGTTCGAAATAGAGCCGGTCCGAGGTGTCGTAATCGGTCGACACCGTTTCCGGATTGCAGTTGACCATGATGGTCTCGTAGCCGGCATCCTTGAGCGCGAAGCAGGCATGGCAGCAGCAATAGTCGAATTCGATGCCTTGCCCGATGCGGTTCGGACCGCCGCCGAGAATGACGACCTTCTTCTTGTCCGACGGCCGCGCTTCGTTGGCGGGCGCGCCGGCGAAGGCGGTCTCGTAGGTCGAATACATATAGGCGGTGGGCGACGCGAATTCGGCCGCGCAGGTGTCGATGCGCTTGTAGACCGGACGCACGCCGAGCTTGTGCCGCATTTCTTTCACCGTCTCGGCAGAGGTCGCGGTGAGTTTTCCGAGACGGGTGTCGGAAAAGCCCATGGCCTTGAGGCGGCGGAACGGCGCCGGCGTCGTCGGCAGGCCCTTGGCCTTGATCTCGGCCTCGGCTTCGACGATGCCGCGCAATTCGCGCAGGAACCACGGGTCGATGCGGCAGGCATTGTGGATCAGTTCGTCGCTGGCGCCGAGGCGCATGGCCTGCGCCACTTTCAGCAGACGATCCGGCGTCGGCGTACCGAGCGCGGCGCGGATCGCCGCCTTGTTGTCGGCGTCCTCGAGACCCTTGCCGTCGTCGTAGCCGTCGATCCAGATTTCATCGAGGCCGGTCAGGCCGGTCTCCAGCGAGCGCAGCGCCTTCTGCAGCGACTCCTGGAAGGTGCGGCCGATCGCCATGGCTTCGCCGACCGACTTCATCGAGGTCGTCAGCGTCGTCGAAGCGCCGGGGAATTTCTCGAAAGCGAACCGCGGGATCTTGGTGACGACGTAATCGATGGTCGGCTCGAACGACGCAGGCGTCGCGCCGCCGGTGATGTCGTTGGCGATTTCGTCGAGCGTGTAGCCGATGGCAAGCTTGGCGGCGACGCGTGCGATCGGAAAGCCGGTGGCTTTCGACGCCAGCGCCGAGGAACGCGACACGCGCGGGTTCATTTCAATGACGACCAGCCGGCCATCCTCGGGGTTGACGGCGAACTGCACGTTCGAGCCGCCGGTCTCGACGCCGATCTCGCGCAGCACCGCGATCGAGGCATCGCGCATGATCTGGTATTCTTTGTCGGTCAGCGTCAGCGCCGGCGCCACCGTCATCGAGTCGCCGGTGTGCACGCCCATCGGATCGATGTTCTCGATCGAGCAGATGATGATGCAGTTGTCGTTCTTGTCGCGCACCACCTCCATCTCGTATTCCTTCCAGCCGAGCACTGATTCTTCGATCAGCACTTCGCTGGTAGGGGAGGCGTCGATGCCGCCTTCGACGATGTCGATAAACTCGGCCTTGTTGTAGGCGATGCCGCCGCCGGTGCCGCCGAGCGTGAAGGACGGGCGGATGATGGCGGGCAGCCCGATATCTTCCAGCGCCTCGAGCGCCTGGATCAGCGTCTTGACCTGATGCGAGCGCGGCGTCGGCAGGCCGATCTTGGTCATGGCCTCGCGGAACAGCTCGCGGTCTTCGGCCTTGTCGATGGCATCGGGCGTGGCGCCGATCATCTGGACGTCGAATTTTTCCAGCGTGCCGAGCTTGCGCAGCGACAGCGCGCAGTTCAGCGCGGTCTGCCCGCCCATGGTCGGCAGGATGGCGAAGCCGCCGGGAACGACGTTGCGTTCCTTCTCGATGATCTTGGCGACGAGCTCGGGCGTGATCGGCTCGATATAGGTCGCGTCGGCGAGATCGGGATCGGTCATGATCGTCGCCGGGTTCGAATTGACCAGGACGACGCGGTAGCCTTCTTCCTTCAGCGCCTTGCAGGCCTGCGTTCCGGAATAATCGAACTCACAGGCCTGGCCGATCACGATCGGTCCGGCGCCGATGATCATCACGGTCTTGATGTCGGTGCGTTTCGGCATTCTTGGGAATGGGCTCCCGGAAACTGGGCACAAAAAAAGGGCGCGCTTTCGCGCGCTTTCAGGCTGAAAGAACCCGGACAGCCGGCCGGAAAGCGCAATCTTCGATGGGCGGCAGCCAAGCTTGACTAGTCATGGCCGCGCGAGGGGTGCTTAGACCAGAATCGCGGACGGGGGAAGCCTGCGGAACCCCCTCAGCCACAAGTACTTGGCCTGGATTTGGTGAAAATTGGCCGGATTTCAAGGCAGGTTCCGCCATACCGGCCAGCGCGGCCTACATCGCCCGCTGTTCGTGCCCGCATTCCTTGCACTTGTACATGACGCGGGTCTCGCCCGGGGCGGCGTTGACCTTGTTGACCGCGCCGCATTTGCCGCACTTGGTCTCGATGCGGGTATCGACCTGCTTGACGGAGAGCCCCTTGCGCTCCATCGCCTCGCGCATCAGGCGCTCGGCCTCCGCGCGCAATTCCTGCTTCGACATGTCGCCTGCCTGCTGTCGGTGAAAGCCGGCCCGGGTCTTACTATCCGCGTCGCGGCCTGTCCATGACGCACCGGCAAGTCTGCTAGGCCGCCGTCAGAGCGCTTGGTACCCTGTTGCGCCGCCACGCCCAGATCAGGCCGATGCCGACCAGCGCCGAGGCAACGAGCCCGATGCGGTACGGCGCGATCGCCAGCGCCGCCATGGCGATCGTGGCCGCGGCATCGACCAGGCGCGAGCCGGTGATGCGGGCGCCGCCGAACAGCAGCGCGAAGGCAATGACGAACAGAATTCCCGACAGCGCGGCGTCGGCGATCTGCAGCGGCGTGCCGGCCGCCAGCATGCCCGGATAGAGCAGGAACAGGAACGGCACGACAAAGGTCACCGCCGCGATCTTGCAGGCTTCGATGCCGACCGGCAGCCATGGCGTCTTGGCGATGCCGGCGGCGACGAACACCGCGACGCAGACCGGCGGCGTGATCACCGAGATGGTGGCGAAGTAGAACACGAACATATGCGCCACCAGGACGCCGGTGCCGGCCTTGATCAGCGCCGGCGCCAGCACGGCGGCGACCAGCACATAGGCCGCCGTGGTCGGAATACCCATGCCGAGGATCAGGCAGATCAGCGCGACCAGCACAGCGAGGATGAGCGTGGATTCGCCCGCCATCGACGCGATCAGGTTGGACAAAGCGATGCCGGCGCCGGTCATGTTGATCATGGCGACGAGGATTTGCGCGCCGATCAGGAGCACGCCGATCAGCACCAGGCCCTTGCCGGCATCGGCGAGCGATTCCAGCACGACGTGGCCGAGCGCCTTGAAGTCCTTGAACGAACGCAAGGTCACCACCGCATGCGCGGCGATAAGGCCGACAATGCCCCAGAACGCCGAGGTCTGCACCGAGCGGCCCATGAAGACGCCGGCGAGCAGGCCGGCGAAGGCGGCAATAATCGGCAGCATGCGCGGCACCGTGAGCACCGAGCGCCAGGCCGGAATTTCGCCTTCGGGCACGACGGGCAGATTGCGGCTCACCGCACTGACGTGAATGGTGAGGAAGACGCCGAGATAGAACAGAAACGCCGGCATGATCGCCGCCACCATGATCTTGGCGTAGCTGGTGCCGATGATCTCGGCCATGACGAAGGCGCCGGCGCCCATCACCGGCGGCGCGATCTGGCCGCCGGTCGAGGCGACCGCTTCCACAGCGGCGGCGAATTTCGACGGATATTTCAGCCGTTGCATCAACGGAATGGTGAAGTTGCCGACGGTCGCGGCATTGGCGACGGCGCTGCCGTTGATGGTGCCGAACAGGCCCGAGGCGATGGTCGCGATCTTGGCGGCGCCGCCCGGTGAACGGCCGCCGAGCAGCACCGCGAGATCCATGAAGGTCTGGCCGGAGCCGGTGAACAGCAGCACGCTGCCGAACAGCACGAAGGCGGCAATCGTGGTCGCGGCGACGCCGGTCAGCAAACCCCAGATGCCGAGATCGCCGAGCAGCAGGGTCTCGACGATGAAATCGCCGTCAAAGGCGCGATGCGACAGCGGCCCGGACAAATGATGGCCGTACAGCGCGTACAGCAGCCCGGCGACGACGATGGCGGGAAAGATGATGCCGACGGCGCGCCGCGAGGTTTCGAGTACGGCGGCGACGAGGCCGATGGTGAGGATGGTGTCGTACCATTCGGCGGTCGGCAGATCGACCATGATTTGGTCGCTGTAGAAAATGACATAGGCGCAGGTCGCGATGGTGAGCAGCGCCAGCGCGGCATCGATGGCGATGCCAAGCGGCCGCCAGCGCGTATGCGCGCCGAGCGGATAGAGCAGCACGGTGATCAGCACCACCAGTGCGGCGAACACCGGCCGCTGCACCAGGCTTTCGAACTGGCCGAACGCGGCGGTGTAGAGCACGAACAGGCTGAGTGCGACCGACAGCCAGCGCACGCCGAAGGCGCGGGCGCCGGACGGTCTTTCGACCGTCCGGCCTTCGTCATTGAGTTCGGTCGTCGCGTTATCGACCGCGCTGCTCATTTGGGCGCGATCCGGGCCGGGATATTGAGGCCCTTTTCCTTCAGGTATTTGGCGGCGCCGGCGTGCAGCGGGATCGAGCCGAAGTCGACCGTCAACTGCGCGATGTTGGCGCCCTTCATTTCGGCCAGCGCGTTGGACTGCACCGTCTTGTCCTCGTCGATCGCCTTGACGATTCTGTAGGCGACGTCCTCCGGCATGTCGGCGCGGGCAACGACGGCGAGGCCGAAGCTCCAGGTGGTGTAGGCCGGCACGCCGTCGGCGGCGCCGGCGGGAACCTTGGCGATACCGAGATCGGGCATGTCCTTCTCGATCTTCTGCGCCTGCTCGGGCGACAGCGACAGAACCTGGATCGGCGTGAAGGTCGCGATATCGAGCGACGAGCCGTCGAGCTTGGTGCCGGCGCCGCTCTTCACATAGCCGGCGACGCGGTTGTCCTTGATGGCATCGACGATGTCGGAGGTCGAGCCGCGTGCCGGATCGACCGTGATGCCGAGCAGCTTGAACACTGCTTCGGAAGTCTTTTCGGTCGCCGAGCCGCGCAGGCCGGGATTGAACTTCTTGCCGGCGAGGTCGGCGAGTTTAACGACGCCCGCGTCCTTGCGCACGATGACGTTCTGCGGCGCGTTGGTGTAGACCCACAGCAAACGCACCGGAACGGGCTTGCCCTTGAAGCTCTCGGTGCCGGCATAGGCCTGGTAGCCGGTGTTGGTCGTCACCAGGCCGAGATCGATCTGCTTGCGGTCGAGGCGGCGCAGATTGTCGACGGTGGCGCCGGTCTCGACCACCGATGAATCGACGCCCTGCACCTTGGCATTGATGATCTGCGACACGGCGACGAAATAACCGTATTGCGACGACGACGAGCTGGTCGAACCGATCAGCAGCTTCTGTTGCGCGGATGCCGCCGTCATGGTGCCGAGCAGAATCGCGGTGGTGATCAAGAGTTTTTTGGCGTTCATTGGACTGTCCCTCCTCCTGGTGTGTCAGTGGTCGCCGGGTTTGACCCGTGCGTGCTTGATGAGCTCGTCAGGCACAGGAATGCGCAGGCCGAGCAGGTGGAAACTCAGTGTCTTGCCGTGGGAATCGAGGTTGAGTGCCTGCGTGACGCCGCCGTCGAGCACGTCGTCGAGCACGAAGTTGAGCGCATAAATGTTCGGCAGTTCGTAGCGCTTCACCGCGGACGGCTTGCGATAGGCAAAGCGCGCCGCCACCGCGGCTTCGGTGACCTGCTCGACCAGCAGCGGATAGATCGCCGGATCGTAGGCGATCAGCGAGATATTGAGGCGGTTGCCTTTATCGCCGGTGCGCGCATGCGCGATCGCGTGCAATTCGAGTTCAGCCATACCCATAGCCATGCCCTTAGCCATGCCGCGCCTCCACGATCTCGACCTTGGGGCGCACCGCGCTGCGCGGGATGAAGCACGAGGTCGCGGCGATGCGTGGCCGCAGTGCCAGGCGGATGCCGCCGCCGGCGGCGGGGCCGGCGCAGTACAAGGCCTCGACTTCCTGCAAGCCGCGCTCGACCAGCGCCTTGTCGTTGCCGGCAAAGGCAACACGCAGCCGCACGTCGCGCGTCGGCTCGCCGAAGCCGTCGAGTTCGCTCCAGGCGCGGCCGGTGTCATCACCGAGCACGCTGAGCACGCCGATGATGTCGCAGCGGATGCGGATGTCCTTCGGGCTGCGCTTTCTCACGACGTCGGCGGCGAGCCGCGCCCGTGCCAGCGCATTGGGCCCGTAATAGGAGATTTCACCTTCGGCGATATAGCCGCCGTCGTAGCAGACCGTGACCTTGAGCGTGTCAGGCCGCTTGTGGCCGGTGATGCCATCGACGCGGACGCGGTCATTGCCGAGTTCGACGATCGAGGCGTTGCTGATGTCGGCTGCGACGTCGGGCGTCAGATATGCCGCCGGATCGTGCACCTCGTAGAGCAGTTGCTCGGCGACGGTGCGCCGGTCCACCAGGCCGCCGCCCTGCGCCTTGCCGATGACGAAGCCGCCATCGCGGCCGATCGACGCGATCGGATAGCCGATGTTCTCCGGCTGCGGCACATCCTTGAAGCCCGGATCGGCGAAATAGCCGCCCGTCACCTGGGCGCCGCATTCGAGCAGGTGGCCCGCCATGGTGCCCTGGCCGAGGCGATGCCAGTCGTCATGGGCCCAGCCGAAGGCGTGAATGAGCGGCGCCAAAGTCAGCGACGGATCGGCGACGCGGCCGGTGACGACGACATCGGCGCCTTCGCCCAGCGCTTCGACGATCGGCGCGGCGCCGAGATAGGCATTGGCCGACACCAGCAGCTTGGCATCCGGCAGTTCGTTGCTCGAGGCGCGCAGCACTTCGAGCCCTTCGGGGCTGAGCATGTCGTCGCCGGTGACGACGCCGATCTTCGCCGGCGTGCCGAGTTCCGCGGCGAGATCGGCGATGACTTTGGCCGCGGCCGGCGGATTGCCGGCGCCGAAATTGCCGATGATCGAAATCCTGGCCTCGACGCAGTCCTTCAGCACCGGCATCAGCAGCGGTTTGAGTTTCGGCTCGTAGCCGAGCGCCGGATTTTCGCGGCGGCGCAGTTGCGCCAGCGCCAAAGTGCGTTCGCCGAGGGTTTCGAAAATGATGGCGGCGCGCTCGCCCGACGCGCGCAGGTCGCGCACCACGGCGATCGGGGCATCGATGCGGTCGCCGGAATAACCGGCGCCGGCGCCGACCAGCAGTCGCTCCACCATTCGCGTTTCCTCGATTTTTTGTCGGCCGCATCGAAAGCGGAAAACAAATAGGTGTCAAGGAAGAGTTGCGCCTGATATATAATCGATGCCTATGAATATAACTTTGAGACAGCTTCAGGTTTTCGTCGCCGCCAGCCGCGCCCGCTCGTTCAGCGAGGCGGCCGACAGGCTCGGCATTTCGCAGCCGAGCCTGTCCGGCACGATTTCAAAGATCGAGACGCAGCTTGGCTTGCGGCTGTTCGACCGCACCACGCGCTCGCTCATCCTCACCGCCGATGGCCGCGATCTCGCCGCCACCGCCGACGATCTGGTGCGCGATTTCGAAGCGGTTTTGAGCGGCATCGCCGCGCGCTCCGCCGGCAAGCGCGGCCGCGTCTCCATCGCGGTGCTGCCGTCGGTGGCCGCGACCGTGCTGCCCAACGCGCTCGGCGCCTTCGTCAGGGAGTTTCCCGAAATCGACGTCAGCGTTCACGACGTTCTGCAGGATCGCGCCGTTGCCCTGATGCGCAACGGCGTCGTCGACTTCGCGGTGACGACGCAAGCCGCCGCCTATCCGGAATTGCAATTCGAGGAGTTGGGCGCCGATTCGTTCTATCTCGTCTGCAAACGCAACCATCCGCTGGCGCGACTAAAGACCGTGCGGTGGAAGCAGACCGTCGATTACCCCTTCATCGCGCTGTCGGCGACGACGTCGGTACGGCGCTTCGCCGACACCGCGATGGGGCAGTCGGAAGTGATCATCCGGCCCCGCTACGAGGTCGAACAGATTCCGTCGGCGGTAAAGCTGGTGAGCGCCGGCCTCGGCATCACGGCGCTGCCGTCGCTGACCTTCGCGATGTTCAGCCACCGCGCGCTGACGATGCGGCCGCTTCTCGAGCCGGTCATTCAGCGCCGTCTCGGCGTGCTCACGCTGAAGGAACGAACGCTGTCGGCGCCGGCGCGCTTCCTGCTCGAGCGTGTCTCAAAAACGCTCGCGGCCGCGACGAAAAAGAAGTCGTAGGACAAGGAAAGAGAGTGGAGGCCCAGCCTGGATTTGAACCAGGGTGAAGGACCTTGCAGGGTCCTTTGCGTACGCGCTCCGCCACCGGGCCATGGTGCCATGATAGCGCACCGCGATCACATGCGCGTTAACGGGGTGCGGCATTTTGAATTTGGGTTAACGCGCCCGTTAACCGTACCCGGTTCACACCGGCTTCGACAGAAACGTCATGCGGTGCTGGTTGTGCCCGATATTGTGCGCGGCGCGTCGCGGCGCGAAGCCGGCGGCCTTGAGCTTCGCCAGCGCCTGGTCCTGCGTGTAATGCGACAGGCCGTGCGTCTTCTTTAGCGTGAAATAATCCGACACCAGAATGCGGATCAGGCCGCCGACCGCGGCCCAGAAAAAGCCATTGGCCGCGCCAAATCGCAGGAGCGACAGCGCCGCCCACACCGACGCCAAGTCCGGCGGCACGATGTCGCCGAGCACGAAGATGCCGGCAGGCTTGAGCAGGCGGTGGAACGTCGCCATCATGGCGTCGAGCTCCGCAGCCGTGAGATATTGCGCCACCGAGTGCAGCACGATCATGTCGATGGTGCCGGGAGGCGTCGCCGCCGCCTCGTCCGGCGTCATCACCGACATTTTCGGGTTCGACGCATAGCGCTCGCGCAGCGCCGCGCGCACATTCGGCGCCGCCTCGACCAGCGTGAGATGCTGGCAGGCTTCCGCCACCAGCGCCGCCGAGGTCGCTTCGCCGCAGCCGTAATCCATCACGACGGCATCGGGCGAGGGCACCAGCGCGCGGATGTCCTTGGCGATGGTCTCGTAATGCACGTCGCGGTGACGTCCATTCACATAGATCACCGAATGCTTGAAATCGTAGAAGCTGATCCAGTCCATCAGGCGGACGTCCATAAGGCCAGCAACGGCCCGTCGCGACCCAACACCGGATCGCTCGCAGGCTTTGGCACATGCGCAATGGTTTTTAAAGCCGCTTCCCGGTCGGCCGGGTTGTCGCCGCGGCACAGATTATAGGTGCCGGTCGGCGGATAGCCGCCGATCACAACCAGATCGGACGAGGCGACGAGCCGCTGATGCGAGGTGCCGGCCGGCAGCACCGCGACGTCGCCGGGCGCCAGGTCGAGCACGTCGCCCTTGTCGCCGCCGAAGCGCACCTTGGCGGTGCCGCGCGCGATGCCGAGCACTTCGTGGATCATCGAATGGTAATGCGCGAACGGATAGATGCCGTTGCGCCAGCCGCCATGGCCCCAGTCATGGGCGCGAAACAGGCGCTCGATCTCGGCTTCCGGATCGCGGCTGCGGCTCAAATCGAGCGCGGTTTTATAAACCAGCATCGGCAGCGCCGGATTGTTCGGCACCGCGCCGTCGTCCTTGAAGAAATAGGTGATGGGCGTTTGCATGCGGTCTCAACGCGCGGTGGCCTGTACGGTTCACGGCAACGACGCTGTCATCACCGGGCTTGACCCGGTGATCCCGCCCAGGGACGCACAATGCCTGCCTAAGCGAGATGGCCGGGTCATAAGGGCGTTTACGCCCGTCTTCGACGGGCTATGCCCGGCCATGACAACCACTTAGGCTGGAGCCTTAGCCGTCTTCTTCTCGCGCATCATGTCGACAAAGCGCGTGAACAGATAATGGCTGTCGCGCGGGCCGGGCGAGGCCTCGGGATGGTACTGCACCGAGAACACCGGTTTGTCTTTCAGCGCGATGCCGCAGTTCGAGCCGTCGAACAGCGAGAAATGCGTCTGCTCGACATTCTTCGGCAGCGAGTCCTTGTCGACCGCGAAGCCGTGATTCATCGACGTGATCTCGACCTTGCCGGTCGTCACGTCCTTCACCGGATGATTGGCGCCGTGGTGGCCCTGATGCATCTTGACGGTGGTGCCGCCGAGCGCGAGGCCGAGCATCTGGTGGCCCAGACAAATGCCGAAAGTCGGCATTCCCGAATTGATGACCTGCCGGATCACCGGCACGGCGTATTTGCCGGTCTCGGCCGGATCGCCCGGGCCGTTCGAGAGGAACACGCCGTCCGGCTTCAGCGCCATGATCTCGTCGGCGTTCGTCGTCGCCGGCACGACGGTCACCTTGCAGCCGGCGCTCGCCAGCAGGCGCAGGATGTTGCGCTTGATGCCGTAGTCGACCGCGACGACATGGAATTCCGGCGCGGTCTGGCGGCCGTAGCCCTGGCCCCAGACCCACTCGGTCTCGTCCCAGGTAAATCGTTGCGCGCTGGTCACCATCGGCACCAGGTCCATGCCGACAAGGCCCGGCCAGGCCGCGGCTTCCTTCTTGAGCGCCGGCAGGTCGAATTTGCCGTCGGCGGCATGCGCGATCACGGCATTCGGCATGCCCTTTTCGCGGATCAGCGCGGTCAGCGCGCGGGTGTCGATGCCGGAAAGGCCGATAATGCCGCGCGCTTTCAGCCAGTCGTTGAGCGGGCGGGTGGCGCGGTAGTTCGAGGCTTGCGTGATGTCGGTGCGCAGGATGACGCCGCAGGCGCCCGGACGGGCCGCCATGTTCAGCGACTCGATGTCTTCCTCGTTGGTGCCGACATTGCCGATATGGGGAAACGTGAAGGTGATGATCTGCCCGGCGTAAGACGGGTCGGTGAGGATTTCCTCATAGCCCGTCATGGCGGTGTTGAAGCAGACCTCGCCGACGGCATGGCCTTCGGCGCCGATGCCGAAACCTTCCAGCACGGTTCCATCGGCGAGCACGATGAGCGCGGTGGCCTTGGGCTCGGCCCAATCCCCTTTAAGGGCTGCCCCCGCCGGAGCGGCTTTGTTCTGTGTCATAAGCCTCTTAGTTGCGTATTATGCCCGCCGAGGCAAGGGGCCGGTTTGGGCCGTCCCCGCGCAATTTGGAATGACGGGAGGCAGGGCCATGACGGCGCAACCAAGACACGACCAATACCGCGAAGACGTCGCCGGCCGCGCCAATGTCGAGGACACCGCCGAGCTCACCGCCTATTACGGCGACCTCGAGAAGTTCGAGGCCGCGGCGCTGTGGACCGTCGCCAACAAGATCGAGCCCTGGGAGCCGAAATCCGACTCCGTGCCGGTGCTGTGGCGCTACCAGGACCTGCGCGCGCCGGTGCTGCGCTCGATCGAACTGGTCGCGCCCGAAAAAGCCGGCCGCCGCGTCATCTACCTCAACAATCCCGGCCGGCGCGAGCAGGCCGCCGCGGTCGGCTGGCTCTATTCCGGCCTGCAGGTGATGCGCGCGGGCGAAACCGCCTCGGCGCACCAGCATTCGGCGTCGGCCTTGCGCTTCATCATGGAAGGCAAGGGCGCCTACACCATCGTCGACGGCCACAAGATGACGCTCGGTGAAAACGATTTCGTGCTGACGCCGAACGGCTCATGGCATGAGCACGGCGTCGACGCGTCCGGCACCGATTGCATCTGGCAGGACGGTCTCGACATTCCGCTCGTCAATGCGCTGGAAGCCAACTTCTACAAAGTGCATCCGGACCTCAGGCAGCCGGTGTCCTTCGCCGTCGATGACGCGACGTTGACCTGGGGCGCGCCCGGTTTGCAGCCGGCGATGCAGGACTGGCAGAAGCCCTATTCACCGCTCCTGAAATACGAGTGGGAGCCGACTTACGAGTCGCTGTCCAAGTTCGCCAAGGCCACCGACGGCTCGCCTTTCGATGGCGTGCTGATGAATTACGTCAATCCGCTGACCGGCGGCCCGGTGATGGCGACCATCGGCGCATCGATGCAGATGCTCCGTCCCGGCGAAAAAACCCGCGCGCATCGCCACACCGGCTCCTCGATCTATCAGTGCGCCAAGGGCGAGGGCTATTCGATCATCGGCGGCCGCCGCTTCGACTGGAAGAAACGCGATATCTTCTGCGTGCCGTCCTGGGCGTTCCACGAACACGGCAATTCTTCGTCGAGCGATGACGCCTGTTTGTTCTGCTTCAACGATTTGCCGGTGATGCAGGCGCTCGGCCTCTATCGCGAGGAAGCCTTCGGTGAAAATCACGGTCATCAGCCGGTGATGTGAGAGCCGGGCGACCGCCTCAGCTGAACACCGGAGCGTCGGCATTGACGGCGTAAAACTCCGGATTCTGTACGTGCGGGCTGACCGTCTGTATGACCGCCTTGGCACGTATGTCGAGGTCGCCGACCGTCATCGCCGGCGTCGTCCGCAGCAACTTATGGATAGCATAACTGAAAGCTCCTCGCGCTCGCCTTTCGTCGGGAACCGAGCGGACATCCGCTGCGGTTTCCGCGTCGCCGCAAGCGGAGAACACATTGTAAGGTCCAACGTTGACTGCACGTTTGAGCAGTGTCTGCAGTTCCGGAAGAAAGATGCAGCGGTTTTCGATCGCAGTGACAAGCATCCCGGTGTCGGGGTCGAAACCGACATCGCGAATCATGGTGCCTGAATGGCAGCAATCGTAAATCGCGGTGAACTTTATCGCCGGGGTCATGATGCGATGGGTAATAAGGTTGTAGAGTTCTTCGTCGGTAATCAACGATGCGTAGGTCGCCTCATACGGAACGAGCGCGTCGTTCATATCGTTCGGCTGCGTGCCCGGTGCGGTGCTCGGCTTCTGACAACCATGACCGGAATAGGCAAAGATCAGCGTGTCGCCGGCTGCGGCGCCTTCCAGCAATGCGGACAGTCCCGCCAATATGCCGGCGCGCGTCGCAGCCGCGTCGGTCAGCGTCGTTATGTTATTTTCGGAAAAGCCGAAGCAGTCCTTGAGCAGCGATGACAGGCTGTCGATGTCGTTGAGGCACCCCGCTAGCGCGTATTTCGGATTGGCGTAGTTATTAATGCCAACAAGACATGCCTTCTTTCGCGGCATCGAGGTCTCCTTACTCTCGAACTGCTGTGAGCCCGATGTCTAGAAACTGAATCCGATACTGACCTTCACCTCGCGTTCGTCGAGAACGGGGTCGGCGGCGCGCGTCGAGTTCTGCATGACCTGCTCGACCATCACGGGGACAATCGATTGCACCATGAAGGTCTGGAGTTGGTGGCGGTCGGCGGGAACCTTGGCCAGGTCCCTGAATTCGATGCCAATGGTAAGTGCCATGTTCGTAACTCCTGAAAACTGATTGGGTGGCTGAATACAACCATAAATAGATTAAATTCAAATACACAAGTGAAGAGGGAAATTGTCTGAAGGAGACAGGCACCGCGTTCCGGGCGCGCGCCCCAATCCGCACTCGGTTTGTACGAGATGATGGTCATCGTCGTGTGCTATGCGTCGGGAATCGGAAGGCCGAAGCCTGCGTTGCGCGCCGCACTGATCGTGGCCGGCACTATGAGGAGACGAAGACCATGATCCGCGACGACATCAACAAAGCCCTGACCGAGGCGCAAAAGTCCAGAAACGAGCGCACGGTCTCGACGCTGCGCATGGTCAATTCGACGCTCAAGAACGCGGATATCGAGGCGCGCACCACCGGCAAGCCGTTGGGCGATGCCGAAGTGCTGTCGATCCTGCAGAAGATGATCAAGCAGCGCCAGGAATCGGTCGAGATGTACAAGAAGGGCGCGCGCGAAGATCTGGTGAAGCAGGAAGAAGAAGAGATCGCCATCATCTCGGTCTATCTGCCGAAGCAGATGTCGGAAGCGGAGGTTTCCGCCGCGATCGATGCAGCCATCGCCGAGACCGGCGCCGCCGGCATGAAGGACATGGGCAAGGTTATCGCCATCCTGCGCGGCAAATACGCGGGGCAGATGGACTTCGGCAAGGCGAGCGGTGTGGTGAAGGCGAAGCTGTCGTAATGGTCATTCCGGGTTCGCGTCTTTGGCGCGCCCCGGAATAACGGCGAGTTTACGCCCGCTTCTTCGGCTTCTTGGCTTTCTTCTGCTGCATATACGATCGCAGCACGGCGTTGATGCGGCGCTGATAGCCCGTGCCCTCGTGCTTGAAGTAATACAGCACGTCCTCATCGACCCGGATCGAGATTGCTTGCTTCTTGGGTGGCACAACGAGGACGGCATCATCCCAATCGAAATCGAGCGGTACCGCGTCAGGATCGTTGCGGACGGCTTCTTCGATCTGCTCGTCTGTCAAAGCGTTGACGGCCGCCCAATCGGTCTTGCCGCGGCTAGGGCTGTCCCTCGAGACGATTATAAAATCGTCGTCGCTCGTCCCGTCGCGCGGGGCGGGCCGAGATGAGCCTGCAGACCGTGCCACGGAAGGTGCACGCGACCGCGACTTCGCTGCTTTGGACGTAACCGAAGATTTGGTATCTGACTTCGCCATGGCGGTCCGATCGACGGATGAAGGTGTAGCCGTCAAAAATTCCTTTTACGTCTTCGAAGTCGATCTTGTGTTGCCGCAAATTGCTTTCGCGTTTCTTCGGATTCCATCCGAAGTCGCGAACGCCTGCGAACAGCCGCTGCAGGTCTTCCATAGGAAACCTCGACAAGGGATTACGATATATCCTAGTCGAGAGATCGCTATGACGGTTTCGAATATGCGAATCCCTGTCCCTATTAATGCGCTCTCGCGCATTTGAAAGGCGGCTGCATTCCGACCGTACCCCGGCGAGGTTGTATATACAGATGTATGCTCCGCACGTCAATTGCTGTTTGGAGTTCATCCCCTGTGAATAGCGGTCAAAACACCCTATTTACCGGCCTCTGCCCGGATGCCCGCGCTAACCCCCGTTCACGCCGCCCTGGCCGGCCTATGATGGGGCGTCGATTCGCAAAAAAACGCCGGCTCTGGACAGATTAAGGCGCCCGCCGCGCCAAGGACTCCATGCGCTTTACGCCCCAGTTCCTCGATGAGCTGAAATCCCGGCTTCCGGTTTCGGAAGTCGTGGGCCGCCGCGTCAAGCTCATCCGCTCGGGCCGCGAGTTCAAAGGCCTGTCGCCCTTCAACAAGGAAAAGACGGCGTCCTTTTTCGTCAATGACCAGAAGGAAGCGTGGTTCGACTTCTCCTCGGGCAAGAACGGCTCGATCTTCGACTACCTGATGCTGACCGAAGGCGTCAGCTTTCCTGAGGCGGTCGAGCAACTGGCGCAGATGGCCGGCATGCCGCTGCCCAAGGTGTCGGCCGAAGACCAGCAACGCGATGCCAAGCGCAAGACGTTGCACGACGTCATGGAGATCGCCGCCAAGTTCTTCGAGACGACTTTATCGTCGCGCTTGGGCGCCAAGGCGCGCGGCTATCTGGCCGATCGTGGGCTCGATGCCGCGACGCAGGTGAAATTCCGTCTCGGCTACGCGCCGAACGAACGCTACGCGCTGAAGGAACATCTCGGCTCGCATGGCATCTCGACCGCCGACATGATCGAGACCGGCATGCTGATCGCCGGCGACGATATTCCAGTGCCGTTCGACCGTTTCCGCGATCGCGTGATGTTTCCCATCACCGATATTCGCGGCCGCATTATCGCCTTCGGCGGCCGCGCGCTGGAGAAGGATGTTCCGGCGAAATATCTCAATTCGCCGGAGACGCCGCTGTTTCATAAAGGCCACACGCTCTACAACATCGCCGCCGCGCGCCAGGCCGCGCATGACGGCGCGCCGGTCGTCGTCGTCGAGGGCTATGTCGATGTCATCGCCATGGTGACGGCCGGTTTCACGGGCGCGGTGGCGCCGCTCGGCACCGCCCTGACCGAAGACCAGATCACGCTGCTGTGGAAGATGGCGGACGAGCCCGTTTTGTGTTTCGACGGCGATGGCGCCGGCCTGCGCGCGGCCTACCGCGCCGTCGATCTGGCGATGCCGCGTTTGAAGCCCGGCAAGAGCATGAAATTCGCGCTGTTGCCTCAGGGACAAGATCCCGACGACCTGCTGCGCTCGTCCGGTCCCGACGCGATCCGGGATGTCATCGGCGCGGCCAAGCCGCTGGCGGGGATGCTGTGGGCATTCATGACCGAGGGTCATGATTTCGGCACGCCCGAGCGCCGCGCCGCCCTCGACGCCCGCATCAACGAAGTGACGGCGGCGATCGCCGATGAATCCGTGCGCAAATATTACCGGCAGGATTTTTCCGATCGCCTGCGCGCATTCTTCGCGCCTGCGCAGAACCAGAATTTTTCCGGCCGCGGTTCGTTCGGCGGTCCGCGCGGCCGCCAAGGTCCGACCCAAGGCAACTGGCAGCCGCGTTTTGGCGGCCCGCGCGGCGCCTCGCCTTACGGTCCGGGCGCGCGCGGCATGGCCGGGGGCCAGAGTGGACCCTACGTCGTGCTCAGCCAGCAGATGGCAGCGAGCCCCGTCCATCGCGGCCATCGCACCGCGGTGCCGACGCGCGAGGCGCTGATCCTGCAGGCCGCGGTCAACTACCCGTGGCTGCTGCACGACCACCTCGAGGAATTGGCCTCGCTCGAGTTCCGTCATGGCGATGCCGAGCGGGTGAAGGCGGCGCTGATCGATATTGCCGCCCACGCCGAAGACCTGACCTCCGGTCATGAATCCGAGACCTTGCGCGCCGAACTGGCCGCCCGGGGCCTGGCCGAGACCATGGAGCGGGTGTTCGCGACGGTGACCACGGCCTCGGTCTGGGGCGTCCGCCCGGATGCCGCGCCGGACGATGTTTTAGTGACCTGGCAACAGCTTGTTGCCTTGCATCGGCAGTGGCATTCCCTAACTAAGGAGCTCAAGGACGCCGAATTGGCCCTGGGCCAGGATGCCAGCGAGGCAAACTATTTGCGGCTCTGCGACGTCAAGGACCGCCTCGCGCGCGTGGACGGCACCGAGGCCCTGATCGAGGGCTTTGGCACTTCCTCCGGACGGGGAGCCAGAACGCTCTAAAACTTGCGATTTTTGCGGGTCTTTTGGCTTGACCGTGAGCGCGGGCCGAGTCACGGACTGAGAGGTCCGGGACGAAAACAGACGTCGCTTTTCCGGCGGGAAAAACAGGCCGTTTCCCGTTGGTTTTACACGGTTAATCGGGGCTTAAGCGGCCACCGACGACACTGAGGCCTGATTCGGGTCGTGCCCTCTGTCCGGGCGGCGGCCCTTTTTGGCATCGGCGCCCGGTCACGGGCCGCGGGTGTCGCGTCAGCGGGTAAGAAGACAGGCGGAGTACGATATGGCTGGGAAGGTCCAGGAGAAGCAGATGGCGGTGAAGGCGAAGGCCACCCAGGCCAAGGAAGAGGCGCCGGACAAAGAGACCGAAGGCGCCCCCGATACGCCGCTGCCGTTGCTCGACCTATCCGACGCCGCCGTCAAGAAGATGATCAAGGCCGCCAAAAAGCGCGGCTACGTCACCTATGAGCAGCTCAACGCCGTGATGCCGGCCGAGGAGGTCAACTCCGAGCAGATCGAGGACACGCTCGCCATGCTGTCCGAGATGGGCATCAACGTGGTCGAGACCGAGGACGCCGACGGCGACGAGGAAGGCGAGAAGGCCACCGACGAGCAGGACGACGATGACGACGAGGACACCGGCCGCGAGATGGTCGAGGTCAAGGGCAAGGCGCTTGCCACCGTCGAGAAGAAAGAGCCGACCGAGCGCACCGACGATCCGGTCCGCATGTATCTGCGCGAAATGGGCTCGGTGGAGCTGCTGTCGCGCGAGGGCGAAATCGCCATCGCCAAGCGCATCGAGGCCGGCCGCGAGGCCATGATCTCCGGCCTGTGCGAAAGCCCGCTGACGTTCCAGGCCATCATCATCTGGCGCGACGAACTCGCCGAAGGCAAAGTCTTCCTGCGCGACATCATCGACCTCGAGGCGACCTATGCCGGTCCCGAGGCCAAGCAGATGCAGACGCCGGTCGGCCCCGACGGCAAACCCATGAACAATGGCATGAATAACGGCGCGCCCGGCGCGCCGCATCTGCAGGTCGTGCCGCCGGCCGCGCCGACCGCGCCGGCATCCGCCACGCCGTTCAAGACCGCCGAAGGCGACGACGAGAAGGATCCGGCCGAGGGCGCCGCCGAAGGCGATTACGACGACGACGACATGGAAGGCTCGATGTCGCTCGCCGCGATCGAGGCCGAGCTGAAGCCGAAAGTCGTCGAGACCTTCGACAACATCGCCGACAGTTTCAAGCGCCTGCGCCGCCTGCAGGAGCAGGACATCGAGTTCCGGCTCAAGAACACCTCGCTGTCGCCGGCGCAGGAGCGCAAATACAAGAAGCTCAAGGACGAGATCATCACCGAGGTGAAGTCGCTGCGGCTGAACCAGGCGCGCATCGATTCGCTGGTCGAGCAGCTTTACGCCATCAACAAGAGCCTGGTCTCGAACGAAGGCCGCCTGATGCGGCTGTCGGAGAGCTACGGCGTCGCGCGCGACGACTTCCTGAAAAACTACATCGGCTCGGAGCTCGATCCGCGCTGGCTCAACCGCATCTCGAAACTCTCCGCCAAGGGCTGGAAGAACTTCACCGCCAAGGAGAAGGACCGGATCAAGGACATCCGCGGCATGGTCCACGATCTGGCGGCGCAGACCGGCGTCGAGATCGGCGAATTCCGCAAGATCGTGCAGATGGTGCAGAAGGGCGAGCGCGAAGCCCGCCAGGCCAAGAAGGAAATGGTCGAGGCGAACCTTCGTCTCGTCATCTCCATCGCCAAGAAATACACCAATCGCGGCCTGCAGTTCCTCGATCTCATCCAGGAAGGCAATATCGGCCTGATGAAGGCGGTCGATAAATTCGAATACCGCCGCGGCTACAAGTTCTCGACCTATGCGACGTGGTGGATCCGTCAGGCCATCACCCGCTCGATCGCCGATCAGGCCCGCACCATCCGTATTCCGGTGCACATGATCGAGACCATCAACAAGATCGTGCGCACCTCGCGCCAGATGCTCAACGAAATCGGCCGCGAGCCGACGCCGGAAGAGCTGGCCGAAAAGCTCGGCATGCCGCTGGAGAAGGTGCGCAAGGTTCTCAAGATCGCCAAGGAGCCGCTGTCGCTCGAGACGCCGATCGGCGATGAAGAGGATTCGCATCTCGGCGATTTCATCGAGGACAAGAACGCGGTGCTGCCGATCGACGCCGCGATCCAGTCCAACCTGCGCGAGACCACGACGCGCGTGCTGGCGTCGCTGACGCCGCGCGAGGAGCGCGTGCTGCGCATGCGCTTCGGCATCGGCATGAACACCGACCACACGCTGGAAGAAGTCGGCCAGCAGTTCTCGGTGACGCGCGAACGTATCCGCCAGATCGAGGCCAAGGCGCTGCGCAAGCTCAAGCACCCGAGCCGCAGCAGGAAATTGCGCAGCTTCCTCGACAACTGATCGCCGCGCGACATTTCACGATTCTTGTCATGGCCGGGCTTGTCCCGGCCATCTCGCTTAGGAGGGCACAGTGCCCGCATGATCGGGATCGCCGGGTCAAGCCCGGCGATGACAGTGAACTGAATCACGCGCATGCCCTTCCTTTTCCTTATTGCCTCCGCCGCGCCGTCACGCTTTCCTGCGGTCCTTGAATCAACGCAAGGACCGGCCATGCCCGACGATACCGCGCCGCGCGGCACCCTCACGGTGCGCATCAGCGCCATGCCGGGCGACACCAACGCCAATGGCGACATCTTCGGCGGCTGGGTGCTGTCGCGCATGGACCAGGCCGGCGGCATCGCCGCAATCGAGCGCGCCCATGGCCGCGTCGTCACCATCGCGGTCGACGCCATGAAATTCATCCGGCCGGTGAAAGTCGGCGACGTGCTCGAGGTCTATACGCTGGTCGAGAGCATCGGCCGCACCTCGATGAAAATCCATGTCGAGGCCTGGGCGCGGCGCTTCATGACGCGCCACCACGAGAAGGTGACGGACGCCAATTTCACGTTTGTCGCCATTGACGAGAACGGCCGGCCACGGCCGATCCCGGTGGTTTAACTCCGTCATGCCCGGCCTTGTGCCGGGCATCCACGTCTTTGGCGTTCGGAAAGAAGCAAGTCGTGGATGGCCGGGACAAGCCCGGCCATGACGGGAGTGGTGCAACAAGAGCAGCTTACTCTGCCCTGCAACCTCTGCTAGAATAACCCATGCCCACGATTGCATGGTTCTACGGCATCGCGATCCGTATGTACTTTCTCGACCACCCGCCGCCCCATTTCGAGGCGACGTATGGCGAGCACGAAGCTAATATATCGATCGAAACCGGTGAGGTGATCGACGGGCGTTTGCCGGCGACCGCGGCGCGCCTCGTCAAGCTATGGACCTTGAAACATCAGGATGAGTTGCGCTCGAACTGGGAACGGGCGCGTCCTAAAATTTCATTGGAAAGGATCGCAGGCCTCGATGCTGACTAAGATCGTCCGTCTCGAAAAGCTCGGTGGATTTCGTCTGCGCGTCCGCTTCACGGATGGCAGCGAAGGCGTCCACGATTTTTCTGCGCTGGTGAAAGAGCCGGGGCCGATGCTCGAGCCCTTGCGCGACGAGGCTTATTTCAATCGCGTGTTCATCGACTTCGGCGCGCTCACCTGGCCCAACGGCTTCGACGTCGCGCCCGAATGGCTGCGCCGCGACATGGCGGCCGCTGGCGAACTGAGGCAGGTCGCGGCGGAGTAGTTAGCCGAAGGCGTAACCCAACACTTTTCGAAGGGCGAATTAGCCGACGGGATAATCCGCCATATCCGCTCTAAACCACAGAGGTATATTTCAGCACAAACGCTCTCATGTGCTGACTCTTCAGCGCGTCTGAGTGTTCCGAGATGATGGCTTGTGCCCGCGCCGGGTCCACCTCGTTTATCGTCCGTATGTGATCGAGAACCTTTGCCAGTGTATGCTTCTCTAGCCGCGAGCCGAGACGGACTCCCAAAAGAGAGGGGAATATTGTCCCTAGACTCCTACGAACCTCTTCGGATGACGGATTATAGGCAATGTAATTTATGAGAAATTCTGGACGCATGACATATCTGCTCATGCTCTTTTTCGGAAAAACAATTGCGGCAGCTCGCCCTGACATGATGTCCTGCGTCAGCCACCACGTCCGATAGCCGAAATGATTTGTCACCTTCTTTTCTTCGGTTCGTCGTAGCCGATCTACTCTAAGAATGTGCAGGGCGTCGTTCTGCGCCAAAATATCTTCGTTTGGCTTCTGTCGCCTTAGTTCCTGAATTTTTGAGGTCAGCATTGAGAGGCTATCTTTATCGACCGACTTTTCCATATCCTCTCTGGACTCGAACACGAATCCATACTTATTGCAGAGCGTGTCTTTTAGAGATTTCATGCTCGCTTCAGATGTCGGTCCGGTCATTTTGCTGGCGGTGAGAAAATTGTTGAGGTAGGAAGACCACGTAATTGACGACTTGCCTTTCTTTTCGAGTTTTGAGTAATAGTAAGCTCGAATAAGTATCCTGTCGCATTGTGACGCAAGGTCGCGGTCTACGATGCCGTCAATTTCAGCGTAGACGTTAATATATTCGCGATGTGACGCGTATATATGACTGTGAACCTCTTCTAGGGTTACTTCCGACAAAATCAACTTGGAGCCGGCTTGCGCTATGATTTTTAGCGCGTTCACGGTCATCTGATTTTCACTTTCGATGAATTGCTCAGAAATTGCTCTAACGATTAAATCGGTCCCAACATAAAGGGCGAAATTTTTCGACATGGAATTGAAATACTCAACAATTTCCGGAGTATTTCGTATCGTGAAAAGCAGGATGTACGTGCGCGCAAGTCTCGCGCAATAAGTTCGTTCTATAGGGGTCGATCCGTAAAATATCTCGCCCAGAACAGATTTCATCAGCAGCAAAATGTCAGCCTGAAGGTTTGACTTTATGTTCGCCGATTTTAGTACGTCTTCGGCAATCTCTACGATTGGGCGAGCATCAAGCTGATCGCCGGATGTTGGGTCATCTTCCAAAAAATGCCTCGCCGCATCGAACCCTTGTCTTTCAAATAGTGTTTCAAGTGTCCTGTGGATTAGGTTGGCGATGGCTTCTATGAGGGGCGTGTCGAATCGATCGTCGACCTTCTTTGAGAGGCGCATCAAGATTGACGTTGTAACGTCAATCTTGAGCTTCTCATCTTCTATAGTGTGTTCTTTTAGGGTCTCTCGGCTCTCGAATGGCAAGCAGTATTTTGATTTGCTGCGATAGACGTTAACTTGTCGGCTGCCGTCGCTTTTCTTTGAGAGTGACGCGAGTCGATTTGAGACTTGGCCGCGAAAGAAACGCCTTGCCGTCGGAATTACATTCTCGACTTTCGATACGATTTCCTCCTCTGTCATTAATTGTTCAGTGGAAGGATCGGTACCCTCAAGTGCCCACAGGATTAGTGAATCGCAAATGGCCTCGAGCGTCTGAGTTGTGCCGATGCGTCGCTCCATTTCTTGACCAAGAAATGCGCAAACGGCCCGGGCATTTTCGATTGTGCTGAGTGCTGGATAGCTTGGAGACAAAAAATCATCCAAGAAAGCTAACGATGGTCGTAGATATTGTTGATATGCTGCTATCGAATTAGCGTTGTGGTTGGCATTCTGGACGAAAAAATTCCGATCGTAAATCCGAATGGTAATTCCCAGCTCTTCGCTAAGCTTGTACTCGACGCTGTCTAGATAGCCGATGGCGTATGATGTTGCGTAGTACAAATACTCGACAGCGCGTCCGACTTCTAAGAGTCTAGCAACTGTCTTTCTAATCTTTGTTTCAACCTCAATCTCCTTCGATGCTTGAAAGAAGCGTGTTGGGCGTCCTATTTCTTCGCTTAAGTCGGCATCTATAAAGCCGTCGGCCCCTCCATCATGGTGGCCGCCCAGCGGTTTAAAAATAGGGCCGGTTACGGCACCGAACACAGTTTGTGAAAACCGCTCAAATGCGGTTGTGTCGCAATTCTGAAGAGCTATCTCAATAAGCTTCGGATTCACGATGCCTTCTGCCAAGATTCACTCCCAAAAACTTAGTCGATTCTTCGAGCTTAAAAGATACCCGCGCTAACGAGGTGACTCAACCGGCGGTTTCTTTCGGCGCCTTGACGGTAATAGGCATATTATCCGACGTATCTCACCCCCAGGCGAGGGGCGTTCTGCAGACGCTCGCTGAAGGTGGGGCGCCTCAAGGCCGGGGCACGTAATCCCGCACTCGGGAGGCCGCGGGTCGCCGATCGGGACTGCGCAGAGCTGCGTTGTGCTGATAGGTCTGATCAACATTCGTGATCCCTCGACCCGCTCAAATCATGCTATCCACACGCCTTCCCGCAGAAGGCTGTTTCCCCCGATGTCCTCATCATCTCTCTCCCTCGCTTCCGGCCGCGAATTCCTCGCCATTCCGGGCCCGACCAACATTCCCGATGTTGTGCTCGCCGCCATGCACCGCCCGGCGGTCGACATCTATACCGGGCCGCTGGTCGAGCTCACCGACACGCTGCTGCGCGACCTCAAGCGCGTGTTCGCCACCTCCGGCCGCTGCTACATCTATGCCGCCAACGGCCACGGCGCCTGGGAGGCAGCCCTCACCAATGTGCTGTCGCGCGGCGACAAGGTGCTGGTGCTGGAAAGCGGGCGCTTCGCCATCGGCTGGGGCGAGGCGGCGAAGATGCTCGGCGCCGAGGTCGAGATATTGCCCGGCGATTTCCGCCGCGCCGTGCGGCCGGATGAAGTCGAGGCGCGGCTGCGCAAGGACAGCAAAGGCGAGATCAAGGCCGTGCTGGTGGCGCAGATCGACACCGCCTCGGGCGTCATCAACGACATCGAGGCGATCGGCAAGGCGATCCGCGCCGCCGGCCACGATGCGCTGTATTGCGTCGATACGGTCGCCTCGCTCGGCTGCGTGCCGTTCGACATGGACAAGTGGGGCGTCGATGTCGCGATGTCCGGTTCGCAGAAGGGCCTGATGACGCCGCCGGGGCTGGGCTTCAACGCCGCCGGCCCGCGCGGGCTCGAGGCGCACAAGAAGGCGAACATGCGCTCGCCTTATTGGGACTGGACGTTCCGCGACGGGCCGGTGCATTACCACAAATATTGCGGCACGCCGCCGGAGCAGTTGCTGTTCGCGCTGCGCGCCGCGTTCGACCTCATGTTCACCGAAGGCACCGACAATGTGTTTGCGCGGCATCGCGCGCTGGCCGAAGGCGTGCGCCGCGCGGTGGCGGTGTGGGCGGAAGGCCAGACGTTCGATTTCAACGTCCTCGAGCCGTCGGAGCGTTGCGACACGGTGACGCCGGTCATCACGCGCAATGGCGATAGCGCGCAGGCGCTGGTCGATTACTGCAATTACAAATGCGGCGTCGTGCTCGGCCGCGCGCTCGGCAAGACGGAAGGGCGCGGCTTCCGCATCGCGCATATGGGCCACGTCAATGCGCCGATGGTGCTCGGCGCGCTCGGCGCCATCGAGATGGGGCTCAAGGCGCTGCATATCCCGCACGGTTCCGGCGGCAGCGCCGCGGCGATCGAGTATCTGGCGCAGCAAGTGCCGGCGTGAGATAAGCCTGCTCATGAAAAAGCAAATCGCATCGCTCGTTCTTGTCGCCGCCTCGCTGTTCGCGCTGCCGGCTTATGCCGCCAAATGCGGCGGCGATTTCAACGTGTTTCTCGGCGCGATGGGGCGCGAGGCGCAAGCGGCGGGCGTGTCGCCGACGGTGGTGTCGCAGGCTTTCGCCGGGCTGAGCATCGACCAGGAGGTGCTGAATTTCGACAAGCGCCAGCGCTATACGTTCCGTAAGAGCTTCGAGGAATACGCCCGCACCCGCGTCATCCCCGCCCGCATCAAGCGCGCCACGCAGCTGATGCAGCGCCACGCGCAATTGCTGGCGCGCGTCGAGCGCCAGTTCGGCGTGCCGAAAGAGCTGATCATGGCGGTGTGGACGCTGGAGACCGACAATGGCGGCGGCGACATGGGCAAGCTGCCGGTGGTGCGCACGCTGGCGACTTTGGCGCATGACTGCCGCCGCACCGAATTGTTTCAGGGCGAGCTGATCGCGGCGCTGCAGATCGTCAACCGCGGCGACCTGCCGCTGCGCGATCTGATCGGCGCTTACGCCGGCGAAATCGGCCAGACGCAGTTTCTGCCGTCGTCCTATATCAAATACGGCGTCGACTATGACGGCAACGGCCATGTCGACCTGCGCCATTCGGTGCCGGATGTGCTGGCGTCGACCGCCAATCTGTTGAAGACCAATGGCTGGCGCACCGGCCAGCCTTTCGCCGAGGGCACCGAGAATTTCCAGGTCATGCGCGAGTGGAACCGCTCGGAGATCTACCGCAAGACCATGGTGCTGTTCGCCGAAAAGCTCGGCGCCAACGTCAACTAGCGCGCACCCGGATCGCCGCCGGCAATTCCATCGGTTTGCCGCCGCGCGGGCCGGGCCGGCGTTCATGGCCGAGGGTCATGATGGCGGTCCCCATCGCGACGCTTCCAAAAGTAATAATCAGCCCGAACAGCAGCAGTGCAAAAGCGGCAAAGCCGGCGCGGTCGGCGACTATGAGATCGCGCAGATGCGCCGGGTTGGCCCACATCAATCCGCCGATCATCACAATCGCCACGACAACACCGATCGCCAGATTGATGGCGAGCAGGCGCAGCAGCGGCTGGCGGATCAATTTCATCACGTCAAATTAGACCCAAAGCGGCGCGCCGACAATGTACCGGCAATGCACGAGGCTCATGGCCGCCCGCGCAAAAACTACGGCTGTACCAGTTCCACGCGGCGATTGAGCGCGCGGCCTTCCTCGCTGGCGTTGGAGCCGACCGGCGCGAGAAAGCCCAAACCCGCCGTGCGCATGCGGCCGCGCGCGATTTTGTAGCTCGCCGCCAATGCGGCGGCGACGGCTTCGGCGCGCTGGCGCGACAGCGTCATGTTGTGCTCGTAGCTGCCCTGATTGTCGGTGTGGCCGACGATGAAGACGCTGAGCGTCGGCGCGCCACCCAGCAGCTTTGCCATCTCGGCGAGCGTCGGCGCGCTTTCCGGCTTGATCGTCGCCTTGTCGGTATCGAAGTAAATGCCGTAAAGCGCGATGTGTCCCTTGTCGCCGAGGCCTTTGGCCATGGCGGCGGCATCGACCATCTTGTTCTCCATGGCGCCGACCACGGCGACGACAAGCTGGACATAAATGTTGTCGTTGTTCTTGCTGGTCACGACCGTGGCGTAGATATCGGCGCTGCCGTCCTTCTTGTGGCTGGAGAAGTAACGGAAGTCGAAGCCGTCGATCCACATCGCCGGAATGGTGAGAGCATCGATCTGCTCGGTAAACGGAATGCCGCCGCAATCGTCGGTGTTGCAGGCCACCAGCGTCTCGAAGCCGGCTTTGCCCAGCTGGTTCTCGAAATTGCGAGACACCTCGAGAATGGAAGGCCCCGGTCCGGTGCGATAGGCGATGCGGGTCACGCGCCCTTCGACGGTGCGGGCGTCGGTCGCCTTGCCGTCCTTGAACGGTGCGGCCTGCAGCTTGACCGCGTCGAAGTCCTTTGTCTGATAACCGGTGATGATGCTGCCGCCGAAGCGGCCGATGCCGGGATAGTCGCGCGAACCGGCCAGATCGCGGTCCTGGGCTTGAGCGGGAATCGAATACAGCGTTGAAAGGGATAAGGCGATAAACAGAGCAATCGGTTTGGCAACGAATTGATTCATGGCCAGCCTCATGGTTCAAACCGTCGTGCGGCTTATTGAACCCTGAGACAAGCAGCGCCGGCTGTGATGGCCGTCACTTCAGATTCATGTTCTTTTTCGGCTTAGCGCCGGTGCGGGCAATTGACTTAATAGCCAGCGGCGAGCGGCCGGATTTTTCGGCGATGTCGCGGTCCTGCTCGATGATGAAACCGAGCGCCGGCTCGTCCTTTTCCAGGCCGCCGAGCAATTCGGCGGGCACGCGCCGGTTGGAACGCTGCGAACCGTCTTCGTAGACGATATCGAACATCACGAATTCGCCTTTGGGGTTGGTTCCCGGCTTCTTGGCCATGGGTCGGCTCCTTGAAACGAGTCAGACAAGGGCCTGGACGATGCGCAAGCGCAAGGCCGTCCGGGACCTCTCGATCGATTGGCAAAATGCCGGTGTTTTGACGGGGCCCCGCATGGGGGCTGAATGGCGTTTAGTTATGCACTTATGGCCGATATCAAAGGGCCGGCAAAGGCCCGATTCGTTAACAAAACCTATCAAAGTTAGGGTCCTACCGGCTTTGGCCCGCGATACGGCGCACAACAGGCCGAAATCGAATGAAAATGGCGTCCGGGGCCTACCGCAACGCAATAAAAAACATGCGAAAACCGCATAGGTTACATGTTGCAGTGCACCTAGTCCGTCCGCCAAAGCGGGATATATATTGCATTGCAACAACGGTCTGAGCCCCAGTGATTCCTGCCGAGGGCCGAACCAGGAGCCTGATTTCATGTCTTATACCCCGTCTGCCATCGAAGCCGCCTTTTCGACCACCTATGCGCCGGCAGTGGCCGCGCCGAAGCGTGGTTTCTTCGCCCGCGTGCTCGACAGCCTGATGGCTGCCCGTATGCGCCAGGCCGAGCGCGAAGTCGCCCGCTACATCGCCGAGACCGGCGGCAAGTTCACCGACGAATCCGAGCGCGAGATCGAGCGCCGCTTTCTGGCTTCGCCGTCGCGCCTTTAATCGACCGGAGCTTAGTAGTATGACCACGTTGAGCGCCCATCCGGCGCACGATCAACGCCAGTGGACCTCGGTCGAGCAGACCGGCGGTGGGTTCGCGAACTACCTGACCATGCTGCGCGAAGCCTTCACCGAAGCGCTTCAGCAGACGCAGGACGCGCGCCGCAAATATCCGTTCGCTGACGTCTGATCAAGCCCGACTGGAATTTCGATGAAATGCCGGGAGTGTCGCAGGACGCTGTCGGCTTTTTCTTTTGGCGCGGCGCAACGGTGGCGCGCGATCGGCGGCTAATCCTCCGGCACGACCACTGACGGATCGTTCGGATCCGGCGTTTCCGGTGTCAGCATCGTGCCGCCGGGCGCGCTGGCGGTCATTTCGAAATCGACCTTTTCGTCCGCCGTGAGCGATGGCTGCACTTTGGTGCGGTAGAACACGTAAGCCGCAAGCAAGGCCTGCACGGCCGCGATGAAGAGAAACAGCGCGCGCGGCTCGAGCGCGTTCATCACGACGGACGCCAGCAAGGGGCCGATCACCGCGCCGAGCGCGTTGGCGAGCAGCACGGTCGCGGCGGTCGGCACCGTTTCGCCGGCCGGCGTCTTGTCATAGGCATGGGCGGCGGCGAGCGAGTAACACGGCAGCGCCAGCGCGCCGAAGGCAAGACCGAAGACGATCAGCAGTGTGCCCGATGCGCCCGACAGCCAGAGCGATAGCCCTGTCAGCGACGCGCCGACCAGGAGCGCAAACAGCACCAGGCGGCGGTCGACGCGATCGGACAGGCGGCCGACCGGCCATTGCGACAGCGCGCCTGCCAGCGTCGCCGCGCTCATGAACATCGCCACATGGCTGACGTTGAGCCCGCTGCCGGCGGCCGAAATCGGACCGAGGCCCCAGAACGCGCCGTTCGCCGCGCCAACCATGAAGCTGGCAATCAGGCCGACCGGCGCGGCGCGATAAAGCTGCACCGGACGAAACCGGACGATCGTGATCGGCGCCGGCTGTGCCGAGCGCGTCAGCGCCACGGGTATGATGGCGAGCGATCCGAGAATGGCGACGATCATGAAATTGCCGCTCTGCTCGATCGGATAGAGCATGACCAGCATCTGGCCGACGGTGAAGGCGCCGAAATTGACCATCACATAGGCCGACATCACCAGGCCGCGCGTATCATTGGTCGTCCGGCTGTTGAGCCAGCTTTCGATGACGAGATAGATACCGGCGAGGCAGAAGCCGTTGATGACGCGCAGCGCCACCCAGGCATAGATGTTGGGCGCGAGACTATAGGCAAGCGCCACCGTCACCGCGAGCGCGACAAGGGCGGCAAAGGCGCGGATGTGGCCGGCGCTGAGGATCGCATAGGGCGCGAGAACGCAGCCGGCAACGAAGCCCATATAATATGACGAGCCAATCAGGCCGAGCCCGAAGGCACTGAAGTGCTCGGTGACGCCGCGCAGCGGCAACAAGGTGAACAGCAGGCCGTTGCCGGCGAGCAGAAAGCCGATGCCGAGCAGCAACGACGCGATCGGGCGCAGATTTTTCCGCATGCTGCGGCTGTGGCTCCCGGGGGGCTGGCTATGCGACGCAGTTTGCCGCCACCCGCGAGCGCCGGGATAACCGGATTTGCCTGAGCCGCCAACCCTTCGAGCGGCAGACGAGATCGATCAGGTGTCGTCAGTGCTTGCTGGCGCGCTGGCCGCCCCAGGCCAGAACGACGGCGAAAATCGCGAAGGCAAAGACGATCCCCGCGACGACAATGGCTGTTTCCGTTGGCATTTATGTACTCCCCGGTTCCCAATGTCACAAAATTAGGCAACGGGCGGCGCGTCTCCTTGATCTTTGTCAAAACGGGACGGCGGCGAGGGCGGCTTCGTCACAAAGTCGCCAGACTTCGCATCCAGAAGCGGGGCACCCCCACAGCGGAGTTGTCGATAATGCGCATGGCCTGCCAGGGATTCTCGTTTGCCTTGCTTCTGGGTGCTCTCGTTGCGACATCGCCGGCGATGGCGCGGAACACTGACAAGGCAATCGACGGCAACGGCAACAATCTGGATGCGCTCGTCGCCAAGCATGCCGCCGCGCACAATCTTCCGGAGGCGCTGTTGCGTCGCGTCATCAAGCGCGAGAGCCGCGGCAATCCACGCGTCATCAGCAAGGGCAATTACGGCTTGATGCAGATCCGGCTCGGCACGGCGCGTGCCATGGGCTATCGCGGTGGCGTCGCCGGGCTGCTCGATGCCGACACCAACATGACTTACGCGGTGAAATACCTCGCCGGTGCGTATCAGGCGGCCGCGGGCAATCTCGATCGCGCCGTGCATTACTACGCCGCGGGCTATTATTACGTCGCCAAGCGCAAGGGCATGGCCATGCCTTCGGCGGCGCCGGCCGCGATCCAGGTCGTCGCAGTCGCCGACAAATCGGCCGAGGCCGCCAACGCCGAAGCCGATGCCGCCAGCAACGACAACGCGAACGAGGTCGTCACCGACTCCGCGGCCTTGCAGGTCGAGATCGGTCTAGGCTCGCATTAGAACGCCGCTGCGTGTCGCCGTTACTGGATGACGGCGCGAGTGCCCGAGGCCTGAAGCACGTTCGCCGGCGTGGCTGACGTTTTGCCGGCCGGCGGCGCGGCCACCGCTTTCGCGGTGGGGGCAATCCTGCCTTGCGGATCGGCGAGCCCCCTGAAGATCGCTTCCAGAATATTGAACGGTGGTGGCATTGGCGCCCGCGCCGGTTCGGCCGGCGGCGGCGCCGGCCGGCTGCGCCAGCGCTTGTGCACGATGCGGCGTGGCGCCGGCCTTTTAATCTCTTCGGTTATGGCGGGCCGCGACGGCGGCTCGATATTCACATCCGGCGTCTGCACTTCCGGTGTTTGCAGCATCGGCATATTCGTCACGGGCGGCGTTTCGTCAGCCGGCGCGATCGGCAATTCGGTCGACGACGTCTCGCCGATATCCATCGGCATGGTCGCGCCGGGATTGTCGTTGATTGAACCGGTGATGTCTTCGGCATCCGCATCGGCATCGATATGCAGGGACGGCAATCCGGCGGTCTTCATGTCGTCTTTGGGGACGACGCCGGAGCCCTGGCTGTGCCCGTCGGTCGCCGGTGCGGTGGCTGCGCCGGGACCTTGATCGGACAGGCCGGACTGAAGCGGCAATCTATCCGGCGCCTCCGCCGGCACGACGACCGGCGCGCCGGCCGGCAGATCGCGCAGGCGCTCCAGCTCGCCGGCACGTTTCAGTGCCGCTCGTATGAGAAACTGCCGCCACTCGGGATGCTGTCTTGTGTCCATCAACGCGCCGCGCGCCGCGACATCGTGCCGGATCACAGCCAAATGCGGACCGCCCGGCGGAATGAGGGCCAGGACCAGGATTGCTATGGCGAGAGATACGCCGCCCACTGAAATGAATCGAAAGATCGGCAGCATAATCTGTGCATAACTGAGTCGCGGCCGGGGCCATAGTGTTGCCGCTCCAATTTTCGATCCGCGCGAAGGCGTGAAAGTACACGCATTGCGAGTCGCGGCGCGCCGCCGACGGCGGATGGGGGAGGCACTTCATTCGGCGATGGCCGATTGCGTCCGCACGCCGCCCCTTGTTAGAGATGACGTCGCCAGCCGCCCCTTCGCCGCCGGCGCCGGGCCCGTAGCTCAATGGTTAGAGCCGACCGCTCATAACGGTCTGGTTGCAGGTTCGAGTCCTGCCGGGCCCACCAGGCGTTCTCTCGGGTGCGACGAACTGGCGAAATGGCAATACGCGCAGGAGGCTTGGGACCAACTGCAGTTTGGCCTCCGCACCGGCAAGAATCCGCAGGTCTGCATCACGACCACGCCTCGCCCGATCCAGCTCCTGAAGTACATCATCGCCGACCCGGGCACGGTCGTGACCAGAGGCTCCACCTTCGACAACCGCAGCAATCTCGTCGACAAATTCCTGAACACCGTCATGCGTAAATACGGCGGCACCCGGCTTGGACGGCAAGAGCTCGACGCCGAAATGTTGGAGGATATGGAAGGCGCACTGTGGAAGCGCGGTCATATCGAGGCCCTCCGGATCCGAGAGGTTGATCTACCGCCGCTCAACCGCATCGTTGTGGCGATCGATCCGAACGCTTCGAGCGAAGAGGATTCCAACGAATGCGGGATTATTTGCGCCGGTCTGGGCGATGACGGCTGTGCCTACGTCCTCGATGACGTCTCAGGCGTCATGGCCCCTAATGAATGGGCCGCAACGGCCATCAGGCTCCTGCGGGAGCGAAGAGGTGACCGTATTATTGCCGAAACTAACAACGGCGGCGAGATGGTCGAGAACACCTTACGCATGCTGGACTCAACGGTTCCCCTCCGCGCGGTCTGGGCTTCGCGTGGCAAGGTGACGCGCGCCGAGCCCGTAAGCGCCCTGTACGAACAGGGTAGGGTGCGCCACGTGGGGCCGTTTCCGAGGCTCGAAGACCAGATGTGTGCCTTCACAGTCGACTTCGATCGCAAGGAGATGGGCTATTCGCCAGATCGTGTCGACGCACTCGTATGGGCCATCACGGAGCTGATGATCGAAGGTGAGCCAACGCGCCGGTTGCTACTCGGCTAATCGCCGGCTGCGCCAAGTGCAGATTCGCATAATTGGCAGTTTATGGAATGGCGCCCAGGGGAGGAGGGCGGGCGGAAATAAGCGCGAGGGTGACATTGGTAAGTGGTCCTTGTGTCAGGTGCCGGTCGTAGAACTGGCTCACGTGTCGTGCTGCCCCGCGAATCTCCGGTCAAGAACTGAGCGTCATGGCAGCCTTGACAGCCTCGAATTAGAAACCACATAAAGCTGTATATGCGGCTTTTTAAAACTGCGCTGCCAACGAACGTCGAAGAGATCTCGGCCGGTTGATAAATTGTAAAGCGCAAATTTAAAGGTAATTCACGCAGAAAATGTAAGCGGATGGATGGCGGGCCAGTACGCTTAATTGTAATTCGGTCAGGGCTCCATGACTGCCGGTGACGTCATCTCGTTCGGACCATACCGTCTGATCCCGGCGCAGCGCATCCTTTTGCGAGGCGATGAGACGGTCGACCTCGGCAGCCGAGCATTCGATATCCTTATCGCGCTCGCAGAGTCCGCCGGCGAGGTGGTTGGACAGCGCGAACTGATGGCGCGAGCCTGGCCAAACGTCGTAGTGGGCGAAGGCAGCCTCAGGGTAACGATCGCGGAACTGCGGAAGCTGCTCGGCGATGGCCGCAGCGGCAGCCGATACATCGCGAACGTGACCGGACGCGGTTATTGCTTCGTCGCCCCGGTCCATCGCATTTCAGCGCAGTCATCGGTGCCGCCTCCGCCCGAACCCCTGCCAGTTGCGAAGCACAAGCTTCCGGCGCGACTGACCCGTATGGTTGGCCGTGACGACACCATCGAGGCGTTGTCGATGTTGCTCATCTCGCGCCGTTTCGTGAGCGTGGTCGGTCCGGGCGGTATGGGCAAGACGACCGTGGCGATCTCCATCGCGCATGCTCTTCTCAGCGAGTTCGACAATGCCGTTTACTTCGTCGATCTCGGCACCGTCTCGGACGCGAATCTCATTCCCAGCGCCGTCGCTGCCGTGCTGGGTGTATTCGTACAGGCGCAAGATCCTCTGCCCGGTCTCCTGGCCTTTCTGGCGGGACGCCGGCTTCTGCTGGTCGTCGACAATTGTGAGCATGTCATCGACGCGGCGGCCTCGCTGACGGAGTATCTCCACCGTGAGGCGCCGCAGGTTCACATCCTCGCGACCAGCCGAGAGGCGCTACGCGTGGAGGGCGAGAACGTCCATCTTCTGGTGCCGCTGGATTATCCGGCAGCCGGCGAAGATCTAACCGCGGCGGACGCTCTGGCTACACCCGCGGTGCAGTTGTTCATGGAGCGCGCTTTCGCCAGCGGCTACACCTCGAAGCTAACAGACGCAGATGCGCCGACAGTGGCGGCGATCTGCAGCCGACTGGACGGTATCGCGCTCGCCATCGAACTCGCGGGCAGTCGGGTCGGCACTTATGGGCTGCAGGGTACGGCTGAGCTACTCAGCAACCGATTCAAGCTGCTATGGCAAGGCCGCCGAAGCGCTCCGCCGCGCCATAAAACACTGGCCGCGATGCTGGACTGGAGCTTCAATCTTCTGTCCGACCGGGACCGACGCGTACTCGTCCGACTTTCGATATTCGCTGGCCAATTCACACTCGAAGCAGCCCAAGCCGTTGCGGCCGACGAGCAGATGGATGCAGCCGACGTCGCAGACGCGATCGCCGGCTTGATCGACAAGTCGCTGGTCTGGGTCGTGCCGATCGACGGCGTTGCGCATCATCGGCTGCTCGACCCGACCTTGGCGTACGCGGCTGAAAAACTCGCGCAATCGGCCGGTACGAACGGTGCTGTTGCGCGACATGCCCTCTACTACGCCGAAAACCTTTCAAGCCGCGCGGCCAAGGGGGTCGGAATCACCATTGAAGACGTAGTGTCGGCCGGACCGCATCTGGGCAATATTCGCGCGGCCCTGGAATGGTGCTTTTCCCCCGCCGGCGAAACGGCGATCGGGCTGCGGCTGGCAGCGGCGGCGGCGCCATTGTTGTTCGACCAATCGTTGTTCGTCGAATGCATTCGTTGGTGCGAGCATGGCCTCGCTGCATTGCCCAAAAGCGATAATGGGAGCACGACCCATCTGACGTTGCAGTCGTTCTTGGCGGCTTCAGCGATGTTTGTTCGCGGCAATAGCGACGAAGTGCGGAGAGCCATCGAGGACGCGCTGAGCTTGGCTGACGCGCTGGGCGACCGAGAGTATCAAATGCACCTGGTCGTCGGTCTGAGCATCTTCCTGACCCGAATCGGCGATTTCCAAGGCGCTCTCGCAGTCGCGCGGCGCAGCCCAGCAATCACCCAAGCGATCGGTTCGACCGGCGCAATCGCCACAGGAGATTCGGTGTTAGGTGTGGCCTACCATTTGATCGGAGACCAGATGGCCACTCGGCGCCACTGCGAGCGCGGCCTGACAAAGGCGCAGGCCGTGGGTACCTCGCGGATCGCCTACTTTGGTTACGACCATGAGATTCGCGCACTGATCGCGCTTGCGCGCTGCTACTGGCTGATCGGGCTCCCGGATCGTGCGGCCGAGACCGCGCGACGGGCGATCGACGTGGCGACCAAGCGCGATCACCCGGTCAATTTGTGTATGACTTTGATCTTCATGGCGACCGTGTTTCTGTGGCGCAGCGACCTTGATGATGCGGAGCAGCTTATCAGACGCCTCATCGCTCACGCGGCGCGACATTCTCTTGGGCCCTACCATTCGGTCGGTATGGCGCTGAACGGCGAGCTATCCATTGCGCGCGGCGACCCGGTGAAGGGCGTGACGCTTTTGCGGAACGCCCTCGAGGTATTGCAGGTGGAGAAGCATCACGCCCTGACACCGGCCCTTCATGCCGCGCTGGCTGAAGGCCTCATGAAGACGGGAGAGGTCGACGAGGCTGCAGCGGTCGTCGACGCAGGTCTGGCCCTCAGCGAGACTTTCGGCGAAACCTTGAACGTTCCCGAACTGCTGAGAGTCCGCGGCGAGATCTGCCTCCAAACGACGCCATCCGACCCGGGCGCCGCGGAGCGGGCGTTCCAACTCTCCTTGCAGCAGGCAAAGGAGCAATCGGCCCTCAGCCTTGAATTGCGGTTGGCTACGAGGCTCGCGCGGCTGTGGTCCAGCCAAGGCAAGTCTGCGAAAGCCGCCGACCTGCTGGAGGACGTCTATCGACGGTTTACTGAGGGATACCAGACAAAGGACTTGGTGCTTGCAGGTCAGCTCCTGGCGGAGCTCGGACGACGCGTCACTATCCCTGATATGCCAGCCGACCGGCCTGACCCGGCGCTAACAGCATTTAGCACCAGATAACGTGCCTCCCTCAGGGTCCTCCGGCAGAGTCCCCTGGAGTTTGAACGGGGGGAGGCGTTGGTTGAGATGTCTCATTCGGAAGAGCAGCGAGAGCCCGGCACCCGGACGGCACCTGCCGACGAGGTCACCGCGGGACTGCCGGCATCGGTCGCCGCTTATATCCGAGCGACCAACCTTTGCGATCTTGATGCACTGATGGCGACGTTTGTCGATGACGCTCTCGTCAACGATCAGCTTACGGACTACTGGGGCAAAGAGGCCATCGCGGCTTGGGCCGCTCGCGACATCATCGGCGAACGGTTGACGCTCAAGGTTGTGAGGGCTGTCCAGCACTATGGGCATTCAATCGTGACAGCCCATGTCGACGGGCTGTTCGACAAGCGCGGGCTACCGAACCCCCTTGTCCTCGTTTTCTATTTCTCATCCTGTGGCAACAAAATCGTTCAGCTCATCATTTTGCGCAATCAGTCCGGCATCTGATCAAAGCCCTGTAGCTATTCCGAAGGCCTCTTGGGTCGGCGAAAAACATTGCGCTCACAGTAAGCTTCAGTGGGGCCAGCTGCTCCAGCCGTCCTACCGCGCGCTCGATCATCCGAGCCGCTCAGATAACACGGCTTTGCACTGTCTTACGCCTCATAACATCCGATCCAACGGCCGTCATGCCATCCTCCGTCGTGCCGCTCCGAACGAACGGTTCGCTCGGAGCGGCTGGAGGATGACATGACCGAACTCAACGCAGCGGCCCGTCAAGGCGCCACGCTGGAATCAGCGCCAACCCGTTACGTCGAAGGCGGCGGCATCCGCTTTGCCTATCGCCAGCTCGGCCCATCGACCGGAACGCCGCTGGTTCTGCTGCAGCATTTCTCGGGCAACATCGATGCGTGGGATCCCGCCGTCGTGAACGCCCTGGCCACCGATCGTCCCGTGATCGCGTTTGACAACGCCGGCGTCGGCCGCTCGACGGGCAAAACACCCGACAGTATCGAAGCGATGGCCCGCGACGCCGTCACCTTCATCCAGCTTCTCGGTTTCTCCGGGGTCGATCTCTTGGGCTATTCACTCGGCGGCTGCGTCGCACAAGTGATGGCGGCGGAGCGCGGCCCGCTGGTTCGCAAGGTGATCCTCGTCGGCACCGCGCCGCGGGGTGGAGAAGAGCACCTGCTGGCGGTCCTCAAGGAGGCCTTCTCCGACACCAAAGCGCCTGATCCGCGGCTGCCGCTGTTCTTCACCCAATCGGCCGACAGCCAGGCCGCCGGCAAGGCGTTCCTGAACCGGGTTTATGCCCGCAAGGAAGATCGGGACACCGATAGCGGCAGTGCCGTGACCGATCCGCAGGCCAAGGCACTGATCACCTGGTGCGCCACGCCTGATCCGGAGCACGCGATGCTGCGCGCGATCAAGCAGCCTGCGCTCGTCGTTAGCGGCAGCAACGACACAATGCTGCCGGCAGGCAATGCCTACGCAATGTTCAAGGCTATGAGCAACGCTCAACTGCTCCTGTATCCGGACTCGGGCCACGGTGCGCTCTTCCAGCATCACGCGTTCTTCGTGAACCACGTCCGCACCTTTCTGGACGCTTAGCCGAGAGCGACATCACCTCCCGCACCGTCCCCCAAAGCTAGAGGAATATTGATCATGACCCATCCACACCACACCGCTGGAGCTTCCCGCCGCGTCGTCGTCGTCGGCAGCGCCGTCGCGGCTGTCGCTACTGCTCTACCCGCGCTCCTCACGGGGCGAGCGAGCGCGGCAACTTCAACTTCAACCCGAGCCAAAGGAACGAACGTCATGAGCACGATCACCACCAAAGATGATGTCGATATCTTCTACAAGGATTGGGGCCACGGTCGGCCGATTGTCTTCCATCACGGCTGGCCCCTGAGCTCCGACGACTGGGATGCGCAGATGCTGTTCTTCCTCCAGCACGGCTATCGCGTAATCGGGATCGACCGGCGTGGGCATGGGCGCTCAAGCCAGGTGTCGGACGGACACGATATGGATCACTACGCGGCCGACGCAGCGGCCGTGGTGGATCACCTGAACCTTCGGGACGCCGTCCATATCGGCCATTCGACCGGCGGCGGCGAGGTCGCGCGCTACGTCGCGCGGCACGGCAAAGGGCGCGTTGCCAAGGCAGTGCTGATTTCCGCCGTCACTCCGCTCATGCTGAAGACGCCGAGCAATCCGGAAGGGCTTCCCGTCCAGGCGTTCGACGGGCTGCGCGCTGGGCTGGCCGCCAACCGGGCGGAATTCTACCACGATGTCCCGGCGGGCCCGTTCTACGGTTTCAATCGTCCTGGTGCGAAGCCGATCGAGGCCGTAATTCAGAACTGGTGGCGTCAGGGCATGATGGGCGGCGCCAAGGCCCAGTACGATAGCATCAAGGCGTTTTCGGAAACCGATTTCACCGAAGACCTCAAGAGCATCAATGTGCCGATGCTGGTGATGCAGGGCGACGATGATCAGATCGTCCCCTACAAGGACGCAGCCCTGCCGTCAGCGAAGCTCCTGAAGAACAGCACGCTGAAGATCTATCCCGGTTTTCCACACGGCATGATGACCACACACGCCGATGTGATCAACAAGGATCTGCTCGCCTTCATTCAAGCGTAAAGCCGGTGTGATGCTCGGTCCCCCGCTGCGAGGCGGGGGACCGTCGCCGACCGCGGACGCGCATTTTCATTCCAATGCAAAGGCCGGTGACATCATGCGCACCTGTGCGGAGCAGAGAGATGACAACGCGCACCATTGGCTCGAATGCCACCGGGGACCTGGCAACGCGTTCGGAACGATTGCTCAGCCTATCCTGACGGAGGAGACGCTATGACGCACATCTCTGCGAAGGCGAGTGTGATCACCCTGATCAATGTGTTCACCGTTGAGCCCGTGAATCAGCGACGTCTCCTTGAACTCTTGACCGAGGCCACGGAGGTTTCGGTACGTCAGGCGCCGGGCTTTGTTTCTGCGAGCCTCCATCGAAGTTTGGACGGCACGAAGGTCACGATGTACGCGCAATGGCGGAGCATCGATGAGTATCAGGCGATGCGCCTGGACCCCGTCCCGCTCCCGTATTTGCAGGAGGCGCTTACGATCTCCAAATTCGAACCCGGCATATACGAAGTCGTGCGAACCTTCGCGCCCGCCGGCGAGCCGAACTGAATCGAAGTCTTGAGGGTACCAGGCGTCGGATGTGGCCACTGGTCGCGGTGTTCATGGTGGTGAGCGCATTGTCGGCGACCAGGCCGGGCGCCCAAATCCATCTGCGGCGATACTGGGACCATCAAGCTGGACGCAATGGTCCGCACCTTGGCGGAAATGTACCGAACCATGAAAGGAAGACAGCTCATGATGATCGACAGGCGTACCTTCTCGACCACGGTGGTTGCCGCAGCCGCCGCTTCTCTGATCACTACGCGCGGCATGGCCGCGAACTCCGTGCCGCCGAAGGCGCGCAATGTCGTCCTCGTGCACGGGCTGTTCGCCGACGGCTCGTGCTGGTCCGAGGTGATCTGGCGCCTGCAGGCGGCGGGACTCAATGCCACCGCCGTGCAGAACCCTCTCACGACGTTGCCCGAAGCGGTCGCCTCGGCAGAGCGCGTGCTCGATCGTCAGGACGGTCCAACGGTCCTGGTCGGGCATTCTTTTTCCGGCATGATCGTAACCGAGGTCGGTGTGCATCCCAAGGTCTCGGCACTGGTCTACGTGGCGGCACGCGCCCCGGACGCGGGCGAGGACTACACCGCGCTGGCCAAGACATTCCCGACGCCACCGGCGTCCGCCGGTATCGTCTTCGACGGCGACGAAGGCAGGCTCACCGAGGCCGCGTTCCTGCGCGATTTCGCCGGTGACTTGCCGGAAGCCAAGGCGAGGGTGCTCCATGCGGTGCAGGAGCCCTTCCACAAGGCGCTGCTCGCCGGCAAGACCACGCACGCCGCCTGGCGCTCGAAGCCGAGCTTCTATGCAGTCTCCACCGAGGACCGCACGATCAATCCCGATCTCGAACGCTTTATGGCCAAACGCATGGGCGCGAAAACCATCGAAGTGAACTCAAGCCATCTCTCGCTGATCTCCCATCCCGACGAAATCGCGAAGTTGATCCTGGAAGCCGCCGGACAAGTTACTTAGCAGATGAACGCCCCGGGCTGAAGTTACAGCGCTTGAGCTCTCGAAGCGCGTCACGAAACTTCAGATTTGAGATGGCGATTTGCGAAAATCTACTTTCGGACATGGTCGCGACCTTCAGAGGATTGCTTGAAGGAAATAGCGGCCAACTGTGCATCCTCGCAGCCTGACATTTGAGGGGGTTCATGTTCTTGCATTGTGCGCGGTGCGCCTCGCAGAGGGCGCAATTTACAGGGTCTTCCGCAGTGCATCCCCCGCTTCGCTCGACCTCGCCGGCCTGCTTCGGTCGGTTCGCGTCATCTTAGTTACGATTCACCCCCGTCCGCCAGTGGATCTTAAGATGCGTAGCAAGACAAAACGTCAAATTTTCAAAATCGAGAGCGTTTCAGGGGAGCGGGTCTCGGATCACAGGAATTATTCTCGAAGACGCTGTCAAAAATTGATTCGGCGGCAGGCCAAATGGCGTTAAACGTTCGTCGCCGACCCGTGCCGATTCAATGCTGGCGGAGAGGACTGTCACGCGATGCCAAACAGGCCCCTTGATCTGATCGCCCCAATTTCTTGCGACGAGTAATCTCGGCAATGCCGTGCTCGCATTGCGGAGAACCTAGGACCTAAAGAAAGCGGTACAGATCGACACTAAACAACCTTATCAGGATTCAAAATCCGGTTCGGATCGAGCATGTGCTTGAGGCTGCGCATCAGTTCGAGCGCAACTACGTCTTTTACATTCTTCAGCGACTCACGCTTGAGCTTGCCGATGCCGTGCTCGGCCGAAATCGAGCCGTGATATTTCAGCACGATCTTGTCGACGACCGCGTTGACATCGCTCCAGCGCGCCAGGAAATTTTCGGTGTCGGCGCCGACCGGCTGGCTGACATTGAAGTGCATATTGCCGTCGCCAACATGGCCGAAAGGCACCGGCCGTGAACCGGGGATAAAAGCTTGCACCGCGGCGCTGGCCTCTTCGAGAAAGGCCGGCACGGCGGCGATCGGCACCGAGACGTCGTGTTTGATCGAGCCGCCCTCCGGCTTTTGCACCTCGGTCAGTGTATGACGCAGGTGCCAGAACGCCTTGGCTTGATCGAGATTGGCGGCGATCGTGACGTCGATCACCAGATCCTGTTCGATGGCGTCGGCCAGGAACTGTTCGAGATTGTCGCGAAGCCCGTCGTCCTGCTGCGACGACGCTTCCATCAGCACATACCAGGGATGTTTATCCGCAAGCGGATCGCGAATGTTGTGGCCATGCTTTAACGCGAAATCGATGATGCCGCGGCTCATCAATTCGAAGCCAATAACAGTGCCGCCGATCTGCGCCTGCGCTAGGCTCAACAGCTTCACCGCCGCGTCCGGCGACGGGACGCCGATGAAGGCGGTCTCGACCGTGCGCGGCTTCGGAAATAGTCTAAGAACGGCGGCGGTGATGATGCCGAGCGTGCCTTCGGCGCCGACAAAGATGTGGCGCAGGTCGTAGCCGGTATTGTCCTTCTTCAGCTTGCGCAGCAGATGCATGACGCGCCCGTCGGCCAGCACGACCTCGACGCCGACGACCAGTTCGCGGGCGATGCCGTAAGCGAGCGCGCCGGTGCCGCCGGCATTGGTCGATAGGTTGCCGCCGATGGTGCAACTGCCTTCCGAGCCGAGCGACAGCGGAAACAGCCGTCCGGCGGCGTCGGCCGCATCCTGCGCCTTTTGCAGCACGACGCCGGCCTCGCAGGTCATGGTGTTGGACGAGGCATCGACCTCGCGGATCTTGTCGAGCCGGGTCAGCGACAAGATCAGTTCGCCGTCGAACGGAATCTGTCCGCCAACCAGCCCGGTATTGCCGCCCTGCGGCACGATCGCCGTTCTGGTTTCATTGGCGAGCCTGAGGATTGCCGCCACTTCGTCCGTTGAGCCCGGCCTCATCATCATCGGCGTGCGGCCGTGATAAAGCCCGCGCATTTCGATCAGATGCGGCTCCAGCGCAGCGGGATCGGTGACTGCATATTTATCGCCGACGATCTTTGCGAATCGCGCCAGCAGGTCGGGCGACAGCGGCGGGCGAACTTGTTCGTTCATCCCTGAGGTCCTTCTTTTTATGCGGCGCCGGTTACACTCACTAGTCAATGCTACTCGCCCGCCAGGTTCGGCCCGGGGGCAAAGTAGCTTGGACGCCTGGACAGGATTTAAGCCCCGTTTCCGTATAAATGAAAAATCCTACGCGCCGTCCCAGCCATCTGACAAATAGTCATGTATTATCCAAGCGATGCTAGTTCGGAATAGCATGTTAGAATCGAACCGGAGAGCGCCGTGGAATTTTTAAACCTCCGTTATTTTGTGGAAACAGTTAGGCAGCAGAGCGTAACCAAAGCGGCGATCCGATTGGGCATTGCCCAACCTGCGCTTACACGTCGAATTCACCAGCTCGAAGAGGAACTCGGCGCGCCGCTGCTCTTGCGTCATCGCCGGGGCGTCAAGCCGACAGAGGCTGGTTTAATAGTGCTCGAACGCGCAGAACTGTTAGTGCGCCTCTCCGATGAATTGCGCAACGACGTGGCGGCAAAGACGTCCGAACCCGCCGGCCAAATTCGTTTTGGCTACCCACCATCCATTGGTAATCTGTTTGTAGCGCGAACGATTGCCAGTTATTTGCGGCGGTTCCCTCTCGTAACCTTTCGCGTGGACGAACACTTCTCGCCCACGGTTCGTGACGAATTGCTCGCCGGAAAAATTGACATCGGAATCATGACATGCGAGGCGGCTCATCCGGACTTGGCACTAACTCCTCTGTTCTCTGAGAGTTTGTGGCTTATTGGGCGCGCCGATGCCTGGCCTTTCAAAAACGCAAAGAGTCTAAATCCAATCAGTGTCGCGGAATACCCAATTCTAATTGCCAGTTTTCTCCGATCCGTTCTGGAAAAGAAGCAACCCGCAACAGGTTTCCATTTCCAGGTCCGCGTCGAGGCTGATGCGCTCACAACACTCCGGGAGGGAGTGAGGGGCAGCATTGGATTTTTGCTCGGCCCTCCATCATCCGTAAGTCAGGAATTGGACAGTGGCGAGTTCAAAGGAGCGCCCGTACGGGGTTTAAGCACAACCCGCGGCCTTTTTCGGCGCCGCGACCGGCCGATGACAACAGCTTTACAAGAACTTGAAAAGTCAATTTTTTTGGAAACGGAAATGCTTATGCGTATGTATCCCGCGATGTTCAAGCCGGTCGATACCAAAAAGAAGCGGCCCGCATCCCGATAGCATATTCACATTGCCATCGAACATGTTGCCGGCTCCAAAGCGCCAATAACGTTGCACATTATACGCAAGATTGGCTTAAAGTGCCGTCTCCGTCCAGGCTTCTCGCTCGACCGTAAGCGATAAAGGGGCGTTCGCGCTATCCAAAAATTCGACGGTAGCGAAAACCAGTTCGGTTTCACCGACATTCTGCAAATCGTGAATTATAAAATTGCCGGCGGAAAAGGTGTAATGTTTGGTGTCGCCGGCACTATAAATGGCTTCGGCAGATCTTCCGTCTGAATAGTGAGAGAGCGCCGTTCCGGCGGTGATTGCCGTCCAGAAATAGTCAAGAACGTGGGTATGAAAGCCAATCCGCTCGCCGGGTCTCAAGCTTAAATGCCAAACACGTACACGGTCGGAAATAGATACTAAACGTGAGCCGACTCGGCCATTTCCGATATTATCTTGAAAGTCTTGTTGCAGTTGGCCCGACCATTCGTCTGGAGCGGATGGCCAGCAATCGATGACATGTTTTCCCATGGCTGATCTTCTACCTAAATGAAGTTCCGAGAATGCGCCTTGTTTCAGACGGCGATGCCGGCCGCGACCGCCGTTTCGGCCATTATTGCCTTGGGAGACCGATGACGTTCCGCAAGTTGTCGTTCTTCGTCGGTTGAGAAATGCGCCTGCATGTAGGTGCCAAGGTCGCGTGCTCGTCGCACCACTGCGGCGCCAAACGGCAGCCGTTTTTCATCGAACGACGCAAGGGCGGCAGCCAAATTGCCTGGGTTGGCAGCAATTGAGTCGGCAAGCGCTGCCGCGTCGCCCGCGGCTTTGGTAACGCCCATACCAATGTGAGGCCGGGCGACAAAGGCCGCATCGCCAAGAATTGCTATGCGCGGCGCCAAAACCATCGTCGGCGTCTCAAGGTCTTGAATGGCTTGAATGAAGGGTTGAGTCGTACATTCAATGACTTCGGCGAACTGCGGCGCGAGAAGCGCTCTGGCCGAAAGCCGCATATTTGCGACTACTTGCGGCCGGATTTTATCGGGTGGGATTGATAGTTCGTGGGTTATCCCATCCACGTCGGTTAACAAGGCATCGAGCGCTTCGCCTCTGGGCGCGGGTCGGTACCAGACAAAATTGAACCGGCGAGCTCCGCGCCGGACTTCTTCATTAGGACCTGAAACGGGATAACCTAACATTTGTTCTCCCGGCGGAAGCGAAAATGCAAAATGGTCGCATAGGGCTTCACGAGTAGCTGGTGAAAGAGCTGATTCGTCGACTAGCCCGCGCCATGCGACATAGCTGGCATAGGTCGACTTGATATTTGGCGCCAGCAGGCGCCGGACCTTTGAGAATATTCCGTCGGCCCCAATCATTAGGTCGGCATGTGCCGTTCGATTTCCGCTGAAATGAGCGCTAACGGAAGTGCCGCTCTGATCGATTCTCTCGAGATTGAAGCCAAGATGATAGCAGTCATCTGGCATCGCGCCTCGCAGTAACGAATATAGACTGCCCCACGAAGTGACGACTTGTTCGAGTGCCAGCTCACAAGCGATACTGCCGTCTCGATTGAGAACGCGCCGGCCGGCCACCGGCACGCCAAGCGCGGCCGGCTCTTTGACGACCCCGGCACGCTTCATGACATCGAACAGCTCTGCATGGGTAACAATTCCGGCCCCACGCCCTGAAAGTTCAGCCGCATTGCGCTCAAATATTTCGACGCCCCAGCCATTCAGGCGCAATAGCAGTGCGGTGAGCAGCCCGGCCATCGACCCGCCGACAACAATGGCTTTTTGCTTTGTTGGCATGAATAAATCACTCGTTACGCTGGCTTTCTGCCCAGCCTCGTCATCGGATAACAAATAATCAAGTGATAAATAGCATTATTCCGCGATCGAGGATAGGTCAAGGATTTTTCATCCGGCGGCGATGTTCTGCGGTTCGCAATCGGCCAGGGGGCTGCCCGTTAATGGCAGTATTCCTAAGGCGGGAGCGCTGAATTCGGGTGGGGGAGCCGAGGCCAAGGCGAAATCGTGCTATCAAAATGTCCGGGAAATCGTGGCGCAGGTGGGGGCGGAATGCAGTGCGTATCCGTCGCCGGATGCAGCGTGCGCAAACCGAGTGAAATAGTGACTTTTGCAATCAAATTCCTGGGTCGAAAAGCCAAAGCAAAGTGAGTGAGAACGGCGTGGCAGAACGGAAAACAACCAAAAATAGAGTCGGCGGCACGCAGCGGGCTAGCGCAGGCAGCAAAACGAAAATCAATAAGCATAAAAGGCAGCGGCCTGTCGGCCGGCGAACGTCGCGAATGTCGCCGACCGTACGCGAGCGTGAAATTGTTAGCGGGGCAGTTTCGTTTTTTTCCGAATTTGGGTTCGAAGGTCAGACGCGCGAATTGGCCAAAAAACTGAAGATCACGCAGCCACTTTTGTATCGATATTTCCCGACGAAGGACGCTCTCATCGAGCGCGTATATCAAGATATTCTTGTCGGCGGCTGGAATCCTTTGTGGGAAGCGCGGATCGTCGATCGCAGCCGGCCAATGAAGCAACGTCTCGACGAGTTCTATCAGGATTATTCGAAGGTTATCGTTACGTACGAGTGGGTAAGACTATTCATGTTCGCCGGTCTTAAGGGGTTAGACTTCAACAGACGTTATCTTAAATTGTTGCGGGAGCGAATTTTCGTCAAGATCGTCGAGGAGTTACGGTTTCATTTCGGGCTTAAGTCGACCGCCGATGTTCCGGTTTCAGCAATAGAAATTGATTCCATCTGGAGTCTCCACGCTGCAATATTTTATTTAGGCGTTCGGAAATGGATTTATCGGATGTCCGTCCCCGATGATCTGACGCCAATTATCAAAGCAAAGGTAATCGCGTTCGTAGATGGCGTGGGTGCAATTCTCTCCGACGAAGCGCGCGATCGTAGCAACTAGGCCTTTGATGCCTTTATTTCTGCGTCTGATTAGTCCTGCTGGGCTGTTTTTAGTATAATCTGTCATGCCCGAACTGTATCGAAACCATAATATATCTCTATTTGCAAAATAGCAGAGAGGCCCCTAGTCCTTATCGAAATGGCTCGTCCAAATTGGGCCCGCTCGGTTGCTATGGGAGGACGACATGATCGCTTGCGACCAATGCGGTGTGCAGTTCGCAGCAACAGTCGGCCGAGCAGCATCCCGGCTTCCCAAATTCAACCCGTTAGCGAGTGGCCGCCGGTGACTTTGGCGCCGCTGTCTTTTTTGCCGTCTTATATGCAAGGACTGTAGTTGTGAAAATCCAGCAACGCTTCGAAGCTGCCAATGTCGAACCGGGACGCGAGGAAACCCGCGACGGGATGCGGATTTTGTGGGACGTCCCGATCGTAATGAATGACGGCCTCGTGCTGCGTGCTGATATATTTTTGCCGATCGCGGAAGGCCAATACCCAGCCGTCATGAGTTATGGCCCCTACGGCAAGGGATTGGCGTTCCAGGAAAAATATTCGACGGCCTGGGATATTATGGTGACGGAGTTTCCCGACGTCGGGCGCAACTCCAGCAACAAGTATCAAAACTGGGAAGTCGTCGATCCGGAAAAGTGGGTGCCGGACGGATATGCCTGCGTGCGCATAGATTCGCGCGGCGCCGGACGTTCACCCGGATATATGGAATTGCATTCACCACGCGAGATTGCTGACTTTTACGATTGTATCGAATGGGCGGCGGTGCAGCCCTGGAGTTCCGGAAAGGTCGGACTAAATGGAATTTCGTACTATGCAACAAATCAATGGCGCGTTGCGGGCCTGAAGCCGCCGCATCTTGCCGCTATTTGCGTCTGGGAGGGTTATGCCGATCGTTACCGCGATTCGACATATCATGGCGGAATTCTCTGCACGATGACCGGTAATGTCTTCAACATGCAGATGAAGACGGTACAGCACGGTCTCGGCGAACGTGGCCCCAAGAGTCGCGTCACCGGTGAGCTGGTATCCGGCCCCGAGACGCTGTCGGAGCAGGAACTAATCGGCAATCGTTTTGATCTGATGGCCGACGTCAAATCGCATCCGCTCGACGACCAATACCAGATCGATCGCTCGGCGGTCTGGGATCTGGTCGAGGTGCCGTTGCTGTCGTGCGGCAATTGGGGCGGGCAGGGATTGCATCTCCGGGGCAACATCGAAGGCTTTGTGCGTGCGGCTTCGACTCAGAAATGGCTTGAAATGCACGGTTCGTCGCATTGGGCGTTATTCTACACCGACTATGGCATCGATCTGCAGAAACGTTTCTTCGGGCATTTCCTCAAGGGCGAGGATACCGGCTGGTCGCAACAGCCGCCGATCCAACTCAATATTAGGCATCCGGGCGAGAAATTCATTATCCGCCACGAAATGGAATGGCCGCTCGCGCGCACAAAATGGACAAAACTCGCGCTCAATCCGACTGACCGGTCGCTCGGCGAAAAAGGCGTGGGTGCGACGGCGTCGGTGACGTTCGACGCTATGGGCGACGGCATTACATTTCTGAGCGAGCCGCTCCAACAGGAAACGGAGTTGACCGGTCCGAGCGCAGTAAAACTAATCGTGTCGTCGTCGACGGCAGACGCCGACATTTTTCTAGTGCTGCAGGTCTTCGATGCAGACGGGCAGGAATTGTCCTTCCAGGGCGCTCTCGATCCCCATACGCCGGTCGGTCAAGGCTGGCTGCGCGCCTCGCATCGCAAGCTCGACAAGAAATTGTCGACACCTTATCGCCCTTATCACACCCACGACGAAGTGCAGCCGCTGACGCCCGGCAAGCCGGTGGAGCTCGACGTCGAAATCTGGCCGACTTGCATCGTCATTCCCGCCGGCTACCGCATCGGCTTGTCGGTGCGTGGGCGCGACTACGAGCGCGACGGCGAGCCCGGCTTCTTGTCCAACATCGGCAAGCCGATGCGCGGCTGCGGACCGTTTCTGCATGACGATCCAATTTCGCGCCCGCCCGCCGTCTTTGGAGGGAAAACGACGCTGCATTTCGGCCGGGAAAAGGAAGCCTACCTTTTACTACCGGTGATCCCGCCGAAATGAACGATGCGACAACGATAAAAGTCGAAAACCTGAGGAGGAACGAAATGACATTTTTCACACGGATCGCCCATCTGTTCGGTGTCGGCGTTATCGGTGCGACTATGACGATCTCAGTGACAGTGGCGGCTCGTGCGGATGAGGACATCGCGGCGCGTACCAAGGCTGCGCGCGACTACGTTGAAGGAAAACTTAAGGTACCGGAATACAAGATCACGTATGATGGACCGCCGATTACCGTGCGGTTTTCGTCCTTCGTCGCAGCGACCGTGCCGCTGTGGACGTCCTATCGTGGCGCATTCAAGCAGCTTGAGAAGGAGAGCAAGGGTAAGCTAATCGTCAAGGAATATCCGGGCGGCGTTCTCCACGCGATGACCGACGGTTTCAAGGCCGTACGCAGCGGCGTTACCGACATGACCCAGTGTTATGCATCCTATCAGCCGACCAGCTTCAATTTAATGAACGGGACTGGCAATTCTGGCCTGTTTCCCGATGCAGTCGTCGGCGCCGTGGTCGCTGCCAAGATTTATCCGAAATACATGAAGAAGGAATACGAGAACATCGGGGTCTATCTCGCCCGTACCTCGATGACGCCGGCCTACAATCTGGTGTCGAAGAAGCCGATTCACCAACTTGAAGACCTTAAGGGCATGAAAATCCGCGCCGTCGGCGGCGTGCAGGCAGAACAGATGCGCGCCGTTGGGGCGTTGCCAGTTTTCCTGTCGACGCCCGAGGCCTATACCGGCTTCCAGCGCGGTACGGTAGACGGCGTAGTCGCTCACGACGCCGCTTTCGTATCATTCCGCACTGCCGAGGTGGCCAAGAACTGGGCCGATTTGAAATTCGCCACCGTGGAGCTCGATTACTGTATGCGCAAGGAGTTCTACGACGGGCTGCCCAAGGATTTGAAGGTCGTCTTCTACAACTGGCTGCAGCGTTGGAATTTGGTAGATGCGCAACTTTGGTTCGAGACCTATGCCGCGATCGCGCGGGAAAAAATAGAGGCCCAGGGCATCGAGATGGTTAAACTGGCGCCGGTCGAGCGCGAGCGAATTCTTGGCGCCATGGGCAAGGTTGATGATCAATGGACAGCCAAGATGGAAGCCAAGGGGCTGCCGGCGAAAGCCATGATGCAGGACATCAAGCGCCTCGTCGCGGAGGACTCAAAGAAGAGTTGGAACGAGCTGTTCATGGAAACCGTGAACAATCCTGTGCAGGGCTTGGTCGATTGATCGCACCGGCGCAAGGACAGGGAGGAGTGATTCAGTGACGCTTGAAAACGCCGACTCCGGAAGCCGAACTATAGCCGCGATCCGAACGTTTCACTACGCTGTCAATGTGGCAACGCTTGCTCTGTCGGCGGTTGTGATCGGAACTGATGTCGTGCTCCGATATGTCTTCAATGCGCCGCTGTCGTGGGGCATTGAAGCAACCAGCCTTCTGCTGCTTGTGATGGTGTTCGGCTCGCTGCCTTATGTATGGGAGCGGGGCGGGCATATCCGGATGGAGCTTATTTACAGTCATCTGAACGGCGTGCCGCGCGTTTTTGCGGACGTCGCAACGGCCCTGTCCGGTGGCCTATTCTCCGCGGCATTATGCTTCGAGATGTTGCGCACATTTCCCGGCATGCGCGCGCGGCACGAAGGCGCAGAAAATCTCGGCGTGCCATTTTGGCCCTTCGCAGTATTCGTCGCCGTAATCGCCGGGTTGATGACCTTGCAATTCGTCGTATTCGCAGTTCATTCATTGGTCAGAGGCAGAGGTTAGCCCCGTGGATCCGTCTATCATCGGGTATGTCGGCTTTGCCGTGTTGCTAGCCCTGATTGCACTCGGCGTGCCAATCGGATTGGCAATGGCCGCGATTGGTATTGTTGGCAGCTACATCTTGACCGGGTTTACTGCCACGGTGGCGCAGGTTGGTATGAATGCCTGGGAAGAGTCGACCGACTTCATTCTGATCGCCTTGCCGATGTTCGTGTTGATGGGGCAACTCGTTTTTCATCTGCGGCTCGCCGAGGATCTGTACGATGCCGTACAAAAATGGCTGGGGCGTCTTCCGGGGGGCATGGCAATTACTGCGGTGGTCGCGTCCGCAGTCTTCGGCGCGGTAACAGGCGTTAGCTCCGCATCGGTCGCGACCATGGGTGCGATGACCATGCCGGAAATGCGGCGTTACAAGTACGACGAGGCCCTCGCGAGCGGGAGCATAGCGGCGGCCGGCACGTTGGCGATTTTGATACCGCCGAGCGTGTTAATGATTGTCTACGGCATTTGGACTGAAACTTCGATCGGCGCACTTTTTATCGCCGGCATGATCCCCGGGATTTTACTAACGCTGGCGTTTGCAATCCTCATTTACGTGAGATGCTGGCTACGGCCGGAGATGGGCCCAATCGGTCCGAGATATTCCTGGCGTGAGCGCTTTGGTTCGTTGCGAAAATTGCTGCCAATTATCGCTATTTTCTTTGTGGTGATCGGCGGCATCTATGTTGGCGCCTTTACGCCAACCGAAGCGTCGGCCATCGGCGTGATTGGCGTTTTGATCGTCGGGCTGTTCATGCGCCGATTGAATGCGGCCTGCTTTAAGGACTCATTGATCGATACCGGCACAACAACCGGCATGATCTTTGCGATCATCATCGGGGGGCACCTGATCGGCCGTTTCCTGGTTTTGACCGATGTAACAAGCGGACTTGTTACGTGGATTGGCGATTCCGGACTCAATCGTTACGTCATTTTGTCCTTATTTGTCTTGATGTATCTTGTTCTTGGCGCCCTGCTTGACGTCTGGGGTATGCTTATTCTGACGCTGCCGTTCGTTTTTCCAGTGATGATGAGTCTGAAATTCGACCCAGTCTGGTTCGGAATATTCGTGGTGTTAATGACTGAGTTGGCGCTGATCACACCGCCAGTCGGTATAAATGTTTATGTTATGCACGGTATTGCACCCGAAGTCGGGCTGACAACGATCTTCCGTGGCACCTTGCCGTTTGTATTCGTCATTCTCGCATTCGTTTCACTTATTACGGTATTTCCACAGATTGTGCTGTGGCTTCCGTCTGTATCAATGAGGTAGTCGGATCATTTGTACAGTCGCTGTCCAGTGCCTTCAATGCCGCATCTTTGCCAACCGACGCCAATATCGCGGCATCCGGCGGTGTAGGGCGTCGCTGTGGTCGGCGCGCCGGACCGTGTCTTCGGCGAGGTGCCGGTGGTCTATGTCGTGAAGCGCAACGGTGCTGATGTCACGACGGACGAACTGGTGGCCTTCGCCGGGCTGAAGCTCGCCGACTTCAAGGTGCCGAAGCAGTACCTGTTTCGGGCCGACTTGCCGCTCGGTAAAACCGGCAGGGTCGATAAAGTTGAGCTGAAGAATAATTGGCCCGCCAAAGATGGCTGATGCGACGGCGCAAAGATCCGGCTTTCCGAATTTGTTGCCGTTACTGCGCCGCCATGCGCAGGCATTTCGTCAACAGGGCGATATCCGGCCGGTCCTTGCGATCGTCGCGCGTGATGATGCCGACGGGAAGTGAAGCCTGTGGCAGCGCCACCGGCAGCCGCACGATCAGGCCCATCTCTTCATCTTTCTCGATTACAGACTGCGGCATGGCAGCGACCATCGAATTCTCGATGAGCAGTGTGCGGACCGTCAGATACGAAACAGACTCGACATACTGACGCGGCCGCGGCTGCCCGATCTGCGCGAACACCTGCATGATCGATGCGTGCACAAAGCTGTGGGGCGGCGGAAAAATCCACGATGCCTTGGCAAGGTCGGCAAATGTGACGTCGCTGCGTCCGGCGAGCAGATGATTTTTGCCGACAACCACGACGATGGGCACCTGGCACAATATCTCGCGCGTCAGTCCGTCGTCGCGATCGGTCGGCGGCAGACGGCCTACCATCATGTCGAGCGTGCCTTCGCGGAGCCACTCGATCAGCATCTCTTCTGTTGCATCGATGAGCCGAACGGCGGTATTTGCCGCTGCCTCCTGCATCAGCCGCAAGGCGCGCGGCAGCAGTTTGGCGCGGCTCACCAGCGAGGTGCCGACTGAAATGATTCCTGAGGTACCGGTAAGTTGCGCTTCGATCTGGTCGGAGACCGATTGAAGTTCTGCCTGGATCACCTTGCCATGCGCCACCACAATCTGCCCCATCGCGGTTATGGTCAGCCCGTAAGGTCCGCGCTCGAACAGCGTTGCGCCGAACAGTGCTTCGGCCTCGCGAAGACCTTTCGACACAGCGGGCTGGGTGATGCGCAGATCTTGAGCCGCTGCCGACACGCCGCCGGCCGACGCGATTGCATCGATCAGCCGCAAATGACGTAGCTTGAGACGTGAGACAAGTTGGCGATACCGCGTGCTTTCCATGCTCCATATAACCAAATGGGAATGGCGCCGGTATGAGAATTCATTTCTTTTTGATCGCTTTTTGGGCGCTAGATGACAGCGCCTTCAAAAACGGCAAAAAGGCTTCATTTCTTGACTACCTTTGATTACATCATCGTCGGCGCTGGTTCTTCCGGTTGTGCGCTTGCGAACCGTCTTACCGAAGACGGCAAATCGCATGTGCTGCTCATTGAAGCCGGCAGGGACTATTCGCCGGGCCGAGAGCCCGCGTCGATGCTCGACTCGTTTCCCTTGATTGCGTACTTCACGCGCGAATTCATATGGCCGGAACTCAAGGTGACATTCCGTCCGCGCGACGCAGGGGGCAAGGCGCCGCTGCGCAGTTACGAGCAGGGCCGGGTTGTCGGCGGTGGCTCGTCGATCAATGGCCAGTTCGCCAATCGCGGCGCGCCCGAAGATTACAATGAGTGGGCCGCGCTCGGCGCTGAGGGCTGGGACTGGGACAATGTCCTGCCTTACTTCAAGCGCCTCGAGCATGACCTCGACATGGATGGTCCGCTGCACGGGCGGGGCGGTCGTATTCCGATCCGCCGCATCTTCCCGCATCTGTGGTCAGGCTTCACCAAGGCGACGGTCGAAGCCTTCGAACAGAACGGCTATCGCAATATCTGGGATCAGAACGGCGAGTGGCAGGACGGCTACTTCCCGGCGGCCTTCTCTAATGCCTTCGACCGCCGTGTGTCGTCGGCCATTGGCTATCTCGATAATGCGACGCGGCTGCGGTCCAATCTCGAAATTCTCTCGCAGACCATCGTCACCGACCTCGTGATCGAGGACAAGCGCGCGACCGGCGTGAGGCTGCGCGCCGTCAACGGCGAACAGCGCACCGTAACGGGCCGCGAGATCATTCTAACGTCGGGCGCGTTGCATACACCGGCCATGCTGATGCGGGCCGGTATTGGTCCCACGGCCGAACTCGCGCGTCACGGTATCAATGTCTTGCTCGATCGGGCAGGCGTTGGCAGCAATTTGAATGACCATCCGTCGGTCGGTGTCGCCGCCTTCCTCGATCGCGCGGCGCGCCTCGATCCGGCGATCCGCCGCCACATCCATATAGCGCTGCGCTACACCGCGAACACGCCGGACGCGCAGGCCGGCGACATGTTCCTGTGTCCGCTCAATCGTACCGCGTGGCACTCGGTCGGCGGCCAACTGTGCTCGCTGATGGTGATTCTGAATAAGCCCTATTCGCGCGGCCATGTGCGCCTGCAGTCCGCTCAATCCGATGTCGAGCCGGATGTCGACTTCAACCTTCTGTCCGATGAGCGGGACATGGATCGCATGGTTGACGCCGTGCGCTTCATCAATCGGCTTTACCAGTCGCCGTCGATCAGAGGTGTCTCGCGTCATCCCTTCCTGGCAAGCTACACCGAGCGTGTTCGTGCGATGAGCAAGTACAACAGGACCAATGCCACGCTGACGCGGCTCGCATCCGCTTTCCTCGATGCGCCGGATGCCGTGCGCAAGAGCTTCCTCAAGAGCTTCATTGCCGAAGGCGAACCGCTCGACAATCTTCTCGTCGACGAAGCCAAGCTGCGGGAGAACCTGCTAAGCGTCGTCGTCGGCGTCTGGCATGCTTCGGGTACCGCGCGCATGGGAAAGGCGAACGATCCGATGGCAGTCACTGACGCGCGCGGCCGCGTCATTGGCATAAGTGGTCTGCGGATTGCCGATTGCTCGATCATTCCGTCTTTGCCCCGCGCCAACACCAACATTCCCGCTATCATGATCGGCGAAAAGATGTCCGACATCATTCGCGAGGACAATCGCGGTCAGAACTCCGACAGTCTCGGGGCGGTCGCCTGATGATCGGATCTCTGCTCATCATTCAGACGCTAAACGGCATCCAGTTCGGAGTGATGCTGTTCCTCTTGGCGGCGGGGCTGACGCTGATCTTCGGCATCATGAATTTCATCAACATGATGCATGGCGCGCTGTACATGGCCGGCGCCTATGTCGCTGCGACGCTCTACAACAAGACGGGCCAATTTACGCTATCGCTGGTCATGGTGGTACCGATCACCGTCGTCATCGGCATCGTTCTTGAGAAGCTGGTGTTCCGGCATCTTTACGACCGCGATCACCTCGACCAGGTGCTATGTACCTACGGCTTCATTCTCATCTTCAATGAAATCGCGCGCTCCGTCTGGGGTGCTTCGCCTTATTTCATGGGCATGCCGGACGCACTGTCCGATACTTACGAAGTACTCGGCGTTGGCTATCCGGTCTATCGCCTGCTCATCGTCGGTGCTGGCCTAGCGATCGCCATCGCTGCCTACATCCTCATTCACGAGACGCGCTTCGGCATGCTTATCCGCGCCGGTGCGTCGGATCGCGCGATGGTCGCCGGCCTCGGCGTCAACATCAATCTGCTCAACACCATGATCTTCGGTATCGGGGCCGGGCTTGCTGGCATCGCCGGGGCGCTTGCTGCGCCGATCCTGTCGGTCGAACCCGGCATGGGCGAGGGCGTGTTGATCCTCACAGTTGTCGTCATCGTCATCGGCGGCATCGGGTCGGTACGCGGCGCGTTCTTTGCGGCGCTCATTGTCGGCGTCGTCGATACCGTCGGCCGTTCGATGCTGCCCTTCGTGTTCGAGGGCTTCCTGAGTTCGTCCCTTGCCGGTGCGGCGGGACCGGCGGTCGCCTCGATGATCATCTATCTGCTGATGGCGCTCGTTCTGGCGTTCCGCCCGAACGGCCTGTTTCCGGTGCGGGGACGGTGAGATGACGTCAATGGCGGCCGTACCCCCCAATCCCCGGAAAATGTCACGCTCGCGCATCGGCGTGATCGTCAGCGTGCTGTTCGCGCTGACTCTCCTCCTGCTGCCACCAGCGGCGGGGTATTTGGAGACGCCGTATTACGTCATTCTGGTCACGCGGCTTCTGGTGTTTGCCGTGGCCGGGACCGCGCTCAATCTGGTGCTGGGCTTCGGCGGCATGGTCAGCTTCGGCCATTCGCTGTTCATGGGCATCGGCGCTTACAGCGTCGCGATCCCGGCCTTTTACGGCATCGCCAATGGCTGGGTGCATATTGCTTTCGCGATCGTTGCAGCCGCTTTCGCGGCGGCCGTGACCGGCGCCATCGCGCTGCGCACGCGCGGCGTCGCCTTCATCATGATCACGCTGGCCTTCGCGCAGATGTTTTTCTTTCTGACGGTCAGCCTCAAGCAGTATGGCGGCGACGACGGTCTGCCGATCCGTCTTGCCTCCAGCTTCGGTGGCGCGACGTTGAAGCAGCCCGTGCTTCTCTATTACGTTGTGTTCGCGACGCTCTGCCTCATCATTTATGGCAGCTACCGGCTCTACCACTCGTCTTTCGGTCTGGTGCTGCGCGGCTGCATGATCAATGAGGACCGCATGAAGGCCCTCGGTTATCCCACCCTTACTTACAAGCTCGTCGCTTATATGATCTCCGGCGCGATCGCCGGCGTTGCCGGCTTCTTCCTTGCCAACATGACGACATTCGCGTCGCCGGCCTATGCGTCCTGGACCGTGTCTGGCGACCTGATGATCATGGTCGTACTCGGTGGCACCGGTACGGTCATGGGGCCCGCCTACGGCGCCTTCGCTTTCCTGCTGATCGAAGACCTGTTGAAGCGCGTCACCGATCATTGGCTCGGCACCGTCGGTGTTATCATCGTGCTGGTCGGGCTGCTGGCCAAGCGCGGGCTCTGGGGTCTATTGCAAGGGAGGAGCCGGTGAGCGGTCCCGTCCTGTCGACGCGCGGCCTGATCAAACGCTTCAGCGGCGTTCTGGCGTCCGACGACGTCGATTTCGATCTGATGCCGGGCGAAGTCCACGCCATCATCGGCCCGAACGGCGCCGGCAAGACGACGTTCATCAAGCAAATCACCGGCGAGCATTTCCCGACCGCGGGGCGCATCGCGCTCGGCGACACCGACATCACGCGCATGCGTACCGATCGTCGCATCCTGCTTGGGCTTGGCCGTTCGTTCCAGGTGACGTCGGTGCTGCGCGAACTCACCGTGCTGGAGAATGTCATTCTGGCGGTGCAGGCCAAGCGCGGTCACAGCTTCCGTTTCTGGGAGCCGGCGGTGAATGATAGCGCGCTGCGCGAGCCGGCGCTCGCGGTGCTGCAAGATGTCGGGCTCGGCAGTAAGGCCGACCTCGTCGCGCGCACCGTATCTTACGGCGAACTGCGCCAGCTCGAAATGGCGATGGTGATCGCGTCCGATCCGAAGGTTCTGCTGCTTGACGAGCCGATGGCCGGCATGGGTACGGTCGAGTCGAAGCTGATGGTCGACCTGCTCAAGAGCTTTCGCGGCCGCTTCTCCACCATCCTTGTCGAGCACGACATGGATGCCGTCTTCGCGCTCGCCGACCGCATCAGCGTTCTGGTTTACGGACGCATCATCGCCACCGGCACGCCGGCCGAGATCCGTGAGAACAAGGAAGTGCGTGCCTCCTATCTTGGGGAGACGGCATGACATTGCTCGAGGTCAATAGCGTGGAATCGAGCTACGACGCCACACAGGTGCTGTTCGGCGTTTCGATGAACGTCAAGGCGGGCGATTTCGTCACGCTGCTCGGCCGCAACGGCATGGGCCGCTCGACGCTCATTTCGACCATCATGGGTTTCGTGCGCCCGCGTGCCGGCACAATCCTGTTCGACGGCAAGCCGATCCACGCGCGGCCCTCGCACGAAGTCGCGCGCGCCGGTATCGGTCTCGTGCCGGAAGGCCGCCGTGTTTTTCCGACGCTCTCGGTCTACGAAAACCTCATTGCCTTCCAACGCAACATCCACCACGCGGAAAATCCGTGGACTGTCGACCGCGTCTACGCGCTTTTCCCGCGCCTGAAGGAGCGCAAGGGTCGGCTCGCCGCGACTTTGTCCGGCGGCGAGCAGCAGATGCTGGCGATCTCGCGCGCGCTCGTCACCAATCCGCGTTTGCTCATTCTCGATGAGGCGACCGAAGGTCTTGCTCCGCTGGTCAGCGAAGAAATCTGGAATTCGCTGCGCGAATTGCGGCGCCAGGGTCTCTCCATCATCGTCACGGACAAAAACTTGAAACCACTGCTCGATCTCGCCAGCCGGCACCACGTGCTGTCGAAGGGGCGCGTGGTCTGGGAAGGAACGTCACAGGAATTCAACGCTCGTCAGGACGAGCTCAAAGCGTATCTCGGCGTCTAGTTCTCATTTCTAGAGGGAAGAGTGTCTATGAAGAAAACGACCAAACTCTGCGCTGCGCTTCTCGCCAGCGTTCCGCTGCTCGCTACCCCGGCTCTCGCGGCCGATCTCAAGATCGGCTTCCTGGCCACGCTCTCTGGCTCCATCGGCGCGATGGGCCAGGACCAGTATGACGGCTTCATGCTCGGTCTTGAAGAGATGGGCGGCAAGCTCGGCGGCAAGACCATCGAAGTCGTCAAGGAAGACGATCAGGTGAAACCGGATGTCGGCGTTCAGGCTGCGCAAAAGCTGATCACCGAAGACAAAGTTCCGATCATCGCTGGCGTGTCCTATTCCAACGTCATGATGGCGGTGAACAAGAAGATCACCGACGCTGGCGTCTTCCTTATCGGCTCGGCCTCCGGTCCCTCGCCGATGGCCGGCGCCGAGTGTTCGCCGTATTTCTTCTCGACCTCGTGGCAAAACGACCAGATGAGCGAAGCGGTCGGCAAGTACGCGACGGAAAAGGGCTACAAGAAGGTCTTCGCCATGGGCCCGAATTTTCAGGGCTGGAAGGACGCGCTGTCCGGTTTCCGCCGTTACTACAAGGGCGAGTTCGTCAAGGAGCTGCACACGCCGATGAACCAGATGGATCTGTCGGCCGAACTGGCGCAGATCGCTCTGTCGAAGCCGGATGCGGTGTTCGCGCACTATGCCGGCGGCCTCGGCGTCAACTTCATCAAGCAGTATCGCCAGGCCGGTCTGCTCGGCAAGGTGCCGCTGATCGTAGTCGCCACCGTCGATGGCCTCACACTGCCGGCGCTCAACGAGACGGCGCTCGGCGTCATGACCGCGCAGGTCTGGGCTCCGGATACCGACAATGCCGCCAACAAGAAGTTCGTTGCGGCGTTCGAGAAGAAGTTCAATCGCATCCCGTCGAACTTCGCGGCGCAGGCTTATGACTCGGTCAAGCTGATCGATGCCGCCCTGACCAAGACCAAGGGCGACGTCTCCGACAAGAAGGCGTTCTCGGAAGCGCTCAAGACCGCCAAGTTTGACTCGGTCCGCGGCAACTTCGCTTTCTCCAACAACAACTTTCCGATGGAAGACTTCTACCTGCTCGAAGTCGGTAAGGACGATAAGGGTCGCGTCAGCATGGTGACTAAGGGTGTGCTTCTGAAGAACCAGAAGGATGCCTATCACCAAGAGTGCAAAATGAACTGAGAGCTGAACTAAACAGGTCCCCCGGCGGCAGCGATTGCGTTCGTCGTTTCTCCCCCCTGCAGCGACGCACGCAGGGCTGCCGCCACTTTTTCTGACGTTGATTAACGCGTCCAAAACGCCGGCTCTGAGCCGGCGTCGCTTTTTCACGGGAATGGCCAAAGGAAGTCCGCTATGGCGAATGAATCGATCCTCACCGCAAATCTAATGATCGCCAATAAGTGGCGTGCCGGTGGCGCGCAGGAATGGCGCGATATCGTCAACCCCGCCAATGAGCGCGTGATCGGCAAGGTCGCGGTGGCGACCACAGCCGATCTCGACGAGGCGCTGGCTACCGCGCAGGCTGGTTTCGAGATCTGGCGCAAGACGCCGGCCTTCAAGCGCGCCGAAATCTTGACCAGGGCCGCGCAGATCCTTGCCGCGCGGCGCGAGGACATCGCCGTCAAGATCACGGCCGAGATGGGCAAGCCGATCGCCGAAGCGCGCATTGAAGTGACGATGTGCGCAGATACCTTCGTATGGAGTGCCAACGAGGCGATAAGATCTTACGGCCGCGATATTCCGGCGCGCGTACCGGGCGTGACGCAGCGTGTTGTGCTCGAGCCGGTCGGCGTTGTCGCCGCCTTCACGCCGTGGAATTTCCCGGCCAACCAGGCCGCCAAGAAGATCGCCGCGGCCATCGCCGCCGGCTGCGCCATCATCATCAAGGGTCCGGAAGAAGCGCCGTCGAGCTGCGTTGCGCTCGCCGAGGCATTGGTCGAAGCCGGCCTGCCGTCGGGCGTGCTGAGCATGCTGTTCGGCCACCCGCCGATGATCTCGGAATATCTAGTACCGTCGCCGGTCGTGCGCAAGGTGTCGTTCACCGGCTCGGTGCCGGTCGGCAAGCATCTCGCCAAGCTGGCGGCCGGTTATATGAAGCCGTGCACGATGGAGCTTGGTGGCCACGCGCCAGTCGTGATTTTCGACGACGTCGCGGTCGAGCAGGTGGTGCAGAGGATCGTCGCCGGCAAGTATCGAAATGCCGGCCAGGTCTGCATTTCTCCGACCCGCTTTTATGTGCAGGAAAAGCTGTATGATCGCACGCTCGCCGCCTTCGTTGAAGCCGCCAAGGCGCTGCGGGTCGGCGATGGCATGGACGCGGCGACGCAGATGGGCCCGCTGGCCAATATCCGCCGCCGCGATGGTGTTGAGAAGATTGTCGATGACGCGGTGAAGGGCGGCGCAAAGATCGCGGCCGGTGGCCGCCGCTCGGGCAACCGTGGCTATTTCTACGAGCCGACTGTGCTGACGGATATTCCGGCGGATTCTCGCATCATGACCGACGAGCCGTTCGGCCCGGTGGCGTTGTTCACGCCCTTCGCGCGCGACGAAGACATCATTGCGCAGGCCAATGACACGACCTTTGGTTTGGCATCTTACGGCTTCACCAACTCGGCGGCGCGCAGCGACATGCTGATGGGGCTTGATTCCGGCATGGTGTCGATCAACCACTTTGGTCTTGGCCTGCCGGAGACGCCGTTCGGCGGCATCAAGGAGTCCGGCTATGGTCGCGAGGGCGGCACCGAGATGCTGGATGCGTATTTCGTCAGCAAGTTCGTCACGCGCGCGGCGTAACCCGTAGCGACACGCCAAAACAAGAGCGCCTCCCCGTATTCGCGGGGAGGCGCTTTTTTTAGCGTCTATGAAAATTAGGACGCCCGGCGGCGCACGCCAGTGCCGATCTCGTCCGGCACCGTCAGTTCACCGTCAACAACTTCAAGGCCTTCATAGGGATCGTTCTGCAGGCGTTCGAATTCGGCGAGTTCGCAGGCGAAATCGATATTCGGCAGCGAAGCGGCGACATGCAGCGCATGCGCGGCTAGCAAGCGGCTCCCGACATTGGCGCCAAGGCGGCAACCGATGTTGCTGATCTCGCACATCCGCGCCATCGTCTTGATGTTGAGGATGCCGCCCGAACGCGGGATCTTGAGGTTGATCTGGTCGATGCGGCGATTGGCGGTGAGGTCCATGACCTGCTCGACCATGGTCGCGGACTCGTCGGCCTCCACCGGCAGTTCGACATTGCGGGCTATGGTTTCGAGCGCCTGAATGTCGGCATCACCGACTGGCTGCTCGAGGAAGCTCACGTCATATTCCTCGACACGGCGGGCGAATTCGATCGCCGACTTGGTGCGATAGGCCTGATTAGGGTCGACGCAGATGAATATCTTGTCGCCGACGGCCTGACGCACCAGCTTGACGCGCTCGGCGTCTTCCTTCGGATTGCCGTTACCCTTGATCTTGACGTAGCGGTAGCCTTTGTCGATGAGCGCCTTGGCGGTCTCACGCACTTCGGTGGGCGATTTGATCGAGAGGATGCGCAGCAGCGGGATCTTGGAGCGCGTCTTGCCGCCGAGGATCTGGTACAGCGGCACTTTCAGAATGCGCGCGACCAGATCGTGCAGCGCGCAATCCATCGCGCCCTTGGCCGGATTGTTGCCGCGGATCGTGCCGCGCACGATCACCATATTGGCTTCGATCGCCATGGCGTCCTTGCCGACGATGCGTTTGCACATCTGTTCGATCGCCTGATAGGTGCCTTCCTGCGTTGCGCCGAGATGCGCGAAGGCGGCGGCGTAGCCTTCGCCCTTTGTGCCGTCTTCGGCGGTCAGCGTGACGACGCACCCGTCATTGGTCGGAATGGCGAAGCCGGAAATCTTCCAGTTCGGGTCGGCGTCGGGCAGTGAGGTGCGCTCGATCGTGTAACTCTTGATCTTCAAGGTCGGCCTCGTTCTGATTGCAAAGGACTCTGATGATGGGACTGAAACTCGCACGCCGGGGGCAAGCGAAAAAATAGCGATTGCGTCACGCCGTATATTCGTCCGAATATGCCAGACCGGTATTTGGAAGATTACGGAATGGCAGGACCCGAGTTCCTGAGTGCAGAAGGCCTCCGCCGGAAGATCACAACACGCTGCAAACTCTCACATTTGCGCGTGGTGCTGGAGGTTGCGCGCCATGAGAGCATCTCCCGCGCCGCCGAGGCCCTGAATCTCGCCCAGCCGGCGGTGACCAAGAAGCTGCGCGAGGTCGAGACCATCCTCGGCACCCCGCTGTTCGACCGCCGCCCGCGCGCCGTCGTGCCGAACGCGGCCGGCGGTATCGTCCTGCCGCATATCGAGGCACTGTTCGCGGAACTGGATCGCATCGGCGACGACCTGACCGCCGCGCGCAACGGTTTGACCGGCACACTGTCGGTCGGCGGCACCATGACCGTGCTGCCCGATTTGTTGCCGCGCAGCCTGCTCGCCTTGCAGCGCTCGGGTCCGGGTATGGTGATCCGCGTTATCGAGGGCACGATCGACCAGATGGCGCGCGCCCTGGCGCAGAACGAGGTCGATCTCGTGATGGGCCGCGTGCTCGGCACGTCGGCGCGTTACGACTTCACGCATGAGATTTTGTTTGAAGTGCCGTTCGTACCGGTGGTGTCGGCACGCCATCCTCTGGCGCGCGCCAAGACCCCCGCCGGCGATATGTCGGGCTACGGCTGGATCTTGCCGCCGGAAGGCTCTTCGGCGCGCGAGCCGGTCGAGCGCTACATGCTGCGCAACGGCTTCAAGCCGCGCGAGCGCATGATCGAAACCGTCTCGTTTCAGGTGATCATGGCGCTGCTCGAGGAGAGCGATTCCATCGCCGTGCTGCCGCTGCATCTGGCGCAGCTCGGCGAGGCGCGCCGCAGCATCAAGATTATCGGCGGCGAGATCGGCGGTGGTTTGCTGCCGATCGGGATAACCTATCGCGGCGACCGGCCATTGCCGCCTTTGGCCAAGGCCCTGATCAAGGCCTTCCGCGACACCATCGCGGCGACCACGTTATCGCCCGATCTGGCTATAGCACTTTAACGGCATCGACCGGCAGACCGAGCGTCACTTCGGTGCCCGGCGTCAGCGTGTGATCGCGGCCGCGCACGGTGAGCGTCACGTTCTGCCCGGCATCGACTTCGTATTCGGTCAGTTCGCCCATGAAGGCGACGCTGGCGATGCGTCCGTTGATGCGGTTGATGACGCCCGCATCGCCGGGCGGATTGAGCAGGATGTTTTCTGGACGGATGATGACATCCTTGCCGGCGTCGTGGCCGGCCATGCGCAGGCCGCGCAGTTCGCCGATGGCGGTTTTGACCGTGACTTCATCGCCTGAGGCGGACGTGACGGCGTCGCAGGTGAGCATGTTGGAGAGGCCAATGAAGCGTGCGACGAAAGCATTGGCCGGCTCGCTGTAGATCGCGCGCGAGGTGCCGATCTGCTCGACCAAGCCATGGTTCATCACCGCGATGCGGTCGGAAATGGCCAGCGCCTCGGCCTGATCGTGGGTGACATAGATCGCCGTCACTTTGGTCTCGCGTTGCAGACGGCGGATTTCGCGGCGCATCTGGTCGCGCAAGGCGGCGTCGAGATTGGAGAGTGGCTCGTCGAGCAGCAGCACGGAGGGGCAGTGCACCAGCGCGCGCGCCAGCGCGAGGCGCTGTTGTTGGCCGCCGCTCAGTTTCGGAGCCGGGCGGTCGGCGAATGACGCAAGATCGACGATCTCGAGCACGTCCATGACGCGCGTGCGCACTTCTTTTTTGTCGAGCTTGCTGTGCTGGCCGAAGCGCAGCGGGTAGGCGGCGTTCTCGTACACCGTCATATGCGGCCATACCGCATAGGACTGGAACACCATGCCGATCTGCCGTTCTTGCATCGACACGTCGACGCGCGCGGCGGCGTCGAACAGCACGCGCTCACCGAGCGTAATGCGCCCGGCGTCGGGCTTTTCGAGGCCGGCGATGCTGCGCAAGGTCGTTGTCTTGCCACAGCCGGAAGGTCCCAGCAGCGTGAAGAACTCGCCGCCTTCGATCGTCAGATCGATGCCGAGCACGCCGCCGGTGATTGTGCTGCCGCTTTCCTTAAATTCGCGGCGCAGGCCTTGGATCCGCAACATCTTCTTTATGCCTTCAATGCAGGGATGTGCCAAAGCGGCGGGCGAGGCCGAAGAACGCGAGACTGACCACCGTCATCGCCCCGGTCCAGACCAGGCCCATCGCGGCGAGTTCGCCAGTCTGGCCGTCTTTCCATAGATCGTACAGTGCGGACGCCACGACCGCGTTGTTCGGCCCGGCCAGCATCAGCGGCATCGATACCGCGCGCACCGACAGAAGAAACACTAGCAGCCAGCAGGCGATCAGCGACGGCGCGATCAGCGGCACGACGACGCGCAGGAAGGTCGTCGCCTCGCTGGCACCGCTGGCGCGCGAGGCCTCTTCCAGTTCCGGATGAAGTTGCGATACGCCGACCGTGCCGTAGCGGATGCCGTAGGGCAGGCAGGCGATGGCCGAGGCGATGACCAACGACGTAATTGTGCCGTAGAGCGACACCGGTGCTGCAAGAAACAGGTTAAGAAAGCCGAGGCCGAGCACGATGGCCGGAAAGGCCAAAGGTGCCGAGGCCAATTGGTCGAGCAGCCAGGCGCCCGGGTGTCGCCTTGCGATGAACCAGCCGCCGGCCGCGCTCATCGCCGTTACAGCGGTCGCGGTGCCGACGCCGAGAATGGCTGTGTTCAGCAGCGTGTCGCGCAACGTCGAGCTGCCCATCACCATGGCGAAGAACTTGCCGGAGAACTGCGACATGGCTGCGATCGATATCGGCTGGTAGTAGGGCAGCAGCGCCGCCCACAGCAGCATGAAAAAGGGTATGCCGATAATGACGACGGCATTGAGGATGATCGCCGCCGTCGCTGCGAGCCGCCAGCGGCCGAGCGACACCTGCCGCGGGCGGAATCCCTTGCCGGTTATGGTGCGGTATTTGTAGCTGTGCCGCGACAGCCGCGAATAGAACCACAGCAGCACCGCGACGCAGCCGATAAGAACAACCGACAGCGCGGCGGCGCGTCCGTAGTTCGGCGGTGACATGCCGAAGATCTCGGTGAACACGTCGGTCGTTAGAACGTAGAAGCGGCCGGGCATGCCAACCAGCGCCGGCACTTCAAATGACTCGATCACGCGGATGAACACCAGCAGCGCCAGCGCAAGGATCGCGGGCGCGGCGAGGCGCATGCTGATATTACGCATGGTCTGGCCGACCGAGGCGCCGCTCATCAGGCTGGCTTCTTCAAACGAGGCATCGGCGTTACGAAACACCGCGGCGAGCAGCAGGAACGCGACCGGCGTCCAAAGCAGCCCTTCGATCAGGATCTGCCCGGACATCGTATAGACATTGATGATCGGCGCGGCCGAGCCGGTGATCGCCTGCAGCACGGCATTGACCGGGCCGGCGCGGCCGAGGAACAGCAGCCAGCCGACGGTGTAGAGGACGTAGGGAATGCTCAGCGACAGGATGGCGACGACATAAAGCAGCGAGCGTCCCGGAGCATTGGTGCGCTCGGCAATCCACGCTTGGATCGTGCCGAGGACGATGGCGACCAGCGCCGAGCCGAACGAATAGAGCAGCGTATTGACGACATTCTCGAAGAACCGCGCGCTACTGAACAAGCCAGCGAAGAAGCGAACCGTTGTCGGTCCGAAGCTGCCGTCGATCTGTGTCTGATGCAGGCTGGTGAATATTAAAAATCCGACCAGCGGCAGCAGGATAAGAACCAGAATGGCGGTCAGGCCGACGCGAACCAATGTCATGATCGCGTCAGCCTGTCAGATGCCATCATTAGCGGAATAGCTGCTGATAGATGTCCAGCGACTTCTGCTGCTCGGCGGCGATGACGGCGGGACTGAGGAACAGTTCCTTGATGCCGGCGCGCTTCGGCAGCACCGGATCGAGCGTCGGCAGCGGCGCCACGGCCGGAAGCGCCGGGAAATATTCGGCGTCACGCATGATCTGCTGGCCGGGCTCCGACAGGATGAAGTCGATCAGCAGCATGCCGGAGCAGGGCTGCGGACCATTCTTCGGGAACAGCACCGAACCGTTGGTTGCGATGATCGGCGAAAGCGGGAGGGCGGCGACCGGCGCGCCGGCCTTGGCGCTGATGATCGGGTGATGCAGGAAGGCATCGAGCGACATCGCATATTCGCCGGCCATCACCATGTTGACGACTTGGCGCTGGTTCACCGACACGCTCGACACGTTATTCTTGGCGAGCGCCTTGAAAAACTCCATCGCCTTGTCTTCGCCGAGCGCTTTGCGCAAAGCGGTGATCATCAGCGGCGCGCCGGTGGATTCCGAACTCCAGACCAGTTTGCCCTTCCACTTCGGATCTGCGAGATCGGTCCAGGCCTTCGGCGCGTCGGCGGCGGCGACCAGCTTGGTGTTGTAGGACGGGCCGAAATAGCTCATGCGGCTCGCAATCCAGTCCGCGCCTTTGTATTCGGCGGGATAGGCGTCCCCGAGCGGCGTCTTGAATGGAATTGTGAGCCCGGCGTCGCGCGCCAATGCGTCGATGCCGGTTGCTTCGATGACGCTCGCGACGGGCTTGCCGGCGCGCGCTTCCGTCGTCAACTTCTGCATCATGCCGCCGCCAGTTTCGCGGACGTATCCGACTTCGATGTAGGGATACTTGGCATGGAACGCGGTCTCGATCGGCTTGAGCGCCTGATTGACGATCAAGCTCGAGTAAAGCGTGACCTTGCCCTCATCCTTGGCGCAGACTTCCAGCTTGCTCTGGCGGTCGGGCCCGGAAAGGTTCGCGACCTCGCTCGGCGTCATCGGTGCGGCAAAAGCGGCGCCGGATGTGAGCAGAAGAGCAACAGCAAGGCTAAGTTTGCGCATCAGGATGGCTTTCGCTGGCTTGGAAATTAAAGCGGGTTCAATACAGAGCATGAAGTGTGCCATGTGGCCCCGGCTGGAAACCATCGCGTTTGCGACGGCCGATATATGCCGATTGTTATGGCAGATATTTCGGAATGCCGGCCGTCGCAGTTGTCGGCCGCTGAACCCCAATCAGCGGTCGCAGGAAGCGTCAGCTACCTTCCGGTGTTCTCGGCGCGACCGCCGGATTCCACTGGCCACGGCGCATGCGCGTGATTTTTACCGACTTGAATAGACCGGCCTTGCGGAATGGCTCGTTTTCCGAGAATTTCTGAGCGTCGGCGAGGCTCGGAACATTGAGGATTAGCACGCTACCGGTGCGGGTCAGCTTCTCGTCTTCAGCCAGCATCGCGCCGCCCAGCACCAGAATGCTCTCGTGCTCGGCAAGATAGGCGAAGTGCTTTTCCTTGGTCGCGGCGCGGATGGCGAGGCTGTCGGGGCCGTCTTCCTGATAGATGATGTAGAGCATGCGTTAAGTCTCCAGAGAAAGGCGATGATGCCACTTACTTCAGGAGAAACTGCGCTTCAACCTCGATTGCTGCATTGTAGGGCATCATTGCGACACCGATGGCGGTACGCGCGTGCGTACCGGCGGCCTCGAACACATCGATCATCAGATCGGACGCGCCGTTGACCGACTGCGCGATCTCGAAGAAATCTTCCGTGACATTGACGTAACCGCGCAGATACGTGACCTCGGCAATGCGGCCGAGATCGCCGCCAACGACGGCGCGCGCATGCGCGATCACATTGAGTGCGGACAGCCGCGCGGCCGCCTGCGCATTGGCCAACGTAAATTCACGGCCGACCTTGCCGACATAGCGCAATTCTCCGTTCCAGCTCGGCAACTGGCCGGAGACGAAGAGCAAATTACCGGCAACCTTCGCCATCATGATGCGCGCAGTGCGCGGCGGTGGCGGCGAGGGCAGTTCGATGCCGAGTTCGCGGAGTCGGGCTTCTGCGTTGTGGCTTGTCATGATGAACGATCGCGTTTGATGACGGTCACGCTTTCGTAGTCTAGCGCGCATGACATGGCAACGCGGGGTGCAACGCTCGGGCAATTCGGGATGGCAACTCGCGTATTGGCGTATCGCCTCGCGCTATTTCGATTGATAAAGAGGTCTTTTGCGGCTTGACCGCCGCCGAATCCTCACTGTTCGGCCACCACCTTATGCATTGGCCCGAAGGTATCCGCTTCTACACGCGCCTGCGCACAATCACGACGCGCTGGGCCAGCAGCCTCACGCAAGGCCCCGAATTCGCCATTCCAACTTTGCCCTTGCCTATAACGATCTCGGCATTGCGCCCTAGGCGGGTGGCACTCAGTATCGCCAGTCGCGCTGCATAGCGCGCATAGCCGACCGTGGTGCCGGCGAATATCCAAGGTCAATCCGAATGCTGAACGAAGAACAACGTGCCAAGGTCGTCTGCTCGCTGCTCGAGAGCCATCTCACCAAAAAGCAAGGCGAGCGACCCTCGCAGATGTTCCCCGAGATTCAGATCGAGGATTCCTACGCGATCTCGTCTGCGGTCGCCCAAGCCAAGGTGAAGTCGGGCGCGAAGATTATCGGCCATAAGATCGGTCTCACATCCAAGGCGATGCAGGCCTCGTCGAAGATCGACGAGCCCGATTACGGGTATCTGTTCGACGACCTGATCCTGAGCGATGGTGCCAAGGTACGATTCGAAAAATATTGCGTGCCGCGCGTCGAGCCGGAGTTGACCTTCGTCCTCAAGGAACCGTTGAAAGGTCCGAATGTCGGGCTACTCGATGTCCTTCGCGCCACCGAATATGTTGTGCCGTCGATCGAGATCATCGACGCGCGCGTCGCGGAGCCGCGCAAGATTTTCGACACCGTCGCCGATAACGGTGCCGCCGCCGGCATCGTGCTGGGCGGTCGTCCGGTGCGCCCGCAGGATGTCGACCTGCGCTGGGTCGGTGCCATCTTCTATCGTAACTCGGAAATCGAAGAGACAGGGATTGCCGCCGGCGTGCTCGGTCATCCGGCGCTTGCCATCGCCTGGCTCGCGAATAAGCTTGCGCCGTTCGATATCACGCTGAAGCCCGGAGACCTGATGTTGTCGGGCTCGTTCACCCGGCCGGTTTGGGCCAGCAAGGGCGACACGCTGCATGCCGATTTCGGCCCGCTCGGCAGCGTCGCCGTGCAGTTCATCTGATCGGTCAAGCTGTGGATTTTCCGATAAACGCCTTCAAGTTAGACCTTGGGCGCGAGGAACAGCAGAGTGGACTTTGGGGCAGCCTATGCAGCCGGATGTCACGGAGATCGTCGCGCATGGCTGCTTCAACGGTATTGTGATCAATACTGAGCACTTGCAAACAAGCCAGCCAACGTCACGGCGCAGCTTCATCGTCGAACTTTCCAGCTCGTCACCATCGCGTATATCTGTTGCCGGTGGTAGTCAGCTGACGATTGAACCGATTAATCACTGCCGTTATTATAGTGTTGTTTATAGAAGGGCTAAAGGCGAGTATCGTACTGTCGTCGTACCTATGGCGTAGCCAATCCGGACCACTGTGTGCGCCGAAAACTCGTCCGGCAGTCATTTGGGCAAATCTCCCAGTTTTGGGATGGAATTCCCTGTTCAACCAAATTAATTCCCTGCTTCGTCGCGTAGGGAAAAATTGGCCCTAAGCCAATGAAACTGCGCCTTCTTAGGCGTCGAGAATCTTGCCTGAGTCCGTTTTTTGCAAATTTCCCTATTCTTTTCCCTGTTCGCAGGGAATTCAGATGCTGAGACAGGTTCGACTACGACTGCGTCCGCCACCAGACGCTCTCTCGGGTGCGACGAACTGGCGAAATGGCAATACGCGCAGGAGGCTTGGGACCAGCTGCAGTTTGGCCTCCGCACCGGCAAGAACCCGCAGGTCTGCATCACGACGACACCGCGCCCGATCCAGCTCCTGAAGCACATCATCGCCGACCCGGGCACGGTTGTAACGCGTGGCTCAACCTTCGATAACCGCAGCAATCTCGCCGACAAATTCCTGACCACCGTATTGCGTAAATACGGTGGCACCCGGCTTGGACGGCAGGAGCTCGAGGCGGAAATGCTGGAGGATATGGAAGGCGCGCTCTGGGTTCGAAGCCATATCGAGGCCCTCAGAATTCGAGAGGTTGATCTGCCGCCGCTCAACCGCATCGTCGTGGCGATCGATCCGAACGCTTCGAGCGAAGAGGATTCCAACGAATGCGGGGTTATTTGCGCCGGGTTGGGTGATGATGGCTGCGCCTACGTCCTTGACGACGTCTCAGGCGTCATGGCCCCAAATGAATGGGCGACAACTGCCATCAGACTCCTGCGCGCCCGTAGAGGCGATCGGATTATTGCCGAAACTAACAACGGCGGCGAGATGGTCGAGAACACCTTACGCATGCTGGACTCAACGGTTCCCCTCCGCGCGGTCTGGGCTTCGCGTGGCAAGGTGACGCGCGCCGAGCCCGTAAGCGCCCTGTACGAACAGGGTAGGGTGCGCCACGTGGGGCCGTTTCCGAGGCTCGAAGACCAGATGTGTGCCTTCACAGTCGACTTCGATCGCAAGGAAATGGGATACTCCCCGGATCGGGTAGACGCGCTCGTATGGGCAATAACGGAGCTGATGATCTAGGGCGAGTCGGGATCGCGGCTGCTCCTCGGTTAATCGCAGGTCGCACCCCGCGCAGACTCGCATAATGAGAGATTACGGAACATCTGCACCCCTCCTGCAAGGCGGAAAGCCCGATTCCTGCCTTTCGACCGGACACGATGCGTCGAGGGGTAAGGTCGAACTTGACCGTATGAAGGTGTTTGCTGGTATTTGCGGCAGCAAAATTAAGTGGGAAACTGTTCGTTCCGAACCCCAATAGACCGCTCATCGCGGCAGGGAAATTTGAGCGCGAAGACCGCCTGCCGGCCTGTTGCTGAGGATGAGGTCGCCGCGGTGGGCTTGCACGATCGACTGGGCGATCGCCAAGCCGAGCCCAACTCCGCCTGTGTCCCGGCTTCGCGATTCTTCAAGACGATAAAACGGATCGAATACCCGCGAGAGTTCTTGTTCGGGAATTCCGGGGCCTTCATCATCAATGATAATCTCGATCGCTTTCGGCGTCATCTGGATCGCCAGGCTCGCCGCCTTGCCGTACTTGACCGCATTGTCGAGCAGATTACGGATCGCACGCTTAAAGGCATCGGGCCGGCAGTCGTACACGATAGGATCGGCTGACTGCAGTTTTACCGGCATGCCGGCATCTGCCATGTCATCGACGATGCTTTGGACGAGCGCCGCGATATCGGTGGGGCGCCGTATCTCGGTCGTCGTTTCATCGCGGGCGCATTGCAGTGTTTCGCCGATCATCGAGTCCATCTCGGCAATGGTGGCCAGCATCTTGTCGCGCTCTTGCTGGTTTTCAACATTTTCTGCGCGCAGGCGCAGCAGTGTCAGCGGCGTGCGCAGATCGTGCGAGATCGCCGCCAGCATGCGCGTCCGGTTTTCGATCAGGCTACGCAGCCGGGCCTGCATGGTGTTGAACGCACGCGAGGCCTGACGCGTCTCAATCGAGCCCGTTTCCGGCATTGGCGGCGCATTTAGATCATTGCCGAGCCGTTCGGCCGCTACCGACACTGCGGCAAGCGGCGCCGTCACGCGGCGCACAGCCCACAACGAAGCGCCAAAAATGACAATCGCCATAATTGCCATCGAAAGCAAAAACTGGCGCGAAAAGGTCGAGCCGCTCTCGGGGAGGGCTGTCGCGAACGAGAGCCATTGGCCATCGGTCAAGGGGACCGCGACCTGTAAATCACGGAAGCCCCCGAAACCTCCGAAGCCGCCGAAGCCATGCATCATCGGCCCGCGCCCCATCATTAGGCCCCTGCCTCCAAATACTGAACCGTCCGGCGGCGATGCCGATACGCGCGGCTGCCGGCCGGGTGTTAGTGAAAGCTGGTCAACAAGAAATTCCTTGATCGCCTGAGCAACCGCGGCGTCATCGTCGTTCGGAGTAATGGTCGGAGGGTGGCTCGAGAGCGAGACGCGAAAGGTTTGGTCGCTCAAGCCAGCAACGATCCGCTCGCGGCCTTCGCGCGGAGTATCCTGCACCAGCTTCGTGAGATTGGTAATGCGCTGCGCCGCGGCCAACCCGCCGACAGCCCGCACCGCCTGCTCTCGGTCCAGCGTGTAGATCCATGACCCCACGAGCAACGACACGATCAATCCCGCGACCAAAACCAGTAGCGTCTGACCAAACAGGCTCTGGGGCAGAAGCCGGTTCATTTGTGGCTCACCGCGGGCGTAAACACGTAGCCGCCGCCCCACACCGTCTTGATGATTTGCGGATCGCTGGGATCTAGCTCAAGCTTTTTGCGCAGGCGGCTCACCTGGGTGTCGATGCTGCGGTCGAGGCCTGCCGAGGAACGGCCTCGCGCCAGATCGAGCAATTGGTCGCGATTGAGCACACGTTGCGGCCGCTCGACCAACGCAATCAGCAGATCGTACTCGCCGGTACTCAACGGCACCGTCACGCCGTCATCGCGCAGCAGCGCGCGGGTGCCGGTGTCCAAACCCCAGCGGCCAAAATGGTAACTCTTGGGCTTTTGCTCGGAGTCTCCCTTCGAGATTGTTTCGTGGCTGCGGCGTAGAACGGCTTTGATTCGCGCCACCAACTCGCGGCTGCCGAATGGCTTCGAGAGGTAATCATCTGCCCCCATTTCCAGGCCGATGACGCGGTCAACCTCCTCGCCCTTGGCGGTCAGCATGATGATCGGGATGTTGGATTCCGCCCGAAGCGTGCGGCAGAGCGAAAGCCCGTCTTCGCCCGGCAGCATCAGATCGAGCAGGATGAGGTCGATGCGGCCATCGGCCATGACCTTATGCATGGCGCGGCCGTCCGCCGCCGTGCTGACCCGGAAACCCTCCTTGGTCAAGGCGCGCGAGACAAGATCGCGGATTTCGCGATGGTCGTCGACGATCAGGATGTGTGGCCCACCTTGCATTCCTGCAATATAGACCGACGCGCGCGGCCTGTTTTGCGAAATGTGTGTCGGATTATGGCTGTCGCCGCGTCTGACAAACTTTGCCACAAAAAGCCCTAATCCTGAAAAACTTGGGTGAATTCGGGCCACTCCAATGGGCACAAGCAACGGACTTTCTGTTGCACTGGCATTGGAGATTCAGATGAAGAAAAAGACACTGGTGATTGTGGGCATCGCTGCCACGAGTCTGCTCGCCGGCGGCTGGGCCTTGGCGCAGTCGGCCGGCCACGGCCCGGGCGGCATGCGCGGTATGGGAATGGGTATGCATGGCCAGATGGAGCCGGGCGTGCAGGGCCAAAGGGGCCAAGGCATGCGAGGTCGGATGGGGCCCGGCATGCGGGGTCAAATGGGCTCAGGCATGATGGGTATGATGGGCGGTAATGCGACCGACGGTGAGCGCACCGACCTCCATGACCTGTTCTCCAATCACGACAAGATCAAGCGCACCGTGACGAACCTCCCGGACGGCATTCGTACCGCCACGGAATCGGACGATCCCGAGGTTGCGGCCACGATCCAGAAGCACGTCGCCGAAATGGGAAAGCGGGTCGAGGAAGGACGCGACCCAGGTTTGCCGATCGAAACCCCGGCGCTGCATGCGATCTTCCGGGACAAGGACAAGATCAAGACCACGTACGAGACGACCGAGAAGGGCGTCATCGTCGTCCAGACCTCGACCGACGCGACTGCCGTCAAGGCTCTCCAGGATCACGCCGCGGAAGTGACCGATCTCGCCCAGCGCGGGATGGTTGCGGCGCATGAAGCCATGATGAAGAACGGTGGCGGCATGATGGGACGCGGCATGCGCGGTGCTATGAACGATTCACAGCGCCAGCACTGAGCGAAGAAAAGAACTGTTGGCGGCGTAGCTGTTTGCTATCGCCGCCAACAGTTTAGTTAGCGCTATCTCACGTCGCGATGTCACGAGTTGGGTTAGGCGTTCGTGATGAGGCGTCGCTTCTCCTCGAACTCCGCCGTGTCGATCTCGCCGCGCGCGAAGCGCTGCTGCAGGATTTCGAGGGGGCGCGCTGTTGCGGCGCTTGCTTCATGCTTGTGGGACGAGCCACATTTGCCGCGACGCTGGCCGCGGTGGCCATCGTTCTTGCCGCAGCATTTACCTTTGGTTTCGGATTGGGTTTGAACTTCTTGCATTGGTTATCTCCAGTGATGCCGGGTTTTGGCCCGATTGGATGTTGCTTTTGATTTCAGGAATACAGCCGGGTGCCCCCGGCTTTGAGGCCGGCTCGGGCGATGAACTTCAACGATTTGCGAGGAGGTTCTTTATGATGCCGGCCCGTTGGGGCATCCTGAACTGACCAATACCTAGGACGGACACGTCACAGATGTTTGTCAACGCAGTGCTATTTTGTGACAATGTGTGTCGACTTTTTCCGGCGCTCGGGAGATCGATTACCTCCGGTCAAATGCTGAAACCGCTTTGATCCACCGCAACGGATAGTCCCAAGCGACTTGCTATTAGATTGATCAATCCTCCACGGGCTCATTTTTTCGGCGTAGCCGCTGTCGGCATTTCATGGCCCGTTCTGATTTTCTCTTTAGCAACGGTACCTTGACCAGGATGGCCACTGAAAAACTGATACTCGATCTGACGCTCGTATTGCCGCACGTCCCCGACGAACGGGACTCCTGCGTCGAACGGCTGATTTCTCTGCTTAAGAGCGAACACATTGACCAGGCGCACATCGTTCGCGAAGACGGCAGAGCACGTTTATGCCTGCACTATGACTCCGAACGCATCGGACTAGCTGAAGTCCGCCAACTGGTCACCGCGGCCGGTGCGTCGATCGACAAGCGTTATGTGCACGAGAGCCTGCGCATCGAAGGCATGGATTGTCCGACCTGCGCCACCGTGATCGAACACGCGCTCGGCCGCCTCGATGGCGTGCTCGAAGCCAAAGTCAGTTATGCCGCCGAGCGCCTGCGCCTGGAATACGACAGCGAGAAATCGTCGCACCGGGCGGTGGTGCATCGCATCGAAGCGCTGGGCTATCGCGTCTTCACCTTGGAGGCCGATGCCGGATGGTGGGCAGAGCATCGCGAGTTGGTGTTCAGCTTCGCCGCGGGTGTGCTGCTGCTCGGCGGCTGGCTTGGCGGTCTGGCGGGCGCGCCATACGCGGTATCGCTTGGATTCTATCTCGCCGCCTATGCATGCGGCGGCTTTTTCACTCTGCGCGATGCGGTGCAAAGCCTGTGGGCGAAACGCTTCGATATCGACACGCTCATGCTGGTTGCGGCGGTGGGGGCCGCGGCGATCGGTGACTGGGCCGAAGGCGCGCTGCTGCTCTTTCTGTTCAGCCTCGGTCACGCCCTTGAGCATTCGGCCATGGACCGGGCGCGCCACGCGATCGAAGCGCTCGCCGATTTGGCGCCGAAGACGGCGCTGGTGCGCCGCGACGGCGCGGAGGTCGAGATCGCGGTGGAGGAATTGCTGCGCGGCGACATCGTCATCGTCAAGCCCGGCCAGCGCCTGCCGGCCGATGGCAAAGTCATCGAGGGCAACTCCGCTGTTGATCAATCGCCGGTGACCGGCGAGTCGGTGCCGGTGGATAAGGCTCCCGGCGATATCGTCTTCGCCGGCACCGTCAATGGCGACGGGGTTCTGCTGGTCGAAGTCACCAAGCTCGCCACTGAGAATACGCTGGCCCGCATGGTGCGGATGGTCTCCGACGCGCAGACGCAGAAGTCGCCAACCCAGAATTTGACCGACCGCATCGAGCGCGTGTTCGTGCCGGTCGTGCTGATCGGCGCCGGTCTGCTGATTGCCGTGCCGCCGATGTTCGGCTTTCCCTTTGCCGAGTCCTTTTATCGCGCGATGGCGGTACTGGTGGCGGCCTCGCCCTGCGCGCTCGCTATCGGAACGCCGGCGGCGGTGCTGTCGGCCGTGGCACGAGCGGCCCAGCAAGGCGTTCTGATCAAAGGCGGCGCGCATCTGGAAAATCTTGGCCGGCTGACGGCGATTGCCTTCGACAAGACCGGTACCATCACCGAAGGCAAGCCGCGCCTCACGGACGTCGTCGCCTTCGGCGCAACGGACAACGAAGTTCTTGCGCTGGCAGCGACGCTGGAGAGCCGCAGCGGCCATCCTCTGGCCCAGGCCATTGTCGCGGCCGCGCGCGAGCGTGGGCTTCGCTGGGACGAGCCCGCGGACGTCGCGGCGGTGAACGGCAAGGGTATCCGCGCGACTATTGGCATGCAGCGATCTCGAGATCGGCAATCTCAAACTGTTTGAAGGCGAGGCAATGAACGCCGAAGTGACGGCGCAGGTCGAACGTCTGGAATCGGCCGGGCGCACGATGATGTTGATACGGGCGGATGGGCGCTTCGCCGGGGTCGTTGGGTTGATGGATACGCCGCGCGCCGGGGTGGCGGCGGTGTTGACCGAGTTGCGATCGTTAGGGGTCACCAAGACGGTTATGCTGACAGGGGACAACGCGCGCGTCGCTCGCGCGGTTGCGCAGACGGTGGGCCTGGACGACGTGCGGGCGAGCCTGTTGCCCGAGGACAAGATCGCCATCGTCGCCGATCTCGTGAAGGAATATGGCCAGGCGGCCATGGTCGGCGACGGCGCCAATGACGGACCCGCGCTCGCCCGCGCCACGGTCGGCATCGCCATGGGTGGCGCCGGCACCGACGTGGCGCTGGAGGCCGCGGATGTCGTGTTGATGAGCGACGATCTCGGCAAGCTTCCGTTCGCTGTCGGCTTGAGCCGCGCAGCGCGCGCGATCATCCGGCAGAATCTGGTCATAGCGCTTGGTGCGGTCGCCGTGCTCATTCCGGCGACGCTGTTCGGCTGGGCCGGCCTCGGCCTCGCCGTGCTGATCCACGAAGGCTCGACGATTGTCGTCGTGTTCAATGCGCTGCGGTTGCTGACCTATCATGCGAAGCCAAAAGCCGGCGCGGTCGCTTAAGCGACTGGAAATCTTGAAGAGTTTAGGCTGGCGGAAATCGCTTGATCTTGCGCAATGCGGCGGGGCGGCCACAGCCTAAAAAGGATATTTGAGTTTGCCGCGCGGCCGCCGCGCCCAATATGAGGAGTGTCAATCATGGCCAATCGAGAAGTTGTGATTTGTTCGCCGGTTCGAACGGCCATCGGCACATATGGCGGCACGCTCAAGGATACGCCGGCAGTCGATCTCGGCGCCGTAGTCGTCCGCGCTGCACTTGAGCGCGCGAAGCTGCCACCCGGCGACGTGGGTACGGTTGTCATGGGCAACGTGATCCAGGCTGGCAACAAGATGAACCCGCCCCGGCTGGCGGCCATGGCAGCAAGGCTGTCTATCGCGGAGATAAGCTGACGAAAGGGGTGTGGGCGGAAATCATTCGAGGTGGCTATGTCGCGCAGGACTTCGCGGCACCGAGCGAGCGCATGATCAAGCTTGATGGTACGGCGGAGCGGCGCAAAATGGCTGTCCGCCTCTACACCTATGACGGTCAAATTCTGCTCACGGCGGCGCGCCTTTACCAAGGGCAGACGACGAATTTTCGGACGCCGGGTGGCGGATTTGCGCCGGTGTTCACAATCTAACGCGGCCTTTCGATGCCGACGGCCCGACCGTGACGTCACCTTGCGGCCCCTCGGCGGTGTCATTTAGGCTAAGAACCGACTGATCGATAGGGTGCTCGTAAAAAATCGGGCTTTGATGGGGCGCTTGGCGCGCAACGGATCCGTCCGCCACCGACGGCAATCAACTCACCTTCTGACAGCGGTTCCCACCGTTCGTCAGTCAAGGGGGCGCTCGCAAATAGCGTAACAAGCTGACCTTCGCCCTGGATAGAGAGCCCGTCAGCCACAATGCCACGTTGGCTATCTTGGCAATGCTTCTGGAGCAGCACGAGCCCTGGCGCTTCGATCCTTCCTGTATCGGCATGCTTACGCCGATGGCCGTGGGCGAAGAGAAGACCGCCATCTGAATACAGAAAATTCGCCGGCCCCAAATTCCTGAGTTCGTCGGCAAATGACGATACTGTCAAGAATCGTTCGCGGAGCGATGGAGTTGCCTTGCGATCCTTCCAAATCGACGCCATCCGATCGAGAAGAGCGCAAAAGGCAAGCTCGGAGTCGGTTTCTCCAATCGAATTGAACCGCTCAGGTTGAAGCTCCTTTGAATCGAAAATTCGCGGCAGATCGCCGTTGTGCGCGAACAGATGGACGCGTCCTGCTAGCTCTCGCAGGAACGGCTGAGCGTTTGGGTAAGATCGCGTTCCGCGTGTCGCCCTGCGGGTATGTGCGATGACCAGCAAGCTTCGCAGGTCGTGACTGGCGATAAACCGAACCCAGTCGCTGTCTGCGGCCGCAGTCGCTTCCTTGAACAAGCGGACGTCTCGTCCTTCATAATATCCGACTCCCCAACCGTCGGCATATGTCCCGGGCACGGCGCCGTGCTCTGCGAGCTTCGGCAGCGAGAAATTCACCGTCGCAGGAGCGTTGCTCGATAGTGCCAGGAGTTCACACATGGTGCCCGATAGAATTAGACCCTGCGCAGCATCGGATGTCGCAAGACAAGAAGGTCGGATTCCCGCTGATCAGCGTCAATTCAATAGTCCGAGAATTGCCTGCAAAGCGACAGCCGCACGATGTTCTGCGTTGCAGACGCTACGCTTCTTAGGCTCAATTGATGTGGGTCAACCGACCTGATTTCCGTTACCGCTACATTATTTCTCCTGAGGCCCTTGCATAAGCGAAAAAAGGCCTTTTATATGCGTTTATGCGCATAAGCAGTTTTGAGATATAGTTATATGAATCCGATCACAATTCTCTCTGCCCTGGCCGAGCCGACCCGGCTTGAAGCCCTCCGGATGGTGTGGGACGGGCGGGAACATTGCGTGTGCGAATTGATGCAGGCGCTCGGCGCCACCCAGTCCCGCATGTCCCGCCATATGGCCGCGCTCAAGGCGGCCGGCCTCCTGGTGGATCGCCGCGATGCCCAATGGGTCCGCTATCGCCAAGCGCCCAATCTCCCCCGCGAGGTCATCACCCTCGTCGAGGCCGCGCTGGCATTGCCGGCACGTCAGGAAAGGAACGCCGCATGAGCATCGGCTCCGCCACCGAACACGCGCCAAACGCCGGCCCTTCGACCGTCAAGTGGATCGGCTGGACGACCGTTGCCCTCGTTGCGTGGGCCATCGTCTACAGCCAGCTCGTCTCTTTCGCCGATTGGGTGGTCGTGACGACCCATGTCGATCCCAAGAGCCACTTCGGCGAGGCGCTCGCCTTCTTCGCCTACGACACGCCCAAGGTTCTGATGCTGCTTACTTTGATCGTGTTCGGCATGGGCATCGTGCGCAGCTTCTTCTCGCCGGAGAAGACCCGCGCGCTCCTTGCCGGAAAACGGGAAGGCGTCGGCAACGTGCTGGCCGCATCGCTCGGCATCGTAACGCCGTTCTGCTCCTGCTCCGCCGTGCCGCTGTTCATCGGTTTCGTCAGCGCCGGCGTGCCGCTCGGCGTCACCTTTTCGTTCCTGATCTCGGCGCCGATGGTGAACGAGGTGGCGCTCGGGCTTCTGTTCGGCCTCGTGGGCTGGAAGGTAGCGCTCACTTATCTCGCCTTTGGCCTCGCCGTTGCCATCGTCTCCGGTTGGATCATCGGCCGGCTGCACCTCGAACATTGGTTGGAGGACTGGGTTCGCAACATCCGCGCGAGCGCAGCCGAGCTCCCGCCGGAACAGATCACCGTTGTCGATCGCATCAAGGCGGGTATCGAAGCGGTGAAAGACATCGTCGGCAAAGTCTGGCCGTGGATCATCGTCGGCATCGCCGCCGGGGCGTTCATTCACGGCTACGTGCCGGCGGACCTGCTGGCCACGATCATGGGGCGCGACACCTGGTGGTCGGTCCCGGCCGCGGTGGTGATTGGCATCCCAATGTACTCAAACGCCGCGGGAATCATTCCCGTCGTCGAGGCCTTGCTCGCCAAGGGCGCCGCGCTCGGGACTGTTCTCGCATTCATGATGTCGGTGATCGCGCTGTCGCTGCCTGAGATGATCATCCTGCGCAAGGTGCTGACGATCCGCCTGATCGCGGTCTTCGTCGGCGTCGTCGGTGCCGGCATCCTCGCGGTCGGCTTCCTGTTCAACACACTCTTCCAGTAAGGCAACGGAGTAGACCCATGAAAGACATCAAAGTTCTCGGCCCAGGCTGCAAACGCTGCATCACTACCGCCGAAATGGTGCAAACCGAAGCCGACAAGCTCGGCGTCACGGTCAAGGTCGAGAAGGTGACCGACTACGCGACCATCGCCGGCTACGGCATCGCTTCGACGCCGGGCATCGTCATCAATGGCAAAGTGGTGCATGCAGGCGGTCTGCCGAAATCGGAAGACCTGGCCCGATGGCTCGCCGCTTGATATGGCGCCGATGCTGGAATACCGGGTGAGCGCCCGCCGTATCGATGAACACGGCAGTACTGCCACCACGAAGGATGCGGAGGTCATTCTCGACACCGACATCAATGGCCGGTCGGACGCCTTCAATCCGGCTGAGTTGTTCCTCGCCTCTATTGCTGCCTGCATGATCAAAGGCATCGAGCGGGTGACGCCAATGCTCCACTTTGAACTCCGCGGCGTCGAGATTCACCTTCACGGTGTCCGTCAGGACAACCCGCCTAAGATGGTCTCTGTCGACTATGAACTCATTGTCGATACGGACGAGGACGATCGTCGGCTCGACCTGCTGCATCAGAACGTTCGCAAGTACGGAACGATATCCAACACGGTCGCGGCTGCAACAAAGCTCGAGGGCGCGATCAGAAGGAAGGCATGAGCCGTCCTCGTCGCCTGCATCAGTTCCTGCTTCCTGTGGAACAGGACGCGCGCCGCATCCCATAGTGGTGTGGGCCACCTCCGATGGGCTGACACCAGGCCTGACCTGCTCCCCAACTTGCCCTCGTTTATAAGTAGAGTCTGTTCCGGGCAGATCAATTTGCTTAGGATTTATCAGGTCAATCGGAGGGGCAGACAGAATATGATGGTAAACTAGTCAAATTCCTTCTTGAATTTGTCGTTCGCCGCGACATCGCCGCGAAAGCGCTCGATCGAGAATGCGTCGAGCGGCGTCGGCGTTGCGCCGTCGACGATCATCTCGGACAGGCACAGGCCGACACCGGGCCCGATCTGGAAGCCGTGGCCGCAGAAGCCGAAGGCGTGGATGAGGCCGGGCGTCGTCGCGCTCTGCCCGATTATCGGGATCATGTCCGGCAGGTAGGCCTCGATGCCCGACCAGACGCGGATGACGTGGGCATTCTGCAGCTTCGGAATCAACGCCGTGAGATGGCGCATGCCGGCCAGCGTCTTGAACGGTGGGACCGGCGCCTTGTTGGCGATCGGGTCCGATGCCGTGCGCGGATATCCGGTGAGGATGACATTGCCGCGCGGGACCTGCCGCGCAATGACAGTGCCGTCGATGGTCTGAATGGACGGCCGCAGGAAATACGGCAGTGGCTCGGTGACGAACTGCGGCGGACCGGCCGGGAAAGTCGGCGCGGTTTCGCCAAAGTCCTCCGCGATCTGCGCGCCCCAAGCGCCGGCGGAATTGACCACGTGGCCGCAATTGATCGTCAGTCCGGTCTCCGTTCGGATCTCGAATGAGCCGCTCCTCGCCGTGATGGATTGTACTTTGCAGTTTTCGACGATGGTTGCGCCGAGCGCCTTGGCGGCCCGTGCGACCGCCGGCGTGACCAGTCGAGGATTGGCGGTCGCGTCGCGCGGCGAATAGGTCGCGGCGACGGCCTTGCCGCTGATCCATGGGAAGCGCTTCGCCAGCATGGCGCCGTCGAGGCGCTCGATCGCAAGTCCATTGGCCTCCGAAACATCGGCGTAATGATGCAGCGTCTCGGTCTCCTTGTCGTCATAGGCGCAGTAGAGATGGCCGGTCGGATCGAATTCGCATCGATCGCCGATGAGGTTCTCGAGATCCTCCCACAGCGCGTGCGCCCGCATCGACAGCGGATATTGCGCGGGATGGCGTCCTTGCAGGCGCAGATTGCCGAAGTTCACCCCGCTCGACTGCGCGCCGATATAGTTCTTTTCCAGCAGCGCCACCTTGCGGCCGCGCTTTGCCAGAAACAGCGCGCTCCAGGTTCCGATCAGTCCGCCACCGACAATGGCGGCATCGACGGTCAAGCGAGTCATGGTTCGGAATCCGCCGCTAGCGCGATGGGTTTGACCGGCGCCTGTCCACGCAAACGTCCGGCTGCCGCACCGGTGCATCGAGCCGCGTCAGCGACGATTTCCTGCAGCGCCGGGCCGCATATGCGCCCCTGGCAGCGTCCCATGCCGCAGCGCGTGATCGCTTTCACCCGGTTGATCTCGACCGGCGCGATCTCACGGCGCATCGCGGCCCGCACGTCGCCGATCGAGACGTCTTCGCAGCGGCAGAGCGTGAGGTCGTCCGGCAGTTGGCGGATCATGTCGCGCGGCCAGGCGAAGGCGCCGGCGAGCCCGCGCTGGAAGGCGCGCAGCCGCGATACCGTGCGGCGCAGGCCCGCCATCGTCGCGGCGGGTACAGCGATTTGTAGATCGGTCAGCGCGGCAAAGGCGGCCAGCGCGCCGGATGCTTCGGCGGCATCAGCGCCGCCGATCGCGGCGCCATCGCCGGCGAGATAGAGATGATCGGCCGCGCGGCCGTCCGCGTCGGTTACCGGCAGCCACAGATTGAAAAGCGCGTCGTAAGCGAAACGCGCGCCGGCGAGATCCGCCAGTTGCGTCTCAGGCTTCAGGCCATAGCCGAGCGCCACGGCGTCACAGGCGATTGTTCTCTGTCGACCGGATGAGTCGGTCACCCGGATAGCTTCGACGTGCGTCGCGCCCTCGATCGCGATCGAATTGACGCCGGACAGCATCGGCGTGCCCCGGGCCCAGGCATGCGCATGATAGGCGATGCCGCGCATCAAGGTGCGTGGCGATTTCGCCAGCGCTGGCAGTTCGCGGATCTTGTCCTTCAGCGGCGTCGTGTCGGCGATCAGGGCGATATCGGCGCCCATCTGCCGGTATTGTTTCGCGGCGAGCGTCAAAAGCGGCGACGAACCGACGAAGGCGACGCGGCGGCCGATCAGGCAGCCCTGATCCTTCAGCGCAATCTGCGCGCCGCCCAGTGTAAACACTCCGGGCAGCGTGACGCCTGCCAGCGGCGCGACCTTATCCATGGCACCGGTCGCCAGGATGAGCTTGTCGAAGGTTTGCGTCGAAGGCCGCCCGTCGCTGATCAGGTACAACGTATTGCCGTCGATGCCCCAGACCAGCGTGCTCGAACGGTAGTCGATCCTGTCACGCAGCGCGTCGAAGGCGCGATGCAGCGCATCGTATTTGCCGTACTCGCTGCCCATCAGCCGCTTCATGTCGAGCGGCAGCGCGGGCGAGGGTCGGCGATAGCCTTGCCCGCCCGGCAGCCGCGCCTCGTCGATGACGATCGGCCGCAGTCCGTGTTCGACCAGCGTGCAGGCGGCGCGAATGCCGGCGGGACCGGCGCCGACGATAACGACGGTGCTCACGCGACCTCGTCCTTCGGCCAGACTTGAGAGACAACGGCCATGCCGTCCTCGACCGGAGTCGTGCAGGCGCGCAGCCGGCGACCGTCGGCGAGTTCGACCCAGCAATCCTGGCAGGCGCCCATGAGGCAGAAGCCGGCGCGCCGGCCGCCGTCGAATTCATGCTGCCGCAGCGAACCGCGCGCCGTCAGCAGCGCCGCGAGCAGGCTTTCACCTTCCATGGCGACGATGGGCTCGCCGTCAAAGCTGATGCCGACCGGGCGCGATGCGTACTGCGCCACGCGGTGAAACTGGGCTCGTTCGGCCGCGTCTCGGGGCTGGCCGCGATCCTGATCTGGCATGTTGCACCGCTCGATGATGGTTTATCGCATAGCGATAATAGTTATCGAAGTGTGCAGGCCGGTTAGAAGTCTTGTCAAGCAGGCGCGGCGAATGACTACGTTCTGGAAATTGCGTGCGCCGTCGCCATCACCAGCGACGAGAACTTCGTCACGACCTCGTCCGGCTCGTAACGCGAGCGCGACGTCGCGATGTTGACGGCGCCTTCCGGATATCCCTTCGCATCGAGGATCGGCGCGGCGATTGATGCGTCGCTGTGATAAAACTCCTCGAACGCGGTGGCGTAACCCTGCAACGCGGATTGCTTCAGCTTGCGAATGAGATCGGCCTTCTTCCACGTCGTACCCGGCGCGTAGGCCTTGAGTTCACTCTTGTCGAGGACGGCAAGGGCTTCAGCTTCGGGCAGGCGCGACAGGATGGCGACGCCCGGCGCCGTGCAAAACGCCGGCATGCGCGTACCGATCGTGACGTCGGTGTTGAGCATATGCCGGCTGACGAAGCGGGTAACGAACACGATTTCGGCGCCGTCCAGCATGGTCAAATTGACGGTCTCTTCGGTCTCCTTGCTGAGGTGCAGGAGATAAGGCATCGCCTTTTCGACCAGCCGGCTCGCACCGAGAAAGTGATGGCCGAGGTCGAGCGACTTCACCGTCAGCTCGAAACGTTTCGTATCGGGATTCTTGTGCAGGTAGCCGAGCTTCATCAGCGTGTGCGTGAAGCGCTGGGCCGACGACACGTCGAGGCCCGCGGCGGCTGCGATCTGCGACAGGCCGAGCGCCTGGTGATGCCGGTCGAAGACTGACAGCACACGAAACGCCTTCTCGACCGAGGCGACCATCAGCGGGTCGGAAGCTTTGCCTTCCGCCTCGCTCGCTGCGCCTTTTGTTTGGGGCTTCCGCGCTGTCGCCATTCTGGTCTCCGTCAATCAACCCACGGCCAGAGGACCTGGCCGGCGAATCTGGTTGACAATATAAATCGCATATTCAATCATTCAATAAAATCTATCGCATAGCAATAAAGCGTTTTCGGAGGTTACCTGATGCAGAGCTTCGTTCTCTCCGAGACCCGCGGCCGGGTTGGGATCATCACGCTCAATCGTCCTGAGGTTCTCAACGCCTGGAATGCGCCGATGCGGGCCCGGCTCGTCGAGGTGTTGGACGAGATGGAAAACAACGAGGCGGTGCGCGCGATTATCCTCACCGGCGCTGGCGAGCGAGCGTTCGGCGCCGGGCAGGATCTCAACGAAACCAAGACCTTCGATCCCGATCGTGCCGAGCTTTGGATCGGCGAGTGGGAGCGGCTCTATGATCGCATCCGCTCGCTGTCGAAGCCGGTGGTTGCGGCGCTCAACGGCGTTGCGGCGGGATCAGCCTTCCAGGTCTCGCTGCTGTGCGATTTCCGCATCGGCCATCCGGGCGTGACGATGGGGCAGCCGGAAATCAATTCCGGTATCGCCAGCACCACCGGGCCCTGGATCATGCGCGAACATTTCGGCCTCGCGCGGACCATCGATCTGACCTTGTCCGGGCGTATGATGGAGGCGGAAGAGTGTCTCCGCATTGGCGCGATGAACCGGGTCGTGCCGCAGGACGAGGTGATGACCGCTTCGCTCGCGCTTGCCAGCGAATTGGCGGACAAGCCTCCGGTCGCGATGCGGCTCAATCGCGCGCGCTTCCGCGAAGTCACCGAAACGGGATTCCGCGATTGCCTTGCCGCCGGCATCCGCAATCAGCGCGCAGCTTACGCGACCGGCGAGCCGGCGCGAATGATGGAAGCGTTCCTGGCGAAAAGGGCGGCCCGCAAAGGCTGACCCTTGGCTGATCAGTTGCCGTGAAAGTGTGAAACCTTGCCCTCGGATGGAGAAGTGAAATGCTTGACAAGAAGATCAGCAGGCGTCGCCTGCTTCAGAGCTCGAGTATCGTCGCCGCTTCCACTCTCGTCGCGCCAGCCCTGATCGGGCGCGCCGCGGCAGCTGGCGTGCAACTGACGGTCGCCGATCCCGGCGGTCCGTTCGGTCCGGCATTCCGGGCAGCGTTCTACGATCCGTTCGAGAAAGCGACCGGCAACAAGGTCGTCAATGTTGCGCGCGAAGCCGAGCCGACCGCGCAGTTCAAGGCCATGGTCGATACCAAGTCTTACACCTGGGACGTGTGCACGCTGACGCTCTCGGCGCGCGACATTCTCGCGACGCAGGGCCTGCTGGAGCCGATCGGCTTCTCGCATGCCGATGCGCCGCAGCTGATGCCGCAGGCGATCAACCAGTTCTTCATGGGCACCGATGTTTATTCCACCGTTTTTGCCTATCGCACCGACAAGGTGAAGAAGGCGCCGTCGAGCTGGAAGGATTTCTTCGACGTCGAGAACTTCCCGGCCCGCCGCGCGCTACGCAAGAACCCGATCGATACGCTCGAACAGGCGCTTCTGTCGGACGGCGTGCCGCTCGACAAGCTGTACCCGCTCGACGTCGCGCGCGCCTTCAAGGTGCTGGACAAGATCAAGCCGCACATCGCAGTCTGGTGGACGGGCGGCGCCCAATCGACCCAGCTCCTGCAGAGCGGAGAAGTGGACATGATTCCAGGGTGGAACGCGCGCTTCCAGGCAGCGATCGACGGCGGCACACCCGCCAAGATCGTCTGGAACCAGGGCCTCTACTCGATCGAAGGCTGGAGCATTCCGAAGGGGTGCCCGAAGGCGGAAACCGCCAGGGCCTTCATCAAGTTCTGCTCGCAGCCGCAGCAGCAGGCAATTTACACGGAGAAGCTCGCTTACGGGCCGACCAACCTCGACGCCTACAAGTCGATCCCGGGTGACCGAGCCGCCCATCTGCCGACGTCGCCTCAGAACCTGAAGCAGATGGCGATCGCCAACGAAGATTGGTGGAGCGCAAACCGTTCGGCCGTGACCGAGAAGTTCAATAGCTGGCTGCTGGCCTGAGAGCTTCAAAGAACGTGTCTGCCGCAAACGAACCGAAGATGAACGGAGCCCATGCGAATGCCAAGCTGATCGTCGATCAGCTTGGCAAACGCTACGGCTCCGTCACGGCGCTGGAGCCGACCACGATCAGCGTCCCGCAAGGTGAGTTGCTCACCCTGCTCGGACCGTCCGGCTCCGGCAAGACGACGCTGCTGCAGTTGATCTGCGGCCTGATCCCGGCCAGCAGCGGTCGGGTGATCATCGATGGCCGCGATCAGTCGGCAACGCCGGTTCACCAGCGCGATATTGGACTGGTGTTTCAGCATTACGCGTTGTTCCCGCACCTGACCGTCTACGAAAACGTTGCGTTTCCGCTTAAGATGCGCGGCAAGCCGGCCGCCGAAATCGCGAGGCGCGTCAACGAGACGCTCGACATGGTGCATCTCGGCCATCTCGCGGAACGCTTTCCGCGCGAATTGTCGGGCGGCCAGCAGCAGCGCGTCGCGTTGGCGCGGTGCTTCGTCTATCAGCCGTCGGTCATCCTGATGGACGAGCCCTTGGGCGCGCTCGACAAGAAGCTGCGCGAGCACATGCAGATCGAGATCAAGAGGCTGCATCGCGAAAGCGGCGCGACGATCGTCTACGTGACGCACGATCAGGAAGAAGCGCTGGCGCTATCCGACCGCATCTGCCTGATGAACCATGCCAGGGTCGAGCAGATCGGCACGCCGCGCGAGATCTACGAGAAGCCGAAGACCGCCTTCGCCGCTGACTTTATCGGCATTTCCAACATTCTGCGCGGCAAGTTCGTCAACGGCGCAAGAACGACGTTGAACACCGCATTCGGTGACTTCACGGTGCCGGCGGGCGCTGCCTGTGCCGGGGAGGGCGCGGCCTTGGTCGTGCGTCCCGAGCACATGCGGCTGGGCGTCTGCGGCGACAATGCGCTGACCGGCGTCGTGACCGAGATCGTCTATGCCGGTTCGGAAACGCGGATCATCGCCAGACTGAACGAGGAGGCGCAGCTTACGCTTCGCCTGCCACAGGGCGAAAACCCGCCGAGCCTTGGACAGCAGATCGATGTCTCCTGGGAGCGCGATCTGGCTGTTTTGGTGCCATGACCGCAACGCTTGACGCCGTACCGGTTTCTCAATCGCGCAGCCGCGCGCTGCATCCCTACTGGCTGGCGGCGCCGGGCATCGTGTTCCTGGCGATCTTCTTCGTCTATCCTGTCCTTAAACTAATGGGGCTGAGTGTTGTCGGGCCCGACAACAGCTTCAGCCTGGCGGCGTATGACCGCATCGGTCACACCGACGTCTATCTGCGCGTACTCGCAGTGACCTTCCGCATCTCTCTCGACACCGCGATCTATTCGCTGCTGCTCGGCTATCCGCTGGCCTACTGGCTCGCGAGCAAACCGAGTCGGCAGCGCGGCAAGCTGCTGATCTTCGTCACAGTGCCGTTCTGGACCAGCTACTTGGTCAAGACCTTCGCCTGGATGATTATTCTCGGCCATACTGGTGTGATCAACAATGCCGGGATGCAACTCGGTCTGCTCGGCCAGCCACTCGACATCCTGCACAACCGCACCGGCGTCATGATCGGCATGGTGCAGGCCATGGTGCCGCTCGCCGTTATGACGATGCTGCCGGTGCTGACCAATATCGATCGCCGTCTGGTTTCCGCGGCGCAGACGCTGGGCGCGACCCCGGTGCGCGCCTTCTGGCTGGTTTACTTCAAGCTGTCGCTACCGGGCGTGACGGCGGCCGGTCTGCTCATCTTCATCTCGTCGCTGGGCTTCTTCATCGTGCCGGCGTTTCTCGGCGGGCGGCATGACACCATGCTGGCGCAGCTCATCATCACCCAGGTTCAGGAGATGCTGAACTGGTCCTTTGCCGGCGCGCTGTCGGTATTGATGGTCGGCACAGCGTTGGTCGCCTGCCTGGTCTATGACAAGTTCTTCGGCCTTTCGACGATTTCCGGCGGCACCGTGGAAGAGAGCAAGGGCTGGCTGCGCCAGCTCGGGCTCGCCATCCTTGGTACGATTGCCGCTGTGGCCGATATGCTGGTGCGCCCTTTCATTCGTCCGTCTGGCAATGGTCATATACTGTCCATCGTCTCGTGGACGATCATCGCGTTTCTGGTGCTGCCGACACTCATCGTGATCCCATTGGCCTTTACCAGTTCCTCGTTCCTCGAATTTCCGCCGCCGGGTTACTCCTGGCAGTGGTTCAGCACCTACTTCGATTCGCCGGTTTGGATCGCCGCAACTATCCGCTCTTTTGGCGTCGCGTCGGCGACCGCCGTCCTCGCCACCTGCGTCGGCGGGCTTGCCGCGCTGGCGCTGGCCTATGGCCGCGGCCGCTGGAGCGGCCCGATCTTTGCGTTCTTCCTGGCGCCGATGATCGTGCCGCGCATCGTCATCGCCGTCGGCATGTTCTATCTGTTCGCGAACCTCGGCCTGGTGGCCAGCAATATCGGCCTCGTCATCGGTCACACGGTACTGGCGATCCCGTTCACAATGGTGACGGTCGCCGCGACACTCAAGACTTATGACACGCGGCTGGATCAGGCGGCGGCGACGCTCGGCGCCAGTCGCCTGCGGACGTTGCTCGGCGTCACCATCCCGCTGATCAAAGGCGGCCTGGTCGCCGCCCTTCTGATCGCTTTCATCACCTCATTCGACGAACTGACGATTGCAATTTTCGTCAGCGGCGGCATTACCACGACGTTGCCCAAACAGATGTGGGACGACATGATCCTGCAGCTCAATCCGACCCTGGCGGCGGTCTCGGTGACCGTCTTCGTTGTCGTGACGTCGCTGCTCATCATTGCCGAGCGCTTCCGTTCGTCGTCACAGAATCTCTAGGAATTCCGATGGTGCTGAACAGTGACGGTTTCGTGGGTCTCTTGCGGGCCCGGGCGACTGATGATCCCGGCGGCGTTTATGCGCGCTTCAATGGCAAGCCCGTGACCTTCTCGGCGCTCGACAGCCAGGCTTCGAGCTTTGCTCACGAACTGCGCGCGCGCGGCATCAAGCGCGGCGAGCGCGTCGCCGTCATGATGCGCAACGGCATCGAGGCAATCGCCGTCATCTTCGGGTTGGCGAAAGCTGGCGTCGCCTGGATTCCTGTGAACGTGCAGCAGCGCGGGCAGGGGCTCGCTTATCTGCTGTCGCACCCCGAGCCGCGGCTGATCGTCGTCGACCACGATCTCGTGGCGGTGGTGAAGGAAGCGCTGCCCGGCGCCAATCGCGCGCCGCTCCTCGTTCACGGCCCTGCGGGCGGATTGACCGGCATGCTTTCTGCCGCGCACATCTTTGACGAAGCGGCGGGGGGCGCGGACGACGTTTTCGCGATCATGTACACTTCCGGCACCACCGGGCGGCCCAAGGGCGTCATCGTCACGCATCGCATGATCCGGCTCGCCACCGATGCCGTGTGCCTTGTCGCGGCGGTCAACCCAGGCGATGTGTTTTTCGTATGGGAGCCATTGTATCACATTGGCGGCGCCCAGCTTCTGCCGTTGCCGCTGTTGCGCGATGTCGTGCTCGCTATGGTCGATCGCTTCAGTGCCAGCCGGTTTTGGGATCAGGTGCGGCACGAGAATGCGACGCACATCCATTATCTCGGCGGCATCCTGCAAATCCTGCTCAAACAGCCGCCGAACAAGGACGACCGGCAGCATCGCGTCCGCATCGCCTGGGGCGGCGGGTGCCCGGCGGAGACGTGGCGGCAATTTCACGACCGTTTCGGCGTCGAGGTTCGCGAATGCTACGGCATGACCGAAGCCTCCAGCATCACCACGTTTAACGACGAAGGCCTGGTCGGCGCCGTAGGCCGTCCGCTGCCGTGGTTCACCGTGGCGCTCATGGATCCGGCGGGGCGTCCGGCCGCGGCGGGCGAGCGCGGTGAGATCGTGGTCCGCGCCGATCGGCCGGGAGCGCTGTTCTCCGGCTACCTCAACGATCCGGAAGCGACGGCGCGGGCGCTCAGGGACGGAGCGCTGTACACCGGCGACAGCGGCTCGTTCGACGCTTCCGGCAATCTCATTTTCCATGGCCGCATCAGCGATAGCGTCAGATGCCGCGGGGAAAACGTATCTGCCTGGGAAGTGGAGCACGTCGCGGCTGAATACGAAGCGGTCGAAGACTGCGCCATGATCGGCGTCGAGTCCGATGTCGGCGAGCAGGACATCAAGCTCTTCGTCAAGCCGAAGGCGGGGCACGCGATCGATCCGGCCGCCTTCTCACTGTGGCTGCGCGACCGCCTGGCGCCCTATCAGAACCCGCGTTACATCGCCGTCATCGACGAGTTCGAGCGCACGGCGAGCCACCGCATCATGAAGCATAAGCTCTCGAAGCGGCGGGACGATTGCTTTGATCGTGCCGCTCTTGTGGACCGTTGACCGTGACGCCCATCGACATTCTTGTGACCGGAACGGGCAGCTTTGCCGCCCGTATCGTCTTCGACATCGCCGCCACCGCAAAGCGTCCCGTCCGCGTGCGTATCGCCGGACGCAACCGCGCGCGGCTCGAATGGCTGACGACCGCATCCAACGCGCGCGCCAGGATTTTCGAAACGCCGGCGCGGTTCGACTGCGCCGAAGCCGATCTGCTGTCGGTCGATGCTGCGGCCGAATTGCTCGCAGCGGCGCGGCCGCGGCTGATCGTGCAGGCGGCCTCGGTGCAGACCTCGTCGGTAATCGCGCAGACCGGCAATGCCTGGACGCGGCTCGTCGCGGAAGGCGGCCTGAGCGCCACTGCCATTTTCCAGACCGTGATCAGTCGCAATGTCGGCAAGGCAATCAAGGCGACCGGTCACGACGCGGCGCTCATCAACTGCTCGTTCCCGGACGTCGTCAACGGCATGCTGGTCGCGATGGGGTACCCGATCCTGTGCGGGACCGGCAACGTCGCGATCCTGTCGAGCGTGTTCTCCGGATCTGGAATCGTGCCGGGCGGCGCGGATCTCAAGGTACTTTCGCACTATCAGAACCTGATGGCGTTTCGCCGGGCGGCTAGCGATCGCAGCGGAGAGACCGCCCGCGTCTGGATAGACAACCGCGAGGTCGATGATGTCTTCGCGCTGTTCGCGAGGGTCAAACTTACACCCGAACCCGCTATCGACATTTCCGGCGCCAGCGGCGTGCCGCTTATACAGGCCTATATCGCCGGCGAGCGGTGGCGCGGTCATGTTCCGGGGCCTGGCGGATTACCGGGCGGGTATCCGGTTGTCCTCGAGGCCGGAGACCTAAAGCTTGACCTGCCTCCGGACCTGAGCCGCGCCGCCGCGGTCATATGGAACGAAGCGTTCGAGCGGCGTAGCGGTCTGGTCGTGGAGGGCGACCGGGCGGTCTATACCGGCCGTCTGCAGGAGTGCATTCGAGCGCACGATCCGGCGCTGGCGGACGGCTTCAAATTGAGCGATTTCGATTCCGTCATGAAAGAAATGACTCTGTTACGTGAGAGGCTCAGTGTTCCCTAATCGACATCAAGCCGCGCTCGTGACGGGCCAGATCGGCGACAGCGATCTGCCGCTGCCGGTCACGCAAGCCGAGCCGGCGCCGCTTC
>JBAZSM010000004.1:0-85005 GCA_041662425.1 Pseudolabrys sp.
CCAATGGCGTGGATTTGCATCGCTACGGCAATGGCGGCTAGCGTCGACCGCGACCCGTCCAGGAAAGTCCAGCGTCTCTCATGCTTACGCCCGGCACATTCGCGCTGACGCTTTTGTTGGCGGCGCTCAGCGCACTCGGCCCGCTGTCGACCGATATGTACCTGCCATCGCTGCCGGACATCGCGGCGAGCCTTGGCACCGGGCCTTCGCAAGCACAATTTACCATCTCCGGCTTTCTGCTCGGCTTTGCCATCGGCCAGATCGTCTACGGCCCGTTTTCCGACCGTCACGGCCGCAAGCCGCTGCTGTTGCTCTCGATCGGTATTTTTCTCGTGGCGACGGTTTTGTGCGTCATCTCGACGTCGATCGAGATGCTGGTCGCGGCACGGCTGCTGCAGGCCTTTGGCGGCTCGGGCGGTGTGGTGCTGTCGCGCGCCGTGGTGCGCGACCTCTATTCGGGCCGCCGCGCGGCGCGGGAATTGTCGATCATCAGTTCGGTGATGGCCTTTGCGCCGGTTCTCGCGCCGATGTTCGGCGGCGTGTTGCAAACGGCCTTCGGCTGGCGCGGTGTCTTCGGCGTTCTCGGATTGACCGGCGCGTGCCTCATGGTGGCGGTCATCCTGCTATTGCCTGAGACCCTCAAAAATCGTGCGCCGGACAAGGTGTCGGTGAATTCGATGCTGGCGTCGTTCCGGATCGTGTTCGGCCACGGCGCCTATCGCGCTTATCTGGCGATGTGTACCGCGGTCTATGCCGGCTTGCTGGCCTGGCTCACCGGGGCGGCCTTCGTGCTGCAAGACATTTATAAACTCTCGCCGTTTCAGTTTGGCTTCGTGTTTGCGCTCGGTTCGGCCGGGTTTCTGATCGGCTCGAATCTGTCCGCGCGCATTGTCGGCCGCTTCGGTATCGATGTCGTCATCGGCGTCGGCGCGGCTTTCGCGACCGTCGGCGGCCTGACTTTTCTTGGCTCCGTGGCGATCGGCTTCTCGTCATCCCTGACGATCGTCATTCCGATCGCGGTCTATCTCATCGGCCTCGGCATGGTGCTGCCGCAGTCGGTCGCCGGTGCGATGGCGCCGTTTCCCGAGCGCGCGGGCGCCGCGTCGTCGCTGTTCGGTTTCCTGCAGCAGGCTTCGGCCGCCGTTTGCGGCGCGCTGGTCGGCCTGTTTCTCGGCCATACCGCCTGGCCGGTCGCCGGCGCCGTCGCCTTCATGGGCGTCGCGACGCTGGCCGTCTGGATTGCGACCCGCGACATTCGCAAGCGCAACGCCGCCGTCCATCACATATAGCGCGGCCGGTCAGCGGCGGCTGCCGAACAGATTATTGATGAGCCAGCCATCGAGGCTGGCCGAACCGTTGGTCCGGCGCGGTTCGTTGCTGGCGACCGGCACGGCCGCGGGCGGCATCGGCGCCGGGGACGAGGGCGTCTGGTCGTTATTGCTGCTGAACAGGCCGCCGAAGAAGCCGCTGCTTGGCGCACTCGGCAGCGCCGCGACCGGCACGCCCTGGTGGGCGTCGCGCATGTAGTGGCTCCAGATCTCCACCGGCAGGCTGCCGCCCGTAACCTTCTTCATCGGCGCGTTGTCGTCATTGCCGAGCCAGACGCCGGTGACGAGATAGGACGTGTAGCCGACGAACCAGGCGTCGCGGAAATCCTGGCTGGTACCGGTCTTGCCGGCGGCCGGCCAGCCCGGCAATTCGGCCTTGTGCGCGGTGCCGATGGTCAGCGTTTCCTGCATCATCTGGTTCATCATGCCGATGTAACGCGCATCGACGATGCGGCCGAGCGGCTGCGGGTTGCGCGCGTAAAGCACCTTGCCCTGCACGGTGCTGATGCGCTCGATGACATGCGGCATCACGGCGTTACCGCCATTGGCGAAAGTGGCGTAGGCGCCGACCAGTTCGAGCGGCGACACTTCCGACGTGCCGAGCGAGATCGATGCATTCGGCTCGAGCTTCGAGGAAATGCCGAGCCGGTGCGCGGTGCGGATGACCGCCATCGGCGTCACTTCCATGGTGAGGCGCACCGACACCGTATTGAGCGACAACGCGAGCGCCTTGGTCAGCGTCACCGGCCCGTAATATTCGTGGCCGTAGTTCTCCGGCTGCCAGCCCTTGATCTTGATCGGGCCGTCGACGCGCACGGTGTCCGGCGTCAGGCCGCGCTCCAGCGCGGTGAGATAGACGAAGGGCTTGAAGGCGGAGCCGGGCTGGCGCTTGGCGGCGACCGCGCGGTTGAACTGGCTGTCGGCGTAATTACGGCCGCCGATCAGCGCACGCACCGCGCCGTCCGGTGTCATCGACACCAGCGCGGTTTGCGTCGCGCCGCCCTTGGCGGCCTTGGCGAACTCGTCGGCGACGGCTTTCTCGGCGCTGGCCTGCATCTGCGCATCGATCGTGGTCTGGACGACGAGGTCTTCCTCGATATGGCCGATGCTGTCGTTGACCGCGTCCATCACCCAGTCGGCCACGTAGTTGCTCGACGCACTGTTGGTTTGTGCGACGATGCGCGGCGGCTTGGCGATCGCCAGCTTCTCGTTAGCGGGCGTGATGAAGCCCAGTTCGCTCATCGCCGCGAGCACGATCCGGGCGCGCCGCTCGGCCGCGTCGTAATCGCGCGTCGGCGCGAGCCGCGACGGCGACTTGACGAGGCCGGCGAGCAGAGCCGCTTCGCCGATCGAGAGCTGCTTGGCTGATTTGCCGAAGTAGCGCTGCGCGGCCTGCTCGATGCCGTAGGAGCCGGCGCCGAAGTAAACGCGGTTGAGGTACAGTTCGAGAATCTGCGCCTTGGAGAACTTGCGCTCCAGCCAGATCGCCAGCAACGCCTCCTGCAGTTTGCGCGTCATGGTGCGCTCCTGCGTCAGGAACAGGTTCTTGGCGAGCTGCTGCGTCAGCGTCGAACCACCCTGGGCGACGCCGCGATGCATGATGTTGGCGACGGCCGCGCGCGCGATGCCGTAGGGATCGACGCCGTAATGGTCGTAGAATCGCCGGTCCTCGATGGCGACGAAGGCCTTCGGCACATAGGCCGGCATCTCCTTCAGCGACAGCACCTCGCCGGCCATGTCGCCGCGGCGGGCGAATTCCTTGCCGGTGGTGTCGAGCATGCGGATGGTCGGCGGGCGCTTGGGAATTTCCAGCGACTGGATCGGCGGCAGGTGCGCGCCGACATAGGCCACGGTGCCGACGACGCCGATGACGAGCCACAGGCCGGCAACCACCGACCAATAGGCCACGCGGCCGATCAGCGAGCGCCTGGGCCCACGCGCCTTGGCACGGGATTTCTTCTTCTTTGTGGAACTTTTGCGCGGGCGGGCGGGCTTGGCGCCTTCGCCGGGCGTCACGCGCACTTCGGGCGCGTCATCGAACACCGGCTCGCGGCGTCCGCCCGATTGTCCTCGTCCCGACGCCATAACGCGACCCAAACTCAAGAACCGCCGGCGGCCTACTGGCGCCGCCGGTCCCCACCTGCGAAGCTATGCGCGGCGGTTTAAGGTGGCGTTAAGCGGTAGGCCGGGATACAGGACCTAGATATTTACCGCCCCCATCCCCATATCTATGAGAATTCAGGACTTTTTTTCGTTTCGCGGCCTCCGGGATGCAGATTGGGAGGCTCAATTCGCTGATTGGATCAAAGGGGTTCATCGAATGGCAAGCAGTTATCGAAATCCAGAAAATATGGACAGCGCCGCGGCGAAAGCCCGGAAAAAGGCCGATCAGGTCGCCGAGGGCCAGAAGGCGATGCAGGAATACGAGTTGAGCTTGCGCGCCATGCGCGAAAAGACGGAGCGCCTGCGCGCGCTGCGGCTGGCGCATGAGGCGGCCGAAGGCCAGCGCGTCAGTGAGGAAAAGCCCGCGAAGAAAAAGGCGACGAAAAAGGCCAAGGCCAAGGCGCCAGCCAGCGCCGACTAACCGGCTTTCCGTCCGAATATTGCCGACAGATTATTTGGCCGGCGCGGGGGTACTGGACCCTGGCGCCGGCTTTGTCGTCGGTCTTTCGAGGCGATCGGCGTCGATCTCAAGCGTGCCGACGCCGGTCGGCATCCGCAGCCGCCCCGGCGCGATGATGGCGGTGCCGTCGATCGGCATGAACCAGATTTCCATGCCCTGGCGCCCGCCGACATATTTCACGAGCAGGCTGTCCGGACGGTACCCCGCGATCGGACGCAGTACGACGGCGCAAACCAGCACTGGGCCGGCATAGCCGCGGTCGAGCTTGAGCTTGTCCATGCGCTTGAACGACAGCGCGAGATCGTAGCGGCGCTGGCCATCGAAGATCGCCAGCACGCGGTCGCAACGCGCCGGCGATAGCAGCGGTTCGCCCTCAGGCGCCGCGATCAGCATGGCGCTGAGCGGGTCGACGACATTCTGTTTGTCGGCCTCACTGACCGGAATGCGCTGGTTCTTGTCTTTCGGTTCCTCGCTGCGCAGGGTTTTCACCGAGCCGTTCTCGAACGTCATCTGCAGGCCGGTCGTCTCGCCATCATCGGTGATATTCGACGAGAAGAATGTCGGCGTCACCTGGTCGCCGTTCATCGCGCCCTGGGTTGCGACGTGGCCTTCGCCGTTGACGAACAGGCTTAGTGCGCTGCTCGCTTTGCCGTTGGCCGAGGTTTGATAATTGTGGGCGCCAAGATCGGTTGCCCACGCGATCCGTCCGATGGGCACGCCGATCATCGTGATCGAATAATAGATCGCGATTCGCGCCTCCGGCGGCGGCGAAGTGGCATGGGCACCCGGCAGCGTCGCGGCGATCGCCGCGGCCGTCAGGCCCACTTTGAAAATGGCCGGCCACATCATCATGACGTTCAATCCAGGCCCGCAATGTGAAGCGATGAAGGGCGGTTACGCTGCGCCTTTGCCCGATTTAGACTCGGGCCGGGCAAACAGCGCGATCAGCGCCCGTTTCACGGCAGCCTGCCGCGTGGGCGAGGTGATCTGCGCACCCATCAAGTCCGTCAAGTAGAAGACGTCCACCGCGCGCTCGCCGAAAGTGGCCACATGCGCCGAAGCGATGTTGAGGTTGAGCTTCGACAGCGTCGCGGTCAATTCATACAGCAGGCCGGGACGGTCAAGCCCGGCGACTTCCATCATCGTATAGCGGTGCGACCACTGGTTGTTGATGTCCACGGTCGGCTCGACGCTGAAGGCCTTGATGCGCCCCTTCGGCGGCGTGCGCTTGGCGACCAGTTCGGGCATGCGCAACTCGCCGCGCAGCGCCTTTTCGATCGAATCGGCAATGCGGCTGGCGCGGCGCTGTTCATCGTCGTCGCGTTCGAATTCCCGCGTCAGCGAGATGGTATCGAGCGCGTGGCCATCGGTCGTTGTGAAAATCTGCGCGTCGACGATGTTGCCGCCGGCCATGGCGCAGGCGCCGGCGATGATCGACAGCAGCCACGGATGGTCGGGCGCCAGCACCGTCAGTTCGGTGACGGCGCGTTCGGTATCGAAGCGGATCGCGGTCGCGAGGTTCTTGTCGGCCTCTTCGACCGAGCGGATCAGGCCGGCATGTTCGATCTTGTGCGGCAGATCGACCTTCAGCCAATAAGCCGGATAAAGCCGGCCGATATAGGCGTCCAGCCTGTCGGCCGGCCATTGCCGTTCCAGCATGGTATGGCGGAATTCGGCCTGCGCCGCCGCGACGCGCTGCGCGCGGTTGACCTCGGAGAAGCCGCCGGTCAGCACCGGCTCGGTCTCGAAATAAAGCGTGCGCACAAGCTGCGCCTTCCAGCCGTTCCAGACGCCGGGGCCGACCGCCTTGATGTCGGCGGTGGTGAGAATGGTCAGCAGCTTCAGCCGCTCGACCGACTGCACGACGGCGGCGAAATTCTCGATGGTCTTGCGGTCGGACAGATCGCGCGATTGCGCCACGCTCGACATCGTCAAATGCTGTTCGATGAGCCAGGCGACCGTCTCGGTATCGGCTGCCGACATGCCGAGTCGCGGACAGAGCCGCCGGGCGACCCGCGCGCCGGCGATCGAGTGATCCTCCGGCCGGCCCTTGGCGATGTCGTGCAGGAACACGGTGACGTACAGGAGCTGGCGGCTCGCCGGCTTGATCTTGTGAATCAGTTCGTTGGCGAGCGAGGTATCCTTGCTGACGCCGCCCTCGATCTCCGACAACACGCCGATGCAGCGCAACAGGTGCTCGTCGACGGTGTAGTGGTGATACATGTTGAACTGCATCATCGCCACGATCTTGCCGAAGGCCGGCACGAAACGGCCAAGCACGCCGGTCTCGTTCATCCGCCGCAGCACGGTTTCCGGATCGCGCTTCGAGGTGAGGATATCGAGGAAGAGTTCGTTGGCCGCTTCGTTGTCGCGCAATTTGGCGTCGATCAGCTTGAGCGAGCGCGTCATGGCGCGCATCGCATCCGGATGCAAAGCGAGATTGTGCTTCTGCGCGAGATAGAAGATGCGGATGAGGTTGACCGGATCGCGCTTGAACACGTTGGCATTGACGCAGAGAATGCGGTTGTTCTCGGCGATGAAGTCCTTGCTCTCGCCGAGCTGTTTGCGCTTGACCGGCCGCAGCTTCGACATCACGCGGCTGAGCACCGGGGCGCCCTTGGCGTGGCTGTCCTCGAGTTCGGCCGACAGGATCGCGGTCAGGTCGCCGACATCCTTGGCGACCAGGAAGTAGTGCTTCATGAAGCGCTCGACATCCTGCTGGCCCGGATGCTGGGTATAGCCAAGCCGCACCGCGATTTCCCGCTGCACATCGAACGACAGGCGCTCCTCGGCGCGGCCGGTTAGAAAATGCAGATGGCAGCGCACCGCCAGCAGGAAGTCCTCGCAGCGCAGGAACAGTTCGTATTCCTGCTTGTCGAACACGCCACGCTTCACGAGCTCTTCCGGCTCGCGCACGCGGTAGACGTATTTCGCGATCCAGAACAAGGTGTGGAGGTCGCGCAGGCCGCCTTTGCCCTCCTTCACGTTCGGCTCGACCAGATAACGCGACTGGCCGCCGCGGCGATGGCGATCTTCGCGTTCGGTGAGCTTGGCAGCAACGAATTGGGCGGCGGTGTTGCGCGCGACGTCCTGGTCGAAACGCGTGACCAGTTCGTCGAACAGCCTGCGATCGCCGAGCAGGAAGCGCGCCTCGAGCAGCGCGGTGCGGATCGTCATGTCCGCCTTGGCCTGGCGGATGCATTCGTCGACCGAGCGCGTGGCGTGGCCGACCTTCAGCCCGGTGTCCCACAGCGCGTAGAGGATCGCCTCGGCGACCGATTCGCCCCAGGCGGTCTGCTTGTAGGGCAGAAGAAACAACAGGTCGATGTCGGAGCCCGGCGCCTGGAAGCCGCGGCCATAACCGCCGGTGGCGACGATCGCCATGCGCTCGGTCTCGGACGGATTCTCGGACGGATACAGGTGCTTGCGCACGAAGTCGTAGAGAATGCCGATGATCTCGTCTTCCATCCGGCAGATGCGTTCGGCGCAGCGCCGGCCGTGACGATCCTTCAGCAGCAGGCGCTCGGCCTTGGCGCGGCCCTCGGCCAGCGCCGTCTTGAGCCGCTGCGCCAGCGCCGCGCGCAATTCGACGTCATTGCCGCGCTTGGCAACGGCGAGCTTGTCGAGGTCGGCGGCGATGGCGCCGGTGTCGATCAGGTCGTCGCCGGCGCGCGGATGCGCCGCTGCCGGTCTGGTCGAATCGCGCTCGAGAGCAAGGGAGGCCATGGGGTCATCCGGATAGCGGAGGCCGCGCGGCAAGTCACCGGTTTTCGGGCGTTGCCGCGCTGCAAACCGCGGCGCTGCCGCAAATTTCGGCAGAATTGTTCGCGAGCGGCGAACGTTGTTCGGATGTGGTGATCGGCCCGCAGTCGCGTTATGGTCCCGGCCCGCGGCCGGAATCGGCCTAAAGCAAAGTGCCTTCGGGAGAGAAATGAATGCGTATGTTCCAGGTCTGCACCTGCGGCCAGCCCCTGCAACTCAATGAAAAGCCGACGCCGGAGCCGAAAGGCACCGAGGTCCTGCTGAAGATCAAGGCGGCGGGCGTCTGCCACAGCGATATCCATATCTGGGACGGCTATTACGAACTGGGCGGCGGCAAGCGCATGCAGCTGCTCGAGCGCGGCATCAAGCTTCCGTTGACCATGGGACACGAAAACGTCGGCGAGGTGGTCGCGATCGGCCCGGACGCCAAGGGGGTCAAGCTGGGCGAAATCAAGCTCGCCAATCCCTGGATCGGCTGCGGCGAATGCGTTGTCTGCCGGCGCGGCGAGGAAAACCTCTGCAAGACGCCGAAGAATCTCGGCGTGTTTTCCGACGGCGGCTATGCCACGCATCTCGTCGTGCCGCATCCGCGCCATCTGTTCGATATCGGCAACCTGACGCCGGTGCAGGCCGCGCCGCTCGCCTGTTCGGGCGTCACCGCCTTCAGCGCGCTCAAGAAGGTCGCCGAGAATCTCAAGGACGAGCCGGTTGTCATCATGGGCGCCGGCGGCCTCGGCCTGATGGCGATCGCCTTGCACAAGGCGATGGGCGGCAAGGCCGTCATCATGGTCGATATCGATCCGGCCAAGCGTGAGGCCGCGCTGAAGGCCGGCGCGATCGCCGCGATCGACGGCCGTGCGCCGGACGCCGCGCAGCAGATCATCGCGGCGACGAACGGCGGGGCCTGGTCCGTGATCGATTTCGTCGGCTCGTCCGACACGGTCAAACTTGCGGTCGACTCGATCGCCAAGGGTGGCAAGATCATCGTGGTCGGCCTGTTCGGCGGCGACATCACGATTTCGACGCCGTTCTTCCCGATGCGCGCCATGACCATCCAGGGCTCCTATGTCGGCTCGCTGCCGGACATGAAGGAACTGCTTGAGCTCGTCAGCCGCACTGGCGCGCCGCCCGTGCCGCTGCGCGAGCGCCCGCTCACCGAGGTCAATGAGGCGCTCAACGATCTCAGGGCCGGCAAGGTCATTGGCCGCGTCGTGCTGACGCCGGCTTAATCTCAACGCCTTCGTCCTCTCCCCGTTCGCGGGGAGAGGCGGACGAGCACAATGTCCCCTGACTTTTACTTCGCCCTGACGCTGGCCGTCCGAATGGCCATGACCGCCGCGTTCCTCATCGCGGCGACCGTGACTGCGGAGCGGGCGGGGCCGCTGATCGGCGGGCTGGTAGCGACGCTGCCGATCAGCGCCGGGCCGGTCTATGTTTTTCTCGCCATCGATCACGGCGCGCATTTCATCGGCGAGGGCGCACTCGGCAGTCTCGTCACCAATGCGTTCAATATCGCCTTCGCGGTAACCTATTGTCTGCTGGCGCAGAAGCGCTCGATGATCGTCAGCCTCGCCGGCGCTTTCGTCGTCTGGTTTCTGCTCAGCTATCTCTTCGGCTTCGTCCCTCTGGGCCTGTGGGGCGGCATCGCCATCAACATTGTCGCGCTTGTAAGCGGCACCGCGCTATCGGCCTCCTTGCGTCACGTCCCGTTCCTGCGCATGCGCACCTATTGGTACGACTACCTGCTGCGTGCCGCGATGGTCGCGCTTCTCCTCGGCGTCGTCGTGACATTGAGCTATCGCATCGGGCCGTCGGCGAGCGGCAATCTTGCAGTGTTTCCGATCGTGCTTACCAGCCTCGTCCTGATCCTGCACCCGCGCGTCGGCGGCCCTGCGACCGCCGCCGTGCTGTCGAACGCGGTGATCGGACTGGGCGGATTCGCCGTTGCCATGCTGACGCTGCATTTGACCGCGGACGCGCTCGGCTCGGCGCTGGCGCTGACGCTCACGCTCGCCGTGTCGGTCGGCATCAACCTGCTGATTTTCTACGTGCGGCGCCGGGCAAAGCCGGCATGAGCGGCGTCGTCACCGATCAGATGTTCTGGCTCGGCCTTCTGCTCAAGATAGCCATGACGGCGAGCATCGTCGTTGCCGCTTCGGTGGTGGTTGAGCGCTCAGGGCCTTTCGTCGGCTCGCTGATCGCGGCCTTGCCGACCGCCGGCGGCGCCGCCATGATCATCCTTGCCGCCGAACACACGCCGCAATTCATCGCCCAGAGCGTCGTCGGCGGCATGATGGCAAACGCGGCCGGTGCGCTGTTCGCGCTCACCTTTGCCGTGTTGGCGCAGCGCAATAGTCTGCCGATAAGCCTTGGCGGCGCCTTCGCGGTGTGGCTGTCCGGCGTTTTCCTGTCGCGGCTCTTCGAATGGACGGCACCGACCGCGCTGCTCGCCAACGCCATCGTCTATCCACTCACCATCTACGCCGCGTCGCATTTCCTTGGTGACGTCAAGGCGAGGGCCCGTGTCTCCCTGACCGCGCGCGATCTTGTCTGGCGCGCCGGCGTGGTGACCTTGTGCGTCGTCATTGTCACGGCGCTGAGCTCCTCGATCGGCTCGTATTTCTCGGGCGCCTTTGCCTTCTTTCCCGTCGCCATGGGCTCGTTCTTCATCATCCTGCATACCCGCGCCGGCGGGCCCGTGGCGGCGAGCGTCGCCGCCCATGTGCAGGCGCCGCTGATCGGCCTGTGTCTTGGCCTGTTCGCCGTGCATATACTCGCCGAGCCGCTTGGCGTGTGGTGGTCCTACCTGATCGGGCTTTCGATCGGCGTGGCGTGGAACGGCCTGCTGTGGCTGTGGAAGAGCCGGCGCAAATAAGCGGCCGTACGCTCCACCGTCATGCCCGGCCTTGTGCCGGGCATCCACGTCTTTCTTGCTTGATTTCAGTTAAGACGTGGATGGCCGGGACAAGCCCGGCCATGACGACGCGAGAATTCACGGATGCGGCTATTTTCCCGTCTCGCGCAGCTTTGCTTTTAAACTGTACAAAGCCTCCATCGCCTCGCGCGGCGACATCTCGTCCGGATTGAGCGCGGCGATGGCGGCGGCGACGAGGTCGTGTGGCGCCTCCTGCGCCGCCGATGACGCCTTGTAGGGCGCTGCGAACAGGGGCAGGTCCTCGAATCCTTTCGGCGCCGCGCGATCTTCCTGTTCGAGTTTGGCGAGCACGAGCTTGGCGCGCTCGATAACGCTTGAGGGAAGCCCGGCGAGCTTGGCCACCTGGATGCCGTAGGAGCGGTCGGCGGCGCCGGCGACGACTTCGTGCAGGAACACGACGTCGCCTTTCCACTCTTTTACTTTCACGGTTACGTTGTGTACGCGATTGAGCCGCGCGGCGAGCGCGGTCAATTCGTGATAATGCGTCGCGAACAGCGAGCGGCATTTGTTGATGTCGTGCAGGTGCTCGATGGTCGCCCAGGCAATCGACAGGCCGTCGAAGGTCGCGGTGCCGCGGCCGATCTCGTCCAGAATGACGAGCGCGCGCTCGCCGGCCTGATTGAGGATCGCCGCCGTCTCGACCATCTCGACCATGAAGGTGGAACGGCCACGCGCCAGATCGTCGGCGGCGCCGACGCGCGAGAACAGGCGATCGACGACGCCGACATGGGCGCTTTTCGCCGGCACATAGGAGCCCATCTGCGCCAGGATTGCGATCAGCGCGTTCTGGCGCAGGAAGGTCGATTTGCCGGCCATGTTCGGGCCGGTGATGAGCCAGATGCGGCCGGCTTCGTTTTCGCCCGGAGGCGACAGGTCGCTGTCATTGGCGACGAAAGGCGTGCCGTCGCGCGACAAAGCCTGCTCGACAACAGGATGGCGGCCGCCGTCGATGGCAAAGGCGAGACCGTCATCGACCAGTGGCCGCGCGTAGTTCCGTTCAGTGGCGAGCGTGGCGAGGCTCGCGGCGACGTCGAGGCGCGCCAGCGCTTCGGCGCATTGCTTGATGGCATTGCCTTGCGCGATCACCGCCGCGCAGAGCCGCTCGAAGATGTCGAGTTCGAGGCCGAGCGCACGGTCGGCGGCGCTGGCAATCCTGGCTTCGAGTTCGCCGAGCTCGGTCGAGGTGAAGCGCACCTGCCCGGCGAGCGTCTGGCGATGAATGAAGGTCGCGTTCAGCGGCGGCTGCATCATCTTGTCGGCGTTCTGCGCCGTCACTTCGACGAAATAGCCGAGCACGTTGTTGTGCTTGATCTTGAGCGCCTTGACGCCGGTCTCGTCGGCATAGCGCGCCTGTAAGGCAGCGATGACGCGGCGCGACTCGTCGCGCAGCGCACGGTTCTCGTCGAGCGCGGTATCGTAGCTCTCGCGGACGAAGCCTCCGTCGCGCTTGATCAGCGGCAGGTCGTCACCGAGCGCACGCGCCAACTCGCCGGCCAGCGCGAAATCCACCTTGCGGCACAGGCCGAGCGCCTCGGCGATCTCGTCGGGCGCATCCTTGATCGACGCCAGCGTGCGGGCGAGTTCATGCGCGGCAGCAATGCCGTCGCGGATCGCGGCGAGGTCGCGCGGTCCGCCGCGCGCCAGCGCGATGCGGGTCAGCGCACGGGCCAGATCGGGCGCTGCGGCCAGTCGCGAGCGCGTCTCGGCGCGTGCCGCGATGTCGCCGACGAAGCAGGCCACCGAATCGAGGCGCCGGGCAATCGCATTCACGTCTGTCAGTGGCGCGGACAGGCGCTGCGCCAGCATGCGGGAGCCGGCGGAGGTCACCGTGCGGTCGATGCAGTCGAGCAGCGAGCCGCGGCGCTCGCCGGCAAGCGTCCGCATCAGTTCGAGATTGCCGCGCGTCGCCTGGTCGATGGCCATGGTCGCGGACGCGGCTTCGCGCAACGGCGGCGACAGCGGCGGGCGATGGCCAATCTGCGTGCGCTCGATATAAGTGACGGTGGCGGCAGCGGCGGTGATTTCGAGCCGGGTCAGCGCGCCGAAACCATCGCTGGTCGCGACTGCGAAGAAAGACGTCAGCCGCCGCTCGGCGGTGGCGCCATCGAACACGTCGCGCGCCAGCGGCGTTACCGCCGCCAGGTCGCGCCACAGCGGTATGAGCTCGGCATCGGAGTACAGCGAATCCGAGATGAGGATTTCGCCCGGCTCCAGCCGCGCGATCTCGGCCGCCAGCATGACACGGTCGCATTCGGTGATGCGGAATTCGCCGGTTGAAATATCGATCCAGGCGAGCCCGAAGCGCGCGTCGCTGCCGACCGATGATAGTCGCGCCCGTGCGATGGCGAGCAGGTAGTTGTTGCGCCGCGCATCGAGCAGCGTGTCTTCGGTCAGTGTGCCCGGCGTGACGAGGCGCACGACGTCGCGCTTCACCACGCTCTTGGAGCCGCGCTTCCTGGCCTCGGCCGGATCCTCAAGTTGTTCGCACACCGCGACCCGATGGCCGAGCGCGATCAACCGATGCAGATATTCGTCGGAGCGGTGGATCGGCACGCCGCACATCGGGATATCCTGACCCTGATGCTTGCCGCGCTTGGTCAGCACGATGCCGAGTGCGCGGCTCGCCACCTCCGCGTCCTCGAAGAACAGTTCGTAGAAGTCGCCCATCCGGTAGAACAGCAGCGAGTCCGGATTGGCGGTTTTGATCTCGATATACTGCTCCAGCATGGGAGACAGCCGCGCGTTCTCCGGCGGCGTCGCGCCGTCGGGCGGCGTTTCGGGCTCGGACAGTCCGATGGGCTCGGTGAGGGACATGGTGGGAGGTTAGCAGAAGTGGCCGCGCGTTGGCACCCACCTCTCGGCCGTCATGCCCGGCCTTGTGCCGGGCATCCACGTCTTATTGCAGGAAGCAAAGACGTGGATGGCCGGGACATAGGCGAGCGAAGCGACGCCGTCCCTTGGACGGCTATGCCCGGCCATGACGATTACGCGATTTCGTTCGCCCGCCTCAATCCCAGAATCATCGACGTATTCAGAACATGCGCCCGCGCCTTGGCCGGATCGGCCGCGGCCCCGATCATCTCCTGCAGATGCTGGCGCTGGATGGCGGGATCGCGCTCCTCCATCATCCGCTTGTTGCGGATCGACATCGCCTGCACTTGCTCGATGGTGGCGAAGCGGCGCTGCCGCGAATAAAGATCGAGCAGATCCTCACCGCCTTCGCCGCGCCAGTGCGCGCCGAGTTTCTCGCTCAGATTGATGGCATCGTGGATGCCGCTGTTCAGCCCGAAGCCGCCGAGCGGGTTGTTGAGATGCGCGGCGTCGCCGGCGAGCAGCACGCGTCCACCGCGGAACGACGACGCGACGCGCTGATGCACCCGGTAGGTGCTTTTATAGTGGACGTCGTACGCGCCTGGCTTCGGCACCAGCCGCTGCAAGGCGGCTTCGACGCGCGCGGGCGCCAGCAGGGCCTCGTCGCTTTCGTCCGGATTGACCGGATAGGCCAGACGCCACAGGCCCGGCGGGCCTTCGTCCGGCACCTTGAACAGCGCGCCCCATTCATCCGGATCGGCGATGTAGCAGTTATAGGCAAAGCCGTGCTGGCCGAAGTCGTACGGCGTCGAGGCGACGACGAACAGCTCCGGCCAGGTGAAGCCTTCGAAATCGATGTCGATACCTTTGCGCACGATGCTGCGGCCGCCATCGGCGCCGATCAGCCATGACGCGTCGAAGCTGCGCTCGCCATCGGGCCCGATGGTCGTCACCGTCACGCCGTCGGCGCTCTGCGTATAGCCGGTCACGGCATGACCGAAATGAATCTCGGCGCCACCTTCCTCGGTCAGCAAGTCAAGCTGGATCGGCGTCAGCCGATGTTGCTCGAGATGCAGCCGGTAGGGGAACGGCGTGACATCGGCGAGCAAATTGAGATCGAACTGCGCGACCAGATCGCCCGGCCGGTTGCGGATCTGCCAGTGCCGCACCTTGAGCCCGGTCTCGTGCATCCGCGCCGTGATGCCGTAAGGCGCCATCATCTCCAGCGTCGGCGGATGAAACGAGCCGGCGCGCAGATCGTGCGTCAGCGCGGGCGCGGCCTCCAGCAGAACAACCGGAATATCCTGCGCGCGCAAGGCAAGCGCGCACATCAGTCCGGTCGGACCGGCGCCGGCGATGACGACGGGCTTGCGTTTGGTCATAGTGAATCTGTCGAAAGATGAGCGGGCCGCGAACTCTGCATATTCCCTCCCCCTTGTGGGGGAGGGTTAGGGAGGGGGGTCGTTGCGATCTGATTGCCATTACCCCCACCCCCAACCCCTCCCCACAAGGGGGAGGGGAGCGCTCCGAGACTGCCGGAGCGCGTTGGTTCAATTTACTTCACCAGCTTCGTGCCGGTGATGCGCTCGAGATTGCCGTGCCAGATTGCTTCCTTCGTGGCCTTCGGCAGGTCGACCTCGTCGATGAACTTGATGGCGTCGCGGGTATACATCGTGCCTTTTTCAGGATCGAACGGGCAATCGGACGCAAACACGATCTTGTCGTGGTCGTAGAACGACAGGCCGATATCGATGCCGGCGCGCGAGGAGAAGGTCGCGGTATCGGCGTAGAACCTGTGCTTGAAATAATCGAGCGGGCGGTGTTTGAGCTCGCCGAGCAGCTTGCCGAGATCTTCGCCCGAGGTGCGCGAGCCGAGCTGATCCCAGCCGGGGCCGATGCGGCCTTCCACCATGGGCACGATGCCGCCGAAGTGGTGGGTGATGACCTTCAGGTTCGGATACTTGTCCATGAGCTTGGAGAACACGAGCCGCGCCATCGCCGCCGCGGTCTCGTAGGACCAGCCGAAGGCCCACCAGATTTCGTACTTCGACGTCTTTTCGCTGGCGTAGTCCGGGATGTTGGCGCCACGCGCCGGATGCAGCCAGATCGGCTTGTCGAGTTTTTCCATCTCGGCGAAGAACGGCTCGAACTTCGGATCGTCGAGCGGTACGCCGGCGACGTTGGTGTAGATCTGCACGCCGAGCGCGCCGTTCTTGATCGCGCGCCGCGCTTCCGCGACACCGGCGTCGGGCGCGCCGAGTGCACCCTGCGCGACCCAGCCGGGGAAGTGATCGCGGTTCTTGTCGATGATCTCGACGAACTCGTCGTTGATCAGCCGGGCGTATTCCTCGACCTTGGCGCCGTCGCCCTTGCAGAACACTTCGAGCGGCGGCATGCCGTGCGAGAGAATCTGCGCATAGTCCGGGAAAGTATCGACCACCTTCTTGCGGATATCGAGATCGTGGATGCACGGCACTTCGCGCATGCGCTTGCCGATATCGGGAAAGCCGCTGTCCATCAGCGCCTGGAACATCCGGCTCGGCAGGAAATGAGTGTAGGCGTCGATGCGCATGGCGTTCTTCCCGTGGCTCGCAATGCCTTTTTCGGATTGCGGAATGTTGATTGTCGGTTGGCCAGCGTTCTACGCGAGGCCGCCTTCGCTGACAACGGATGCCGGCGGTTGAAGCCCATGCGTTCGTGCGCAGCGCGAGGTGTCAGGCGAACTTCGCCAGCACCGCTTCCGGTATCGGGTGGGACTTGAGCTGCCCATTGGCGTCCCGCACCGTCCAGACCCGCTTCTCCGTGCATTCGACGCAGGTCTCGCCCTTCAGCGTGAGCCGGTGGGCAACCTCGAACGACGTGCGGCCGAAGGTGATGGTGCTGGCGATGACGACGTCGTCGCCGAAGCGCGTCGGCTTGAAAAACCGCGCCTGCGTCTTGAGCAGCGGCCAGCCTTCGAATTCGAGTTGCTTGAACATCTCGAACTTGGTCATGCCCAGGGCGGTCTCGAACAGCATCGCGATCGAGTGGTCGAAGAAGCGAAAATAGTTCGGATAGAAAATGATGCCGGCGGGGTCGCAGTCGCCCCACTCGATGCGCACGTCGCGGGTGTTGGTATAAGCCATGCGGGTTTTTACCGGCCTTCCGCGCGCCGCGCCAGCCAGATGCAGTGGCCGCCGCAGTCAGGATCGTTCATGCGGGAATCCACCACCTCGAAGTCGTTGGCCGCGAGCAAAGCCCGGTATTCCTCGGGCGCCAGGCTGGCGTGAAAGAGCGGTTCGCCATGGAGTTCGCCGATGGCCTCGCCGTGAGCCGGCCCGCTGGTGAATATCAGCGGCGCGCCCGGCGCCGCGTGGGCGGCGAAGACGGGAAACATCCGTCGCTGGTCGTCATAGGCGAGGTGAAAGAACGAGTCCCAGGCGAGGATGCCGTCGAAGCCTCGGCCGAGCGCGAGCCTGCGCATGTCGGCGACGCGCCAGTCGTGATCGGGAAAGTCGCGCTGGCACAGCGCGATCATGGTCGGCGATGAATCGACGCCGGTGACGTTGAAGCCCTGGGCGATGAGATAAGCCGCGATCGGTTTGCCGAAGCCGCAGCCGATATCGAGGATCGCGCCGCCGTTCGGCGCCAGCGCCAGAAATCGGTCGAGCCAGCCTTGCTCGAAGAACCGCGACTGCTGTCGCCGGTCGGCGGCCCAGTCATGTGCCTTGCGCTCGTAGAGGTCGACGATGCGGTCGGCGTCGGACATTCCCGCCGCCAATCAGCGCGGCGCCATGCGCAGCGCGCCGTCGATGCGGATGACCTCGCCGTTGAGGTAGCCGTTCTCGACGATGTGCAGCGCCAGTTTGGCGTATTCCGCCGGATCGCCGAGCCGCTTGGGGAACGGCACCGAGGCGCCGAGTGAATCCTGCGTCTCCTGCGGCAGGCCCTTGAGCATCGGCGTGCCGAAAATGCCCGGGGCGATGGCGCAGACGCGAATGCCGAACTGGGCGAATTCGCGCGCCGCCGGCAGCGTCAGCGCCGCGACCGCGCCTTTCGACGACGCATAGGCCGACTGGCCGATCTGGCCTTCGAAGGCCGCGATCGACGCGGTCGAGATGATGACGCCGCGCTCGCCATCCGGCAGCGGCTGTGCGGCCTGCATGTTGGCGGCGACGAGCCGCATCATGTTGAAGGTGCCGATCAGGTTGATCCTGATGACGCGCTCGAAATCTTCCAGCGGCATCGGGCCGTCCTTGCCGACGATGCGTTTGGCCGGGCCAATCCCCGCGCAGTTGACCAGCACGCGCGCCGGCCCGTGCACGGTGGCCGCCGCATTGATCGCGGCCTTGGCGCCGGCGTCTAGCGACACATCGCAGGCAAAGGCGATGCCGCCGATTTCCTTGGCGATGTCGTTGGCGGCCTTCTCGTTGAGGTCGAACACGGCGACCTTGGCGCCGGCCGCGGCCAGCGCGCGCGCGGTCGCGGCGCCTAAGCCCGAAGCGCCGCCGGTGACGATCGCGGCCTGTCCCTTGATATCCATTAGTGCTCTTCCTTGGCTTTTTTCAAATTGCGCATGATCTTTTCCGAAAACCGGTTCCCACTTTTCGGGATCATGCGCCGGTATTTTCAATCAGCAGCGCGATGCCCTGGCCGCCGCCGATGCAGGCCGAGGAGATACCATATCGCAGGCCGCTGCGCCTCAATTCGCGCGCCAAAGTCAGCGTCAGGCGAATGCCGGTGGCGCCGAGCGGATGGCCGATGGCGATGGCGCCGCCATTGACGTTGAGCTTGTCCTCGTCGAGCCCCAGCGCCCGGGCGCAGGCCATCACCTGCGCGCCGAAGGCTTCGTTGATCTCGAAGCGGCCAATGTCCTCAAGCCTGAGGCCCGCGCGTTCGATCACGGCCTTGATCGCCGGCACCGGCCCGATGCCCATGATCTCCGGCGGCACGCCGACGGCGGCGCTGGCGATGATGCGCGCGAGCGGCGTCTGGCCGTTCCTCTCGGCGTAGTCCTTCGACGCGACCAGCACGGCCGCCGCGCCATCGACGATGGCCGAGGAATTGCCGCCGGTCTGCACGCCGCCGAAGGCGGGCCTGATCTTGGCGAGCTGTTCGACGGTTGATGGCCGGATATGGGTGTCGGCGGTCACATCTTCCTTGACGCGGATGCCGCGCGCATTCAGCCCATCGATCTCGAATTTCTCGGTGGTCACGGGTGCAATTTCACCGGCGAGGAAGTCGCGCGCCTTCATCGCGCGTTCGAACGAGCGCGCTGCGTAAGCGTCCACTTCCGGCCGCGTGATCTGATACTGCTTGGCCAGGTTCTCCGCGGTGTCGCCCATGTTGCAGCTGACGGAGGGATCGAGCAGCGCTTCCCACAGGAAGTCCTTGAACTCGACCTGACCCATGCGGAAGCCGCCCCGGCTGGTATAGGACGCGACCGGATTGCGGCTCATCGATTCCGCGCCGACGCAGAGCGCCAGTTCGGCACGGCCCAACGACGTCGCGTCGGACGCCTGCGCGATCACTTCGATGCCGGTGCCGCAAACCCGTTGCACCAGATGCGCCGGCGTCTCCTGCGGCGCGCCGGCATAAAGCCCGACATGGCGCGGCAGCATGTAGGCGTCGAATGACGCCTGGGCCATGTTGCCGGCGATCACGGTGCCGACATCCTTCGGCGACACGCCGGCTTTCTTGATGGCTTCGCGCGCCGCCTTGATGCCGAGATCGATGGGAGAAATTAGCCCGAGCGCGCCGTTGTAATCGACAAAGGGCGTGCGCGCGCCGTCGATCAGCCACGCGTTTTCGAAAGTCGCGCCAATGCCGGCGGGTTTGTTGCTCACGTTATCTACTCCATCATAAACGAATGACGCGCGGCGAAACTTCGTCGGCGTAAAGTTCCTGAACGAGCGCCGCGCGGTTCTTCAGCACGGCGCGCTGGTTGATCGAGCCCTTGTCGGTCATCTCGCCGGTGTCCATCGATGGCGGCGCGGTCATCAGCATGATGCGCGCGATGCGATTCGACGAGCCGGTCGAGGCCGCCGCCATCGTCGCCAGCAGAGTAGCGAAATGCTGCTGCACCTCGTAATGCTGCACGATCTGTTCCGCCGGCGTATCCGGCGCGCGATGCAGGATCTTGCGGCAGGATTCGACATCGGGGAACACGAGCGCCGCGATATAATCGCGATCGAGACCGGCGAACACGACATCGCGCACGAACGGCTTGAAGGCGTCGATGAATTGGGCGCGCAGCGGTCCGACATTGACCCATGTACCGGAGGACAACTTGAAGTCCTCGGCGATGCGGCCGTCGAACAGCAGGCCCTGTTTCGGATTGTCCGGATCGGCGAATTTGAACGTGTCGCCGAGCTTGTAGAAGCCTTCCTCGTCGAAGGCGTTCCTGGTGTATTCCGGCTGTCGCCAGTAGCCCGGCGTGATGTTCGGGCCGCGCACCCGCGCTTCCAGTTTGCCTTCGAACGGCACCAGCTTCAGTTCAAGGCCGGCGACCGGCAGACCCATATTGGTCGAGTTCGGGTGATAGAACGTGCGTGCCAGCGCGCAAGGCGCGGTTTCGGTGGCGCCGAAGCCGGTGAGGAATTGCACGCGCTCGCCGCAGGTCTCGACCGCCAGCGCATTGATCTCGTCGAACACATGTTGCGCCAGCCCCGCGCCGGCGAACCACAGCACCTTCACCTTGCTGAAGAACATGCGGCGCAATTCGGCATCGGCGCGCAGGTGCGGCAGCAAGGCCTCGTAGCCCTTGGGCACGGTGAAGTACCAGGTCGATGCGATCTCGCGCAGATTGCGCACGGTCTCCTCGATGGCGCCCGGCAATGGCTTGCCTTCGTCGATGTAGAACGTGCCGCCGTTAAAAAGCACGAGGCCGACATCGTGATTGCCGCCGGCGGTGTGATGCCACGGCGCCCAGTCGAGGATCACGGGCGGCTCGTCCTGGAAGTAAGCCAGCGATTGCCGCAACATCACCTGATTGGCGCACCACATGCGCTGCGTGTTGATCACGCATTTCGGCGTGCCGGTGGAGCCCGAGGTGAACAGGAACTTGGCGATGGTGTCGGGACCGACGGCGTCGTGCGCGGCGTCGACCGCCGCGTCCGGTTCGGCGCGCAGATCGTCAAAGGCGACGGTGCGGCCGGCGATTGGGTTGCGGGTGACGACGACCGGGATATCTTTCGGCACGATCGTTTCGATGGCGCGCGAGAACGCCTGGCCGTCGGCGGCAAAGACCAGACCCGGCGTGATCAGATCGAATATCGAGCGCAGCCGGGCGAAGTCCTGCGACACCAGCGAATAGGCCGGCGAGATCGGCGCATAGGGCACGCCGATATAGATCGCGGCAAGGCCAAGCAATGCGTGTTCGATATCGTTCCCGGAGAGAATGACAATCGGCCGCTCGGCGGACAGGTTGTGCTTCAGCAGAGCCGCGCCGATGCGGCGCGCATGATCGAGCGCCTGCGCGTAAGTGATGGTGCGCCAGCCATCGCCTTTGCCGTTACGCTGCGCCATGAAGACGCGATCCGGCGCGTGTTTCGCCCAATAGTCCAGACGCTCGGTCAGCTTCTTCGGATAGGGCGCGAGCGGCTGCGGCGAGCGCAGGATGAGCGTGCCGTCCGCACGGCGCTCGACATCCACAGCCTGCGGCCCGAGCTTCACCGGACGAAAGACGATCGGATTGGTGGGGGCCGATTGGGTCGTCATTTCGTCTTTGCCATGGCCGTGGTGACGACCGCCGGCGAGGGCGCGTCGGCGTAAAGCTGGTTCACCAGAGCCGCGCGCGTCGTCAACACGGCGCGCTGGTTGATCGAACCCTTGTCGGTGGCTTCGCCTTTGTCCATCGACGGCGGTTCGGCCATCAGGATGATGCGCTCGACGCGCGCCGAGGAGCCTTTGGCTTCGGCGGCAAGCGAGGTAAGCCGCTCGGCAAACAGGGCGCGGACGGCGGCCGCTTCGACAATGGCGGAAGGCGCGGCATCTGCGCCGAGCTCCGCGAGCTTGCGGCAGGCCTCGATATCCGGAAACACCAGCGCCGCGATGAAGTCGCGGTCGGCGCCGGCCAGCACGACATCCCGCACATAAGGCGCGAAGTGATCGATGAAGCGCCCGCGCAGCGGCCCGACGCTGACCCAGGTGCCGGTCGAGAGCTTGTAGTCCTCGGCGATGCGGCCGTCGAACAGCAGTCCCTTGTCCGGGTCGTTCGGGTCGGCGAATTTCAGGGCGTCGCCGAGCTTGTAGAAACCTTCCTCGTCGAACGCGCCCTGCGTGTGGCTGTCCTGTCGCCAGTAACCGGGCGTGATGTGCGGGCCGCGCAGCCGCGCTTCCAGCTTGCCTTCGTTCGGTACCAGTTTGAGTTCGACGCCGGGGCACGGCAGGCCGATATTGCCGGGGCGGCCGAAGTCCCAGGTGCAGGCCAGCGCGGCCGGCGCGGTCTCGGTCGAGCCGAGCGAGGACAGGAAGATCACGCGCTCGCCGGTCGTCTCGACGGCGATCTCGTTGATCTCGTCAAAGGTCGCCTGATTGAGACCGGCGCCGGCGTAGAACAGGACATTCAGCCGGCTGAAGAAGTTCTTGCGCAACGCTTCGTCGGCGCGGAAATGCGCGATCAGCGCTTCAAAGCCCTTCGGCACGTTGAAATAGATGGTCGGCGCGATCTCGCGCAGGTTCCGCGCGGTTTTCGGCGCGCCGGGCGGCGTCGGGTTGCCGTCGTCGATATAGAACGAGCCACCATTCACCAGCACGAGATTGAAATTGTGATTGGAGCCGAAGGTGTGGCTCCACGGCAGCCAGTCGACCAGAACCGGCGGCTCGTCTTTCACGAAGGCAAGACTGCCGCGCAGCATCGCCTGATTGGCATTGAGCATGCGGTGCGTATTGATCACGGCCTTCGGCGTGCCGGTCGATCCCGAGGTAAAGAGAAACTTGGCGATGGTCTCCGGCGTCATGCCGGCCCGCGCGCCATCGACGCCGTTTTTGTCCTCGGTGCCGGCCAAGTCGGCGAACACGGTCGTCGGCCGGTCGCCGAGCGGATTGCGGGTGACGACAAGTTCGATGTCGTCCGGCACGGTGGCATAGAGCGCGCGGCCATAGGCCATACCGTCGGCGGCGAACACCATGCCGGGCGTCAGCAATTCGATGATCATGCGCAGCTTGCCGAAGTCGCTCGACATCAGCGAATAGGCTGGCGAGATGGGCGCATAGGGAATGCCGACCACCATCGCGGCCAAAGCCAGCAGCGCATGCTCGATATCGTTGCCGGACAGGATCACGATGGGCCGTTCCGCCGACAACCCGCGCCGCAGCAGCGAAGCAGCGATGCGCTTCACTGTGTCGAACACCTCGGCGTAAGTCAGCTTGCGCCAGTTGCCGTCGGCGTCGCGTTGCGCCAGGAACACGCGGTCGGGCGCGGCCTTGGCCCAGTGCTCCAGCGGTTCGGCGATGGTGTTGTGATAATCGTCGAGCGGTTGCGCGGTGCGAATATAGATCGTGCCATCGGGCCGGCGGTCGACGACGGCATCGAGCGCGCCGAGCCGCACGCTGCGCAAGGGCGCGGACGACGATGCTGCCAGGTTATTCGGTGCCGGCATCGAGACGTTTCCTCTAGTCGGGCCGCTTTACCTTGCCGGCGCGGCCTTCCAGGAAGGCGTTGAGGCGGTTCTTCGCTTCCGGATCGGCCTGCGCGATCGACGACATCAACGCTTCCATGGCGAAGCCGGTCGCCGGTGCGGCTTCGGCGATGCGCGGCAGCGCGTGCGTGATGGCGAAGTTGGTGAGATGCGTGTTGCCGGCGATGCGTTGCGCCAGCTCGATGCCCTTGGCCAGACCTTGGCCGGGTTCGGTGAGATAGGTCGAGAGCCCCATGGCCTGGCCGTCTTCCGCCGAATAGGTGCGGCCGGTCAGCATCATGTCCATCATGCGGGCGACGCCGATCAGGCGCGGCACGCGCACCGAGCCGCCGCCGCCGACGTAAATGCCGCGGCTGCCTTCGGGCAGGCCGTAATAGGTCGAGCGCTCGGCGACGCGGATATGCGCCGACGACGCAAGCTCAAGGCCGCCGCCGACCACCGCGCCGTGCAGCACGGCGACAACCGGCACCTTGCCGAACTGGATCTTCTCGAAGGCGCGATGCCACAGCCCGGAATGGGAAATGCCTTCGCTGATGTCACGCTCCTGCAATTCCGACAGATCGAGGCCGGCACAGAAATGTTCGCCTGCGCCGGCAATGACGACGGCGCGCACGTCGGCGGGCAAATGCGAGAAGAAAGTATCGATCCCGATGACGGTGTCATCGTCAATCGCGTTGCGCTTGTGCGCGCGATTGAGCTTGAGAATCGCGACCGGTCCTTCGCGCGAGGCGGCGAGCGAGGCCGGCAGATTTGGCAGTGCGGACGACTTCGAACTCACGCGCTGGCTCCTTGACTTGAAAAGCGCCGCTGCCGGTTTGGGCAGCGGCGCAGCGTTGGCGGTCGTGCCGCCGCGTCGATTAGTTGGCCTTCACCAACGGGCAGCCGCCCTCATTGAGCGGACGGAACGCCTTGTCGGTCGGGATCGTGCCGACGATCTTGAAGAGATCCCATTCGCTCTTCGATTCGGCCGGCGATTTCACCTGCAGCAAATAGAGCGGGTGGATGGCGCGGCCGTCGGCGCGGATTTCGACCTTGCCGTAGACCGGATCGTCCGACGGGGTCGCCTTCATCGCGTCGACCACGGCCTTGCCGTCGGTCGGCGAACCGACTTTGTCGACCGCCTTGAGATAGGCCAGGGTCGCCGAATAGACGCCAGCCTGCATGTGATTGGGATACATCTTTTTCGGGTGGCGCTCGGCGTAACGCTTGGCGAAGGCGCGGGCGCCGTCGCTTTCGTCCCAATACCAGCCGTTGATTGCGCCCAGGCCTTGCGCCGTCTTGAGCCCGATCGCCGGCACGCTCTGCAGGTCGAAGATCAGCGCAACAACCTTCTGCTTGGCGCCGATGTTGAAGTCGGCCGCCTGCTTGATGGTGTTGACGGTGTCGCCGCCGGCATTGGCGAGCAAAATCACGTCGGCCTTCGAGGCTTGCGCCTGCAGCAGGGCCGACGAGAAATCGTTGGTTCCGAGCGGCAGGCGCACCGTGCCGAGCACCTTGCCGCCACTGGCGTTGATCTCGTCGGTCGCCTGCTTTTCGAGATCCTGGCCGAAAGCGTAGTCGGCGGTGATGAAGAAGAAGGTCTTGGCGCCTTGCGCCAGCACGCCCTTGGCGGTGCCGTGGCCGAACGACCAGGTGTCGTAAGTCCAGTGCACGAAGGTCGGCGAGCACTTGGCGCCGGTGAGCAGAGCCGTGCCGGCGCCAGAACCGATGACGACCTTGTTCTTCTCGCGGCCGATATCGGAAACGGCGAGCGCGACGGCGGAGTTCGGCAGATCGACAACCATGTCGACGCCGTCGACATCGAACCAGCGCCGCGCGATGCCGGCGCCGACGTCCGGCTTGTTCTGATGATCGGCCGAAAGCACTTCGACCTTGCGCTTCGACGTCTTGTTGAAGTCCTCGACCGCCATTTGCGCCGCGAGCACCGAGCCGGGGCCCTGGAAGTCGGAATAAACGCTCGACATGTCGTTCATGACACCGACGCGCAGGGTGCCATTCTGTTCAGCCAGCGCCGGAGCTGCGGCGAACGCGCCCAGCAACGCGGCGACTTTGATCGCTTTAAGCATAGTGTCCCTCCCGAGGGGTGATGCGGCGGTTTTGTTGTTCGCCTCGCCGTCGCTGCAATGCTGGCAGGGGCCCGGCCGCGGGTCAATATTGTTGTCCTGGACAACAAATTTTTTACGATCGTCTTCGCAGTTGCGAGATGGGTCATCTGTGCGCTTTTTAGGGGGCAAATGGGCGGCTCGCCCACCGGACCGATGAATTTTGGCGCATGCGTCCCGGCGTCTTGCGCATTTGACCCTTCGGGAGCCGGGGCCTAAATACTCGCCCGCCGCAACAACAAGAGTATCGCATGGCGCGCATTGGAAGTTTGGCCGAAGGCGCCGCTGCTGCCGTCACAGATGACGACACGCCGGCCCTTGAAGGCTTTACCGACTTCATCTCGCATGCAGCCTGTCACGAGATCATCCGCCAGGGTCGCAAGAACCTGACGCTGATCCGCATGACGCCCGGCGCCGACCGCGAAAGAACTCGAGGTACGGTGTGAACTGCATGCCCGCACTGCCAAGGCGCATGCGGCGTCCCGGAATGACGATCAACAAGGAATGACACATGCGTGACGTTTATCTCTGTGACGCGGTTCGCACGCCGATCGGCCGCTACGGCGGGTCGCTCGCCAAGGTGCGCACCGACGATCTCGCCGCGGTGCCGATCAAGGCGCTGATGGCGCGCAACGCCAAGGTCGACTGGGAAAGCTCGACGAAGTCTTCATGGGCTGCGCCAACCAGGCTGGCGAAGACAACCGCAACGTCGCACGCATGGCGCTGCTGCTGGCGGGCCTGCCCGTTTCGGTGCCTGGCGTCACGCTCAACCGGCTGTGTGCTTCGGGTCTCGATGCGATCGGCACCGCGGCGCGGGCGATCCGTTCCGGCGAGATGGAATTCGCGATCGCCGGCGGCGTCGAGTCGATGACGCGCGCACCCTTCGTGCAGGGAAAAGCGACGGAAGCGTTCTCGCGCTCGGCCGAGATCTACGACACCACCATCGGCTGGCGCTTCATCAATCCGCTGATGAAGGCGCAATACGGCGTCGATTCCATGCCCGAGACCGGCGAGAACGTCGCCACGGATTACCAGGTCTCGCGCGCCGATCAGGACCTGTTCGCGTGGCGCTCGCAGCAGAAGGCCGGCAAAGCGATCGCCTCGGGTTACTTCGACAAGGAGATCGTCGCGGTCGAGATCGCCGGCCGCAAGGGCGAGATCGTGAAGATCGACAAGGACGAGCACCCCCGTCCCGAGACGACGCTCGAACAACTCGGCAAGCTCAAGACGCCGTTTCGCAATCCCGGCACGGTGACGGCCGGCAATGCCTCCGGCGTCAATGACGGCGCGGCCGCGCTCATTCTGGCGTCGGAAGCCGCGGTGAAAGCTTATGGCCTCACGCCCCGCGCGCGCATTCTCGGCATGGCGTCCGCCGCCGTCCCACCGCGCGTGATGGGCATTGGCCCCGTTCCGTCGACTGAAAAGCTGATGGCACGGCTCGGCCACAAGATCGGCCAATACGATGTCATCGAGCTCAACGAGGCTTTCGCCTCGCAATCGCTCGCGGTGCTGCGCCAGCTTGGTCTTCCGGACGATGCTGAACACGTCAATCCGCATGGTGGCGCCATCGCGCTCGGCCATCCGCTCGGCATGTCGGGCGCACGTCTGACATTGACGGCGGCGCATGGTCTGGAGGAAAAGGCCGGAAAGCTCGCGCTGGCCACGATGTGCGTCGGTGTCGGTCAGGGCGTCTCGCTGGCGCTCGAGCGCGTGGCGTAGGCGAGAGAGGACAACAACGATGTCGCTGATCTATCCCACCAAGAGCCTCGAGAATTTTCCGGCGCATTTGACGCCCGGCTACAAGAGCACGGTCAAGCGCTCGCCGACCAAGCCGCTGATGATCATTCCGCATACGCTGTCGGAATTGACCGGCCCGGTTTACGGCCACAACGCGGTGCAGGAAGGCGATAACGACCTGACCAAGCAGCATGCCGGCGAGCCGCTCGGCGAGCGCATCGTCGTCCACGGCCAGGTGCTCGACGAGGACCGGCGCCCGGTGAAAAGCGCGCTGGTCGAACTGTGGCAGGCCAATGCCTGCGGCCGTTACGTGCACAATGTCGATCAGCATCCGGCGCCGCTCGATCCGAATTTCACTGGCGCCGGCCGCACCGTCACCGACGACAACGGCTATTACAAGTTCATCACCGTGAAGCCCGGCGCCTATCCGTGGGGCAACCACCGCAATGCGTGGCGGCCCAATCACATCCACTTCTCGGTGTTCGGCCATTCCTTCGTGTCGCGCCTCGTGACGCAGATGTATTTTCCCGGCGACTACCTGTTCCCGTACGATCCGATCTTCAATTCGGTGACCGATGAGAAGGCGCGCAACCGCATGGTCGCGTCGTTCGATCTCGAAAATACGGTGCCGGACTGGGCGCTGGCCTTCAAATTCGACATCGTGCTGCGCGGCCGCGAGGCCACCCCGCTCGATAACGACGAACATTAATCGGTAGGCCGCAACACCATGTCCGAAATCACGCCGTCCCAGACCGTCGGTCCGTTCTTCGCCTATGGCCTCACGCCCGTGGGCCGCTGCGAGTGGGATCCGAACGGCTCCTATTCGTGGAAGAACTCGGTCGAGTCGAACCTCGTCACGCCGGATGCGACCGGCACGCGCATTCGCGTCGAAGGCACCGTCTATGATGCCGACAATGCGCCGATCAACGACTGCATGATCGAGATCTGGCAGGCCGATGCGCAAGGCCGCTACGCCAGTCCCGCCGACAATCGCGCGCTGCCGAACAGCCAGTTCAAGGGCTTCGGCCGCTCGGCGACCGACAAGGCCGGGCTATTCGTGTTCGACACCATCAAGCCGGGCGCGGTGCCGGGCCCCGGCGGCAAGCAACAGGCGCCGCATATCGTCGTCTGCATTTTCTCGCGCGGCATGCTGCGGCAGGTCTACACGCGGCTCTATTTCTCCGACGAGGCGGCCAACGCCTCCGATCCGATCCTCAACCTGGTGCCGGCCGACCGCCGCGACACGCTCATCGCCCACAAGCAAAGCGGCGAGCCGCCCGTCTACCGGTTCGAGGTGCACATGCAGGGCGACAAGGAGACGGTGTTCTTCGAGGTCTGACGTCTCGTTCGACCGCTGCGATTCTCCTATCGCATCGCTTCTCGCTTCATGGGGCGGGCGCCGGACAGGCGCCCGCCTTTTGTTTTTGGAACGCAACGATTGTTGCCCACTCTTGCCAATTCCGCTGGCCTGGAAATGGGGGCGGTGCCCAACAATCGCACGCGAGAATATTTTGAGCGATCGGACGTCTTAATATCTATATGATTATGAACGAATAATTCTCGCGGCCTCGTCTGCCCACATTTGCTGCCCAACTTTTCGATATCGTTTTTCCGATTGACGGCTGGCCGCCCGCTTGTTTGGCTGGCCGACGCAGCGGCCAAAAGAGCCGCGCCGAAATATTGCGGCCAGAGCCATCCGGTCATGTCCGCGCCAGGGAAACGCCGAGGAAGCGTCATGAACGAGATCATCCTTCAGGAGATCAGCGAATTCTGCCGGCAGCGCGGCCTCGCCGAGAGCACGTTCGGCCGTCGCGCCGTCAATGACGGCAAGCTCGCCAGCCGCCTGCGCAATGGCGGCCGCATCACCACCGATACGCTGGAGCGCATTCGCTCCTTCATGGCGCAAAATCTCGGGGCCAATGGCGACGACGCCGGCGCCCGCCGCCGCGTGCTGTTCGATGCAGCCCCGACGCAATCGCTTCCCGTCATCCGAATGCAGGCGCCGCCGATGGCCACCGCGCAAGTCAGCGAAGATCCGCAACGCAATTTCCGCTTCTTCGACAATCGCCAGAAATACCTGCTGTTCGTGAATACGTGCAGCGAGAAATGGGAAGTGGCGCAGCGCGTCTCGCTCGAACTCGCCAACATTCACCCGCGGCCGCCGGCGGTGCGGGTGTTCGACGCCGGCGTCGGCGACGGCACTGTGCTCGCCCGCGTCATGCGCTCGATGCACGACAAATTCCCGACCATGCCCTTCCATATCGTCGGCAAGGAAATCAGCCTCGAAGACGTGCGGCTCGCCTTGCAGAAACTGCCGGACCGCTTTGTCGAGCATCCTTCCACTGTGGTGGTGCTGACCAATCTCGCTTATGCCGACGCGCCGTGGCTTGCCGCCAAATCGCTGTCCGCCGCCACCAGCATGATCTGGAAAGAGGTGGCGATGGACGGCAGCACCGCGCACTCGTTCGAAGAACAGATCACGGCGCTCGAGCCGTTCCTCGCCGAATCGTGGAAGGCGAAAGTGTCGCCGACCAGCGGCAACCCGGTTTACGAGCGCCCGGTGGTTCTGGTGCTGTACCGCAACGACCATCGTTTCCTGCTCGATCAGGTGATCCCGAAGCCGGGCGGGTCGGTCGCCGATTACGATCTGGTCATCGCCTCGCAGCCTTACCGCGCCCGCGCCTCGCTCGAATTCAAGGCCAGGCGCGTGCTGGCGCCGCTCGCCCGCGCGCTCGGACCCGGCGGCCGCATGATCGCGATCCAGTCCTACGGCCACGATCCGGGCATGGAGATCATTCGCAAGGTCTGGCCGGACGACGATCCGTTCGTGCACAGCCGGCACGATCTTCTTAAAGAAACCAAGCAAGAGCTTGGCTCGGCCGGACGTGACCTGAACTTCAACGCCTATTCCGACCAGCGCTCGCTGTTCCGCTACGACATGCACACGCTGCCGTCGGAAGTGTCGTCGTCGATCGGCACCTCGACGCTGCTCGCGGCATGGAACGCGGCCGTCTATGTCGCGCAGGTGGAGGACGATCGCCTTTCCGACGTCAACGCCGACCGCCGCTATGTCGATGCCACGCGTGAGGTGCTGCAGCAGCGCGGCGGCCTGTGGTTCTTCGACGAATCTTTCGTGATTTCGCGCCGGCGTCAGTGACGCCCGCGCGAGTTCGTCAAATGGGAAACGGTTGAACGTGAATATGCATATGAACGCGGTGCCGGCCACCATTGCGCGGCGGTTCTCGCTCGAGACGACGCGGCCGAAGCCGGGCGAAATCGACGCGGTCGCCGCCGCCGTACCCAGGGGCACCGAGCTTTACGTCACGTCGGTGCTGACGCAGACCGAGGATGAACTGATCGCGGCCGCCGCCAATGCGCGGCGCTCCGGGCTCGAACCCGTCGTGCACATCGCGGCGCGCCGTTTGTCCAGCGCTGAGATGCTGCACAGCCTGCTGACGCGTCTTCACGGCGAGGCGGATGTCCGCCGCCTTCTCGTCATCGGCGGCGACGTCGATCCGGTCGGCCCCTTTGCCGATGCGCTGGCGATCATTCAGAAGGGCCGCCTGCGCGAAGCCGGGATCGAACACATCGGCATCGGCGCCTATCCGGAAGGCCACCCGGCCATCCCGGCCGAGCGGCTGTCGGCGTCACTGGATGAAAAGATCGCCGCCGCCGTTGCCCATGGGCTGCAGGTGCGCCTGGTCAGCCAATTCTCGTTCTCGCCGGACAGCATCGTCGCATGGCTCAAGCAGTTGCGCGCTTGCGGCATCAGCCAGCCGGTGAGTGTCGGCATGGTCGGCCCGACCAGCATGCCGTCGCTGATCCGCTTCGCCAAACGCTGTGGCGTCGCCACCTCGCTGCGCGGCCTGATGTCGGGCGCGGCCAGCGCGCTGATCGGCAATGTCGGTCCCGATCGTATCATCGAGGCGCTTGATGCCGCGCAGGATGTGATCGGCGACGTGCATCCGCACTACTTCACATTCGGCAACCTGGTCGCCACCGCCGAGTACGGCACGGCGATGGCGGGGAAGGCGCGCGTGGCGGTTTAGGCGTTTCTTTGAGCCTGACCCGAGCCTCTCCGTCGTCATGCCCGGCCTTGTGCCGGGCATCCACGTCTTCAGCAGCAGACGAAAGAAAGACGTGGATGGCCGGGACAAGCCCGGCCATGACGAGTGGATAGCTTTGCAGCGACAATGCCTCTCAAAAACCAACGGCGCGGCACCCTTTCGAGTGCCGCGCCGTTTTCTTGTCCGGCTATGGAGTAGCGGTGAAGCTTATTCCGCCGCCTGATGCCGCCACTTGCCTTCGTAGCCTTCGCGCACGACCGCCGAGTAGGGCACCGGCGAGACGATGACCTTGATCTCGGTCTGCTTGTGGCGCTCGACGGTGGTCTTCCTGGTGCCGCCGTTCTCTTCGCCCCAGACCAGGGTCAATTCGGTGCCGGGCTTGGAATACTCTTCCTCGACCCAGCCGAGCGACAGCATCTTGCGCTCGTTGAACGAATAGCCCGAGAACATCGAGGCGCCGGCCGCCTTGCCGCCCTTCATTACCGCGTCGAAGGACGACGAAGCGTAGTTCGACAGCGGCAGATCGATGAACTTGTAGTTCTGGCCGGCGGGCGCGAACATCGACGCGTTGATGCGGTCGACGTCGTCATTTTCCCACGCGAACGTCACCTTCTTGCGGGTGTTCTTGCCTTCCATCGCCTTCAACGCGTCCGAGCCGATGAAGTCGTGGTCGAATTTGGTGAAGGTGTTGTAGCCGAGCTCGAACGGCGTCGTGTAGTAATCCTCGACGTTCTTCGAGACGAAGCTGCCGCCAAGGCCGGCATTGGCTTCGTAGCTCGAGAGCGGCAGCCATTCGCGATAGGCCTTGAGCTTGTCGCCGGTGTAGATCGCCGGAACGGGCGAGGGGATCCAGCCGGACTCGAGCGTGTTGGTCGCATAGGCGCGGGCGCCGACCTGCACGATGCCGGCGTCCTTGCCGGCTTCGAGAATGGCGGCGCGGATGTCATCGCCCTCGGCGTAGGGGCCCCACACTTCGAGGCCCGGCGCGCCGGCCATGCCGTGACGCAAAGCGCGGACCTTGCGGCCGGCGATGGTGATGTAACCCATGCGGAAGAACTTGATGTCCGGCATGGTGCCGCCATTGAGCTTCTTGATCACGTCCTGGGCCTTCGGACCCTGGATCTGATAGCGATAGAAGCTGCGCGTCACCGGCTTGCCCATCGGGCGCGACGGCGAGCGGTCGTCATAGGTGGTCTTGACGTTGTAGCCGCCGGTCTTGGCGTGGAATTCGATCCAGTTGGCGGCCGGGTTGCGGCCGACATAGACCATGCTGTTCTCTGCCAGATAAAACAGGATGCCGTCGCCGATGACATGGCCGTAGGGCGTGACCGGCGCGAACTGCTTGGCCTGATCGACGTTGAAATTCTTGAACGAGTTGGTCGCCAGGTACGACAGCAGCTTGACCGTGTCCGGACCCTCGACGAACAGGTTGACCATGTGGTGCGACTGGTCGAACAGCACGCAGGTATTGCGCCAGGCGCCTTGCTCGTCACGCCAGTTGGTGAACTCCGGCGCCACGACCGGATAGACGTAAGCGCCGATCTGCGAATTGCGCAGCATCGACACGACGTCGCCGCTCTCCTTGATCTTTTCTTCGAGATTTTTCGCCATGTCGTCTCACTCCCAATGACTGTGTTGTTGTCGTTTGACGCGAGGTTTTTGAGCCGGGGCGTCCGGACCATTTCTGGGCCCGAAAATGGCCGAAATAGCCAAGTCCGTATACAGCTGCCCCGTTACGCTCGCATGAAGCCAGCGAATTATGCCAAAAGTGGCCCCCAAAAGGGGTCGTATCTGGCATTTCGTCCGTTTGTCGTATACAGCATGTGTTCCTGAGTTCTCAAGGATTGGGCAGAAAAATAAGGAGCCCACTCGTGCCCACCCCGATTATCGACGCCGGCGAACGCGCCGCCTCCCAGACCGTCAAGGCGCAACTCGCGCTGCGCGACCTGATCCTGTCCGGCGAACTCAAGCCCGCCGACCGGATCTCGGAATTGTCCTTGGTCGACCGGCTCGGCATGTCGCGGACGCCGATCCGCATGGCGCTGGTCCGCCTCGAGGACGAGGGCTTTCTCGAGGCCATTCCATCCGGCGGCTTCGCCATCAAGGCCTTCACCGAGCGCGATGTCTACGACGCCATTGATTTGCGCGGCACGCTGGAGGGTTTCGCGGCGCGCATCGCGGCCGAACGCGGCGTGCCCGGCGGCCTGCTGCGCGACATGAAAGATACGCTGGGCCGGATCGACGACATCGCGGCGCTGCCTGAATTGAGCGTCGATCATTTCTCCGAATACGTCGATCTCAACGGCCGCTTTCACGCCATGCTGGTCGAGGCCGCCAACAGCCCGGTGCTCAAGCGCCAGATCGAGCGCACGTCGAACCTGCCTTTCGCATCGCCGAGCGGCTTCGTCATGGTGCAGGCCAAGCTCCCCGAGGCGCGCAAGATCCTGATCATCGCCCAGGACCATCACCATTGCGCCGTCCGCGCCATCGAGGATCGCGAAGGCGCGCGCGCCGAGGCGCTGATGCGCGAGCACGCGCGGCTGGCGCAGCGCAATCTGCAACTGGCGCTGCGCAATCAGGGCACCCGCAATCTGGTACCGGGCGTCGTCCTGATCCGCGGCGGGCTTCTATGAGAGGCGCCCGTACCCGCTGACGTCATCCATTCACCGTGCTAAGGCACACCCGAACTGAAGCCGCGGTCGGGAAAATTCTCGCGGCAATTTGTTGGAGGAAACCATGTCTCAGAGAACCAAACCGCCTTTCCGCGCCGATCAGGTCGGCTCGCTGCTGCGGACCAAAGCGATCCACGAAGCGCGCGCCAGGAACGAGAAGGGCGAGATCACCGCCGCTCAACTGAAAGAGGTTGAGGACGCCGAGATCATCAAGATCATCAAGAAGCAGGAAGACATCGGCTATCACGCCATCACCGATGGCGAATTCCGCCGCGCCTGGTGGCACTACGATTTCTTCGGCATGCTTGAGGGCGTCTCGGTCGAAGACTCCGACCACGGCATCCAGTTTCAGGGCATGCAGACCAAGATGAAGGTGCTGCGCGTCAAGGGCAAGATCGACTTCGCGCCCAATCATCCGATGGTCGAGCACTTCAAGTTCCTGAAGGCTCACACCAGCCGCACGCCCAAGATGACCATTCCGTCGCCGACGGTGATGCACTTCCGCCTTGAGCCCGGTTCGGTCAGCGCGTCGGCCTATGCCGACCGCGACGCCATTTTCGACGACCTCGCGATCGCCTATCAGAAGGCGATCAAGGCTTTCTATGCCGCCGGCTGCCGCTACCTGCAGTTCGACGACACGGCCTGGGCGTATCTGTGCTCGCAGGAAGAACTCAAGAAGGCGCGCGAGCGCGGCCTTGACGTCGATCACCTGCAGGATACCTACACCAAGTGCATCAACAAGGCGCTTGAGGCCAAGCCCGCCGACATGACGATTACCACGCATGTCTGCCGCGGCAATTTCCGTTCGACCTTCATCTCGTCGGGCGGCTATGAGCCGGTGGCCCAGAACCTGCTCGAGAAGTGCAACTACGACGGCTACTTCCTCGAATACGACACCGATCGCGCCGGCGGCTTCGAGCCGCTGCGCTTTCTGCCGAAGGGCAACAAGGTCGTCGTGCTCGGCCTTATCACCTCGAAATCCGGCACGCTGGAGCCGACCGGGGACATCAAGAAGCGCATCAAGGAAGCCGAGAAGTTCGTCGCGCTCGAACAGCTCGCTCTGTCGCCGCAGTGCGGCTTCGCCTCGACCGAGGAAGGCAACACGCTGGCCGAAGACGAGCAGTGGGCCAAGCTCAAGGAGATCGTCGAGATTTCGAAGGACGTCTGGGGCGTCTAACTAGGGCGCCTCAGCACCATCAAGATCGAGACTGGCGATGGTCACCGGCCCAGGGCCGGTGACCGGTCCCAGCGCATAATCCTCGCCCGCCAGCGGGGTCACCTTGACCTCGGCGATGAGGCCGGCCTGCAAAGTCGGGTCGAAATAGCGCATCGCCCGAACATTGAGATCGATGATCCGGCCGGGCTTCAGCGGGCCGACATCGTTGATCCTGACGACCAGCCGCTTGTCGTTCGCTTCGACCAGCGCGAAGGCCGGCCGATAGTTCTTGCCGAAGCGCACGCCGCCGAACCTGTCGCGCAGGTCGACCTGGATCGCCGCCGTCCAGCCATCGACATCGTAGCGCTCGCCGGACGCGAGTTCGTCGTTGCCGGCGTCCAGATCGCCTTCGTCTCCCGGATCATACATCGATGCCGTGCCGATTATCGCGGTGCCTGCGGTGACGATCGCTCGTGGCTGCGGCGAAGGCTCGGCGGCGGTAGCGTGGAGGCTTGCGGTCGTCTCCGGCGCGGCTGAGACGGCGCTTTCAGGCATGGCGAAGGCGACCTGAACCGGCGGGATATTCACGGCGCCGAAGCGTTCGTCGAACGACGCGGCGCGCGGGACCGACGCCAAGTTCTGCTTCCTGGGAATCGCGACCACGACTTCCGACCTGTCGGAAGGCGCTGTGGCCGCGGCGCTGGCCTGCGCGATGGCGGCGATGGCAAGACAGGCGGCGATGAGGCACACGCCTTTCCTGATGCCGCCGCGTGGCGGCTCGAAGTCGGTGACGGACATTGGCCCCCCGGCTCATGACGGTCGATGATGCCGATTGAACAGGGCGCGCCATAAGGCCGCGTAAAATCCTATCGCGAAAGTCGCAGGAAAATGGGCCTCGCCATTTGCCGTGCGTTAATCATGCCGGCCTCGACATGCCAATCGCCTCAATGCGATAGTGCGCGCCCATGGTCAGGCACAACATGCGCCGCGCGCGATTTCTCGTCCGGCGTCGCCGGAAATAAAGAGCGTCCGTAGTGCCCATCAATCCCGACAGGCTTCTCTCGAAAGAAATTCCGCCGCTTGAACACGCTTACGGGCCGAAGGATTGCATCCTGTACGCGCTCGGCGTCGGCCTCGGCTACGACCCCGCCAATGAAGACGAACTCGCCTTTGTCTATGAGAAGAACCTGAAGGTCCTGCCGACCTTTTCCGTCGTGCTGGGCTTTGAGCCGTTCTGGATGCGCGATCCCGAATTCGGCCTGACCTGGAGCCACGTCGTCCACGGCGAAGAAGAGATTCTTCTTCACGCGCCCATTCCGCCGCAGGGCACGGTGATCGGCCGCGAGCGCGTCGTCGATGTCGTCGACAAGGGCGCGGCCAAGGGCGCGCTGCTCTATCACGAGCGCACCATCACCGATAAAGCCAGCGGCACGCTGCTCGCCACCTTGAAGCAGACCACGTTCTGCCGCGCCGATGGCGGCTTCAGTTTAAATTCGGACGGCGGCAAGCGCGACACGCCGGCCCCGCATGTCATTCCCGAACGCGCGCCCGATCTCGTTTGCGACCTGCCGACGCGTCCGGAGATGGCGTTGATCTATCGTCTGTCGGGCGACACCAATCCGCTGCACGCCGAACCGGCCTTCGCGCGCGAGGCCGGCTTTCCCCGGCCGATCCTGCATGGCCTCGCCACCATGGGGGTCGCCGGACATGCGCTCCTGAAATCGGTGTGCGGCTACGATCCGGCGCAGCTCGCGAGCCTGTCGGTGAGGTTTTCCGCGCCGGTATTCCCGGGCGAGACCATCCGCACCGAGATCTGGCAAGATAGCAGTAAAGCCGGTGCTGTTGTCTCGTTCCGCGCCCGTGTTAAGGAACGCGACGTGGTCGCCATCAATAACGGCCGCGCCGAAATAAAGTTATAGAGGAAGCGAATGACCGGGCCGCAGGACAGCTACGCCGACATCCGCGAATCGGTTCGGGCCCTGTGCGCCAAGTTTCCGGGCGAATACTGGCGCGAGCTCGACCGTGAGCGCGCCTATCCGACGGCCTTCGTCAACGCGCTGACCGAGGCCGGCTATCTCGCCGCGCTGATCCCGGAAGAATACGGCGGCAGTGGCCTGCCGGTTTCCGCCGCCGCGGCGATCATGGAAGAGGTGCATGCTGCCGGCTGCAACGGCGCCGCCTGCCATGCGCAGATGTACACCATGGGCACCATCCTGCGGCACGGTTCGCCGGCGCAGAAGGAGGCCTATCTGCCGCGCATCGCCACTGGCGAATTGCGGCTGCAGGCTTTTGGCGTCACCGAGCCGACATCGGGCACCGACACCCTGTCGCTACGCACCACGGCGCGGCGCGAGGGCAATCATTACGTCATCAACGGCCAGAAGATCTGGACCTCGCGTGCCGAGCATTCCGATCTGATGCTGCTGCTGGCGCGCACCACGCCGAAGGAGCAGGTCGCCAAGCGCACCGATGGCCTGTCGGTGTTCCTGGTCGACATGAAGCTGGCGCAAGGTGCCAGCATCACCATCAAGCCGATCCGCACCATGATGAACCACGCGACGACGGAGGTGTTTTTCGACGACCTGCGTGTGCCGGCGGAAAATCTCATCGGCGAAGAGGGCAAGGGCTTCCGTTACATCCTCGCCGGCATGAACACCGAGCGAATTCTCATCGCCGCGGAATGCATCGGCGATGCCAAATGGTTCATCGCAAAAGCCACGGCCTATGCCAAGGAGCGGGTGCTGTTCGGCCGGCCGATCGGCCAGAACCAGGGCGTGCAGTTTCCGATCGCGCGGGCTTACGCGCAGATGCGCGCGGCCGAGCTCATGGTGCATGAAGCCTGCCGCAAATATGAAGCCGGCGAAGACGTCGGGCCCGAGGCCAACATGGCGAAGCTGCTGGCGGCGGACGCGTCATGGGCCGCGGCCGATATGTGCGTGCAGACGCATGGCGGCTTCGGCTTCGCCGAGGATTACGATGTCGAGCGCAAATTCCGCGAGACGCGGCTTTATCAGGTGGCGCCGATCTCGACGAACCTCATCATGTCCTATCTCGCCGAGCATGTGCTCGGTTTGCCGAGGTCTTATTGAGTTCCGAAATGACGCTCCCCCTCTCAGGCCTTCTCGTTGTGTCCGTTGAGCAGGCGGTTGCCGCGCCGCAATGCACCTGCCGGCTGGCGGATGCCGGCGCGCGCGTCATCAAGGTCGAGCGCCCCGAAGGCGATTTCGCCCGCCACTACGATTACATCGTGCACGGCGAGAGCGCGCATCTGGTCTGGCTCAATCGCGGCAAGGAATCGATCGTCCTCGATCTCACCAGGGCCGGCGACAAGGCGGTGCTCGAAGCGATGCTCGCCAAGGCCGACGTGTTCGTGCAGAACCTCAAGCCCGGCGCGCTCGGCAAGCTTGGCTTTGCCTTCGAGCGGTTGCGCAAGGATTACCCGCGGCTGATCTGCTGCTCGATTTCCGGTTACGGCGAGAGCGGGCCTTACGCGCAGCGCAAGGCCTATGATCTGCTGATCCAGGCGGAGTCCGGCCTGTCCTCCGTCACCGGTGGGCCGGAAGCGCCGGCGCGGGTCGGCGTATCGGTGGTCGATATCGCGGCGGGCCTGAGCGCCTACGAAGCCATTCTCGAAGCTCTGCTCGGGCGCGCCCGCACCGGCGAAGGCGCGTCGATTTCGATTTCCATGTTCGACGCCATGGCGGAATGGATGACGATCCCGCTGCTCAATCAGGAATGGGGCAATCCGTTCAAGCGCGTCGGCCTCGCGCACCCGACCATCGCGCCCTACGGCGTGTTCAAGACCCGCGATGGCGCCGATATCCTGATCTCGATTCAGAACGACCGTGAATGGCGCGTGCTGGCCGACAAGGTGCTGGGCAATGCCGCGCTTGGCTCGGACGAACGCTTCGCCACCAACCCGCAGCGCAATGCCAACCGGGCGGCGACCGATGCCGAGGTCGCCAAGGTCTTTGCCGCGCAGGATGTCGAGCCGTTGATGAAGAAACTGGCCGAGGCCGATATCGCCTTCGCCCGCGTCAACGATTCGGCGCTGCTGGCAAGGCATCCCCACCTGCGGCGCATCACCGTCGATACGCCGAGCGGGCCCGCCAGCATGCCCGCGACCGGCTCGCAATTCGCCGGCGCGGCGAGGCAATACGGGGCGATCCCGGCGCTCGGCGAACATAGCGACAAGATCCGCAAGGAATTCGGCGGCCATTAAGTGTCATTCCGGACGCCGCGAAGCGGCGATCCGGAATCCAGAAATCAACTCCGTGATTGATTCTGGATTCCGGGCTCGCACCTTCGGTGCGCCCCGGAATGTCCTAATCCATCGCGTGAATGGGCTCGTCGGCCGGCTTGCCCGTCTGATTGGCCGCCTGATTGGCCTTGCGCGTCGAGCCGATCATCAGCACCAGCGGCATCACGCAGATCGTCAGGATCATCAAAAGTTTGAAGTCGTTGAGATAGGCGATCATGTTCGCCTGCTGCGTGATGATGCCGTCCATCATCGCCTTGCCGGCGTCGCTGCCGAGATTGAGGGCGCCGGCGATGTCGGGAAACTGCAGCGCGTCGTTGAACGGCGTGATGTGGGAGCCCAGCCTTTCGTGCATGTAGGTTGTACTGCTGGTCAAATTGGCGATGACCATGGAGATGCCGATTGACGAACCGATATTGCGCACCAGCGTGGTGATCGCAGCCGCGCCGTTGCGCATCGTTCCCGGCAGCGTCAGGAACGCAACCGACGTGATCGGCACGAACAGCAGGCCGAGACCGACACCCTGAATGATGCTGGTGACGATGATGGTGTGCTGTTGGGTGTCGAGTGACCAGCCGGTCATCTCGTACAGCGTTCCCGCGGTGATCACGAGGCCGAGGAAAATGAGATTGCGCGTCTCGGTCAGTCGCATCAACCGCGGCCCGGCCATCATGGTCAGCAGCGTGCCAACGCCGCGCGAGCCGAGGAGGAAGCCGGCGGTCTGGATCGGATAGCCGAGCAGGTTCTGCATGAACGGCGTCACCAGCGCCATGGTGCCGAACAGCACGACGCCGATCACCACCATGAACAGGCAGCCGGACACGAAATTGCGGTCCTTGAACATCGCGAAATTGATGAAAGGCTGGTCGGTCGTCAGTGAATGCGAGAAGAAGTAATAAAAGCCGGCAATCGAGATGATCGTTTCGACCCAGATTTCTCGCGCCTCGAACCAGCCGACCTGCTCGCCGCGGTCGAGCAGAAGTTGCAGCGAGCCGATGCCGATGGCGAGCGCAGCAAAGCCGAACCAGTCGAAGCGGAGGTGATGCTGCTTATCCGTGTCCTCCATGAAGATGATCATGCCGATGACGGTGAGAATGCCGATCGGCAGGTTGATCAGGAACACCCAGTGCCACGAATAATTGTCGGTGAGCCAGGCGCCTAGCGTCGGGCCCATGATGGGCCCGAGCATGACGCCGACGCCCCACATCGCCATCGCCTGGCTGCGTTCGTGTACGGCATAGGAATCGAGCAGCACGGCTTGCGACAGCGGCACCAGCGCGGCGCCGGCCATGCCCTGGAGCAAGCGGAAGAGCACCATCTGTTCGATATTCTGCGCGACCGCGCAAAGCAACGAGGCGGCGGTAAAGCCGGCGACGCAGACGATGAACACCGATTTGCGGCCAAAGCGGTCGGCAAGCCAGCCGACCGGCGCCGTCATGATGGCCGCTGCGACGATATAGGACGTCAGCACCCAGTTGACCTGGTCGAGCGATGCCGACAGCGAACCCTGCATGTAAGGCAGCGCCACGTTGGCGATCGTCGTGTCCAACGCCTGCATGATGGTTGCGGTCATGGCGCAGACCGTGATCAGCAGGCGCCGCCCGCCGCTCGGCAATGGTTTGGTATGAGTGCTCATTCTCTAAAGTCCGGTATGTCGGCGGCTACTTCGCGTCCGGGTCCCGCGACAGAAACGGCACGCGGCTGTGATGCGTGTCGATCTCGATGTTCACGCTCATGCCGGTGCGCAGCAGTTTGAGGTCCTGGCCCTTGTCGAAGGCGATGCGCACGGGGACGCGTTGCACGACCTTGACCCAGTTGCCGGTGGCGTTCTGCGCCGGCAGAATCGAGAACTGCGAACCGGTGCCCGGGCTCACCGCGATGACGGTGCCGGTGAAGGTGCGATCGGGGAAACTGTCGACGTCGAGTGTCGCCTTCTGGCCGATACGCAGATAAGTGATGTCGGTTTCCTTCGGATTGGCGTCGACCCAGGGATTGGCGTCGTCGATGACGCTCAGGATCGGGCCGCCGGCGGTGACGAAGCGGCCGAGCTGGATGTTGTCGACCTGCGTCGCGGTGCCCTCGATCGGTGCGCGCAAGACGGTGTGGGCGAGATCGCGCTCGGCATTGTCGACCGCGGCCTTGGCCTGGGCATATTCGGGGAACTGCTTGAGCGGCAGTTTCGGGTTGCCGAGCAGCGTACTCTGCGTCGTATCGCGCTGTTGTTTGGTGAACTCGGCCTGCAACTGCGCCGTGACCAGCGTCGCCATCGAGGTGTCGACGTCGGCGGCGGAGCCGGCCTGGGACGCGACCAGCTTCTGCTTGCGCTCGACATCGCGCTGCTTCAACTCGACGTTCTTCTGCGCCAGGTCGGCGAGTATCGTCAGCGAGCCGAGATTGTTGATGTTCTTGTCGTAATCCGCGCGCGCGGTGTCGAGCTTCGCCTTGGCCTGCGCCAGCGCCAGCTCATAGGGCACGCGATCAAGCGACAGCAGTTCGTCGCCGGCCTTCACATGCTGGCCTTCGCGCACGGCGACATTCACGACCTTGCCGGAGATGTCCGGCGTGATGAGCACTTTTTGCGCGCCGACATAGGCGTTGTCGGTCGACACGTAGCGACCGCCCATCAGATAGAAGACGCCGCCGATCAATGCCGCCGCGAGCGGCAATACGACGAGCAGGACGGTGCGCCGCCGTATGCGCTTTGGCGCGGCGGCGGGCGAGGCGGCAGCGGCGGCCGGGCTGGCGGTTTCCGGCGTGCTTTTCGCCTCAGGGGTCGGGACGACTTTCAGGACTTTTTCACTCATGAGGCCAGAACTTTATGTGATTGCGATTGGGGTTCGTTTGAGTGGGCGGCATTGCGCCCGATGGCGGTGCGCAGGTTCTCGCGCATGACGCCAAGGTCGGTCAGCAGACGGGTTACCGATTTGTCGTCGAGGCCTTCGAGCACCTGAGCCATGATCTCCTCGCCGAGCGCCGTGAGCTCCTCGAGCAGCGGCCGCGCGGCCGGCGTCAGGTAAAGCCGGTTGACGCGGCGGTCATTGGGATCGGGCCGGCGTTCGATAAATCCGTTGTCGGCCAGACGATCCAATAGGCGCGTTAAGGAAATAGGTTGCAGATCGAGAAGTTCTGCAAGCTCGGATTGTTTCAGCCCCTCGCAGCGGCCGAGCCGCGACAGCACCGCCCATTGCGCCCGGGTGGCGCCATAGCGGCGCGCGCTCTGGTCCGCGTAGGTCTTCATCAGACGCGCTACATCGTTGAGAATAAATGCGATTTCTTTTCGGATCGTCGGCACGGCCGTCATCCCCAATGGCTCGGAAGCCCTCTTATAATAAGCACACTTATAATAAATTAAAGCGGCAGGCGCGTCAGATCGTTCTGCATTGCTGACCCCCGATGGATGCAAGGCCGATTCATTCGCCGGGGTGACGTTGCAGCCCGGCTCGGGCAGGGTTGCCGCCGAAATTATCGCAAGGGAGAAAACGCGATGTACGGCCGGTTGTGCGGGAGCGCGTCGTGAGTGACGACATCCACGAGGTCTTCGCTGTCCGCTATGGCAGCCATACGCGCAAACGCGCCGAGAACTACATCTTCGGCGATCCGCACGACGAAATGTCGGCCATTGCCTACTACGTCTGGGTGATCAAGGGCGCGCACGGCACCTTCGTCGTCGATACCGGCTTTGACGAAAAGGCGGCGCAGGAGCGCGGCCGCCGGATCGATCGGCCGATCGGCGAGGGGCTCAAGGCGCTCGGCGTCGATCCGGACAAGGTCGATCACGTCGTCGCCACGCATATGCACTGGGATCACGCCGGCAATTACGACCTGTTCCCGAATGCCCGCTATCACATCCAGGACGACGAACTGGCCTACGCCACCGGCCGCTGCATGTGCCATTCGATGCTTCGCATGCCGTTCAGCATCAACGACGTGCAGGCGATGGTGAAAAAGGTGTTCGACTATCGTTGCGAATTTCATGACGGCACCGACGAGCTCGTCCCCGGCATCACGGTGCACAAAATGGGCGGCCATTCGAAGGGCCTGCAAAGCGTGCGCGTTAAAACCAGGCGTGGCTACGTCGTCGTCGCCTCCGACGCCTGTCATCTTTATTCGCACATGGACGAAGGCCGCGTCTTTCCGATCACTTATTCGGTCGGCGACACGCTGGAAGGCTACAGGAAGATTCTGAAGCTCGCCTCGTCGCGCCATCACTTCGTCCCCGGCCACGACCCCGAGGTGATGAAGCTCTATCCGGCGGCAAAACCCGGCCTTGAAGGCTGGGTGGCGCGGCTCGATGTCGATCCGAAGCTGTAACGGCGCGGGAACTATACCAGCCCCAGTTCCTCGAACGCCGCCTGATGATGCGCGGCGCTGTCGTCCGAGAAGCAGCAGAAAATCACGCGCTCGATGGCACGGCGCGCGCCATCGGCACGCGGTGCGAGTTCGGATGTCACGGTGCCGACCGCGATGCGGGCGGCCAGATCGGCCGGGAAACGATAGACTCCGGTCGAGATCGCGGGAAACGCAATCGACGGCAGCCAATGCATCTGCGCCAGTTCGAGCGCGGTGCGATAGCAGCCCGCCAGCAGGTCGGGCTCATCGGCATTGCCGCCGTGCCAGACCGGGCCGACGGCGTGAATGACGGCGCCGGCCTTCAGATCGTAGCCGCCGGTGATCTTGGCCGAGCCGGTCTCGCAGCCGCCCAGGCTCCGGCACTCTTCGAGCAGGCCGGGCCCGGCGGCGCGGTGGATCGCGCCATCGACGCCGCCGCCACCGAGCAACGAGTTGTTGGCGGCATTCACGATCGCCGCCACGTCGAGCGTCGTGATATCGGCGACGATGATTTCCAATCTGATATCGCCGACCGCGGTGATGCGAGAGGACATGGCGGCATCACCCCCGCTCGGCGCCGACCTCGGCCTTGAGGTCGACGCTCGATCGCTTGCCGATATCCTCGAAGTGCTGGTCGAGGAAGCGCCGCGCCGCGCGCTGGCCCAGCTTGTGCAGCAGCTCGAGCGATTCGAAATCGTTGCGCAGCTTGGTCGACGGCGCGAAATGCTCGCCCAGGCCGTCCATCACGATGCGATGGACATTGATGTGCCGGTACTGGTTCGGCCCGGTGCCGCGCGGAATGCGGCCTTTGTCGATCAGGCGGTTGACGAACTCGATGGCGCGCATCTCCGCCATTAGCGCGGAATTGAAAGTGATTTCATTGACGCGCGCCATGATCTCCCGCGTCGTATGCGGGATGTGCTTGCGCTCCAGCGGATTGATCTGGACGATCAATACGTCTTCGGTGTCGGTCGAGCGGAAGAACGGATAGATCACCGGATTGCCGAGATAGCCGCCATCCCAATAGGGCACGCCGTCGATCTCGACCGCCCGGAATACCGCGGGCAGACAGGCCGACGCCATAACCGCTTCGGCGGAGATCTTCTCGCGCGGAAAGATGTGCAGGCGCCCCGTCTGCACGTTGGTCGCGGCGATGAAGATCTGCCGTCCTTCCTTCCGCAGCGCTTCGAAATCGACAAAGCGCTCGATCAGGTCCTTCAGCGGATTGATGTTGAGCGGGTTGAGATCGTAGGGCGACAGATATTGCGACCACGCCGACAGCCAGTCGAATGTCGGCGAGCCTTCCGCCGGCCACAGCGCAAACAGTTTGTCGGTCACCGCGCGCTGCACCGCCGGCAGGTCGCCGCCGAGGCTCGCCGCGCGCCAGAAATCGGAAAGACGCTTGCGCGCCTCATCGGCGCCGCCGCGGTTGAGCCCGTCGGCCAGCATCACGGCATTCACCGCGCCGGCCGACGTGCCCGAAATGCCTTCGACCGCGAGACGGCCGTCTTCGAGCAGATGATCGAGCACGCCCCAGGTGAAGGCGCCATGCGCGCCGCCACCCTGCAGCGCCAGATTGATACGCTTCTGCTTGCCCCTCGACGCCGGCTTGTCCTCCTTTTCGCCCCAGAACATGCGGGAGAGAAAATCGTTCACTGCGCGACCCAGCCGCCATCGATCGAGTAGGCCGAACCGGTGATGGAAGCCGCCGCGTCGCTCGACAGGAACACGGTGAGCGCGCCGATGCTTTCCGGCTTGGTGAACTGGTGCATCGGCTGCTTCTCGGACAGGAGCGCGATTTCCTCGTCACGCACCGGCTTGCCCGACGCCTTGGCGCGATCGTCGATCTGCTTCTGCACCAGCGGCGTCAGCACCCAGCCGGGGCAGATCGCGTTGCAGGTGACACCGGCATTGGCGGCTTCGATCGCAACCACCTTGGTCATGCCGACGATGCCGTGCTTGGCGGCGACATAGGCGACCTTCTGCGCGCTGGCGACCAGGCCGTGCGCCGAGGCGATGTTGATGATGCGGCCCCATTTGCGCTTCTTCATGCCGGGCATGGCGGCGCGGATCGCATGAAACGCCGACGACAGATTGATGGCGATGATGGCGTCCCACTTCTCGATGGGGAAGTCCTCGATATTGGCGACGAACTGGATGCCGGCATTGTTGACCAGCACGTCGAGCGACCCGAATTCCTTTTCCGTCGTCGCGATCATGGCGGCGATTTCGGCCGGCTTCGACATGTCGGCCGGCGAATAGAGCGCCTTGATGCCGAATTCCTTCTCCAGCCCCGCGCGTTCCTTCTCGATCGCGTCCTTGTCGCCGAAACCATTGAGCATGATGTTGGCGCCGTCGGCGGCCAGCGCCCGGGCGGTCGCAAGGCCGATGCCGGAGGTCGAGCCGGTGACGAGTGCGGTTTTGCCTTTGAGCATGAATGTCCTCGTGGATCGTGCGGCCCTGAAGCGGGCCGGGTGCGGATAAGATAACGGGTGCGGATAAGATAAAACGTGCCGGAGGCCGGCCGGAACCTGCCCCTATTCTTATTGCACCGCAATATATATGTTTGGGACGGCGACCTTTGAGGCCCGGCCGGGTTAAACTTGCGTAGGAATCGGCCATTGCCATTTGGCGGTCGTATTGTCCTTCGGTGGTGAGAATTGATCTTGGCGAAAAAGTCACATGCTCATGGCGCTTTCCCGACGCCCGATCACGATCATGATCGTTGCGCCGCGGATGCAATCGCGCATGCCGAGGCCATTTGCGAGGCCAACAAGGAACGGCTGACGCCGATCCGCCGCCGCGTGCTCGAAGCTTTGCTCGCCAGCCACGCGCCTCTTGGCGCCTATGAGTTGATCGACCGTCTCGCCGACAGCGGCGAGGGCGGCCGGCCGGCGCCGATCACGATTTACCGCGCGCTCGATTTCCTGCGCGAGCAGGGCCTTGTGCATCGCATCGAGAGCCGCAACGCCTTCATCGCCTGCGTGCACAATCACGCCAGTGGCGATCCCGTGGTGTTCCTGATCTGCGAGAAGTGCGGTGCGGTCGGCGAGGTCACCGGGACAGCCGTGGCGGAGTCGATCCGCAATGCGTCGCGCGCCGCCGGCTTCACGCCGAAGACGCCGGTGATCGAAATCACCGGCACCTGCGCGCATTGCAAGCCAGCCTGAGCGCTCTGCTTCTTCCTTTCCCTCCCTTGTTGTGGGAGAGGGTAAGGAGTCGCCGGGAATTCCTTCATGTCGTCATCCGCTCCGTCCGTGCCGGACCAGCCGTCTCCCCATCATCACACCACGCGTCCGCTCGATGCGATGGCGATCGCCGGCGTCGTCCTGCTCTGCGTGTCCTGGGGCTTCAACCAGGTCGCGGTGAAACTGGCGATCCACGACATTCCGCCGCTCATCCAGGGCGCACTGCGCTCGTCGATCGCGACCGTGCTGGTCGGCGGCTGGTGCCTGCTGCGCGGCATACGGCTTTTCCAGCGTGACGGCACGCTGCTGCCGGGACTGTTCGCCGGACTGGTGTTCGGCGTCGAGTTTATTCTGATCTATCAGGGGCTGGCTTTCACGACGGCGACGCGCGCCTCGGTGTTTCTCTATCTGGCGCCGTTCTTCGTCGTTCTGGGATCGCGCCTGTTGCTGCCGGGCGACCGCTTCCGGCCGTCGCAATGGGTCGGCTTGATCCTGTCTTTCGCCGGCATGGTGGTGGCTTTCGGGGTGCCGACGCCGGCGCTCGACCCGCGTCAGACGCTTGGCGACGTCCTGATGGTTGTCGCCGCGGCGTTGTGGGCGGCGACGACGCTCACGATCAAGTCCAGCAAAAAGCTCAACGCCACCTCGGCGGAGAAAGTGCTGCTTTACCAGCTCGTCGTCTCGGCGCCGCTGCTGGCCATCGCCGCCTGGATCGGCGGCGAGCGTGTGACGCACTGGCCCGATCATCAGGCGCTCGGCGCCCTGCTTTATCAGTCGGTGTGGGTGGTGAGCGTCACCTTCGTGCTCTGGTTCGTCATCATCAAGCACTACTCGGCGAACCGGGTGTCGGCCTTCACGTTCCTGGCGCCTTTGTTCGGCGTCGCTGCCGGCCACTTCGTCATGGGCGACCCTTTGACGCCGGCTTTTCTGGCCGCCGTGGCCTTCGTGGCGGCGGGTCTGGTGCTGGTCAATCTGCCCAAATAGACCCGTCGTCATTCCGGGCCGTTCCGGAATGGCAAGTCTGCGGCCCTTTTCGCTGCGTTGACCCTGCCATATTTGTCTGGCACTCCGGTCGCGATCAGGACATGTCCAGGCGAGCCTTGCAGATGCGCCCTTCCGCCCGTCACAAAACCGTTGCAGTCGATGTTGCCGGCGTCACCGTCGGCGGCGGCGCTCCGATCGTCGTGCAGTCGATGACCAATACCGACACCGCGGATGTCGAGGGCACCGCGCGCCAGATCGCGGCGCTGGCCCGCGCCGGTTCCGAACTGGTGCGCATCACGGTCGATCGCGACGAGGCGGCCGCGGCTGTGCCGGCCATCAAGGAGCGCGTGGCGCAGCTGGGCGTGCGCGTGCCGATCGTCGGCGACTTTCATTACAACGGCCACACGCTGCTCAATGATTATCCGGGCTGCGCCGAGGCGCTCGACAAATATCGCATCAATCCCGGCAATGTCGGCTTCAAGAACAAGCGCGACCCTCAATTCACCCAGATCGTCGAAATGGCAATCAGGCACGGCAAGCCGGTGCGCATCGGCGTCAACTGGGGTTCGCTCGATCAGGAACTGCTGACGAAACTGATGGATGAGAATTCGCGTTCGGAAGCGCCGATCGATGCCCGCGCCGTGACGCACGAAGCCATGGTTCAGTCGGCGCTGCTGTCGGCGGCGCGCGCCGAAGAAATCGGTTTGTCGAAGAACCGCATCATCCTGTCGGCGAAAGTCTCTGCCGTGCAGGATCTCATCGCGGTCTATGGCGAACTGGCGCGCCGTTCCGATTACGCGCTGCATCTCGGCCTGACCGAAGCCGGCATGGGCACCAAAGGCATCGTCGCCTCGGCCGCATCGATGGGCGTGCTGCTGCAGCAGGGCATCGGCGACACCATCCGCATTTCGCTGACGCCGGAGCCCGGCGGCGACCGCACGCGCGAAGTGCAGGTATCGCAGGAACTGTTGCAGACCATGGGCCTGCGCACCTTCGTGCCGCTGGTGGCGGCGTGCCCCGGTTGCGGCCGCACCACCTCGACCACATTTCAGGAACTTGCCTCCGACATTCAGGGCTTCATCCGAACCTCGATGCCGGAGTGGAAGACGCGCTATCCCGGCGTCGAGACGCTTAACGTCGCGGTGATGGGCTGCATCGTCAACGGCCCGGGCGAATCCAAGCACGCCGATATCGGCATCTCGCTGCCCGGCACCGGCGAGCAGCCGACCGCTCCCGTATTTGTCGACGGCAAGAAAGTCGCCACCCTGCGCGGTGCGACACTGACGACCGATTTCAAACAGATGGTCATCGACTATATCGAGCGGCGCTTTGGTTCCGGACCGGGCACCGGCGGCCGTACCGCGGCCGAATGAGCCGGAGTGTTTCCAGGCGACGTGGAATCCGGTTCGTCGTCCGGAAATGCGATTAATCAAACTGAAGGCACGCGCGTGAAAACCAAGGCGGTCATCGTTGTCTTTCTCGTCGCGCTGGTGGCAATGGTCGCCGGCTCGATCTATCTGTCTTTGACCACCGAGCGGGCGGAGAAATCGATCGTTGCGGTGCTGGCGCCGGACGGCAAATACAAGGCGGTGCGGCTGCGCGTGTTTGGCGATAAGCCGGAGCCTTACTGCGTCGACACCATCGCCATCTTCCTGTCGGTCTATCCCGACAGTTTCGTCGCCTCCGAGCGCAATTACGAAGTCTATGGCGGGCGTTGCCCCGCGCCGGACAAGCGCGAGGCGCTGCCGAAGATCGAATGGACCGGCAACACGTCGGTGCGCATCACGTATGCGGCCGTTCCCGGCGCCCCGCCGCCGCGCCTGAAAGAGCGCGACGCGTCGTTGTTCGTCGACATCACGAATGTGAAGGTGGAGTAGCGCGCTACATCCAGCCGCCGCCGTCCTTGCCGCGATTGGCGAGGCTGGCTTCCTCGAGATCGAGTTCGTATTCGATGCGCCGCCGCGCTTCGTCGGTGATGCGGCCTTCGCGCAGCAACTGATAAATGAAGACGCGCTCGGCGCCGATCAGTTCGAGCTTCAGCGCCGCGGTCTGCCGGATCAGGGGCAGGTCTTCGGTCAGGTTTTGCGGCAGCACCTGCTGGCGGCCCTGGTTGCGGACCCGCAAGTGACTGGCGACGTAGTCGGGCAATTCCTTGTCGGCGATCGCCTTGTCGAGCCGTTCCGTGACGTCCTTCAGCGCCGCGCGGCGCGCGTCGATCTCGTTGCGTATCTCCTGCCAGTGCTCTTCCTTGCCGAGTTTGGTGAGGCCGAGGGCGCGAACCACCGCGGGCAGCATCAGGCCCTGGCCGACCAGCGTCACGATGATAACGCCGAACACGATGAACAGGATCAGGTCGCGGTGCGGAAACGGCTGGCCGTTGGCGATGATATACGGCAGCGCCAGCGCGGCCGCGAGCGACACGACACCGCGAATGCCGGTGAACGACAGCAGGAACGGCCCTTGCCACGGTGGCGACGGATCGTGTTCGCGAACGCTTCTGATGAGCCAGCGCGGCAGATAGGTCGCCGGAAACACCCAGACAAAGCGCGCCAGAATAACGACCAGCGTGGTCCACGCGATGGCGATCGCCAGTTCGCGCAGCGAAAAGACGTGGCTTTGCTCGATCAGCGTGCGCGCCTGCAGGCCGGTGAGCAGGAACACAAGACCTTCGATGAGATAGATGATGAGGTCCCAGAAGAAGATGCCCTGCAGGCGCGTGCCAGACGGGATCAGCAGCGGGCCGTTCCAGCTCACATATAGTCCGCAGGCGACGGTGGCGAGCACGCCCGAGCCGCCGAGATGCTCGGGAATCCAGAACGCGAGATAGGGCGTCATCAGCGACAGCGTGATCTCGACGCGCGGCTCGTGCGCCCATTTGCGCAGATGCAGGCTGAGCCAGCCAATGGCGATGCCGTAGAACACTTCGCCGACCACGATGAGCGAAAATGTCCCGGCGGCCTCCGCCGGCGAGAACGCGCCGGTGGTCACGGCGACGACGGCGAAGCGGTACAGAATGAGCGCGGTCGCGTCATTGGCGAGACCTTCGCCTTCGAGCACCACGACCAGCCGCCGCGGCAGGCCGAGTCGCCGCGCGATGGTCAGCGGCGCCACCGTATCCGGCGGCGCGATGATGGCGCCGAGCAGAAAACCGACCGGCCAGTCGAAGCCGAGCAGATAGTGCGCGACCACCGCGACCATGCAGGTCGTGAAGATGACGCAGCCGAAGGCGAGCAGTGCGATCGGCCGCAGGTTGAACTTGAACTCGCGCCAGCTCATGGCGACGCCGGCCGAGTAGATCAGCGGCGGCAGGATGACGAGCAGCACGAGCTCCGGCGCCAGCGTGATCTTCGGCAGGCCCGGCATCAGCGCCATGCCGACGCCGGCGACCACCAGCAGGATCGACGGCGCGATGTTGAGGCGTTTGGCGGCGACCGCGACGGCGGCCAGAACCGCCAGCATGAACAGGATCGTCTGGAAGATCGCGGTCATATCAGATTGGCCACCACATTCACCATGAGGGCGAGCACAACGAGATTGAAGAAGAACGCCAGCACGCCGTGCATCGCCGCCATGCGGCGGATCACCTTGCTGCAGATCTGAACGTCGGACGTCTGCGACGTCATGCCGATCACCAGCGAGAAATACAGGAAGTCGCGATAGTCCGGACTGCTGTCCCGCGGAAATTCGAGCCCGCCCAGTATGCCATCGCGCATCGTCGCATAATATTCGTGCGCGTAATGAAACGAGAAGATCGTGTGGACGAACAGCCACGACAGCAGGATCGTCGTGATCGCCAGCGCGATGGTGAGCCCGGCGCCGCCTTGCTTGACGCCAACCAGTGCGAACACGATGGCGACCAGGCTGGCGAAGGTGGCGACGACCGACATCGTCAGGATGAAGCGGGCGCCTTCATCCTCGGCCGAGGCGCGCTTGCGGATGTGCGCCACTTCGGCGCGCCACATCATGCGCAGTGCGAGCGCCAGATAAATGACGATGCCGAGGTCCCAGCCGGCGAGCAGGCGCGCCAGCAACGGCATGTCGACAGCCGAGAGCAGGCCGGTGAAGGCGGCGCCGATGGCCGTGGCAAGGATCAGCTTGCCGTGCAGCCGCGCGACGCGAACCGGCAGGAGCGGAACCTTCGGTGCGGGCGTTTTGCTTTGGGCCATGCGGCGAACTTTACGGGACGACGGTCAGTTGCGCCGCTCGGCGATGAAGCGCGCGGCGGCGCGCAGAGTATCGGCCTTCGCGCCGAACGATGCCAGCGCGGCGTCGGCGTCGGCGATCAGCGCGTTGAGCCGGGCCCGCGCGCCGGCCATGCCGAGCAGCGACACCAAAGTGGCCTTGCCGGCGCCGGCGTCCTTGCCGGCCGCCTTGCCGAGCGTGGCCGTGTCGCCTTCGACGTCGAGCAGGTCGTCGGCGACCTGGAAGGCCTCGCCGATCGCCGCGCCATAACGGGCCATGGCGGCGGTCTCGCTCGCGCCGGCTTGACCGAGAATCGCGCCGGCGCGGCAGGCGAAGCGCAACAGCGCGCCGGTCTTCATCGCCTGCAAGGTGACGATCTCGCTCTCCGATAATTCGCGCTTCGGCGCGAAGCGGCCTTCGGCGGCAAGATCGAGCATCTGCCCGCCCGCCATGCCGCCCAGGCCGGAGGCGCGCGCCAGTTCCCTGACCAGCGCGATACGAACGCCGGCATCGGCATGCACGTCGTCGCGGGCGAGGATGTCGAAGGCGAGCGTCAGCAGCGCATCGCCGGCGAGAATAGCGGTCGCCTCGTCGAAGGCCTTGTGCACGGTCGGCCGGCCGCGCCGCAGGTCGTCATTGTCCATCGCCGGCAGGTCGTCATGCACCAGCGAATAGCAGTGCAGCAGTTCGAGCGCGCAGCCGGCCAGCAAAGCGCGCTCGTGCGCCGCGCCGAACAGCGCCGCGCTTTCGACCACCAGAAACGGCCGCAGTCGTTTGCCGCCGCCGAGCGCGGCATGGCGCATCGCCGCGATCAGGCGCTCTGGCCGCGCCGTCTCGCCGGAGAGCGGCGCGTCATCGAGCAGCCGCGCCAGCAGCGCTTCGGTTTCGGCCGCGACGGCATTGAGGTGATCGGAGAAGGAAAGGGCGCTCATGTCGGCCCCTGTTTGCCTTGAGGTCGCGGCGACCGCAACAACATGTGCCGCAATCGTCCCGGCGATGGGTTAAACTCGGCCCGTGATCTATCGACCCGATCTCCAGCCGCGCCGGCGGATGAGCCTGACCAACGACGTCCTGCGTCTGCCGCGCGGGCGCGGGTTGTTGCGGTGGGCTTTGTATGGCGCCCTCGCCATCCTCGTGCTGCCTTATCTGCTGACGCCGCTTTATGCGGTGGTCAATCCGGTCTCGACCCTGATGCTGTGGCGCAAGATCACCGGCCAGCCGGTGGTCCGGACCTATGTGCCGCTGCCGAAAATCGACCCCGATCTGGCGCTTTCCGTGATCGTTGCCGAGGACGGCCGCTTTTGCAGCCATTTCGGCGTCGATTTTGCCGAAATCCGCGACGCCATCGAAGACGCCGACGGCCTCGACGACGTCCGCGGCGGCTCGACCATCACCCAGCAGGTGGCCAAGAACCTGTTTCTCTGGCAGGGCCGCAGTTATGTCCGCAAGGCGCTGGAATTGCCGCTGGCGCTCTGGGTCGACCTGGTCCTGTCCAAGCGGCGGATCCTGGAGATCTATCTCAACATCGCCGAAATGGGCCCGGACGGTGAATTCGGGGCGGAGGCCGCCGCCAGACGGGCCTTCGGACGTCCGGCGGACAGCCTCAGCCGCTATCAGGCGGCACTTCTGGCGGCCAGCCTGCCAAATCCGGTGACCCGCGACGCCCGGCGCCCCGGGCCCGGGCTGCGCCGTCTGGCGGGGCTTTACGAGCGCCGCGCCGGCGCCTCGCCGGAGGCCGGCCGCTGCATCCGGTCCGGGCGCTGAATCTGAGGCTTTAGGGCTGGCTTTGGGGCCTTTCATCCTCTATAAGCCCGGCTCCAAACCGACATTTCGCGCCTATTTAGGAGTTCAACCCCAATGGCTGTGCCGAAGAGAAAAACTTCGCCGTCGCGCCGCGGCATGCGCCGCTCGGCCGATGCGCTGAAGCAGCCGACCTACGTCGAAGACAAGGATTCCGGCGAGCTGCGCCGTCCGCACCACGTCGACCTGAAGACCGGCATGTACAAGGGCCGCCAGGTCCTCAAGGTGAAGGCCGAAGCGTAATCGGCCACCCCGGCTTTGACAGGATCAAAGCCGGGAATCTGTTTTGTTTGATGCGTTTCTTCACGCGAACCGGTTTCCACTTCGCCTGAAAACGCTTTCGACCCGGCGGAGGAAGGCTGGCCCATGTTCATGCTCGGCTTTCCGCTGCTGCTGGTTCCTTTCGCGATCTACAACATCGTCGCCTTCCTGATGCCGGGCCTGACATGGTCCGGCACCATGACGACCGTGCACCTGGTGTCCGGCGGCGAATGGACGATGTCCACCGGCGACATGCTGATCGCCGTGTCGCTGTTTTTCCTGTTCGGCGAGATCGTCAAGGCGACGCGCATCGGCACCCGCGCGGTGGTCGATCATGCGCTGTCGCTTCTGTTGTTCCTCGTCATGCTGGTCGAGTTCCTGCTGGTGCAGCAGGCCGGCACCGCAACGTTCTTCCTGCTGCTGATCATCAGTTTCGTCGACGTGCTGGCCGGCTTCGCCGTGACCCTGCGCACGGCGCAGCGCGACCTCACGGTCGAAAGCTTCCCGAATTCCTCCTCCTGATCGGTTCACAATGTCCCGCGATTTCCAACTGCCCGGCCGTTCGCCGGTAATCGCCTGCGATGGCATGGCGGCCACCTCTCATCCATTGGCGACGCTTGCCGCCGTCGACATCCTTCGGGACGGCGGCACAGCGGCCGACGCCGCGGTCGCCGCCTGCGCGACGCTTTGCGTCGTCGAACCGGCCATGACCGGCATCGGTGGCGATTGCTACGCGCTGGTTTCCAAGCCGGACAAGCCGGTGTGGGGCTATAACGGCTCCGGTCGCGCCGGCGCCAAGGCGTCGGACGAAGCGCTGCGTTCGCAGGGTCTCAAGGAAATCGGCGACTCGATCCACGCCGTCACCGTGCCGGGCGCGCTCGACGCCTGGGACGCGATCCTGAAAGCGCACGGCCGCTTCGGCCTCGACAAGTTGCTCCAGCGCGCCATTCACTACGCCGAGAACGGCTGGCCGGTCGCGGCCAAGGTGGCGTGGGACTGGAGCCGCTATGTCGACAAGCTGAAAAAGGACAGCGGCGCGAGCAAGCACTATCTCTTCAACGGCCAGGCGCCGAAGGAAGGCGATGTCGTCAAGTCGCCGGCGCTCGGACAGACGCTGCGCACGCTCGGCGCCAAGGGCGCGCGGGCCTTCTACGAAGGCGAACTCGCCGAGGACATGGCGAAAACAGTTGCCGCCAAGGGCTCTTTCCTCACGGTCGAGGATTTCGGCGCGCATCGCGGCAATGCGGTCGAGCCAATCTCGACCAATTATCGCGGCCTCGACCTGCTCGAAATCCCGCCGAACGGGCAGGGCCTCGTCGCGCTGGTGATGCTGAACATTCTCGAGAACTTCGACATCAAGTCGCTCGATCCGCTCGGTCCGGAGCGCTTCCATCTTCAGATCGAAGCGGCGCGCCTGGGCTACGCCATCCGCGACGCGCATATCGCCGACATCGCGCATATGCGCATCCCGGTCGCCGACCTCATCGACAAGGGTTTTGCGAAAAAGCTCGCCGCCAAGATCGACATCAACAAGCGCTCGAATTTCCCCGATGCGCCGACGCCGGGCAGCGACACCATCTATCTCACGGTGGTCGACAAGGACCGCACGGCGGTATCCTTCATCAATTCGCTGTACTCGGCATTCGGCCTCGGCGTCTGCGCCGAGAAGTCCGGCATCATGCTGACCAATCGCGGCGCCTGCTTCACGCTGAAGCCCGATCACGCCAACACCTTCGGTCCGAACAAGCGGCCGATGCACACCATCATTCCCGGCATGACCATGCGCGATGGCCGTTGCGACATGAGCTTCGGCGTCATGGGCGGCGCCTACCAGCCCATGGGCCATGCGCAGATTGTTCTCAACATGCTCGACTACGGCATGGACGTGCAGGAAGCGATCGATTGCCCGCGCTTCATGTTCGAGGACGGCAAGGTGCTGATCGAACATGGCACGCCGCAAAACACCATCGACGGCCTCAAGGCGCGCGGCCACATGGTCGCCGACGCGGTGGTGCCGTGGGGCGGCGCGCAGACCATCAAGATCGACTGGCAGCGCGGCGTGCTGATCGGCGGCTCGGAGCCGCGCAAGGACGGCCTCGCGCTCGGTTACTGAGGCTCTGTTACTGAGCCTCGGCTACGCCGCGGCTCGCACCGGCAATTCGGATTTGCGTTGCGCGCGTCCGGCGGGCCGATCGTATTGGCGGACAAACCGCCGCCCCGCGTCGGTCGCAAAGACGAACGCGCCTTGCCCTTCCAGCAGTTTGCGTTCGACGAAGCCGCGCTCGATCGCGGTTTCCCAGACCATCAGCCGCGGGCATGAGGTGCGCCAGGCGTCGAGTACGTCGCGTTGCGCGCGCGGCTGGTTCACGATCCACTCGACGAGGTCGCGCACCAGCGGGTCGATAATATCGGTCATGAAACTTCGCTCTCCTTGGATGGGCGAAGCATCAGGATAAGCCGGGTCGCGGCGGCACGGTATCTGCCGGTGGATAAAATTTCGGGTCCGGCTCAGTGGCCGACCAGGGCCGCCGTCGCCCGGTAGGCTGCGGCCGCTTCGCGCGGCTCGACGCGACGGCGCACGCGGGTCTGCGGCGCCATTTCCCGGGTGGCAATCAGGTGGGCGAGAAACGTCGCCTGGCGGTAATTTGCGGGCGCCGGCCCGACCGGAATCGGAGCGGTTGCAACTATCGCGCGGCCAGCGGTCTCGGCCGGGTCCCGGAACCCGGATTCATGGCTCCCGGATTCCTCGCTCGCGGACTCCGGGCTCGCCGGTTTATGGTTCACGAGACCTTGCCGCGACTCATCCGCCGCGCTGTTATCGAGGCGCTGATTGGGAACCGGTTTGGTGGCTTCGATGCGCATCGGTGCAAACCTGTCTCATTGGGGGACGGTCGTTGTGTCCTCACCCTTGAATTGGCAAACGCCGTGCCGTTAACGCTTCGTCGTGGTTAAGACGGTGCAACGCCGTGTTTCGGCGAACTTATTTAGGTGTTTCCGCTTACTTGTCGGCGCAGTGCCCTTCGACGAGACAACACGCTGCACGGTGCGGCGTTCCCGCATCGGGACGAAAAGGAATAGGCGTGACCCAATTCGACCAGGCCGCCCCCGACGCTGGCGCCATCCTACAGCTGGTCGGCGAAGCTGCCTATGAGTGGCGGCTGGACAGCGACCGGTTGATCTGGAGCCCGCATGCCGGCTCTCTCCTCGGTGTCGCCGATATGGCCGCGCTCGATACCGGCGCCGGGTTCGCGCGCGGCGTCGATGCGGCGAACGGCGTCAGCCGTCTCGATGCGATTTCGAAAAGCGGACAGCGCGACGGCGGCGATGGCGTGGCCTATCAAACGCAATATGCCTTCAAGCGCGGCGATGGATCGATAACGTGGCTTGAAGATATCGGGCGCTGGTTTGCCGGCGCCGACGGCAAGCCGGTGCGGGCTTGCGGCGTCGTGCGCCCCATCGATGCGCGCCACGCGCAGGAACTGCACCTGATCAAGCTGGCGAAGTTCGATGCGCTGACCGGCGAACTCAATCGCACCTCGATCATCGAAGCGCTCAGCCGGACGCTCGACGATACCATTCGCTTCCGCGGCTCGTGCGGGTTTCTGCTTGCGGCCATCGATCATCTCGGCCAGCTCAACGATGCCTACGGCTTCGAGATGACCGAGAACCTGATCGCGGAAGTCGCCAAGCGCATCCGCGCCCGGGTGCGCGGCAAGGATTATTTCGGCCGCATCTCCGGCAACAAATTCGCCGTCGTGATGACGAGTTGTACGCCCGATGAATTGTCGGTCGCGGCCGAGCGGTTGCTCGCCGGCATTCGCGAAGAACCGATCGTCACGCCGGCCGGACCGGTCGCCATCACCATCACCATCGGCGGCGTGACCGCGCCACGCCATGCCGGCACACTGGCGGAAGTGCTGAGCCGCACGCAGGATGCGCTCAGCGCCGCCCGCCGCAAGCGGCGCGGTTCGTTCGCGGCTTATCAGCCGAATGCCGAACGCGATACGCTGCGCAAGGAAAGCCTGCGCGCCACCGACGAGATCATCGCCGCGCTCAACGGTCGCCGCATCTCGCTGGCGTTCGAGCCGGTCGTCCATGCGAGCTCGCGCGACCCGGCGTTCTACGAATGCCTCATTCGCGCCCATCGCGCCGACGGCACCCCTCTCAATGCCGGCGATATCATCCCGGCGGCGGAACGGCTCGGCCTGGTGCGCATGCTCGACCACCGTGTGCTTGAGCTGGTGGTTGCCGAACTCGCGGCCGCGCCGCAGCTTTCGGCCAGCGTCAACGTCTCGCCGGCCTCGGCCATGGATCCGGCCTGGTGGAATTCGCTCGGCGCCATGTTGCGCGCCAGGCCCGGCATCGGCGAACGGCTGATCGTCGAGATCACCGAAACCGTGGCGATCCAGGATGTCGACGATACCCGCGGCTTCGTCACGCGCGTCAAGGATCTCGGCTGCCGCATCGCGATTGACGATTTCGGCGCCGGCAACACTTCGTTCCGAAATCTGCGCAAGCTCGGCGTCGACATCATCAAGATCGACGGCGCCTTCGTGCAGAATATTACGAAGGTCGAGGACGACCGCGCCTTCGTCCAGTCGATGGTCGAACTGGCGCATCGCCTGCGCATCAAGACGGTGGCGGAATGGGTGCAGGATGAGCCGGCGGCGCAAATGCTGCGCGACTGGGGCTGCGATTATTTGCAGGGCGCGCGCATCGGCCTGGCGGCCTGCGACCGGCCGTGGCTCGCCGGCGAAAGCAAGGCGGCGGCCGTCCTGTGACGGCGGCTTTCGTCCCCGCTGTCGCGGGGACGAATTGCGATCGCGTTATTCCTTGTTGCCGAGCCGGTCGAGCCGCTTCTGCATTTCATCAAGCTGGCGCTTGAGCTCGTCCATATCGGCGCCGGCGCCGGCGCTCGGCGTCTTGTCGGCGGACGGTTCGGCCGTCGCCTTGTTGCGCGCGAAGGGCGGCGCGAACATGGCAAATGTCTTTTCAAACATCTCCATGTTGCGGCGGACCTGATCCTCCATCGGGCCGAAACCGCCGACGCCACCGACGCCGCCAAAGGCCTTTTCCATCTGCTCGCGGAATTTGCCCTGCTGGGTGGTCAGCGTCGACATCGACTGCTCGAGGAAGTGCGGCACCATCATCTGCATGCTGTCGCCGTAGAAGCGGATCAGCTGTCGCAGGAAAGCGATCGGCAGAAGGCTTTGGCCTTCCTTGTTTTCCTGCTCGAAGATGATTTGCGCCAGAACCGAACGAGTAATGTCCTCGCCGCTCTTGGCATCGAATACCACGAAGTCTTCGCCGCTTTTCACCATAACGGCGAGGTCTTCGAGGGTCACGTAAGTGCTGGTGCCGGTATTATATAGCCGCCGATTGGCGTACTTCTTGATGGTGACCGGCTCTTTGTCTTCTGCCATGGGATCACACGTTTCCTCTGCCCTGCCATAAGCATAGCCGCATAAGGACGGCCTCGGCCAGTCGTTTTATGGCGGCGCGGAAAAACTTGCAGGGCACCGCAACATGCCTTGCGAAAGCGCAAAGAAGCGACCAATTTCAGGCCTTAACCTGCATAGGGGCGATTGTTGACAGGCCGGGGTGGCCTGTCGAGGATGCGGCACCGCCAAAAAGGCCGCATAGAGCCTCATCGCCCGCCTAAGGAGCTTCCCATGCAAGACGATGTCGTCATTGTCAGCGCCGCCCGCACGCCGGTCGGCGCGTTTAACGGTGCTTTCGCCAATCTTCCGGCCCACGAGCTCGGAAAAACCGCTATTTCCGCCGCGCTCGAGCGCGCCGGCGTCCAGGGCGATCGCGTCAGCGAAGTCATCATGGGGCAGATCCTCACCGCGGCCCAGGGCCAGAACCCGGCCCGTCAGGCCTCGATCGCGGCCGGCATTCCGGTCGAAAGCCCGGCCTGGGGCGTGAACATGTTGTGCGGCTCGGGTCTGCGCGCTGTGGCGCTCGGTTATCAGGCCATTCTCAATGGCGACAGCGAGATCGTCGTCGCCGGCGGCCAGGAGTCGATGAGCATGGCCCCGCACGCGCAGTACCTGCGCGCCGGCATCAAGATGGGCTCGTTCGAGATGGTCGACACCATGATCAAGGACGGCCTGTGGGATGCCTTCAACGGCTATCACATGGGCAACACCGCCGAGAACGTCGCCAAGCAGTTCCAGATCACGCGGCAGATGCAGGACGAATTCGCGGTCAAGTCGCAGAACAAGGCCGAAGCGGCGATGAAGGCCGGCAAGTTCAAGGACGAGATCGTCCCGGTCACCATCAAGGGCCGCAAGGGCGACGTCGTCGTCGATACCGACGAATATCCGAAGGCCGGCGTGACGGTCGACGGCATCGCCAAGCTGCGCCCGGCCTTCGAGAAGGACGGCACCGTGACGGCGGCCTCGGCCTCGGGCATCAATGACGGCGCCGCCGCGGTGGTACTGATGAAGGCGTCGGAAGCCGCCAAGCTCGGCAAGACTCCGCTCGCCCGCATCGTGTCGTGGGGCCAGGCCGGCGTCGATCCGTCGATCATGGGCACGGGGCCGATTCCCGCCTCGCGCGCCGCGCTCAAGAAAGCCGGCTGGAGCCACCAGGATCTCGATCTGATCGAAGCCAACGAGGCCTTCGCCGCGCAGGCCTGCGCCGTGAACCAGGACCTCGGCTGGGATACCGGCAAGGTCAACGTCAATGGCGGCGCCATCGCCATCGGCCACCCGATCGGGGCCTCCGGCGCGCGCATTCTGACGACGCTTCTGTACGAAATGCAGAAGCGCAACGCCAAGAAGGGCCTCGCCACCCTCTGCATCGGCGGCGGCATGGGCATAGCCATGTGTGTCGAGCGGTAAGCCAGACACACCCCAAAAAGCTCGTGGAGCGCTGGGATTTCTTTGCAGCGCACAATCCAGAACTTGATATGAATCACAGTCAGGGCCGCGTGTCGGATATATCGACACGCGGTCCGTCTTTTTTCGCAACCACGGACAGCGGCGAGTTGCGATTGCCGTTCACCTCACTAAGCTGCCATCAACAAGCCGATGACATCCGGCACAAGAATTGCTCCAACCAAGCGCTTGCTCCATTCCAAGTGCTTGCCAGGCCAAGTGCTTGCCAGGCCAAGTGCTTGCCAGGCCAAGTGCTTGCCAGGCCAAGTGCTTGCAAAGCCAAGCGCGTTGAAGGGGCTCGTTTGCCGGATGTCGGGCAAGAAAATTCTGGGAGAGAAGGATGTCTCGCGTTGCACTGGTGACTGGCGGAACCCGCGGTATCGGGGCTGCCATTTCGAAGGCGCTCAAGGACAAGGGTTACAAGGTCGCCGCGAGCTATGCCGGCAACGACGAGGCCGCGCAGAAATTCAAGAGCGAAACCGGCATCCCGGTCTTCAAATGGGACGTGTCGTCCTTCGAGGCCTGCGCCGAGGGCATCAAGCTGGTTGAGGCCGAAGTCGGCCCGATCGACGTGCTGGTCAACAATGCCGGCATCACCAAGGACGCCATGCTGCACCGCATGAAGCCGGAGCAATGGACCGCGGTGATCAACACCAATCTCGGCTCGCTGTTCAACATGTGCCGCAATGTCATTGAAGGCATGCGCGCGCGCAAGTTCGGCCGCATCATCAATATCTCGTCGATCAACGGCCAGAAGGGCCAGATGGGCCAGTGCAACTATTCCGCCGCCAAGGCCGGTGACATCGGCTTCACCAAGGCGCTGGCGCAGGAGAGCGCGAGAGCCGGCATCACGGTGAATGCGATCTGTCCGGGCTACATCAACACCGAAATGGTGCAGGCGGTGCCGAAGGACGTTCTGGAAAAGTCGATCCTGCCGCTGATCCCGATCGGCCGGCTCGGTGAGCCGGAAGAAATCGCGCGCTGCGTGGTTTTCCTGGCCAGCGACGACGCCGGTCTGATGACCGGTTCGACGCTCACGGCCAATGGCGGGCAGTATTTGGCTTGACATAGTCCGTCATGGCCGGACTTGTTCCGGCCATCCACGTCTTCCCTTAAACTCAGCAAGGCGTGGATGCCCGGCATAAAGCCGGGCATGACGGCGTCCAATTCTGAGGAAATCCTATGACCACCAATCGCGTTCACCGCATTGCCGTCATTCCCGGCGATGGCATCGGCAAGGAAGTCATGCCGGAGGGCGTGCGCGTGCTCGAGGCGGCGTCGAAGAAATTCGGCTTCAAGCTGCAGTTCGACGATTTCGACTTCGCCTCCTGCGACTATTACGAGAAGCACGGCCGCATGATGCCGGAGGACTGGAAGGACAAGATCGGCAAGCACGACGCCATCTATTTCGGCGCCGTCGGCATGCCGGACAAGGTGCCGGATCACATCTCGCTGTGGGGCTCGCTGATCCTGTTCCGCCGCGAGTTCGATCAATACGTCAATTTGCGTCCGGTGCGGCTGATGCCGGGCGTGCCGTGCCCTCTGGTCGGCCGCAAGCCGGGCGATATCGACTTCTGGGTGGTGCGCGAGAACACCGAGGGTGAGTATTCGGCCATCGGCGGCAAGATGTTCGCCGGCACCGAGCGCGAAGTGGTGGTGCAGGAGACGGTGATGAGCCGCGTCGGTGTCGACCGCGTGCTGAAGTTCGCCTTCGAGCTGGCCAGGTCGACGCCGAAGAAGCATCTCACCTCGGCGACCAAGTCGAACGGCATCGCCATCACCATGCCGTACTGGGACGAGCGCGTGAAGGAGATGGCGAAGAACTACGCGGATGTGAAATGGAATCAGTTTCACATCGACATTCTCACCGCGCACTTCGTCATGAACCCGGACAGGTTCAACGTCGTCGTCGCCTCCAATTTGTTCGGCGATATTCTCTCCGACCTCGGCCCGGCCTGCACCGGCACCATCGGCATCGCGCCGTCGGGCAACATCAATCCGGAGCGCAATTTCCCGTCGGTGTTCGAGCCGGTGCATGGCTCGGCGCCGGATATTCACGGGCAGGGCATCGCCAACCCGATCGGCCAGATCTGGTCGGGCGCCATGATGCTCGATCATCTCGGCGAGCACGACGCCGCCGCGGCCATCGTCAAGGCGATCGAGGCCGTGCTGGCGCAGGACAAACTGCGCACGCGCGATCTCAAGGGCTCGGCCAACACGGTGACGTGCGGCAAGGCGGTCGCGGATGCTTTGGCGTAGTTATTTTTCTCCGTCATGCCCGGCTTTATGCCGGGCATCCACGTCTTGTTTCACGTAAGGAAGTCGTGGATGGCCGGGGCATAGGCGTTCTCAAGAACGCCGTTCTTTAAACGGCTACCCCCGGCCATGACTGCAGAACAAATGTCCTCCCTCAACGCCACGTTCATCGGCTTCTCCGCGATCCTGATGTGGTCGCTGCTGGCGCTGTTGACGGTGGCGTCGGGCACGGTGCCGCCGTTTCAGCTCGCGGCGATGACCTTTGCCATTGGCGGAACGATCGGAGCCGTCTGGGTGACCTGGAGCGGATCGTGGGGCGCGCTGCGGCAGAGCCCGCGCGCCTGGGCGCTCGGCGTCGGCGGCCTGTTCGGCTATCACGCGCTTTATTTCATATCGCTGCGGCTGGCGCCGCCCGCCGAAGCGGGGCTGCTGAACTATCTCTGGCCGCTGCTCATCGTGCTGTTCTCAGGACTGCTGCCGGGCGAACGCCTGCGCTGGTACTCGGTCGCCGGCGCGTTCGTCGGCTTTATCGGCACCGCGATCCTGTTCGCCGGCAAGGGCGTCACGCTCACCGCCGGTTCGGGTGGGGGCTATCTTGCGGCTTTCGCGGCGGCCTTCGTCTGGTCAGGCTATTCGGTGCTGTCGCGCCGTTTTGCCGGCGTGCCGACGGCGGTGGTCGCCGGCTTTTGTCTGGCGACGGCGGCGCTCGCCGCACTCTGCCATCTGCTGTTCGAGACGACGGTGTGGCCGCAGGATTCCGGGCAATGGGAGGCCGTCATCGCGCTCGGCGTCGGGCCGGTCGGCGCCGCGTTCTATGCCTGGGATATCGGCGTCAAGCGCGGCGACATTCGCCTGCTTGGTGTTGCTTCGTATGCCGCGCCGGTGCTGTCGACGCTGTTTCTGGTGCTGGCCGGTTTCGCCGAGGCGCGCATCACGCTGGCTTTAGCCGCGCTGCTCATTGCCGGCGGCGGTTTGCTCGCCGCCAAGGACATGCTGCGCCGGAAATAGAAATGGCTGCTACGGTTTCCAATCCACCGGCGCCAGCTCAAAACCTTCGAACTGAAAGCCCGGCGCCACGGTGCAGCCGACCAGGGTCCAGTCGCCGAACGATTCCGCCGCCTGCCAGGCGCGCGCCGGCACGGTCACCTGCGGCGCTTCGTCGTTATGCACGTCGCCGCCGAGGCGGATGATTTGCTCGCCCGCGCCATCGACGATTTCCAGCTTCAGCGGCGCGCCGGCGTGCCAGTGCCAGATTTCGACGGCATCGACGCGATGCCAGTGCGAGCGTTCGCCGCGCGCCAGCAGAAAAAGAATTGCGGTCGAGGCGGCGCGGCCGTTGACGGTGTGCGTATCGCGGAACGTCTCGCGGTAATGGCCGCCTTCGGGATGCGGCTTGAGACCGAGCTTCTTGATGATGTCGGCGGCGGTGGGGGATTTCATGGTCTCGGCCCTCTCGCCGTCATCCTGAGGTGATTGGCTTGAATCTTGTTCTTCTTCACCCTGATCTCCCCCAGCATCTCATGAACGGCGCTTGTCTATCCTTGTTCGGTGACCGCGACCGGATAGAGCTTCGGAAACAAAGTTTCGAGAGCATCATTCGGGAACCGCAAGGATACCGGGCCTTTCTCCGTGTCCGAAGCCAGTAATCCCGCGTCGATAACTGAACTGAGAAGGCGGCGCGCGCTGCGCTCCGGAAGGCCTGCAATGCGCGCAATCTCGCCGCGCTCGAATTCGCCGCGAATGAGAGCTTCCTGAAGAAGCCGCGTTGCGTCCGGCTTGAGATCGGTGCTGCGCTCAACATGGGCCTTGAGTCGCTTGGCGAGCGTGTCGATGTCGAACAGGCTTGCCATGAACGTCACCTGATCGAGCGATACCTGGAGGAACCACATGACGAATTCATTCAACGCTCGCAGCGAAAGGTTGCCGCGTCCGTCCAGGTCTCCTTGCCGTGGCGAGTCGGCGGCATCCATCATTCTCTTGTATTCTTCGCGTCCGCCGGGCCCCTGATCGAGGCCACGCGCGAGGCCGCGCGAGATCGACCAGAGCCCGTGCGCGCCAATTCCAGCCTTTAGCGCCATGGCATGGCTCATCAGGCGACTAACGCGGCCATTTCCATCGGGAAAAGGATGAATGTAGTTGAAGCGGTGATGCGCGGCGCCGATCGCCATAATGCGCCCGGCTGTACCGAGATCGGCAAAACGATAGCGTGTCTCGAAGTATTGCATAAAGTCGGCGATGCGGGCGCTGGATGGCGGAATATGACGTCCGACCGCATTGTCATGTTCAGGCTTTGACCGCCATTCGCCAGGCGTCATGACAAATTCAAAATCCTTGCCTTTGATGCGAAGCATTTCTTCCGGCGCGCCCTTATAGAATTCGCGGTGCAGCCAGCGGATGAAATCCGTGGAGGCCGGCTCAGGCAGCGTGTCCGCGACCGCCTGCATTTCAATCTCTGCCTGCACGCGAACATGGGCGGCGGCTTCGATCTGATAGTTGCGCCGCTTCTCGTCTTGATCGAATTCACCGTCGAGCGCGCGCTGGATGTCGCGCGGTCGCGTGTTATGTCCTTCGATCAGGTTGCTGTAGTAGGTGTTCATCACACGGACGAGTGCGGCGAGATTTGCCGCGGTTCTTGGGTGAAGCGCTTTGCCAAGGGTCGCGGATGCAGCGGACAGCTCGGCCAAAACGTCGGTCACGGCAGCCGAAGGCTCTTCCAGCCTGGCCGGCTCAATACGCTGAGGCGTTTCCAATGTCATGCTTGTCCAAGGCCTTATTTGGCCGATCTAAACTGATTACAAGCATATGATATCATAATATAAATTTCTATATAACAGGAAAAATGGCCGATCATTTGTCCGATCCTCACTTCTCGATCATGAGACGTTTTGGCCGATCAGAATCTGGGCCATCATTTTGATTTAAAAAATCTTTTTGGGTCTGCAGGCGCAATCTGGCCGATCTATTGGCCGATACTGCGCGAGCGTCCCCGAATAACAGGTTGGTCTAAAACTTATTCTTCCTCATCCTGATCTCGGCGAACACTTCGTTGGCCGGCTTGCCTGCCATGCCGATGCCCTCGGCGACGCCCGGCACATCGGCGCGGATGAATGGATTCTCTTTCTTCTCGGCGCCGATCGTGACCGGAATTGTGAATTCGCCGGCGGCGATCTGCTTCTCGGCTTCCGCCGCGCGCGCCTTCAGCGCCGAATTGTTCGGCTCGATGGTCAGCGCGAACTTGATATTGGCCAAGGTATATTCGTGACCGACGTAAACTTGCGTGTCGTCCGGCAGGTCGCGCAGCTTCGTCAGCGAGGTCCACATCTGGTCCATGGTGCCTCGATGACGCGGCCGCAGCCGATCGAGAACAGTGTGTCGCCGACAAAGGCGAGCTTGTCGGCATGAAACCAGTACGAGATGTGGCCGAGCGTGTGGCCAGGGGTCTCGATGACGTTGCCAACGAGATTGCCGACCCGGACCCTGTCGCCTTCCTTGACGGTCCCATCGACGCCCGGAATCTTCGCCGCTTCGCCGGCCGGCGCGACGACGCGGCACTTGTACTTTTCCTTCAGCGCCATGATGCCGCCGGTGTGGTCGGCGTGGTGGTGCGTCACCAGAATGTCGGTGAGCTTCCAGCCGGTGGCTTTGAGCGCGGCTTCGATCGGAGCCGCCTCCGGCGCATCGATGGTCGCGGTCGCGCCGGTTTCAGGGTCATGCAGCAGCACCCCGTAATTGTCGGACAGGCAGCGAAACAGGCGGGTCTGCGCGGGCATGAAGTTTCTCCGGTCACGGACGCAATCGGCATTAACCCTATCACGTCGAAGAATGGCAACGAACCCACGATCTAAACGCCATTCCCTTGCGCGCAAGCGGAAATGTCGCGGATTTTGTGCTAGTTTTCATCCATGTCCATCGACGTCGTCGATCTGCGAAATTTCTATGGCCAGCGCCTTGGCAAGGTGGCGCGGCGTTTCATCGGCCGCGGCGTGCGGTCGCTGTGGCGCGACACCACCGGCGAGCGCGTCCTCGGCATCGGCTATACGCCGCCTTATCTCGGGCTGTTCCGGGAGGAGGCGGAGCGCTGCCTCGCTTTCATGCCGGCGGCGCAGGGCGTGGTGAAATGGCCGACGGCGCGGCCGTCGCTCTCGGCGCTGGTTTATGAAAACGAATTGCCGCTGACCGACGGCGCCGTCGATCGCGTTCTGCTCGTCCATGCGCTGGAAATGACGAACGATCCGGCCGGGCTGTTGCGCGAAGCGTGGCGCGTGATGGCAAGCGGCGGCCGTCTGCTCGCGGTGGTGCCGAATCGCCGCGGCGTCTGGGCGCGCACCGACACGACGCCGTTCGGTCATGGCCGGCCTTATTCGCGCAGCCAGATCAACCAGCTTCTGCGCGAGACATGGTTTTCGCCGACCGGATGGAGCGAAGCGCTTTACGTGCCGCCGGTGGCGCGCGGCTGGTTCCTGCGCTCGGCGGTGGCGTGGGAGCGCACCGGCGCGACTTTGTCGGCGCCGTTTGCCGGCGTGCATATCGTCGAGGCGACCAAGCAGGTCTATCGCGCCATCCCGGCGCAACGCCGCGAGCGCCGCGTCCTGGTGCCCGCGCTGCCGGCATTGTCGCCGACGGCCAGGGTGTAACCGGAGCGTTTATTCCGGCTGCGGCGGCTCGTCGCTCGCCGGCGCCGCGGCGGGCGCGCCGCCTTCGGCATTGCCGGCGGCGTTGACGTCCGGGCGATCGCTGCGGAAACCGCTGCGATGACGGCGGCGGCGGCGCCCGAAGCGATCGGGACGATCGCCCTGTTCATGACCGTTGGTCAGGTTTTGGGCCTGGCCGTTATGCTCGCCCGCCCCCGCCCCGCCGCCGGTGATGAAAGCGGGCAGGCCCGGCACATCCGGTTGCGGCTGCGGTTGCTGCTGCGGCTGTACGCGTTGCGGAAATTGCGCATCGCGCGGCAGATAAGGCTGGCCCTGCGCCGGCTGCGGGGCGAAGCCCGGATCCTGCGCCGTGAAGGGCTGCGCGTCGTTTTCCTCGTCGTCGTAATTCTCGTCGGCGGCGCCTTGCGGGCCGCTCTGCTGCGGTTGCTGCTGTTGATTGTAATACGGGTTCTGCTGCCGGAACTGTTCCTGCGCCGCGGCGATCAGTCGGAAATAATGTTCAGCGTGCTGGAAATAATTTTCCGCAGCGACCGGGTCGCTCGATCCTTGAGCATCGCGCGCGAGTTGCATGTACTTCTCGGCGATGTGAGACGCTGTGCCGCGGATCTTTACGTCCGGCCCATTCGATTCGTAAACGCGCGTGAGCGGGTTCTGGCCCTTACGATGATTGTTGCCGCCGCCGCCGCCGCCGCCGCCGCCACCATTGCCACGACCGCGCATACGCTTCTGACCGTTTCTCATGCTCATCCTATTCGCTCGTCAAACTTTCTAATTACCAGCCAAACTTGTTTTGCCGCGGCTTATTCCGGCCGCCGGTGCCTCACACACAACCGGATGATCAAACGTCAACGTGACGCTGAACCGGCTAAACACCCGCTGCTGATGGTCTCCGCACGACCCTCGTGCGTGGCCGGCCCTACCCCCGCAGGCCCGTGCCGATCACCTTCAATTTATGTGCCTGCTTTTCGCTTCGGCTTGTGCAAGCCAAAAGCCGCCGCTTTCCAGCGCCGCCAGTGCCAACCGGGTATGGGTCAACCATATGTTGCGCGCTTCGTTCATCGTCTAATCGGCGATGCGCCCAACCGGTGAAGCATTCAGACCCGTCATTACGATATTCGATCTCTGCCGATTTCGGTCGAAGTCGATTTGTTCGGTTGCCGTGTTTTTAACCGGCGCATCGACATCGGTCTTTCGGCGCCGCCCGGCCGAGCCAGTTGGCTCCGGGGCTTAAAAGCGGCGCGACCGTCGCGGGTCGATTCCGTAACCAGAAGCTAGTCGTTTCCGGGCCGCTTTCCAAGCGGTTTTTTGGGCGGGGGGGCTGCGTATTTGCAGCCCGAAACATGCCCTTCGGTCATGAACACCTGCCGCTCGGTCATGAACACCCGCCGCTGGGGCATGAACACCCGCCGCCCGGTCATGAGCGTCTGCCCCACGCATGACGTATGACCTTCGGTCATGAGCGCCTGCCCGCCGGTCACGCGGTCCTCGGCGGTCATGAAGGCTTATTGATGCCCTTCGTGGAACCGAGAGCCCGGGCGATGCCGGCGAGGTCCGGCCGGGCCGGGTTTACCGTTAACCCCGCTGTTTCAAACAGGGACGTCACGGCCGCGTCCTGGCCGGCGCCCAGTTCCACAATCAGGTGCCCGTCGGGCACCAGAAGCCGCGCCCCGTCGCGCGCAATGGCGCGATAAAAATCCAGCCCGTCGGTTCCGCCATCGAGCGCCAGCGCCGGATCGTAGTCGCGAACTTCCGGATCCAGCGTCGCGATCTCGCCACGCGCGATGTAAGGCGGGTTGGAAACGACAAGATCGAAGGGCCCGCTGACGCCATCGGCGAGATTGCAGCAAATAAACTGCGCGCGCGCCGCAAGATTGTTTCTCCCGGCATTGCCCCGCGCAATGTCCAGTGCCGCCATGCTGATATCGGTGCCGATACCGGTTGCCTCTTTGAGCTCCGACAGCAGAGCCAGCAACAGCGCGCCTGAGCCGGTGCCGATGTCGAGGATACGCAACGGCTCAACGCGGCGGCCCGCGCGCGTGAGCAGATCGAGCGCCAGTTCGACAATGGTTTCGGTCTCGGGCCGCGGCACCAGAACCGCGTCGCTGACGTGGAGCATCAAACTCCAGAATTCCTTGCGGCCGAGAATGCGCGACACCGGCTCGCGCCTCAGCCTGCGTGCCGCAAGCGCCTGAACCGCGTCGATCTCGCGCGCGTCGAGCAGACGATCGGAATCCGCGAGCAGCCGCGCCCGGTCAATGCGCAAGGCGTGACCGATCAACAGCCGCGCGTCGGCCTCCGGCGCTTCGATGCCGGCGAGCCTGAACGACTGCACCATCAGCCGCTGCGTCTCAGTGACGGAGGCGTCGGTCTTCAGGCCTGGAATGACGCGCACCATGGGCGTGCCGCCTGACGGCGCCCCTTGTTATGCCGCCGCTTCGGCGGCGAGCAGTTCGGCCTGATGTTCGGTGATCAGCGCGTCGATCAGATCGCCGATGTCGCCTTCCATTACCTCGGGCAGTTTATAGAGCGTCAGGTTGATGCGGTGATCGGTGACGCGGCCCTGCGGATAGTTATACGTGCGGATGCGCTCGGACCGGTCACCGGAACCGATCTGGCCTTTTCGCTCGGCCGCGCGTTCGGCATCGAGCTTCTGGCGCTGGGTGTCGTAGAGCTTGGTGCGCAGGTAAGCGAGCGCCTTGGCCTTGTTCTTGTGCTGCGAGCGCTCCTCTTGCACGAACACGATGGTGCCGGTCGGGATGTGCGTGATGCGGATGGCCGACTCGGTCTTGTTGACGTGCTGGCCGCCGGCGCCCTGGGCGCGCATGGTGTCGATCTTGAGGTCGTCGTCCCTGATCTGGATGTCGACGTCTTCCACTTCCGGCAGCACCGCGACGGTCGCGGCCGAGGTGTGGACGCGGCCCTGCGTTTCGGTGTCGGGCACCCGCTGCACGCGATGCACGCCGGACTCGAACTTCATCTTGGCGAACACGCCGCGGCCATGAACCCCGGCGATGATTTCCTTGAAGCCGCCTTTGGCGCCTTCGCTCATCGATATTATTTCGGTTTTCCAGCCCTGCTTGGCGGCATAGCGTTCGTACATCCGGAACAGGTCGCCGGCGAACAAGGCGGCTTCGTCGCCACCGGTGCCGGCGCGGATTTCGAGAATGGCGTCGTGGTCGTCCATCGCGTCTTTGGGGATAAGAGCGAGGCGAATTTTTTTCTCCAGCGCGTCGCGCGTATCGGCAAGCGTGGACTTCTCCGCCTCGGCCATGCGGCGCATCTCCGTGTCGGTGCCGGAGTCGGCGATCATCGCATCGAGGCCGGCCATCTCGCTGACAATGGCACGGTAGTCCTTGATGCTCGCGATCACCGGCGAGAGATCGGAAAACTCGCGCGACAGCTTCACGTAGTCTTCGGTCGACAGCCCGCTGCCGAGTTCGCGTTCAACAAGGGCGTGGCGCGCGAGCAGCGCGTCGAGGCGGTGTTCGGGAATTGAGATCAAATCGGCAGGCCTTCGGCTTGGGCGAATTCTTCAAGTCTGGCGCGGATCGGCACGCTGCCGACAGGCTGCGCCAAAGCCGGCAGCAGAACATCCGCGCCCTTCTTGCAATCGAGGTTGAGCAGCAGCGCTTTCACGGGGCCGACGGCCGACGGCGTCAGCGACAAGGCGCGATAGCCGAGGATGGCCAGCGCCATGGCGCCGATCGGCTGCGACGCCATTTCGCCGCACAAGGCAACCGGCTTGCCATGTTTGGCGGCCTTGTCGGCGATGTCCTTGAGCGCGCGCAGAACGGGCGCCGACAGAACGTCGAAGCGGGTAGACACGCGCGTATTGCCGCGGTCCGCCGCATACAGAAACTGCATCAGGTCGTTGGACCCGACCGAGAGAAAATCGACGCGCTCCAGCAGTTCGTCCAGCTGAAACAGCAGTGACGGCACTTCCAGCATGGCGCCGATATGCACGCGCTCCGGCAATTGATGGCCGTGGCGGCGCAGATGCGTCAGTTCCATATCGACGATCGCCTTGGCCTGGTCGAACTCCTCGACGGTCGCGATCATCGGAAACATCACGCGCAATTCGCGGCCGCCGCCGGCGCGCAGCAATGCGCGCACCTGGCTGCGCAACAGGCCCGGCCGGTCGAGGCCAAGGCGGATCGCGCGCCAGCCGAGCGCCGGGTTCTCCTCTTCGAAGTTGCGCAGGTAGGGCAGCACCTTGTCGCCGCCAATATCGAGCGTGCGGAAGGTCACCGGCCTCTTGCCGGCGGCGTCGAGCACGATGCGGTAGAGCGCGAGCTGTTCGGACACACGCGGCATGGTCGGCGCCACCATGAACTGCATCTCGGTGCGGAACAGGCCGATGCCGCCGGCGCCGGTTTCCACCATATGCGGCAGGTCGATGGTCAGGCCGGCATTCATCATCAGCGCGATGGCACAGCCGTCCTTGGTGATGCAGGGCTTGTCGCGCAGCGCGCGATATTGCGCCTTGCGCCGGGCGCGCAACTTGACGCGCTCGCCATAGGCCGCCTCGATATCCTGCGGCGGCCGCATGTGAACATGGCCGGTCGTGCCGTCCACGATGATAGCGTCGCCCTGTTCGACGAGGCCGGTGGCGTTGGCGATATCGCCGACCGCCGGAATGCCGAGGGCGCGCGCGACGATCGAGACATGCGAGGTCGGGCCGCCTTCCTCGAGCACGAGGCCGCGCACCTTCTTGCGGTCGTAGTCGAGCAGGGCCGCCGGGCCCATCGAGCGCGCGACCAGAATGGCGTTGTCCGGCAATTGCTCGCGCGCCGGCGCATGGTCCTGACCCATCAGCACGCGCATCAGCCGGTTGGCGAGATCGTCGAGATCGTGCAGCCGGTCGCGCAGATAAGGATCGGAAGCGCGCAACATGCGCGCGCGGGTGTCGGACTGCACGCGCTCAACGCTCGCTTCGGCGGTGAGGCCGGTCGAGACCGCTTCGCGGATTTTGTGCGCCCAGCCCTGGTCGTAGGAGAACATGCGATAGGCTTCGAGCACCTCGCGATGCTCGCCGCCATCGGCGACGTCGCGGTGTTCGACCATGCGGTCGAGATCGGCGCGCATGGTCGCAAGCGCCGCTTCGAGGCGCTTCAGTTCGCGCGGCACGTCGTCGGCAATGACATTGGTGATGACGACGCGCGGCTCATGCAGCACGACGTGACCGAGCGCGATGCCGTCGGACAGCGAGGCGCCTTCGATGTGGATCGAATGGCGCGCGGCAGGTTCCGCGCCGGGCTTGGCGATGGAGGAGAGTTCGCCCGAGGCGATCATCTCGGCGAGCACCATCGCGGTGGTCTGCAGCGCTTCTTCTTCTTCCTCGGTGTAGGTCCGTCGCGCGCGGTTCTGCACCACGAGCACGCCGAGCGTATTGCCGGCGCGCAGGATCGGCACGCCAAGGAAGGAGTGGTAGATTTCTTCGCCGGTTTCCGGCCGGAAGGAATAGGCCGGGTGGTTCTGCGCGTCCGAGAGATTGATCTTGGTGGCTTCGCTGGCAACCAGGCCGACCAGGCCTTCCTCGGCCTTCATCACGGTGGCGTGGACGGCTTCGCGCTTGAGGCCTTCGGTGGCGTACAGCTCAAGCGTATTGTCGACGCGCAACACGTAGACGGAGCAAACCTCCGCCACCATGTTGGCAGCGATCAAAACGACCACTTTGTCGAGACGGTCCTGCGCGCTGACCGGCTCCGCCATAACCTCGCGAAGCCGTCGCAACAGCACGCGCGGGCCGCCCAGCGCGCCACGCATCGAAGAAGCCCTTTTCCGCCAGAATCGGAAGCCCGGAAGCCTCGTTACGGCTCGATTATGCCCGAAACACGGCCTGGAGAGCCCGACGCACCTCCTGGCTGTATATGGGGAGGGCTATAGCCGCTGGGGATGCCGGGGGGCAAGGAAAACGCCTTTTATCCCTCCCCGAGTTTCGGGGAGGGTGGCCCGCCGAAGCGATAGCGAAGGCGGGTCGGGTGGGGTTGTCCTTGCGAACAATGTCAAACATCGCCCCACCCCGACCGCTTCGCGGTCGACCCTCCCCGTAGCCGGGGAGGGATAAGCAGCCTCTACCCCTTATCCAGCCCGTACAGCTTGTGCAGGGTCCGCACCGCCAGATCGGTCTGGTTGGCGTGGATCAGGACGGAGAATTTGATCTCCGAGGTCGTGATCGCAAGGATATTGATCTTCTGCTCGGACAGCGCCTTGAAGGCGCTCGCGGCAACGCCGGCATGGCTGCGCATGCCGATGCCGATGACCGAGACCTTGGCGACGTCGGTCGCGCCGTCGAGGCGCTCGTAGCCGATGGCCGCCTTGGCCTTTTCGATGGTGACGCGGGCGCGCTCGTAATCGGACGACGGCACGGTGAAGGTGAGGTCGGTGGTCGCGCCATCCGGCGAGATGTTCTGCACGATCATGTCGACATTGATGCTGCTGTCCGCCAGCGGCCCGAAGATGGCGGCGGCGACGCCCGGCTTGTCCTGCACGCGGCGGATCGAGATTTGCGCCTCGTCCTTGGAGAAGGCGATGCCGGTAACGGTTTGCTGTTCCATGATCTCACTCTCGTCGCAGATAAGCGTACCAACAAAATTGGCCCTGGGATCGATATCTTCCGGCTTGACGAAACTCGAGCGCACGAAGATGCGGACCTTGTGCAGCATGCCGAGCTCGATCGAGCGCACCTGCATGACCTTGGCGCCAAGCGACGCCATTTCCAGCATTTCCTCGAAGGCGATCTTGTTGAGGCGGCGCGCCTTCGGGTCGACGCGCGGGTCGGTGGTATAGACGCCGTCGACGTCGGTGTAGATGTCGCAGCGCTCGGCGCCGATGGCGGCGGCGATGGCGACCGCCGACGTGTCCGAGCCGCCGCGGCCGAGCGTGGTGATGCGGCCAGTCTCCTTGTACATGCCCTGGAAGCCGGCGATGACGGCGACCTGCTTCTGCTCCGCGAAGCGCTTGATCAGCTCGGCGCCGTTGACGTCCTGGATGCGCGCGGAGGCGTGCGCGTTGTCGGTGAGGATCGGCAATTGCCAGCCCTGCCACGACCGCGCATTCACCCCCATGCCTTCCAGCACGATGGCGAGGAGGCCGGCGGTGACCTGCTCGCCGGTCGCGACCACGGCGTCGTATTCGCGGGCGTCGTGCATCGGCGCGGCGTCACGGCACCAGGCGACGAGCTGGTTGGTCACCCCCGACATCGCCGACACGACGACGGCCACGTCATAGCCGGCATCGACCTCGCGTTTGACGTGGCGGGCGACGTTACGGATACGGTCGAGATCGGCGACGGACGTGCCGCCGAATTTCATGACGAGACGAGGCATGACTTTTAGGAACCTGAGACTTCAAAAACCCGACATTCCCGGCGGGCCCCAAAAGCGCTAACAAGCGCAACGAGACGGGGCCTGCGCTCCTTGTGGAAGGCGCGTATACAGAACGGGTGGGCGGCCTGCAACCGAGCCGGCCCGCCCGGCCAGGCCCTCAAGGGCGGAAGAAGGACCGGATGGTGAACACGAATTCCCGCGCCGCGTCGATCGACAGCGCCGAAGTCGAACGCTTCGGCCGCATGGCCGCCACCTGGTGGGACCCGCGCGGCCCGATGGCGCCGCTGCACAAGCTCAACCCGGTGCGGATCGGTTATATCCGCGACCAGGCGGTCGCGCATTTCGGCCGCGATCCGAAGACGCTGGATTGCCTCGAAGGCTTGCGCATCCTCGACATCGGCTGCGGCGCCGGCATTCTCTCCGAGCCGCTGGCCCGGCTCGGCGCCTCGATGCTCGGCGTCGATCCGGCGGACGAGAACATTGCGGTCGCCCGTGCGCATTTTCGTGAATTTGCCGAGGACGAGGGGCTCAGCATCGATTATCGCGCCACCACGGCCGAGGCGATCGCCGGGGCCGGCGAGACCTTCGATATCGTGCTGGCGATGGAAGTGGTCGAGCACGTTGTCGATGTGCCGGCCTTCGTCGCCACCTGCGCCGGCATGGTGAAGCCCGGCGGGCTGATGATCGCGGCGACGCTCAACCGCACGCTCAAGAGTTTCGCGCTCGCCATTGTCGGCGCCGAATATGTGCTGCGCTGGGTGCCGCGCGGCACGCATCAATGGGACAAGTTCGTCACGCCGCGCGAGCTGGAGCGCGCCATCGAGGCGGCGCATCTCGACGTCATCGGCGAGCGCGGCGTCATCTACAATCCGCTGGCCGACCGCTGGCAATTGTCGTCCGACATGGACGTGAATTACATGCTGGTGGCGGCGCGGTCCGCCTGACAGACCAGCTCTGTCATGGCCGGGCTTGTCCCGGCCATCCACGCCTTAGTATGAAGCAAGACGTGGATGCCCGGCACATAAGAGCCGTTACGCCCGTCTCCCGACGGGCTATGGCCGGGCATGACGTTGTTGGGACTATCCATGCTCTGGGCTGTCTTCACCATCATCGCCGCGGCGGCGCAAACCGCGCGCAACGCCATGCAGCGCGAGCTGACCACGACGCTCGGCACCGTCGGCGCGACGCAGGTGCGTTTCCTGTTCGGTTTTCCGTTCGCGATCGTTTTCCTGATCGGCGTCTGCGCCGTGACCGGGAGCGGGCTGCCGTCGCCGTCGCTATCGTACTGGCCGTGGGTTCTGCTCGGGGCCGGCGGCCAGATCGTCGCCACGACGCTCATGCTCGCGGCCATGAACGACCGCTCTTTCGTCGTCACCACCGCTTATATCAAGACCGAGCCGGTGCAGACCGCGGTGTTCGGCCTGCTGCTGCTCGGCGATAAACTGACGCCGCTGCTGGGGCTCGCCATCGTCATCGCCACCGCCGGCGTTATCGTCATGGCGGTGAAGCCGGGCGCGGCGCGGGTCAACGGCATCAAGCCGACGGTGATGGGCATCGTCGCCGGCGGCATGTTCGGCCTGTCGGCGATCGCGTTTCGCGGCGCGATTTTATCGCTCGGCATTCCCGATCGGTTCGTGCTGGCGGCGACCTTTACGCTGGCGGTCAGTCTGGTTACCCAGGCGGCGGTTCTGATGGTCTATCTGGTGCTGCGCCAGCCCAATGTGCTGCGGGCAATCCTGAAAGCCTGGCGGCCGTCGATGCTCGCCGGTTTCATGGGCGCGCTGGCGTCGCAGTTCTGGTTCCTGGGGTTTGCGATCGCGTCGGCGGCGAGCGTGCGCACGCTGGCGCTGGTCGAGGTGCTGTTCGCGCAGGGCGTCTCGAAATTCGTCTTCAAGCAGCCGACCTCGCTGCGCGAGATCGTCGGCATCGTGATGATCATCGTTGGCGTCGTGCTGCTGATCTGGGCGCATTAGGCGGCGCCTGCGGAGGGCTAATTCCGCTCGTCCGGCAGCGATGGCAGCGGATGCACGTCGATGCCTTCGTCGGCCAGTTCGCGTGCGTCATCCACGGAGGCGACGCCGAAGATCGAGCGGTGCTCGGTCTCGCCGTAGTGCATCTTGCGGGCTTCCTCGGGGAATTTCTCGCCGACATTGTCGGCGTTCTTGGTGATGTGCTCGCGCAGCTCCTTGAGCTTGGCGCGCAATTCCTGCTCGACCGGCGACATCACGGCGACAGGTGATTTTTCGGCTGCGGGAGCGGGTACGGCATCCCGCGGTGCCTTGCGCTTGCGCGTGCCGGCCAGCCGCGGCGCCATGATCGCCTTCTCGACCTTGGCCGAGCCGCAATGCGGGCAGGTCACGAGCCCGCGCCTGGCCTGCTTGTCGTAGGCGCCGGAGTCGGCAAACCAGCTGTCGAATTCATGGCCCTTGTCGCAGGCCAACGTGTACTTGATCATGGCGCGTCCCGAACGAGATGCAGATGCGCCGGCTCGGCGATGGGTTCGGCAACTTCGAAACGGCGTCCGTGCTCGAGCGAGGGCACGCGCGAGCGCGCCTCCGTGATCAGCGCCGGATCGATCTCCGCCATGATGACGCCGGGCTCGGTGCCGCCTTCGGCGATCACGCGACCCCACGGGTCGACGACGAGCGAATGACCGAAGGTCTCGCGGCCGTTCTCATGCTTGCCGGCCTGCGCGGCGGCGAGCACAAAACAGCCGGTCTCGATGGCGCGGGCGCGCATCAGCACATGCCAGTGCGCCTGGCCGGTCTGCTGGGTGAAAGCCGACGGAATGGCGAGCAGCGTCGAGCCGGCTTCCGCCAGCGCGCGATACAGCGCCGGAAAACGCAGGTCGTAACAGATCGTGAGGCCCAGCCGGCCCCAGGGCAGGTCGGCGGTGATGGCGATTTCGCCCGGCCGATAGGTGCGCGACTCGCGATAGCTCTCGCCCTGGCCGAGATCGACGTCGAACATATGGATCTTGTCGTAGCGCGCGACGATCTCGCCCTGCGGGCTGATCAGAAAGCCGCGATTGGCGGCGCGATCCGGCAGCAACTTGATCGCCAGCGAACCGACGTGAATAAACAGGCCGTGCTTGCGCGCCAGCTCGCGGAACGCGGCGAGCGACGGATCGCTGTCTTCCTCGCGGATATTTTCAAACAGCCGGTCGCGCTTGACCTCCATGATGTTGGTCATCTCGGGCGTCTGCACGTAATCGGCGCCGGCCGCTTTGGCCTCCGCGATCATGCGGGAGGCGGCATCGATGTTCGCAGCCGGCGTCACACCGCTGCGCATCTGGATCAGCCCGGCTTTGAAGCTCGCGGGTTTGTCGCTCATGCCGTTGTGCCTTCATCCTCGAGCAGCGGGTCGAGCTTGCCGGCGCGGTCGAGCGCATGCAGGTCGTCGCTGCCGCCGACATGCGTTTTGCCGATGAAGATTTGCGGAACCGTCATGCGGCCATTGGCGCGCTGGATCATGGCCGCGCGCACGTCGCGGTCGGAGGCATCGATCTCCTTGAAGTTCACGCCTTTGCGCTTCAAGAGCGCCTTGGCCATCTGGCAGTAGGGGCACCAACTGGTGGTGTAGATTTCGACGGGGGCCATGGGATGTGCTTCCGAACTTTCCGGATCAATTTATATGGGGCTGCGCGCCGGGGCGACAACCCGGGCGAAGACCAGCACATCGACGTGGGCGGCGCCGGCGCGGAGCAGGGCGCGGGCGCAGGTATCGACCGTCGCCCCCGAGGTCAGGACGTCGTCGACCAGGATCAGGCGGCGGCCGGCGACGCTGGCCTTGCGGTCGTCCGGGACCCGGAAAGCGCCCTGAACGTTGCTCGCGCGCTCGGATTTGGACAGGCCGACCTGCTGTGGCGTCGGGCGCACCCGGAGCAGCGAATCGTACAGCACCGGCACGCCGGCGACCTCAGAGACCGCTCCGGCGAGGCTGGCCGCCTGGTTGAAGCGCCGCGCCCACAGCCTGCGCCGGTGCAGCGGCACCGGGACCAGGGCGTCGGTGGCGGGAAGCAGTTCCCGCCCCGCCCGCGCCATCCATCGCCCCATCATCGGCGCCAGATCGAGCCGGTCGGCGAATTTGAAGGCGAGCACCAGCGAGCGCGCCACCTCGTCGTAGCGCACCGCGGCGCGGGCGCGGTCATAGGCCGGCGGGTTGGCCATCGCCTCCATCGACAGCAGGCCGGGGCCGGGGTCATAGACGAAGGGAATGCCGAGCCGCGCGCAGTAGGGCTTCTCGATGGGCGACAGTTTGGACCAGCAGGTCGCGCAAAGCCCCGCCCCCTGGCCCAGCGGCTCGCGGCAGGATGGGCACAATGGCGGCAGCGCCGCGTCGAGCAGCAGCCGGAACGCGCCGCTTACACCGCCGCCAAGGCGTGCGGCGAAGCTCGGCCCTGGTTTCGGGCTTTCCGGGACAAGCTCGTTCATGGTGCAAGCTCGTTCATGCCATAAGGCTACCAGATGACCTCAGGCCCGACCATCTTCGACCGCACACTGTTACGCGCCCGGCAGCGGCGCGCGCTGGCGCTCGGCCCGGCGACTTTTCTGCTCGACCGCGTCGCCGAAGAAATGCGGGAGCGGCTTGCGGTGGTGCTGCGGCGTTTCGAGCGTGCCGCCGATATCGGCACGCCGACCGACGCGTTGCGCCGTGCGCTGCTGACGAGCGACAACATCGGCAGGCTCGTGCGTGCCGCGCCGGTTCACACCGCGGGCGGGCGCGATGTCGTCGCCGACGAAGAGGCGCTGCCCTTCGCCGATGCATCGCTCGATCTGGTCGTTTCGGCGCTGGCGCTGCAATTCGTCAACGATCTGCCCGGCACGCTGATCCAGATGCGCCGCGCCTTGAAGCCGGATGGCCTGCTGCTGGCGGCGATGGTCGGCGGCGACAGCCTCTCCGAGTTGCGCGAAGCCTTCGCCCAGGCCGAAAGCGAAGTGGACGGCGGCGTGTCGCCGCGCGTCGCGCCATTCGCCGATATTCGCGATCTCGGTTCGTTGTTGCAACGCGCGGGCTTTGCGCTGCCGGTGGTCGATTCCGACCGTGTCATTGTGCGTTACGATTCACCCATCGCGTTGATGCGCGATCTGCGCGCCATGGGCGCCGCCAATAACCTCATGGAGCGGCGCCGCGCGCCGCTTAAGCGCGCCACCCTGCGGCGGGTGCTGGAGATCTATGCCGAGCGTTTCGCCGATGCCGACGGCCGCCTGCGCGCGACCTTCGAGATCGTGTGGCTCACCGGCTGGGCGCCGCATGAGAGCCAGCAAAAGCCGTTGCGGCCCGGCTCGGCGACGCGGCGGCTGGCCGATGCGCTCGGCACCAAGGAGATTTCGGCTGGAGAAAAGCCCGGCGGCAGTTAATCCCGCCGGTCGGTCGTCGGCGCTATTTCATCGCCGTCGAGACCGACTCCCACATCGTTTTGACCGATGTGCCAAGTCCGTTGACGGTCGCGACGATGGCGCTTGCGACACCTGCGGCAATCAGCGCGTATTCGATCGCGGTGGCGCCTTCTTCGTCGCGCAGGAAGCCAAGCAGCGTTCTGTTGCTTTGAGCTTCGTTCATGGCCCTATTCCCTGTGTCAGGTCGGCGAAATTAAACAAGTCCCCTAAAGCAAATCCATGAGGTGCGCGATCAACGGAATGTCCGCAGGCGGCATTTCGTAGTCACGGAGTTTGTTCGGCCTCACCCAGGCGAGCTTCTGGCCTTCCAGCGCAGCGACCGTCCCCTCCCAGCGCCGGCAGACATACAGCGGCATCAAAAGATGAAAGTCGGGATAGGCGTGGCTTGCGAAAGTGAGCGGCGCGAGACAGTCGTCCTTGACGGAGATACCCAGTTCTTCCTTGAGTTCGCGGATCAGGCTTTGCTCCGGCCGTTCGCCAGCTTCGATCTTGCCGCCGGGAAACTCCCACAAGCCCGCCAGCGTCTTGCCTTCGGGCCGCTGCGCAAGCAGCACGCGGCCGTCGGCGTCGACGAGAGCACAGGCGGCGACAAGCACGATTTTGACGCTCACAGCCTCTTATCCTCCACGCTAGGCAAACCGGGTTAAGGCCCGATCAACGGGCCATCATGCCCTCTTTGCCATCATGGCGTAGTTAACGAATGGCTAAGAGCGATAATCGCCGTTGATGGCGATGTATTCCTTGGTGAGATCGCAGGTGAGCACGCGATCGCGGCCTTTGCCCATGCCGAGCGCCACCTTCAGGAAGATTTCCGGCTTCTTCATTTCGGCTGAGACCTTGGCCTCGTCATAAGACGGGTCGCGCGCGCCCTTGTGGGCGACCCGGATGCCGGCAAACCAGATCGACAATTTGTCACGCTCGGCCGGCTCGCCGGCCTTGCCGACCGCCATGACGACGCGGCCCCAATTGGCGTCTTCGCCGGCGATCGCGGTTTTCACCAGCGGCGAGTTGGCGATCGACATGGCGATTCTGCGCGCCGAGGCGTTCGACACCGCGCCCTCGACGACGATCTCGACCAGCTTGCGCGCGCCTTCGCCATCGCGCGCGACCTGCTCGGCGAGATCGGCGAGCACGGCGTGCAGCGCCTTCTTGAAGGCCTTCAACTTCGGGTCGGCGGCGCGGGCGATCTTCGGGCAATCCTTGGCCTGTCCGGTGGCAAACATCATCAGCGTATCTGAGGTCGAGGTGTCGCCGTCGATGGTGACGGCGTTGAAGGTCGAGCCGACGCCGTCCTTCAGCATGGCCTGCAGCGCCGGCGCGGCGATGGCCGCATCGGTGAAGACGAAGGACAGCATCGTCGCCATGTCGGGCGCGATCATGCCGGCGCCCTTGGCGATGCCGCCGATGGTCACTTTGGCTTTGCCGATCTTCGCCGTCGCGGTCGCGACCTTGGGGAAGGTATCGGTGGTCATGATGGCCTTGGCGGCTTCGTGAAAGAACGTGCCGGTGACGCTGTTTTTGAGGTCCTGCATCACGGGCGCGAACTTGGTCGCGTCCAGCGGCTCGCCGATCACACCGGTCGAGGCGAGGAAGATTTCGCCCGGCTTGCAGCCGATGGTCTTGGCGGCGATGTCGGCGGTGAGCTTGGTCGCCTGCCGCCCGTTCTTGCCGGTGAAGGCGTTGGCGTTGCCGGAATTGACCACCAGCGCCCGCGCTTTTCCGGATTTGAGATTGGCGCGGCACCACTCGACCGGCGCCGACGGGCATTTCGATTTGGTGAAGACGCCGGCCACCGTGGTGCCGGCATCGAACAGCGCCAGCAGCACGTCGGTGCGGTCCTTGTAGCGGATGCCGGCTTCGGCGGTGGCCATGCGCACGCCGGCGATCGCCGGCATATCGGGCACGTGTTTGGGGGCGAGGGGGGAGATGGCGGTGCTCATGGGAAATCTCGGCGATTTGTCATCGCCGGGCTGGTCCCGGCGATCCCGATAAGTGGGGCAGGGACGTGCGTACCTAAGCGAGATGGCCGGGACAAGCCCGGCCGTGACGAATTTAAAAGCCGGGCCGTCACAAAAGCAAAATGCCCGGCACGAGGCCGGGCATTTCAAATGGCGCGATGCGATGAGCCTTATTTCTTCGCCGGCGTAGCCGGTTCATCCTTTTTCGGCTCTTCGACCTTGTAGTTCTTTTCGATCTTGGCGTCGGCGCGCAGCTTGGTGACGAAATCGGCCTGGGCCTTGCGGGCGACGAACTGCTCGACCTGCGGCTTGACCTCCGCGAAGGTCGGCTTCGGCTTCATGCGCTTATCCTCGACCTTGATGACATGCCAGCCGAACTGGGTCTTCACCGGGCCTGAAATCTTGCCCTTGTCGAGGCCGAAGGCGACGTTGGCGAATTCCGGCACCATCTGCTCTTTGGTGAAGTAGCCGAGTTCGCCGCCATTGGCCTTGCCCGACGGGTCTTCGGTCACTTCATTGGCGACCTTGGCGAAATCCTCGCCCTTGTCGAGGCGCGCGATCACCGCCTTGATCTTGTCCTCGGCTTCCTTGCTGGCCTTTTCGTCGCCGGCGGGGACGCGGATCAGGATATGGCGGGCCTGCACTTCTTCTTGGGGCGGCAACTTGCCGACGGCATCGTCATAGACCTTCTGCATCGCGGCGTCGGTGGAGGCTTCCTTGGCGAGTTGCGCCAGCAGCGTCTCCATCAGGAGCTTCTTGCGGGCGAATTCGAGCTTGTGCTTGAAGCCCGGATCCTCGGTCAGCTTCCTGTCCTCGGCGGCCTTGGTGATCAGGATGGCGTCGGCCATGAACTGGACCAGGTAGTCCTTCTTGGCGTCGTCCGACATCGGCGGCAGCTGGCCGGCCTCTTCCTCGGCGACGGCGAGGTCGCTCTGATGGATCGGCGTGCCGTTAACGGTCGCTATCACCGGGTCCTTGGCATCCTGCGCGGCCAGCGGCGCGGCCGAGGCAAGCGTCAGGGCCAGCGCGCCGGCGATCAGGCTCGCGAAGCGCGGCAAGGTCGGGCCTAAGGCCGGGGTGCCGGCCGGAAACGGGATCGTCATCTGTTTGTCCTTGGAAATCGTTCCGCCTTCAAATGGCGAACGGCGCTCTTGTCACCCAACAACCATGGCTTTGCAATGGCGCCCGCGCCCGGGGAACCGAAACTCGTCGTATCCGTCAGGCGGCAACGTCAGGTGTCCGGCCGGACTGGCACCCGTCCGGTTAAGGGCGTCATGAGGCCGCCAATTGACATTGATTTGACCCCCTCCTATCTCTCCCTTGACCTTGGCTGGTGGCGCCCAAATGCTCGATTTTGGCGTCGTTTTTGCCCGAAAAGTCCCCAAATTCCGGAGCGCCGGAAGTAATATCCGGCCGCTGTGGCGCGCAAAAGCCGTCCCGGCCAGCAATCAGGAGCTTCCCGATGATCGGCGCCGTTGCCCGCAAGCTGTTCGGCTCAGCCAATGAGAGGCGGATCCGCAGCTACCTGCCGCGGGTCAAGGCCATCAATGCGCTCGAGCCCGAGGTTGCCGCGCTGTCCGACGAGGCGCTCAAGGCCCGCACCGCGGAGTTCAGGAAGCAGCTCGCCGACGGCAAGACGCTCGACGACATTCTGGAGCCGGCTTTCGCCACCGTGCGCGAGGCGGCCAAGCGCGTGCTCGGCCAGCGCCACTTCGACGTCCAGATGATCGGCGGCATGATCCTGCATGACGGCAAGATCGCCGAGATGAAGACCGGCGAAGGCAAGACCTTGGTCGCGACCCTGGCGGTCTATCTCAACGCGCTCAACGGCCGCGGCGTCCACGTCGTCACCGTGAACGATTACCTCGCCAAGCGCGACGCCGAGTGGATGGACAAAGTCTACAGCTTCCTCGGGCTCTCCACCGGCATCATCATTCATGGCCTCGACGATGCGCAGCGCAAGGCGGCCTATGATTGCGACGTCACCTACGCGACCAATAACGAGCTCGGCTTCGACTATCTGCGCGACAACATGAAATATCGTCCCGAGGACATGGTCCAGCGCGACCACGTCTTCGCCATCGTCGACGAAGTCGACTCCATCCTGGTCGACGAAGCGCGCACGCCGCTCATCATTTCCGGTCCGCTGGACGACCGTTCCGAATTCTACAACACCATCGACGGCTACATCCCGGCGCTCGACAAGTCCGACTACGAAGTCGACGAGAAGCAGCGCACCGTGACACTGACCGAAGCCGGCATGGAAAAGCTGGAGCAGCGCCTGCGCGCCGCCGGCGAGCTCAAGGGCGAGTCGCTCTACGACGTCGAGAACGTCTCCGTCGTGCATCACGTCAATCAGGCGCTGCGCGCCCACATGCTGTTCCAGCGCGACAAGGACTACATCGTGCGCAACGACGAAGTCGTCATCATCGACGAGTTCACGGGCCGCATGATGCCGGGCCGGCGCTATTCGGAAGGCCTGCATCAGGCGCTCGAAGCGAAAGAGCACGTGGCGATCCAGCCCGAGAACCAGACGCTCGCCTCGATCACGTTCCAGAACTACTTCCGCATGTACGAAAAGCTTGGCGGCATGACCGGCACGGCGCTCACCGAAGCCGACGAGTTCATGGATATTTACGGCCTCGAAGTGCTCGAAGTGCCGACCAATATGCCGCTCAAGCGCGTCGACGACCATGACGAGGTCTATCGCTCG
>JBAZSM010000005.1:0-84160 GCA_041662425.1 Pseudolabrys sp.
CCGGTCAATTCATCTCGTATGCCGGCTCCGATATCGCGCGCGGCGAGACCCTGTTGCGCAAGGGCGCGCGCGTCGGCTCGCGCGAGATCGGCATGCTGGCCGCGAGCGGACTGGCTTATGTCGATGTGGTGCGGCGGCCGAAGGTCGCGGTGATTTCCACCGGCGACGAGCTGGTGCCGCCGGGCGAGCCGCTGAAAGCCGCCGGCATCTACGATTCCAACGGCGCGATCATCGCCGCGGCGGTGCGCGAAGCCGGCGGCGAGGCGGTGGCATTCGGCGCCATTCCGGATGACGCGGCGGCGCTCGAAAAAGCGGTGCGCGCGGCGCTCGGCCAATGCGACATGGTCGTCTTGTCCGCCGGCACGTCGAAAGGCGCGGGCGATCTGTCGAGCGGCATCGTGGCGAAGCTCGGCGCGCCCGGCATTCTGGTGCACGGCGTCGCGCTCAAGCCCGGCAAGCCGTTATGCCTCGGCGTCATCGGCAAGACGCCGATTGTCGTGCTGCCGGGCTTCCCTACGTCGGCGATCTTCACCTTTCACGCCTTCGTCGCGCCGGTCATTCGCGCGCTCGCCGGCCTGCCGCCGGAAGCGGCCCAGACGCTGCAGGCGCGCGTGCCGGTGCGTATCGTTTCGGAGCTCGGCCGCAAGGAATTCGTGCTGGTGTCGCTGGTCGAGGGCGACGACGGCGCGGTGGCGTTCCCGACCGGCAAAGGCTCAGGCTCGGTGACGAGCTTTTCGCAGGCCGATGGTTTCATCGAAATCGACGCGCTTGCCACCGCGCTCGATGCCGGCACGCAGACGCAGGTGACGCTGATCGGCGGCGCTGCCGCCGCGCCCGATGTCACGATCATGGGCAGCCACGATGTCGCGCTCGATGTCGTGGTCGGCGCGCTGGCCGAACGCGGCTTTACCGCGCGCACTTTGGCGGTCGGCAGCCAGGGCGGCGTCGCCGCGGCATCGCGCGGCCAATGCGACATCGCGCCGGTGCATCTGGTCGATCCGCAGACCGGTGACTACAACAAGCATCTCGTCACGCCGGACCTGTCGCTGGTGCCGGGATGGAAGCGCATGCAGGGCGTCGTCTATCGCGCCGGCGACCAGCGTCTCGACGGCAAGAGTGCGGCGGAAGCGATCAAGACGTTGCTTGCCGATCGGGATGTGCTGATGGTCAACCGCAATGCCGGCGCCGGCACGCGCGTGCTGATCGACAGGCTGCTCAATGGCGTGCGGCCGCCGGGCTACACCAACCAGCCGAAGTCTCACAACGCCGTCGCCGCCGCGATCGCGCAGGGCCGCGCCGACTGGGGCGTCGCTATCGAGCCAGTGGCCCGGATGTACGGCCTCGGCTTTTTGCCGGTCGCGCCGGAGCATTACGATTTTCTCGTCGTCGAAAGCCGCAAATCGCGGCCGGCGGTGCAGGCATTCCTCGCCGCATTGCGGGATGAAGCAACCCGCGCCAAAATCCGCGCCATCGGCATGGAGCCGGCCGGCTGATGGTTTGTGTGTATCGGCCGATGGAAACCGCGTAATGACGCGGCGTGCCGGTGCTGTATAAGGTCACCATGCGCATTATCGGCCTCGCCGGCTGGAGCGGTTCCGGCAAAACCACCCTCGTGACCAAGCTGATCCCCGCTTTCAAGGCGCGGGCCTTGCGCGTATCGACGCTCAAGCACGCGCATCATGGCTTCGATCTCGACAAGCCCGGCAAGGACAGTTTCATGCATCGCGAGGCAGGCGCAACCGAGGTCATTATTTCCTCGGCGCGCCGCTGGGCGATCCTGCACGAACTGCGCGACGAGGAAGAATGGGATCTGCCCGATCTGGTGGCGAAGATGTCGCCGGTCGATCTGGTGGTGGTCGAGGGCTTCAAGCGCGATCCGTTCCCCAAGCTCGAAGTGCACCGGGCCGCGAACGGCAAGCCGTTGATCCAGCCGGAAGATCCATACGTCGTCGCGGTGGCGAGCGACACGCCGCTGCCGGATGCCAAGGTTCCCGTGGTCGACCTCAACGACGTTGAAGCGGTCGCCGATCTGTTGCTGAAGCATGCGGTGCCGGTGGGCGCGGTGACACGTACCAAGGCGGGTTAGATATGCGCGGCCCGCTCCCTATATTCGGTTCGGGGACGCATAGACGGGTTGGTTCATGGCCCAGTTGACCGACGATTGCTTCGCATTTTCCGGGCCGCTGCTGCCACTGCCGGAGATGGAGCGGCTGATCGCCGAGCGCATTACGCCGGTCGCGGAGACCGAGCGCGTGCCGCTGCGCGGGGCGCGGGGTCGCATCACCGCTGCCGAGATCAAGGCGCCGGTCGATCTGCCGCCGTTCGATAACTCGGCGGTCGATGGCTACGCGGTGCGTCATGCCGATCTCGATCCGAATAGCGATACGACCCTCGTCGTCAGCGGGCGCCTGATGGCGGGGGCGCGTGCCGAGCAGGCGCTCGGGCCGAACGAGGCCATTCGCATCTTCACCGGCGCGGCGATGCCGTCCGGTACCGATACAGTCTACATGCAGGAAGATGTCAGTGTCGCCGGCGACCAGGTCACGGTGCCGAAGGGCTTGAAGGCCGGCGCCAACCGGCGTCTGGCTGGTGAAGATGTCCCGGCCGGCCGCGTCGTGCTGCCCGCCGGCACGGTGCTGGAAGCGCAGCAGATCGCGCTGCTCGCCGCGCTCGGCATCACCGATGTCGTCGTGCGGCGGCGACTGAAGGTCGCGATTTTTTCCACCGGCGATGAAGTCGTCGAGCCGGGCGCCAAGCGCGGCGGCGCGGCGATCTTCGATTCCAACCGCTATCTTCTGACGGCGCTGCTCGAGCAGCTCGGCGCTGTCGTCACCGATCTCGGCATTCTCGCCGACGATCCGGCTGAACTCTCCCGCGCTCTGGCGAAAGCCGCGGCGTGGCACGATCTCGTGATCACTTCGGGTGGCGTGTCGACCGGCGAAGCCGATCACGTGCGCGGCGCGGTCGAGAAGATCGGCAGCCTGGTGTTCTGGCGCGTCGCCATCAAGCCGGGACGCCCGGTGGCGATGGGCGTCATTCGCGCCGCGCCGCGCAAGGATTATGCGGCGCATGCGGGCGCCGCCTTCTGCGGCCTGCCGGGTAATCCGGTCGCAGTGTTCGTGACCTTCGTGCGGGTCGTCAAACCGCTGCTGCTGCAACTGGGCGGCGCGCGGCCGCAAGTCCTGATGCCGCTGCCGGTGCGTGTTGCCTTCGCCTACAGAAAGAAGAAAGACCGCCGCGAATATGTACGCGTGGCGTTGCGTCGCGGCGCCGATGGCGAAGTCGAAGCGGTGAAACATCCGCAGGACGGCGCCGGCATCCTGACATCGTTGACCGAGACCGATGGGCTTCTGGAATTTCCCGACGACGTGACGTCGGTCGAGCCAGGCGATCGCATCGGCTTTCTGTCATTCGCGGCGCTGATGGGATGAGCGTCACGCCTCCGGACAATATCGGTGATCCATTCCGACCGGCCCCGCATGCGCGCGGCCGGTTTCGCAATCTGGTCGAGCACGAACCGCATGGTTTTCTGACGGCGCTGCACTGGCTCGCCACGCGCCGCCCGCCGCCATGGCCGCGGAATGTCGCAGCATCCGTCGGACCGAAGCCGGTGCCACGTGTCGATGGCGCTCGGATGCGCGTGACGCTGATCGGTCACGCCACGGTGCTGATCCAGGTCGCAGGACTGAATCTCATCACCGATCCGATCTGGTCCGAGCGCGCCGGCCCTGTCTCATGGTTCGGACCGAAACGCGTGCGGCCAGCGGGGATCGCGTTCGACGACCTGCCGCCGATCAATGCCGTGTTGCTCAGCCATAGCCATTACGATCATCTCGACCGCCCGACGCTGAAAGCTTTGCTCAAGCGCGACCGGCCACTCGTCGTCACCGGATTGAAAGTCGGCGCGGCGGTGCCGGGGCAGCCGCGTGCCGTCGAGCTCGACTGGTGGCAGAGCCACGCACTGTCGGGCGGCGTGACCGCCACCTATGTGCCGGCGCAGCATTTCTCAGCGCGCGGGCCGTTCGACCGCAACAAGCGACTATGGGGCGGCTTCGTGCTCGAGTCGCCGGCAGGGACAATCTATTTCTCCGGCGACACCGGCCAAGGTCCGCACATTGCAGCGATACGCCGGCGCTTCGGGCCAATGCGGCTCGCGTTGTTGCCGATCGGTGCCTATCTGCCGCGCTGGTTCATGGCTTCGGTGCACATGTCGCCGGAGGAGGCCGTTGATGCCTGCGAGACACTGGAAGCGGCCATCGCGCTGCCATTGCATTACGGCGTGTTTCCGCTTGCCGACGATTCCTATGGCGAGCCGTTGCGCATGCTGAATGACGCGCTGGAGGCGCGGCGCGCGGCGGGTCGCGCGCTGGATTTCCGCGCGCCGGAGTTCGGCGAGGCGGTGGAGATCGTTTAGGCGTCAGCCATATTGGGCGGCGAGTTGCGTGGCGCGTTCGACATCGTCAGGCGTGTTGACGTTGAAGAAGGGATCGACCGGTTCGACCGGCCAGTCGGCGATGGCGACGCCGTGACGCGCGGTCCAGACCTCGATCTTGTGCAGGCCTTCGACCGTCAGCGCCTTGCGCAGGTCCTCGCGCAATGCCAGCGGCCACAAACCGACGACCGGATGCCGCCACTCGCCGGAGCGGGCGCAGGCGAGCGGCACGCCGGCCCCCATGGCGCGGCGGGCTGCATGCAAGCGTTCGACCAGATCGTCCGGCAGGAACGGGCAATCGGCCGGCACGCTGAGCATCCATTCGATGCCGTTGTCCTGCGCCGCCAGCCAGTCGAGCCCGGCGAGGATGCCGGCGAGCGGGCCGGCGAAATCCGGCACGCTGTCCTGCACCACAATGCAGCCGGTGTCCTCGAAGCGCGCCGGATCGCCATTGGCATTGATGATGATGTCGACGCACTGGCCGGACAACGTCGCCAGCACGCGGTCGATGATGGTCGAGCGGCCAATTCTGATGCGCGCCTTGTCGCCGCCGCCCATGCGGCGCGCCAGGCCGCCGGCAAGCACGAGGCCGAAAGTGGGGGGCGGGGGGATGTTGCTTGTCATGAACAGGTGTCGCTGCAATCTCTGCGGAGCTCCCTCTCCCCTTGGGCGAGAGGGTTGGGGTGAGGGGGCAAGTGACTTTCGATAGGATCTAACCCCTCACCCGGCACGCCATAGCGCGTCATAGACGCGCGTAAACGCGCTAATGTCGTGCCGACCTCTCCCGATGGGAGAGGCAAATCCGGCGTCATTCGTGACGAACCATTCAATCATCCACCGCCGCCTTGCGACGATGCTTTGAGCCTTCTTCTTCGACCTTGTCGAGATCCTGATCGAACACGATGCGGCTCTCGCCGGCCAGCGCGACGAACCGCTTGCCGCGGGCGCGGCCGATCAGCGTGAGATTGGCCTTGCGCGCCAGTTCGACGCCCCAGGCGGTGAAGCCCGAGCGCGAAATCAGAATCGGAATGCCCATGCGCACGGTCTTGATCACCATCTCCGAGGTCAGGCGGCCGGTGGTGTAGAAAATCTTGTCGGCGGCGGCAACCTTCTCCTTGAACATCCAGCCGGCGATCTTGTCGACGGCGTTATGGCGGCCGACGTCTTCCATATAGACCAGCGGCTGGTCCTGGTGCGCCAGCACGCAGCCGTGAATGGCGCCGGCTTCGAGATAGAGCGACGGCGTGGTGTTGATCTGGTGCGCCAGCGCATAGAGCCACGAGGTGCGCAACGGCGCGTCCGGCAATGCGACATCTTCCAGCGCTTCCATCAGGTCGCCGAACACGGTGCCCTGGGCGCAGCCGGAGGTCTGCACTTTCTTCCTGAGCTTCTTCTCGTAATTCGTCTTGCGCTCGGTGCGCACCACGACGACGGACAGCTCGTCGTCGTAATCGACGCCGGTGACGATGTCGTCCGCCAGCAGCATGTTCTGATTGAGCAGGTAGCCGACGGCGAGATATTCGGGATAGTCGTTGATCGTCATCGCCGTGACGATCTCCTGGCTATTGAGGAAGATCGTCAGCGGCCGCTCGACGGTGACCGAGGTCTCGATCGCGGCGCCGGTCTGGTCGATGCCGCTGACGCGTTCGGTCAGCCGGCTGTCGTGGGGGTCGGGGCGGATAATGTAGGAATTGCTGCTCATCGAGGAAATATAGGGCATTTGGCCGCGGTTTTCATGGGGCACGGCGCGAACCGCGCGCTCGCGGCCCAGACCGTCTCCATTTGCCGTGTTGACATGGCTCAATGCAACGGTTTCCGCAGCCGAATATGAGAATTTGAACGGCATGGGTGTGGGACAAGGACCATGAGTTTCAAGCGTATCGTCCTGTTAGCCTCCGTGGTGCTCGGCGTCGGCATCTTGGCCGGTGCCTGGGCAATTTACTTTCGAGCGGTGACCGTGCAGGTCGCGCCCGTTGAGCGCGATGTTGCAGTCCAGGTTTTCGGCCTCGGGACAGTCGAGGCTCGCGTTACATCCAAAATCGGTTTCAAGGTCTCGGGCGTGCTCATCGACCTGCGGGTGGATGTCGGCAACCGCGTGCCCAACGGCGCGATCCTCGCCCGCCTCGACGACCGTGAACAAAATGCGCGCGTCGCCCGCGCCCAGGCGGCCATCGAGCAGACGCAGGCCAATTTTCAGAAAGCCAGCGCCGGCCTCGAAAAGGCCAAGGCGAACCTCGCCAATGCGAAGAGCATAAGCGAACGCCGGCAGCAACTGGTTCAAAGCAACAGCGCCTCAGTCGAATCGGCGGAGACAGCAAAGACAACTCTGGAAGTTGCTAATGCCGAGGTGGGTCTGGCCTCGAGCGATATCGCGGTGTCGCGCGCGGCCATCGGCGACGCCAAGGCGCAACAGCAGTTGGAAGCCGCCACCCTGGATTTCCACACCTTGGCGGCGCCTTACGACGCCATGATCACCGCACGGCTGAAGGAGCTTGGCTCGGCGCTGGGCGCCGGCGAGCCGGTGTTCACGCTGATCGATCCGAAGTCGGTGTGGGTGATGACCTATATCGACGAGAGCAAGTCCGGCGAGATCAAGGCCGGCGACCCAGCCGAAATCGTGGTGCGATCGCGTCCGAACCAAAGATTTCAAGGCAAGGTCGCCCGCATCGAACCGGAAAGCGATCGCGTTAATGAAGAGCGAAAGGTCGCGATCGTGTTCGACCAGTTGCCGGCTGACTTCCATCTTGGCGAGCAGGCCGAAGCCTATATCACCACGGTCAGGCTGGCGCAGCCGCTGCTGGTGCCGGAAGCGGCGATCACCGGGCTCGGCAAGAGCCGTGGAAGCGTTTGGACGGTGGAAGACGGTCGCCTCCAGCAGCACGAGGCGATGCTCGGTCACCGGCTGCTCGACGGACGTTACGAAATCATCGGCGGCGTGCCGGACAAGGCCCTCGTCGTCTCGGTGTTGCGCAGCGGACTGCGAACCGGACGGGCTGCCAAGACCTCTGATGAGCCACGCAAATGAATCTGGCTTACCGCGACATCAGGCACAATCTGTTGCGGTTCATCCTGACCAATTTCGGCCTCAGCCTGCTACTCGGCATCGTCATCATGATGACCGGCGTCTATGGCGGCCTGATCGACGACGCGCTGAAACAGGCGCGCGCCGCCAATGCCGACCTCTGGGTCGTGCAGGCCGACACCAAGGGGCCATTCGCAGAATCCTCTCGCATTCCGGGCGATACGCGAGAGCTCGTCAGCCGGGTCTATGGTGTTGAGCGCGCCGGTTCGGTCACCTACCAATCGGTACAGGCCGAGTTGAACGGCGCACCGCACCGCCTCTTCCTCATCGGCTTCGAGCCAGGCCGTCCCGGCGGGCCGCGCAAACTTGCGGACGGGCGCGAGATCATGCGCAGCCACTATGAGATGATTGTCGACCGTCGCGCAGGCCTCATGCTTGGCCAGGACGTGCCGCTCGGCACGCGCGGTCACAAGTTTACCGTGGTCGGCCTGATGCAGAATGAGGTCACCTCGGCCGGTGACCCGGTGGCCTATATCACGTTGCGCGACGCGCAACAGTTGCAGTTCGAGCTTGCTCCTCCGGCCGTGCGGCGCGAACTCGCACGCGGCGGCGGATCGGATGCCAATGACCAGATCAATGCCGTCATCGCCAAGGTGTCGCCCTACGTCCCGGCCAACGAAGTTGCCGCGTCGCTGTCTCGCTGGAAGCACCTCACCGCGCTGACCCAGGCCGAGCAGGAGACGATGCTGAGCAAGGTCGTCATCGAGCGGGCGCGCAAGCAGCAACTTCTGATCATGGTGCTGCTGGTGATCGTGTCGGCCGTCATTATTGCGCTGATTATTTATACGATGACCATGGACAAGGTGCGCTCGATCGCCACGCTCAAATTCGTCGGCGCGCCCGATCGCACCATCGTCGGTCTCATCATTCAGCAGTCTCTGGCGCTGGGGATCGCCGGCTACCTCGTCGGGCTGGCTCTTGTGTTCATCTTCAGGCCGTATTTTCCGCGGCGGCTTGTGTTCGATCCCGAGAGCGTCGCGGCTGTGTTCGTTATCACCATCGTGATCTGTCTGCTTGCCAGCATCCTCGGCATCCGGCTCGCCCTCAAGGTCGATCCGGCCGAAGCGCTTGCCTCATCGGGTTAGGGCCATGGCCGAGGCGAACAAACATGCGGTGGTGCGTATCGAACATCTCTCCAAATATTTTGGTGCGGGGAGCGCGCGGGTCGACGCGCTGGTTGACATCAACATGGAAGTCTATCCCGGCCAGGTCGTAGGGCTGATGGGCCCAAGCGGGTCCGGCAAGACGACGCTGCTCAACTGTATTGCCTGCATCATGGAGCCGAGCAGCGGCCGGCTCACGCTCGACGGCGACGTCGTCTATGACGGGCGTTGGCTCAAGACCGATCTGCGCCGGCTGCGGCTCGACAAGATCGGCTTCATTTTTCAATACCCCAATCTGCTGCCGTTCCTTGACGGCAGCGACAACGTCGCCGTGGTTCTTCATCTCGCCGGTTTCAACGCAGCCGCCGCGCGCACGCGCGCCATCGAGCTGCTCGACTATCTCGAGGTCGGCCACCGCAAGCATGCTTTGCCCAAGCAGCTCTCAGGCGGCGAAGCCCAGCGCGTCGCGATCGCGCGAGCGCTGGCCAACAAGCCGCGCATCATTCTCGCCGACGAGCCGACCGCGCCGCTCGACTCGGTGCGCGCCCGAATCGTGATGGATCTGTTGCGCCGCATCGCCGTCGAGCAGAACGCCGCGATCATTGTCGTCACCCATGACGAAATGATCCTGGACCGGTTCGATCATATTTATCGATTGCGCGACGGCCGGCTCGAAGATAGCGAGCCGGGCCGTCCGGCACCGTCGGTCAAGCCTGCCGCCGCGTGAGGTTGAATGGGACTATGCCCCGGAATCGTTGGCGTTCGGGAAGAACAGGCTCTGCCCGTCGGCCTGATAACCGGCAATGTCTTTCTGGCCCTGCGGCGACACCAGATAGTCGATGAAGGCCTGGCCGAGGTCCTTCTTGACGCTCGGGCACTTCGCCGGGTTCACCAGCATGACGCCGTACTGATTGAACAGGCGCTTGTCGCCTTCAACCTCGATGACAAGGTCCTGCTTGTTCTTGAAGTGGATCCAGGTGGCGCGGTCGGTCAGCGTATAGCCGGTGCCGGCGGCCGCGGTGTTGAGCGTCGCGCCCATGCCCTGGCCGAGCGATTTGTACCAGGCGCCTTTGTCCTTCTCGATATCAATGCCCACTTTCTTCCAGAGATTGAGCTCGGCGGTATACGTGCCGGAACGGTCGCCGCGTGAGAAGAAGGTCGCGCCCTTGTCCTTGATGGTTTGCAGCGCCTTGGCTACGTCCTTCATACCCTTGATCCCGGCCGGATCGGCCTTGGGACCGACGATGACGAAATCGTTGTACATCACCGGAAAGCGCTTCACGCCCGCGCCTTCGGCCAGAAATTTCTCTTCCTGCGCTTTGGCGTGGACGAAGACGACATCGGCGTCGCAGCGCCGGCCGGTATCGAGCGCCTGGCCTGTGCCCTGCGCCACGACTTTGACCGTAATGCCGGATTTTTCCTTGAACTTCGGCAGCAGGTACTCGAACAAGCCGGAATCCTGCGTCGAGGTCGTCGAGGCAACGACGATCGATCTATCCTGAGCAAAGCCCGGCTGTACCGCGAAAACCGCGATACTGAGCGCGGCGGAAGCCATCAAATGGCGGGGGTTGAGCAAGTCTTTCCTCCTTGTGGTTCTCGTAGTGTGGACCGTGCGCCCTTCGGCGACGGCCCGCTTCACACCAGCAATTCGCCGGCGATGAATGTCCTGGCCTCGTTGGTGCGGGACTGCGTGAAGAAATCGGCGGCCGTGCCATGTTCGACGACGCGGCCGCGGTGCATCAACATCACGTCGCCGCCGAGACGCCGCGCCTGGCCGAGATCGTGCGTCGACATCACCACCTTGACGCCGCGATCGGCGACGGTGCGGACGATGTCTTCGATGGCCTTGGTAGCGGCCGGATCGAGGCTCGCGGTCGGCTCATCGAGCAACAGCACGGCGGGATCGCGCGCCAGCGCGCGGGCCAATGCGAGCCGCTGTTGCTCGCCGCCGGACAGGCGCCGCGCCGGCCGGGAGCCCATATCCCTGAGCCCGACCAGCGTGAGCAGGTCGGCGATGCGTTCGGCGTGCTGCGCGCGCGGCACGCCCGCCGTTGCGAGCGCATACGCCAGATTGCCAGCGGCCGAGCGGCGCAGCATCACCGGGCGCTGAAACATGATGGCGCGCCGGATACTGGAGGCGTCGCTGCAATGGCCCCAGCTCACACTGCCGGACGTCAACGGGACGATGCCCATGATCGCGCGCAGCAGGCTGGTCTTGCCGGAGCCGTTCGGGCCGATCAGCACGGTCGGCGGACCGGACGCGATCGTCTGCGTCACGCGGTCGAGGATCGTCACCGCGCCGGCGACGATGGAGACGTTGTCGAGTACGATCGGCAGTTTCGTGTCGGGCGCGCGCATCATCATCCCGCGTACCGTTCCCCCGCGCGGCGGGCGAACCAGGCCAAAGCGTTGATGAGAATGACGATGGTCATCAGCACCATGCCGAGCCCGATCGCCAGCGGCAGATCGCCCTTCGACGTCTCGAGCGCGATCGCTGTCGTCATCGTGCGGGTAAAGCCGTCGATATTGCCGCCGACGATGATAATGGCGCCGACCTCCGCGGCGGCGCGGCCGAATCCCGCGAGCAGCGCCGTCACCAGCGAGAAGCGCGCGTCCCAGACCAGGGTGCCGATGCGGCCCAGGGCACCGACTTGCATGGCCGCGAGTTCGTCGCAGTATTCGGCCCAGAGGTCCTCCACGGTCTGCCGGCTCAATGCGGCGATGATCGGGGCGACCAGGACGGTCTGGGCGACCACCATGGCCTGCGGAGTGAGCAGCAGCCCGAGGCTGCCCAGCGGACCGGAGCGTGACAGCGCGAGATAGACGGCGAGGCCGACAACGACCGGCGGCAGGCCCATCAGGGCGTTGAGCACCACGATGACGCCGTCGCGCCCGCGGAATCGCGTCAGCGCGATCAGCGCGCCGAGCGGGATGCCGAGCGCGGCGGCCAGCAGAACGGCCGAGAGGCTGACTAAAATCGAAAGCCAAACAATGGCATAGAGGCCCGGGTCGCCGGTCAGCACCATGTGTAGCGCTGAGCTGTCTCCTCCCATTTGTTGCCTTCCCATGCCCTGTTGACCGGCCCGACCTCTTATAGGCCGAACTGCGCACAATTTTCTATTGTGCCAATTTACAGTAATAAATGCAGGTTAATACAAGATATTGCGACCTCCCGTCGCTCGGCCGTCGAAGTCGACGGGGCCCTCAGCGCATCTCGGCTTGCAAAAGGCCGCGGTGGCCGCCATGAGCTAGGGCCGCGACCGGTACCTCCTGGGGGGCGCCGGCGCGGATGTTACGCGCGCCCCGGCGTCTCACGGACAATCAGCCGGATGTGAGATGGGGCGATTGCGAAGTGGCCAAGTTGCTGAAGGTGCACAATCGTGCGCGCATCTTGACGAACGATGCGACTGCCTTCAGGTGAGTTTGGTTTGGAGAGGTGGCCGAGTGGCTGAAGGCGCTCGCTTGGAAAGCGTGTATACGGGAAACCGTATCGAGGGTTCGAATCCCTCTCTCTCCGCCAACTATCGTGCCCGCTCCGTTCCTCCGGCCGACAGCCTTTCTTAATGACGTTGTAACGAACATTGCGATGCGATCAGCCGGTACAGTCATCGTCGGGGCGGGGCAGGGTGGATATCAGGTCGCGGCGTCGCTGCGCGACAGCGGCTACAGCGACCCGATCCACTTGATCGGCGAGGAGGCGGCAGCGCCTTATCAAAGGCCGCCTCTGTCCAAGGCTTATCTTCTCGGCGAAATGAGCGCCGACCGCTTGTCGCTGCGGCCGCTCGACTTTTATCGCCAGCACGACATCGAACTCGTGACCGGCGTGCGCGTGACGTCGGTCGATCGTGCGTCGCGCCACGTCGCCTTTGCGAACGGCACCGCGCTTGCCTACGATCATCTGGTCTTGGCGACGGGCGCCCGCAATCGTAAATTGCCGGTCGAAGGCGCGGAACTGGATAACGTTCTGTATATGCGCACGATCGACGACGCCAATTCGATCCAGGCGCGTTTTTCGGACGCGACGAATATCGTCGTCGTCGGCGCGGGCTTCATCGGGCTGGAGCTTGCCGCGGTGGCCAGCAAGCGCGGCAAGCAGGTTGCGGTGGTCGAGGCCTTGCCGCGTTGCATGAGCCGGGCGGTGACGCCGGTCGTGTCGCAGTTTTATGCGGACATGCATGCGGAATGGGGCAACCGGCTGCTGTTCGGCGCACAGGTGGCGCGGCTCGAAGGCAAGGCCGGCAAGGTCGAAGAGGTTGTTCTCGACGATGGACGCCGCCTGCCGGCCGATCTCGTGCTGGTCGGCATCGGCGTTCAACCGGCTGTCGAACTCGCGGTCGAAGCGGGGCTGCCGGCGCAAAACGGAATTCTTGTTTCGGCGCTGCTTTTGACGGCCGATCCGGCCATTTCCGCCATCGGCGATTGCGCCGCGTTCCCCGATACTAAAGGCGTCATGACGCGCCTGGAGTCCGTTCAGAACGCGGTCGATCAGGGCCGCTGTGTCGCCAAGCGCATCGCCGGCCAGCCCGCGCCTTACAACGCTATTCCGTGGTTCTGGAGCGACCAGCGCGACCTGAAACTTCAGATGGTCGGATTGACCGCCGGATGCGACGCTACTGCCGTTCGCGGCTCCGTGGCCGAGAAAGCGTTCTCGGTATTCTGCTTTCGCGGCAATGCGTTGATCGGCATCGAATCGGTCAACAAGGGTGCCGATCACATGTTCGGGCGGAAGATTCTCGCGGCCGGCGAATCCATCTCGTGCGAGGAAGCGGCCGATCCCGGCTTCGATCTCAAAGCGCGCCTGGCCGGCGTGAAAAAGTCGGCCTGAGGCGCGCTTACTCCTTCACCGCGCCGGTCATTGCCGACACATAGTGCTCGACGAAGAAGGCATAGAGCACGACCAGCGGCAGTGAGCCGATCAGCGCGCCGGCCATCAGCGAACCCCAGCGATAGACGTCGCCATCGACCAGCGCGGTGACGATCGCGACCGGCACGGTCTTGTAGCTGGAGGTCGAGATGAAGGTCAGCGCGTAGATGAACTCGTTCCAGCACAGCGTGAAGCAGAAGATGAAGGCCGAGATCAGGCCCGGCACCGCGAGCGGCAGCACGATTCTGACCAGGATCTGCCAGCGGCTCGCGCCGTCCATCAGCGCGCATTCCTCAAGCTCGAAGGGGATGGTTTTGAAATAGCCCATCAGCAGCCAGGTCGAGAAGGGAATGAGGATGGTCGGGTAGGTGAGGATCAGCGCGAACGGGGTGTCGAACAGGCCGTACTGAAAGACCACGGTCGACAGCGGGATGAACAGGATCGACGGCGGCACCAAATAAGCGAGGAAGATGAGCCCGCCTGCGACGGTTGCGCCTTTGAAGCGCAGGCGCACTAGCGCATAGGCGGCGAGCACGCTGGCAAAGATCGACAGCGCCGTCGCGCAGGTCGCCACCAGCATCGTGTTCCACAGCCAGGTCGGATACTGCGTGTCGAACAGGAGTTTGGTGATGTGCTTGAGCGTCGGCGACCAGGTCCAGAACGGACTGTATGTGTCCATGTCGAGCAGCTGTGCATCCGGCTTCACCGAAGTCAGCGCCATCCAGTAGAACGGGAACAGCAGCACCACCAGAATGAGTCCCAGCGGCAGATAGAGCGTCACCAGCCGGCGCGGCAGGCTGTGCAGATAGCTCATGCCTTCGCTGTGGTCGGACGTTCCGGCCAGCGTGCCGCGCGGATCCCCTGCTTTCTGAGCGAGCGCGTCAGTCATTGTCGCCACCTTGTTGCCATTTGCGGCGCTGCAGGCCGAACCACGACACCATGATCGCGGCGAGCAGGAACGGGATCATGGCGGTCGAGATCGCGGCGCCTTCGCCGAGATAGCCGCTCATGATCGCGCGCTGGTATGAGAGGGTCGCCATCAAATGCGTGGCGTTCACCGGCCCGCCGCGCGTCATGACCCAGATGAGCTGAAAATCGGTGAAGGTGAACAGCACCGAGAACGTCATGACCACCGCGATGATCGGCGTCAGCAACGGGTAAGTGATGAATCGGAAGCGCTGCCAGCTCGAGGCGCCGTCGATAGTCGCGGCTTCGTAAAGTGACGGCGACACGGTCTGCAGGCCTGCCAGCAGCGTGATCGCGACAAAGGGCACGCCGCGCCAGATATTGGCGAAGATCACCGACCAGCGCGCATTCCAGACGTCACCGAGAAAGTCGATGTTCTGGTCGATGAGGCCCATGTGCTTCAGCGACCACGAAATGATCGAGAATTGCGGGTCGAATAGCCACCAGAAGGCGATTGCCGACAAGACCGTCGGCACGATGAACGGGATCAGCACCATGGCACGTATGATGGCCTTGAACGGCAGATTCTCGTTGAGCAGCAGTGCCAGATAGAGCCCGACGGCAAATTTGATGATGCTGGCGACGCTCGTGTAGAGAACGGTGTTGAACACCGAGAGCCAGAAGACGGAATCGTCCCACAGATATATGTAGTTCTCGAGCCCGACGAATACGCCGTCCCGGCCGAGCCGCGCATCGGTGAAAGACAGCCAGACGCCGAGGCCGAGCGGATAGGCCAGAAACAGAATCAGGAACGCCGCCGCCGGCAGCATGAACCACATGCCGAGCCAGTTCTTGTTGACCTTGAGACGGTCCCAAGCGGTGATCTCGCGGATCTCCCGAGCCGGCTTGGCTGATGGCACTGCAATACTCACTGTCGGCGGACTCCCAGGAAAGAAAAAGTCCGGCGGAGGCGAATGGGCCCCCGCCGGTCGTCAGATGTCAGCGGTAGATACGCTTGAGCTGCCGCTCGGCGCCGGCGATCGCGCCCTTGGTGTCTTCACGGCCGGTGCAGTAGTTGGCGAACATGTCGAGCACCACGAAGTCGGAGATCGCGGTTGCCGCCTTTTCGCCGACCGAGCCGAGGCCGCCCGCCGTCAGCGAGCGCTTGGCGACGTCACGGAACACCGTATTCTTCGGGTCCGATGTCCAGACCGGGTTGCTGTCGTACTCATTCAGGCAATGAGTGAGATAGCCTTTCGCCGATTCGATCCACGGGTTGAAGTTCTTGGCGTCGAGCATGAACGCCATCAGCGACTTACATGCCTGCGGATACTTGGTGTATTTCATCGCCAGGATTGGATACATCAAGTGCAACTCGGTCGGCTTGCCGACTGGGCCGATCGGGAAGTACGCGTGGTCCATATCCTGCGCGATATCCTTCGCGTTGTTCTTGGCCGCGACGTAGATCGAGATGCCGTTGTTGGTCCAGTAGATTTCCTTGGCGAGGAACGCCTTGTTGTTCGACGCGTCGTTCCATGACGCCGTGCCCGGGATCATGTAGCCGTAGAGGGTCTTGGCGTATTCGAGCGCCTTGACGGTCTCCGGCGAGTTGATGATGACCTTGTCGTCCTTGTCGACGACCTGGCCGCCCTGCGCCCACAGGCACCAGTGAATCCAGGTGTTGCCGTCGCCCGAAGCATGGCCGAGCGCGAAGCCGCCGGGCGTGCCCTGGGCCTTCATCGCCTTGGCATATTCGAGGAACTCGTCGGTCTTGGTCGGGAACTTCGAAAAGCCGGCCTTCTTCGACGCTTCGATACGGTAGTTCATCAGCGCGCCGGAATAGCAGATCGGGATAGCGATCCACTTGTTGCCGTTCTTGCCGTACTTGACCGCGCTGTCGACCCAGCCGCCATGGGCTTTGCCGAGATATTCGGCAACGTCGGTGACGTCGAGGCACTTCTGCGGGAACAGATGCGGCAGCGAGTAGAGGCCCCAGAACAGATCCGGGCCGGTGCCGGTGTTGGCGGCGACCGAAGCCTTTGGCTGCACGTCTTCGTAGGATTCGCGAGAGATCTCGACCGGAACGCCGGTCGCCTTGGAGTAGGCGTCGATCAGCTTGACGAAGGCGTCGTCTTCTTCCTTCACGAAGTACTTCCAGCGCAGCATCGACAGCTTGGCGCCCTTCTCGGGCTTCCACGGCGCAGTCTGCGCCCAGGCCTTGGCCCAATCGAGCAAAGCAGGGCCCGTCAGCGCGGCGGCCGCGCCCAGCGCGGTGCCGGCTTTGACCAAGCCACGGCGTGTCAAGTCAGTCATCGTTTCTCTCCCTTTGAGTTTTGTTTTGTTCAGCTTTGGTCTTCAGGAATTCAGGCGTTTGCCTGTCGACGCATCGAACAGATGAACAAGTTTCGGATCTGGTTTCAGCCGGATCTTGTCGCCCGGCTTGAACTGGTGACGTTCGCGGAACACCGCGACGACTTCCTCGCCACCGAGACTGGCGAAGACTTGCGTTTCCGAGCCGGTCGGCTCGATGACGATGATCTCTGCCTCGGCGCCGTCGTCGGCGAGCGTGAAGTGCTCCGGGCGAATGCCGTAGACGGCGGCAGCGCCATTGGCGCTGGCCGGCACGTCGGCGAGCGGCAGCCTGACACCCTGCGGGCCTTCGAACGTGCCGGTGCCGTTCACATGCACCTTGCCTTTGAGGAAATTCATCGCCGGCGAGCCGATGAAGCCGGCGACAAAGACGTTCGCCGGCTTGTCGTAGAGGTCGAGCGGCGCACCGATCTGCTCGACGATGCCGTCATGCATGACGACGATTTTGTCGGCCATGGTCATGGCTTCGATCTGGTCGTGCGTGACATAGACGGTTGTCGTCTTGAGCCGCTGATGCAGTTCCTTGATTTCGGTGCGCATCTGAACGCGCAGCTTGGCGTCGAGGTTCGAGAGCGGCTCGTCGAACAGGAACACCTGCGGATCGCGCACGATGGCGCGGCCCATGGCGACGCGCTGCCGCTGGCCGCCGGAGAGCTGGCGCGGATAGCGCTCCAGAAGGTTCTCGAGACCGAGAATGCCGGCGGCACGGTTGACGCGCCCGTCGATCTCGTCTTTCGGCGCGCCGCGCAATTTCATGGAGAAGGCCATGTTGTCGGCCACCGTCATGTGCGGATAGAGCGCGTAGTTCTGGAACACCATCGCGATGTCACGCTCTTTCGGCGGCACGTTGTTGACAACGCGCTCGCCGATGGCGATTTCACCGCCCGTGATGTTCTCCAGCCCCGCGATCATGCGCAGCAGCGTGGATTTGCCGCAGCCCGAAGGCCCGACAAGCACCACGAATTCCCCATCAAGAATGGAAATGTCTACGCCGTGAATAACGGCAGTCGTGCCGAACGCTTTTCGGACGTCGCGAATCGCGACCGAAGCCATATTCATCCCTCCCTACCGGCACATGTTCAAGAAATCCTTGAAAGCTCAAGAAAACTTGAAAGTGCCGCCGCGCGCGGGATTATTCCCGTCTATGCGGCTGTCAGTCTTTTCGGCGCGCCTCTTAAGGGCTTTAACGAGCTTATATCACAACCGAAATCGGTGGGGATAACATCATATGACAACGTCCGCGGCAAGCCCGAAGCCGGACTGCCGCGTGTCAGCTTTCGCCTGATATTTTTGCGATTTATCGCCAATCTACGTGGTCATGCCGCCGTCGATCTGCATGGTTTGCCCGGTGTAGTAGCTGGCGTCGTCCGACGCGAGCCACACCGCCCCCGCGGCGATCTCTTCCGGCGTGCCGAGTCGCCCGATCGGCTGGCGATCGACAAAGTCCTGGCGGACTTCTTTCGTCGATTTGGCGAACTTCTTGGCGTTGGTTGCGATACGGTCATTGAGCGATGGCGACTGGATGGTGCCGGGGCAGATCGCATTGACGCGCAGGCCCTGGCGGACGAAGTCCGCGGCCATCGCTTTGGTCAGGCCGATCACAGCCGCCTTGGTCGTGCCGTAGGCGTAACGATTGGGCAGACCGCGCAAAGACGACGCGACCGACGCGATGTTGATGATCGATCCGCCGCCGTTCTTCAGCATCGCCGGCACAAAAGCGCGCATGGTTCGGTGCATCGACTTGACGTTCAGATCGAACGAGAAATCCCAGTCTTCCTCGTTGCATTCGAGGATGCTGCCCTGATGCACGAAGCCGGCGCAGTTCGCCAGGATGTTCGGCGCGCCGAATTCCTTGATGACTTTGGCGGCAAGCGCATTCACGGCTTCGGTCGAGCGCACGTCGAGCGAATAGACTTTAGCTTTCTTCAAATCCTTGAGCTTGCCGCCGTCGAGGTCGGTGGCGATGACCTTTGCGCCTTCATTGACGAAGGCTTGCGCGATCGCGCGCCCGATACCTTGTCCGGCCGCGGTTACGAATGCGACCTTGCCTTTCAAACGTCCAGCCACGGTGGTTCTCTCCCTTGATCTGATTTTAGCTTTGTTTGGCTTGCGCGCTTCACCTCTCCCATAGGGAGAGGTCGGCACGTGAAGCGTGTCGGGTGAGGGGTTATAGCCTATCGAGAGTCAGTTGCCCCCCTTCACCCCGACCCTCTCCCCACAGGGGAGAGGGAGCGCACCGAGATCGGCGCGGCGTGATAACAACGTTTAGTGATTGTCGCGCGGGATGTATTTCTGCGCCACACGCTGGTACTTCACCGCCGGCTTGAGCACCATGCCATCGGCAAGCTGGTCGACCATGCCGCGCTGAATTTCCTGCCACGGCGTCTGGCTCACCGGCATCGGGAAGCCGCCTTGCTTTTCCAGTGTGGCGCGGCGTGTCGCGAATTCGGCCTTCGAGATCAGAATGTCCGCCGTGCCTTTTTTCAGGTCGATACGCACGCGGTCGCCGGTCTTGAGAATGGCGAGCCCGCCGCCGGCGGCCGCTTCCGGTGAGGCGTTGAGGATCGACGGAGACGCGGACGTGCCCGATTGCCGGCCATCGCCGATGCAGGGCAGGGACAGAACGCCCTTCTTGATCAGGTAATCCGGCGGCTGCATGTTCACGACTTCGGCAGCGCCGGGATAGCCGATCGGTCCGGTGCCGCGAATGAACAGCATGGTGTTCTCGTCGATCTTCAGCTTCGGATCGTCGATGCGGTGGTGATAATCTTCCGGCCCCTCGAAGACCATGGCGCGGCCTTCAAAGGCATCGGGGTCTTTCGGGTTCGACAAATAGCGCTTGCGGAATTCATCCGAGATGACGCTGAGCTTCATCACCGCGGAATCGAACAGATTGCCGTGCAGCACCTTGAAGCCAGCGTTCTGCATCATCGGCTTCTTGTAGGTGCGGATCACGTCTTCATTGACGATTTTGGCGCGTTTGACGTTGTCGCCCATCGTCTTGCCGTTGACCGTCAGTGCGTCGGCGTGAAGGCGTCCGGCCTTGAGCAACTGATTCATCACCGCCGGCAGGCCGCCGGCGCGGTAGTATTCCTCGCCGAGATAGAAGCCGGCCGGCTGCATGTTGACGAGCAGCGGCACATCGAGCCCGACCTTTTCCCAGTCGTTGATGTCGAGTTTGACGCCGATGTGTCTGGCGATGGCGTTGATATGAATCGGCGCATTGGTCGAACCGCCGATCGCCGAATTGGCGACGATGGTGTTCTCGAAAGCCTTTCGAGTGAGGATATCCGACGGCTTGAGATCTTCGCGAACGATCTCGACCGCGCGCACGCCGGTTTCATAAGCGATCTGTCCGCGCTCGCGATAAGGCGCCGGGATAGCCGAGCAACCGGGCAGCGACATGCCAAGTGCCTCGGCGAGCGCGTTCATGGTCGAGGCGGTTCCCATGGTATTGCAATGGCCGATCGATGGCGCCGAGTCGGCCACGCGATCGATGAACTCCTTGTAGGTGATCTTGCCAGCAGCGTGTTCTTCGCGCGCCTCCCACACCACCATGCCGGAGCCGACGCGCTTGTCGCCACGCCAGCCATTGAGCATCGGTCCGCCGGACAGAACGATGGCCGGAATGTTCACGGTTGCCGCCGCCATGATGCAGGCCGGCGTGGTCTTGTCGCAGCCGGTCATCAGCACGACGCCGTCCAGCGGATAGCCGAACAGCAATTCGACCAGGCCGAGATAAGCGAGGTTGCGGTCGAGCGCGGCGCCGGGCCGTTTGCCGGTCTCCTGGATCGGATGCACCGGAAATTCGAAGGCAATGCCGCCAGCGGCACGAATACCGGCACGCACGCGTTCGGCCAATTCGATATGGTGACGGTTGCAGGGCGAGAGATCGCTGCCGGTCTGGGCGATGCCGATGATCGGCTTGCCGGCGGTCAGTTCAGCGCGCGTCAGGCCCCAGTTGAGATAGCGCTCGAGATAGAGCGCGGTCATGCCCGGATTGTCCGGGTTGTCGAACCAGAGTTGCGAGCGCAGGCTTCTATTCTTGGGCTTTTTCTCGGACGATTGTTTCGCCGGCTTGCGCTGCTTCATGAACGTCACTCCCTGGCGCCGACCGGCGCGTCATTGCTATGTGGCTGGCTTGTTGGGGCAGCCTTTGATCGACATTGGTCCGGACGGCTCACCGAGGTCCGGACTTGGTTTGTGCGGCGGGCCCAAGGCGGGCCTGCCTGTCCAAAGTCGACAGGGCCTAAGTTGAGCGTAAATCTTGTGTTTCGGCAACGGGGCGTTTGTGTGCGCCGCGCAAAAGCCCTAGAATAACGAGGTCGATTTCACCGCTAACATCCTGTCCCCGATGGATTCCGGTGCCTTGTTTTTTCTCTTCGCGTAGAGGGCGTCTTGGCTGAAAACTTCCATGGCTGAGACTATCCTCGATATCCTCGCAGCGCACCGGGCTGGAACGGCAACTCCGTCCGAGACGATTTCGCGCACCTATGCCCGCATCAAGGCCCATGCCGACCCGGCGCTGTTCATCAGCCTGCGCGACGAAGCCGAGGCCCTGGCCGAAGCCCGCGCTTTGGAGGCGGCCGGCAACAATGACCTGGCGCTCTATGGCGTGCCCTTCGTGGTCAAGGACAATATCGACGTCGCCGGCCTGCCCACCACGGTGGCCTGCCCGGCCTTCAGCTACAAACCGGCCCATGACGCGACCGCTGTAGCGCGGCTGCGTGCAGCGGGAGCGATCGTGATTGGTAAAGCCAATCTCGATCAATTCGCCACCGGCCTTGTCGGCGTGCGATCGCCCTATGGCGTGCCGCGCAATACCTTCGATCCAGAACTCGTGCCCGGCGGTTCGAGTTCCGGTTCGGCGACCGCGGTCGCCGCCGGTCTCGTGCCATTTTCGCTCGGCACCGACACTGCGGGCTCGGGCCGCGTTCCGGCCGGCTTCAACAACATCGTCGGTCTCAAGCCGAGCCTCGGCCTGATCTCGACGCATGGTCTGGTGCCGGCCTGCCGCACGCTCGACTGCATTTCGATATTTGCGCTGACGGTGGACGACGCGTGGCATGCCCTAAACGTGACCTCCGGTCATGATTCGGCCGATAGTTACTCGCGCAACCGGTCCGTGGGCCGTCCGGGGGCGATGCCGGCGCATGTGAAGCTCGGCGTTCCGATCCCCGGCCAGCGGCTGTTCTTCGGCGACAAGGAATACGAGGCCGGTTACGAAAAGGCACTGGCGCGCCTGGCCAGGCTCGGCTGCGAAATCGTCGAGGTCGACGTCGAGCCGTTCTACGAGACCGCGCGCCTCCTTTACGAGGGCCCGTGGGTCGCCGAGCGCACCATCACGGCGCAGAAGCTGCTGGCGTCCGATCCCGATGCCATTCATCCGGTCACGCGCGAGATCACCATTGCCGGCTTCCGCCCAACGGCGATGGAAGCCTTCGCCGCCTTCTACAAGCTCGAACGGCTGCGCCGCGTTTCCGATTACATTTTTGCCAACCAGATCGACGCGCTGGCGCTGCCGACGGCGCCGACCACCTATACGGTGAAGCAGGTTCTCGCCGATCCGATCCAGCTCAACAGCCGGCTCGGCACGTACACCAATTTCGTCAACCTGCTCGATCTGTGCGGCCTTGCGCTGCCGGCGTCGCTCACCGGCAAGGGCCTGCCGTTCGGTATCACGCTTCTGGCGCCCGGTGGCCATGACGCGCGGCTCGCTGAGATCGGCCGCGTCTTTCATGCCGACACCCAATTGCCGCTCGGCGCGCTCAACGTACCGCAGCCGAAGCTCAAGCCGATGCCGAATGCCCCGGCCGACGATGAAATCGCGATCGCCGTGGTCGGCGCGCATCTGTCCGGCCTGCCGCTCAATGGCGAACTGACGTCGCTCGGCGGCCGCATGCTGGAGGCCACGCAGACGGCGGCGGATTACAAGCTCTATGCGCTCAACGGCACGGTGCCGCCGAAGCCCGGCCTGTTGCGCGTCGAACCGGGCAAAGGCGCCGGCATCGGCGTCGAAGTCTGGGCGCTGCCGTCGCAGGCTTTCGGCAAGTTCATCAACGGCGTCACGGCGCCGTTGTCGATCGGTACGGTCATTTTGGCCGACGGCCGTGGCGTCAAGGGCTTCCTGATGGAAGCGGCGGCATTGTCCGGCGCGCGCGACATCACGCGGTTCGGCGGCTGGCGCGCGTTTCTCGCACAGGAAAAAGAGACGGTTTAAACCGTCTCCGAGTAGTGCTCGTATTCTTCGCGAACGAGAATGATGTGCTCGTTCATCGCCGCGGCGGCGACCGCCTTCTCGCCGCGCAGGATCGCTTCGACGACGCGGTCATGTTCGACATGCGATTTGGCCAAACGCCCGAGATTGCGGAATTGCGCGCGGCGGAACGGCTGCACGCGCGATCGCGTCGATAATGAGAGTTCAGCGAGATAGGCGTTATGCGCGCCCTCGTAGATGGCGTTGTGAAACGCCTCGTTGACTTCGTGATACTGCTGCGGATCGCCGCTCTGGATCAGCACGCGCAGCCGCTCGTGAGTGTCTTCAAGCGCGCGGCGCTCGACGATCGTCATACGCTCGGCGGCAAAGCCGGCGCAAAGCGCTTCCAGTTCCGCCATCGCTTCGAACATGTCGGCAAGCTGGGTCGCGTCCGGCCGCGCCACCACCGCGGCGCGATGCGGCCGCACTTCGACCAGGCCGCTCGCCGCCAAGAGACGGATCGCCTCACGCACCGGCGTGCGCGACACGTTGAAACGATTGGCGATGCGGGTTTCATCGAGCGCCGCGCCGGGCGCGTAAACGCCACGAACGATCTCGTCGGCGAGATGCAGGCGCAGTTCTTCGGCGCGTGTCTTACGCGGCCAAGATACGTCCTTTGCGGCCTCCTGCGCGTCGGCGCCAGTTCCTGTCAAACTCATCCGGCCTGCTCGCAACGTGTCAGATCGGCGGGTGCGGGATCGCAGCCAGCAGATCGCGCGTATAGTCGGCTTGTGGCATATCCATGACCCGATCGGTCGGGCCTTGCTCGACGATCTGCCCGGTCTTCATCACGATCACGCGGTCGCACAGAAGCCGCACTACATTCAAGTCATGCGAGACGAAAAGATAGCTCATGCCGAGCGTGTCCTTGAGGTCCTGCAGCAGATTAAGGACCACAGCCTGGACCGACACGTCAAGCGCGGCGGTGGGCTCGTCGAGCACCACGAGGTCGGGCTTGAGCGCGATGGCGCGGGCGATGCCGATGCGCGCCTTTTGCCCGCCGGACAATTGATGCGGGAAGCGATCGAGCAGGTTGAGCGGCAGGCCGACCTGCGTCGCCAGTTGTTCGCAGCGCGCGCGCAGGTCCTTGCGTGAGATATCGCTGAGCCTGAGCAACGGATCGGCGATGGCGCGGGCCGCGGTAAAGCGCGGATTGAGGCTGTCGGTCGGGTCCTGGAACACCATCTGGATGCGCCGGCGCTGCGGCAGCGTGGCGAAGGTCTTGGCCGGGATCGAGCCTATATCCTCGCCGTCGAACGTGATCGTGCCGGAGGTCTTGTCGATCAGCCGCATCAGCATCATCGACGTCGTCGATTTGCCGCAACCGGATTCGCCGACCAGCCCAACGCTCTCGCCGCGCGCGATCTCGAAGCTGATGCCGTCGACTGCGCGGAATATTTCGCTTTCCGGGACCGGGCCTCGCTTGAATAGCTTCTTCAATGACGACGTGACGCCCTGGCGCGGATACTCCTTGACCAGGTTCTCGACCTTCAACAGCGGCGCCGACGCGCTGGCCGTCTTGCTGCCGATCGGGCCGGCGCGCGCAGCATCTTCCTCGGGCAACAGGTCGCGCAAGGCGATGCCGGGGCGCGGCGTCGCGCGCATCAGCTTGCGGGTGTAGGGATGTTCGGGGCTCTTGAAAATGGCCTCGGCCGCCGCGGTCTCGACCACGTTGCCCTTTTCCATCACGATCACCTTGTCGCAATAGGCGGCGGCAAGGCCGAGATCGTGCGTGATCAGGATGGTCGACATGCCGCGCTCGCGCGTCAGTTCGACGACGAGATCCATCACGGCTTTCTGCGTCGTGACGTCGAGGCCGGTGGTGGGCTCATCGGCGATCAGGAGTTGCGGGCGGCAGGCGAGCGCCAGCGCGATGACGACGCGCTGGCACATGCCGCCGGACAGTTCGAACGGATAGGCGTGATAGCGCTCGCGCGGCCGCGCGATGCGGACATGCTCCAGTATCTCGACGGCTTTTTCCGACACGGCGGCGGCATCGACCTGGGCGTGTTGCAGCAGCACGTCCTCGATCTGGTGGCCGATCTTGCGGATCGGATTCAGCGCCAGGCGCGGCGACTGAAAGATCATCGACATTTCGCGGCCGCGCAGGTCGCGCATATCGCTTTCGTCGATCTTGCGCAGATCGAGATTGGAGAACATCACCGAGCCTTCGGCGATGCGGCCGGCGCGATCGAGAATGCGCATCACGGCGTAGGACGTCACCGACTTGCCGGAGCCGGACTCGCCGACGATGCCGAGCGTCTCGCCTTTGGCCAGCGAGATATTGACGTGCTTGACAGCCTGGACGATGCCGCGGCGCGTCTGGAATTCGACGGTGAGGTCGCGCACGTCGAGCAGCGGCAGCGCTTCGCCGGTGTCGACTTCCGGTGTGGGAGCCTTGAGCATCACATCTCTCCTCGGCGCGTGATCTTGTCCGAAAACCGTTTCGTACTTTTCGGGATCATGCGCATCAGGTCCTCCTTTGCGGATCGACCAGATCGCGCAGGCCGTCGCCGAGCAGGTTGAAGGTGAACACGGCGACCATCAACGCGGCGCCGGGAAACAGCGCGATCCACCATTCGCCGGAGATGATGTTGGCGGCGCCTTCGGCGACCATGATGCCCCATTCTGGCGTCGGTGGTTTGACGCCGAGGCCGATGAAGGAAAGGCCGGCGGCGTTGAGGATGGCGTAGCCCATGGTCAGCGAGATCTGCACCATCATGATCGGCATGATGTTCGGCAGGATGTGGCCGAGCAGAATGCGGAAGTCGCCATTGCCGGACAGCCGCGCCGCCTGCACGAAACCGGCCTCGCGGCGCACATTGGCTTCGGCACGCGCGACGCGGACATAAAGCGGGAAGTTGATGATCGCGGTGGCAATGACGATGTTGGTCACGGTGTTGCCGAGCGCGGCAACGATGCCCATGGCCAGCACGAACAGCGGAAACGCCATGATCGTATCGGAGACGCGGCTGACGATGCGGTCGGTCCAGCCGCCGAAATAGCCGGCGGCGATGCCGGCAAAGCCGCCCATCGCGAACACCAGCGCGACCGATGTGACGGCGATGATGAAGTCGAGCCGGGTCGCGACGACGACGCGGCTGAAGATGTCGCGGCCGAGCTGATCGGTGCCGAACCAGTGCTTCCAGGTCGGCGCCTGCAGCGCCGCCGCGGTGTCGCTGGCAAGCGGATCGTGCGGCACGATGTACGGCCCGATCAGCGCGCACAGGGCGATGAGCGCGAACAGCGCGAAGGCAAGCCCGGTGACCGGATTTTCCGCCGCGATATAACGAGCATGGGCGAATATTGAATTCTGTTCCGGCTTGTGCCCGGGCGTGGGGATGGGCGCGGTAACGGGTCCATCCGAGGGCAACTGCGGAGCCGCGGTCGGCGTTGGGGCGATGGAGGTGGTGTCGGTCATCCTTCAAGCCTCACGCGCGGGTCGATGACGCCGTAGAGAATGTCGATCAGCAGATTGAGCGCGACGTAGAGCACGGCCATGGTCAGCACGAAGCCCTGCACCGGCGCGAAATCGGATTGCAGCAGCGCTTCGACGGCGTAGGAGCCGATGCCCGGCCAGGCGAACACCTTCTCGACCAGCACATTGGCGCCGAGCAGGAAGGAGAACACCATGCCCAGCGTGGTCACGACCGGCAGCATGGCGTTGCGGAACGCGTAGGTGATGATGACGGTGCGCGTATCGAGGCCCGACGCGCGCGCCGTGCGCACAAATTCCGAGGCCAGTACCGCAAGCATCGAAGCCCGCGTCATGCGCGCGATCGGCGCCAGCGAAAAGATGGCGAGCGTCATGACCGGAAGTATGAGCTGCGACAGCGACGACCAGAATGATTCGAGATTTCCGGTCAGAAGGCTGTCGAAGAGATAGAATCCGGTGATGGTTGGCGGCGCCGTAACGAAGGCGTCGAGGCGGCCGACCGGGGCCGGTGCCCAGCCAAGCTGATAATAGAAGACATAAACCAGCAGCAATCCGGTGAAGAACACCGGCAATGAAACGCCGGCGGTCGCGACCACGCGGCAGGTGTGATCGATCCATGATCCCTGTTTGACAGCGGCCAGGATGCCGAGCGGCACGGCGATCGCGAGCGACACGATGAGGCCGAGCAGCGTCAATTCAGCGGAGGCGGGCAGGCGGCTGGTGATTTCGGTTGCCACCGGACGGCCGGTCGACAACGAGTTGCCGAAATTGCCGTGCGACAGGTCGCCGACATAACGGACGAACTGTTCGGGCAGCGGCTTGTCGAGGCCAAGGCCTTTGCGGATTTCGGCGATCGAGTCCGGGGTGGCGGCGGGGCCGGCAAAGTAGACGGCGGGGTCGCCGGGCAAGACGCGGGTCAGCAGGAAGGTGACGATCACGACACCGATCAGGGTCGGAATGACGGTGAGGAGCCTTTTGCCGATTGTCGTGAGCATGGCAGTGCCTCCGCAGGGTTTTCACAATGCACGGCGCATTTGGTGCAAATGCCGTGCCGTGCAGCCGGTCTGATCGTGGCCTCTCGCAACAGTGCCGGGCAGGGACCCGGGCGCGAATGCCGCGCCCGGGATCTCGCTATGACGTTCAGGCCTTCACGAGCTTGCGGTAGTCGACCTGGCGGTGGAACCAGTACTGGTAACCGCTGATGTTGGTCTGCATCGCGACGTTGAGATAGGGCTGGAAGATCGGCACGCGCGGCACGTCGGTGTAAGCCTTGGAGATGAAGCCTTTGACGTCGGTCGCGTACTTGGCTTTGTCGCCGACCGCGGCGGCGGCATAGGCGCCATCGATGAAGACATCCATGGCCGGATCGACGTAGCTCGGCGTGTTGAACACGGCGTTGAGCTTCGAATAACACCAGAAGAAGAAGTATTCCGGGTAGTCGAGCCAGCCGGAGAAGAAGTTTACCATCATCGGCATCGACTTCTTCGCCATTTCGCTGCGCCAGTTGGCGCCCGGCACCTTGTTGATGACGAGCTTGATGCCGATCTCGCCGAGGGCCTCCTGGATCAGGATAGCCATCGGCTCGGAATTGACGGCGTCGCCGAGGTCGAACGAAATGGTCGAGTCGATCGGACCCGCGCCCGATTCCGCCATCAGCTTCTTGGCCATGGCGATGTCGGTCTTGTAGCCGGTCGGCTGCGGCCACTCGATCCCGGCGACCTGGTTCGACGGGCCGCCGAACAGCGGAATGGCGTGGCCGAACATCGCCGCATCGATCATTTTCTGATAGGGCAGCGCATAGGCGATCGCCTGACGCACCTTTTCATTGTTGAACGGCGGGGTCTTCACGTTCAGCTCAAGTGAATACATGCCGTTGCCGATCGAGTTCGAGATCAGCTTCAGCTTGCCTTCCTTCTTCAGCTCGACGAAGTCCTTGGCCGGCAGGTCGAACGACATATCGGCGTCGCCGCGCTCCATCAACGCGCGGCGGTTGCCGGCCGAAGGAATGGTGCGCCAGATCACCTTCTTGAGTTGCGGCAGCTTGCCGCCGATCCAGGCGTCGTTGCGCTCATAGACGACTTCGACGCCAGGCTTCCAGCTCGTCACCTTGTAGGCGCCGGAGCCGGCAGTGTTCGACTTGGTGTATTCGAGCGCCCACGGGTCCTTCTCGGTCGCCTTCGACTTGAGCAGGCCGGAATTGTAGATGCCCGGCACGATCACAGCGAGATCGGGAATGGTGAGGCGGTTCTTCTTGAGATAGTCGACGCGGAAGGTGGTGTCGTCGACGGCGACGAACTGTTCCGGCTTCTCAAGCGAGCCTGCTTTCATCTGGACGACCGGGAAGCCACCGACGGTGACGGCGCGATCGAACGACCACTTCACGTCCTTGGCGGTGACCGGCGTGCCGTCCTGGAATTTCGCGCCCTTCTTCAGCTTGAAGGTGACCGACATGTCGCCGATGTTCATATCTTCGGCGAGCTCGGGCACGAATTTGTCGCGGTCATAAGACAGCGTGCCGTCCGGCAGGGTTTTGGTTTCGTGGGTGATGAGGCGATCGTAGCAATTCCACGACGCCTCGTAGCCGGGGCGATTGGTACCGACGCCGTGGATGTCGAGATTGTTCGGCCCGCTCTCGGTGACGAGAAGGAGCGTTTCCTTGCGAGACTGGGCTTCGGCGGAGAAAATCGCCGGAGCGGAGATTGCGGTGCCGGCCGCCAGGGCGGTGGCCGACTTCAGAAATTCACGACGCTTCATGACAGACCTCCCGAATGAACTCTGGCTGTTCCTCCGCAAAGCGCGTGCCAGATTCGGGCGGATTGCATACAATTCAAGAAGGCATTGTAATCATTAGGTAAAATTATTTTTCGGGGCTCGGAGGAGGCCTCCCGCGGGCGCTTGATTGCATACAATTGGGACAAAAAAGCCTATAAAATAAGCACAATAGGCGCGCGCTCAATCCGGAGTCGGTCGGAACCGGGGCCCGGGCCTCGCCGCCCCAGGCCTCGCCGCCTCAGGCCTTGCCGGTATCGCGCATGATGTTGGCCAGCATCGCCATGCGCACGAGATCGGACAGGCTGTTGGCCGCCATCTTGGTCATGAGGTTGGCGCGGTAGATCTCGACGGTGCGCGGACTGATGCCGAGATCGAAGGCGATGGTCTTGTTCGGCTGCCCGGCGACCAGGCCGTCGAGCACCTGGCGCTCGCGGTTCGACAGCGCCGCGAGCTTCTCGTTGATGGCGCCGAGCTCGGCCGTGCGATTGTCGGCATTGGTGACATTGTTCAGCGCCGATTTGACCGCCGTGATCAGCACGTCGTCGTCGAACGGCTTTTCCAGGAAATCGATGGCGCCGATCTTCATCGCTTCGACGGCGAGCGAAACATCGCCGTGGCCGGTGATGACGATGACCGGCAAATTCGGCTTGTCCTGCTTGACCCGCTTCAGAAGGTCGATGCCGGTGATCTCCGGCATGCGGACGTCGGTAATCACGCAGCCGCCATTGATATCCGGCAGGGCCTCGAAAAACGCCCTGGCCGATTCAAAGCCGCGCGACTTGATGCCGGCGGTCAGAAGCAGGAATTCGAGGGACTGCCGGACGGCGTCGTCGTCATCCACCACATAAATGATCGGCTCAGGCATCGTCGACATCTCCGTCCTTTACCGCCGAGATCGTGAAATGGAAAGTCGTGCCGCCGCCCGGGTTCGGTTCCACCCAGATGCGTCCATTATGCGCTTCAATGATGGTCCGCGAGATCGACAGCCCGACTCCCATGCCCTGCAGTTTCGTTGTCACGAAGGGCTGGAACAGGTGTTCGGCGATATCCGGCGCGACACCGGAACCGGTGTCGGAGACGCTGATGCGAACCTGTGCCTCGCCCTCGGGCATCACTGAAATGGAAAGGTCTCGCGTCTTGACATCTTCCATGGAGTCCATGGCGTTGCGGATGAGATTGAGCAGCACCTGCTGAATCTGCACCCGATCGGCCAGCACCAGGTCGACTTTCGGATCGAACTTGAACTGCACGCGAATGCCGCGGTCTTTCACGCCCACCAAGGCCAGCGCGCTTGCTTCTTCGACCAGCTTGGTGACGCTCTCGACCCGCCGTTCGCTTTCGCCCCGCGCAACGAAATCGCGCAGGCGGCGGATGATCTGGCCGGCGCGCATCGCCTGATCCGAGGCCTTGCCGAGCGCGTCGCGCAGCATCGTCAGTTTCTCGCCGGTCTCGCCCTCGAGAATGCGCTGCGATCCCTTGAGATAGTTCGAGATGGCCGCCAGCGGCTGGTTGAGTTCATGCGCCAGCGTCGAGGCCATCTCGCCCATTGCCGTAAGGCGGGAGATGTGGACGAGCTCGGATTGCAATTCCTGCAGCCGCTGCTCGGTCTGCTGACGCTCGGTGAGGTCGCGGATGAAGCCGGTGAAGAACCGGCTGTCGCCCGACTTCATCTCGCCGACCGCCAGTTCCATCGGGAAGGTCGAGCCATCCATGCGCCGGCCGACCACAACACGGCCGATGCCGATGATGCGGCGCTCCCCGGTGTCGTGATAGCGCTTCAGGTAGGCGTCGTGATTGTCGCGATACGGCTCCGGCATCAATGTCTTGACGTTCTGCCCGATGACGTCGCTCGCGCGGCAGCCGAACAGGCGCTCGGCTGCGCTCGAGAACGACTGCATAACGCCGCGCTCGTCGATGACGATCATCGCCTCGGGCACGGTATCGAGAATCGATTGCAGATGCGCCTGGCGGGCGAGCGCGTTGTTGGTCATGACGGCGGCGCGCAACCGGTTGCGATGCAGTGCCTCGCCGCCCCATGAGAGCGCGCTCGCCGTCACGGCGAACGTGATCGCGCTGCCGATGACCCCCGGTCCGGCGAGCGAGGCGTTCAGCATCAGGTATCCGCTGATCAGGCTCAGGGCCGTCGCCAAAAGACCGGGGCCCAGGCCGCCCAGGCCGGTCGCCACCAGGACCGACGGTACAAAATAGAAAAAGATCGCTTCGGTATGGAGGTCCGGCGTAACCAGCGCCTTGACGGCCAATGCCAATATGACGGCGATCGGAGCGCTGCCATAAGCCCAAACCGCGGGTATTACGACGGGCTTTAGGATGGATTGACCGACCGTATAGGGCATAACGGAGACAATTCTACATGATTTTAACGGCGCCAGGACGCGCCGCTAAGGGAAACTCCCTATGGAGATTATCTGAATTTCGAGAGCCGCGCGCCAGGTTTACCAAGGTCGCATCCTGAAGAACGCCGTCAGGCGTACCATAGAGGATCGATCGACATGCACGCCCAACCGATGATTGCCCAGCCCTTGACGAACCGGAAGCAAGCCGCGGCCGCCGCTCCGATGGTGCGGGGTGCAATGAACGGTGTGGCCGAAACGATCGAGCTGATGGGTGCGGTGATGCCGATTGCCCGCAATACGGAAATCTTCGGCGAAAACGAACCGGCCGAATATCTCTACAAAGTCGTCAGCGGCGCGGTCCGCACCTATCGGGTCCTCAATGACGGCCGCCGCCAGATCGGCGCGTTTTATCTGCCGGGCGATGTGTTCGGCCTTGAGGCCGGCGATCTCCACACTTTTTCAGCCGAATCGATCACGGACAGCAAGGTGATGCTGATCAAGCGCTCGTCGCTGATCGCGCTCGCCGGACGCAGCGCCGATGTCGCGCGCCAGCTTTGGACCATGGCGGCCAAAGAACTGCAGCTCGCCCAGGATCACACGATGCTCCTGATCAAGACTGCGCAGGAGCGCGTCGCCGGCTTCCTTCTCGAGATGGCCAAGCGCGCCCACGGCGGCGATTCAGTCGAACTGCCGATGTCGCGTCAGGATATTGCCGACTATCTCGGGCTCACCATCGAGACCGTGTCGCGCACGCTGACCCAGCTTGAAAACTCCGCGACGATCGCAGTGCCGACCTCGCGCCGCATCGTATTGCGCAATCACGCCGCGCTGAGCCGGCTCAACGGCTGAAGTCACCGTTGCGCACCAGGTCGGTTGCCGGCGATCAACGTAAGAGGTGTTTCGATGAACGCCAGTGATGTCATGACTCGCGATGTCGTCACCGTCGAACCTGAAGCCACCGTATTGCAGGCCGCGCGCCTGATGCTGCAGAAGCGCATCAGCGGACTGCCGGTCATCGACAAGAACGGCACTCTGGTCGGCGTGCTCTCGGAAGGCGATTTTCTCCGCCGCCGTGAAACCCAGACGGAAAAGCGCCGCTCGCGCTGGCTCGAATTCATCATGGGGCCTGGCAAGGTCGCGGCTGAATACACCCACACCCATGGCAGCCGCGTCGGCGAGGTCATGACCACGGACGTGCAGACCGTCGACGAGAACGCCGCGCTGGAAGACATTATCGAGCTGATGGAGAAGCATCGCATCAAGCGCGTGCCGGTGATGTCCGGTACGACTTTGGTCGGCATCGTCACACGCTCGAACCTGATGCGCGCGATGGTGAGCATGGCGCGCGTGACGCCGGGGCCGCAGTCGCCCAAGGATGACGGCGCGATTCGCGAGCAGCTGCTCGCCGAACTCAAAAAGCAGAACTGGTCGCCGATCGCCGCGCTGGATGTGGTCGTGCGCGATGGCGTGGTCGAGTTGTTCGGCGTCATCACCGACGATCGCCAGCGAACCGCCTTGAAAGTCGCCTGCGAAAACATTGCCGGCGTCAAGGACGTGAAAGATCATCTGTGCTGGATCGATGCCTCGACCGGCATCGCGCTCGATACGCCGGATGAAGGCGCCAGGCACTGACGGTCCGGCTCGTCGTTGCGTCACTGAAAGTTCATGGCTTACGATTGACATTAGTCAATCGCGCCCGAGCGTGCGCGCCGATAATACCTCGATAATCAATAACACTGCCGGGGAGAGATCTCATGTCGGTCCAGCCTGTCGTGCCGCTCGCGACCGCACCGCTCGTCGCCTCCCAATCAAAGGGAAATAAAAACTGGTTCGTTTCGAACTGGGGTTTGCTCGCCGCCATCGCCGCAATGGCTGTCGTTCTTCTGTTGCCGACGCCCGAAGGCCTGCCGGTCGCCGGCCATCGCATGCTGGCCATTCTGCTGTTTGCCGTTATCGTCTGGATGACCGAGGCGATTGACTATGCCGTATCGGCCATCGTCATTGCGTCGTTGATGGCGTTTCTGCTCGGGCTTGCGCCGAACGTCGCCAATCCAAAAGTGCTGTTGGGAACGAGCGGAGCCCTTTCGCTGGCCTTCAGCGGCTTCACGTCGACCGGGCTGGTGCTGGTTGCGGCCGCGCTTTTCCTTGCCGCTGCTATGACGCAGACCGGCCTCGACAAACGCATCGCCCTCAACATCCTCTCGCGCGTCGGCACCGAGACGCGCAACGTCGTTATCGGCACGATCCTGGTCGGCATCATCATTGCCTTCATGGTGCCGTCGACCACGGCTCGCGTCGCCTGTCTCGTTCCGATTACGCTGGGTATGATTGCCGCGTTCGGCGTCAGCCGTAACAGTACCTTCGCCGCCATGCTGATGCTGGTCACGGTGCAGACCGCAAGCATCTGGAACGTCGGCATCAAGACTGCCGCGGCGCAGAACATGATCGCCATCGGCTTCATCGAGAAGGCGTTCAATCAGACCATTACCTGGCTCGAATGGCTGGTCGCGGCGGCGCCGTTCGCCATCATCATGTCGGTCGCGTTGTATTTCGTCATGACCCGGATGATGAAGCCCGAGGTGACCTCCGTACCGGGCGGCGTCGCGGGCATCAAGAAATCGCTCGCCGACCTTGGGCCGATGAAGGCGTCGGAGATGAAGTTGCTGGCGATTTCGCTGATCCTGATCTGCTTCTGGTCGACCGAGGGGATTCTGCATCGGTTCGACACCAGCACGACGACGCTTACGGCGGTGGCGCTGATGTTTCTGCCTGGTATCGGCATCATGACCTGGAAGGAAGCGCAGCCGAAGATACCGTGGGGCACCGTGATCCTGTTCGGCGTCGGCATCAGCCTCGGCACGGCGCTGCTGCAGACCAAGGCGGCGACCTGGCTGGCCGATATCGTTGTCGTCGAGCTCGGCCTGAAGAACGCGACCGCTCTGTTCATTCTTGGCACGATGAGTCTGTTCCTAGTCGTGATCCATCTCGGCTTCGCCAGCGCCACGGCGCTGGCCTCGGCGATGATCCCGATCGTCATTGCCGTGCTCAAGAGCGTGGCGACCCCGGGTATCAACGTCATCGGCATGACGATGCTGCTGCAGTTCGTGGTCAGTTTCGGCTTTATCCTGGTGGTGAACGCGCCGCAGAATATGGTCGCTTATGGTACCGGCACCTTCTCGGCGCGCGATTTCGTACGCACGGGGCTGGTTCTGACGATCATCGCCTTCGCCCTCGTCATGCTTTTTGGCGCGACCTACTGGCGCTGGCTCGGCTACGTCTGAAAGCTTGACGCCGGATGAAAAAAAGCCCCGGCGTGAGCCGGGGCTTTGAGTTTGCATCGGGAGGGGAGGACGCCCCGCTCGATGTCGTACGTCAGAATTTGTAGGTCACGCCGGCGCCGATCAACCACGGATCGAGGTTCACCTTGCCGGTGAGCGCGCCGACATTGCTGTCGCCGTCCCAGTTCGGGCGCAGCCAGAGCTTCTTGACGTCGACGTTGAAGCCCCAGTGCTTGTCGATCATGTAATCGAATCCGATCTGTAGGGCCGGCGACCACGTATTGTGCAGGTGGCTGCGGGTGACGATCACGCCCGCGGTATTGGCCGAATTGCCTGCGGTCTGGCTGAAAAACACGGTGTAGTTCACGCCGGCGCCGACATAAGGCTTGAACGCGCCGAATTCGGTGAAGTGATATTGCAGGGTCAATGTCGGCGGCAGCAGCCAGGCCTTGCCGACATCGAGGCCGTTGGTCGCGGCGGCGCCCGTGCCGGTGACGTGATGCTTGGTCACGCCGAGAACGAGTTCGGCCGCGATGTTGCGGGTGAAGAAGTAGGTGATATCGAGTTCGGGAACGACCGAATCGGTCGTCGTCAGCCCGGAGCCGGGCACCTGGTCGACGGACCCGGAGTTCCGGGTCACCACGCCGAGGGCGCGCAGACGCACCATCCACGGATTGAAAGCGTCCACGGCCGGCACGGCCTTGTAGATCGGCTTCTGCGGCACATCGGCCGCGGTGGCCGGCGCCGCCGCGCAGCCGACAAGCGCCGCGACAAGCGCCGGCGCAACCTTACGTAACGTCATAACGAACCCCCTGATAACCCGTTGAGCTGCGGCGCACTAAGACCGCCATCGGAGGCATTGAACAATTGCACTAGGGAGTAAAGTTGACTCAGATCAAATAAATCAAATGGCCGATCTGATGCTGCGAATATATCACAATCTCTAGCAGCCGATTACCGCATTCGTCTCTGCTCGGACAAAAGGGATTGTCGGCGCGACAATTGCGCATGCCATACCGCCCTTCGCTCAAACCCAATTCGTTGGCCCGAGCAATTTGGGGAGGGGTTTGACATGCATCAAGGTTGCCAAGGGACCGCTCGAAGATATTGCGCTGCGGCTACCACTCCGTCCGCGGCCATTCTTGAACGGAAAATCCATCATGGCGAACGCGCTCGCTCCCCAAAAAACCATGACTCTCGGCGAAGGCGGCCTTGCGCTGACCTTTATCGGCCTTGCGCTACTGTCAATCGTCGTCGCCGCCAAAGCCTTTACGCCTGAATACGCCTTCCATGCCTACTTGTTCACGGCCGCCAGCATCGCCGCGGTGTTTGCGATCGCCAACCGCTACTTCGAGCGTCCGGCCGAGCAGCCCGCGCTGTTTACCCCCGACGGCCGCCCCAATTACAATATGGGCCCGGTGAAATTCGCGACCGTCGCTTCGGTCTTCTGGGGCATCGCGGGCTTTACCGTCGGTCTCTACATCGCGCTCGAGTTGGCGTTTCCGTTTCTCAATCTCGACCTGCCATGGACCACCTTCGGCCGCCTGCGTCCGCTGCACACGTCAGCGGTGATCTTTGCCTTCGGCGGCAACGTGCTGATCGCCACTTCGTTCTATGTCGTGCAGCGCACTTGTCGCGCGCGGCTCGCCGGCGATCTGGCGCCCTGGTTCGTCGTGCTCGGCTACAATTTCTTTATCCTGATCGCCGGTACCGGCTATCTGCTCGGCATCACGCAGTCGAAGGAATACGCCGAGCCGGAATGGTATGCCGACCTGTGGCTGACAGTCGTGTGGGTCACCTATTTCCTGGTGTTCCTCGGCACCATCTGGCGGCGCAAGGAGCCGCATATCTATGTGGCGAACTGGTTCTATCTCGCCTTCATCCTGACCATCGCGGTGCTGCATCTCGGCAACAACGCCACCGTGCCGGTGTCGCTGTTCTCGCCGAAGTCCTACATCGTCTGGTCGGGCGTACAGGATGCGATGGTGCAGTGGTGGTACGGCCATAACGCGGTCGGCTTCTTCCTCACCGCCGGCTTCCTCGCCATCATGTATTACTTCATCCCGAAGCGGGCCGATCGGCCGGTCTATTCCTACCGGCTGTCGATCATCCATTTCTGGGCGCTGATCTTCCTCTACATCTGGGCCGGCCCGCACCATCTGCACTACACGGCGCTGCCGGACTGGGCGCAGACGCTCGGCATGACCTTCTCGATCATGCTGTGGATGCCGTCATGGGGCGGCATGATCAACGGCATCATGACGCTGTCGGGCGCCTGGGACAAACTGCGCACCGATCCCGTGCTGCGCATGATGGTGGTGTCGGTCGCCTTCTACGGCATGTCGACCTTCGAAGGTCCGATGATGTCGGTGAAGGTCGTCAACTCGCTCAGCCACTATACCGACTGGACCATCGGCCACGTCCACTCCGGCGCGCTCGGCTGGGTCGCCTACATCTCGTTCGGCGCCATCTATTGCCTGGTGCCGTGGCTCTGGAACCGCAAGCTCTACTCGCTCAAGCTCGTCAATTGGCACTTCTGGATCTCGACCATCGGCATCGTGCTCTACATCACCTCGATGTGGGTGTCGGGCATCCTGCAGGGCCTGATGTGGCGCGCTTACACCTCGCTCGGCTTCCTCGAATACTCCTTCGTCGAAACGGTCGAGGCCATGCACCCCTTCTACACGATCCGCGCTCTGGGAGGATTCCTGTTCCTCTGCGGCGCGCTGGTCATGGTTTTCAATCTCTGGAAGACGGTCAATTCCGAAGCCGTGGCCGGCGAAGCCGGCCTGCAGCTCCAGCCGGCCGAATAAGCGAGGACGACAATGTCAGTCTGGCAAAAACACGCCATCTTCGAGAAGAACTCAATCGTTCTCGTTATCGGCATTCTTGTCGTGATCGCGATCGGCGGTCTGGTCGAGATCGTGCCGCTGTTCTACCTCAAGAACACCATCGAAAAGGTCGACGGCGTGCGGCCCTATACGCCGCTCGAACTCGCCGGCCGCAATATCTACGTCCGCGAGGGCTGCTACCTGTGCCACTCGCAGATGATCCGGCCGCTGCGCGACGAGGTCGAGCGTTACGGCCACTATTCGCTGGCCGCCGAGAGCATGTACGACCATCCGTTCCAGTGGGGCTCGAAGCGCACCGGCCCCGATCTCGCCCGCGTCGGCGGCAAGTACTCCGACGACTGGCATCGCGATCACCTGCGCGATCCGCGTTCCGTGGTGCCCGGCTCGGTGATGCCGACATACAGCTTCCTCGCCAAAACCGATCTCGACTACAAGCACATCGATGCGGACATGAAGGTTCAGGCGTTGCTCGGCACGCCTTACACTCCGGAGATGATCGAGGACGCCGTCAAGGACGTCGAGGTCCAGGCGACGACCGACAGTCCCGACGCCGTCGACCTGGGCAAGCGTTACGCGAAGGCGCAGGCGCGCGACTTCGACGGCAATCCGGCCCGTGTGACCGAAGCGGACGCGCTGATCGCGTATCTGCAAATGCTCGGCACGCAGGTGGATTTCAACATGTACGACGACAAAGCCAATATCCGGTGAGCGCCAAGGACCGAAGCTGAGGACCGAACCCATGGATCCGACCTATAAAGCCGTTGCCGAGTTCGCCCAGACCTGGGGACTCATCTACTTCACCGCGATTTTCCTGTGCGTGCTTGCCTACGCATTCTGGCCGTCGCGCAAGAAGCAATTCGAAGAAGCGGCGCGCATTCCGCTGCGGGAGGACTGAACCGTGGCCGACGATCACAAAGAAGTTGACGCCCTCACGGGCACCGCGACCACCGGTCACGACTGGGATGGCATCAGAGAGCTTAACACGCCGCTGCCGCGCTGGTGGCTATGGACGTTCTATCTCTGCATTGTCTGGGCGGTCGGCTACTGGGTCATCTATCCGGCCTGGCCGCTGCTGGCCAACTCGACGCAAGGCGTGCTCGGCTATCACTCGCGCACGGCGGTGGTTGAAGATCTCGCCGCGCTGCATGCTCAGCGCGGGCCGATGATGCAGCAGCTCGCTTCGGCGAGCACCGCGGACATCGTCTCCAATCCGCAATTGCTCGACTTCGCGCGGGCCCAGGGCCGCGTGGCATTCGCCGATAATTGCGCGCCGTGCCACGGCGCCGGCGGCGGTGGCGCCAAAGGCTATCCCAACCTCAACGACGACGACTGGTTGTGGGGCGGCAAGCTCGCCGACATCGAACAGACCATCCGCTTCGGCGCGCGGTCGGGTAACGACAAGGGTCATCAGGGCAACATGCCGCCCTTCACGGGCGTCCTGAAGCCGGTGGAAATCTCGGCCGCGGCGGATTATGTCCGCTCGCTGTCGGGCCTACCGGCCGAAGCGGGCGTCGATATCAAGGCCGGTCAGAAGGTGTTCGCCGATAACTGCGCGGTCTGCCATGGCGAGAACGCCAAGGGTAACCGCGAGCTCGGAGCGCCCAACCTGACCGACGGGATCTGGCTCTATGGCCCCGACAAGGCAACGATCGTGCAGGGCATCATGCAGGGCCGTGGCGGCATCATGCCGACCTGGGAAGGCCGCCTGGCCGAGCCGGTCGTCAAATCGCTGGCGGTTTATGTCTACGGCTTTGGCGGCGGCGAGAAGTAAACCGCAACTTTGGCCACCAAGATATTGAAAAGACTTAAAAATCCCGGCCTTTCGCCGGGATTTTTTGTTGAGCCAGATCAAGGTGTCAGATTGCGACGGCTCTAGATTTCCGGCCTGAATTCAAGCGGACATCGTCATGACCCAACTCGAAGAACTCGTTCGGCAATCAGAGGTGAAGGCCGCGCCCGCGCCGCCCCCGGACGACGACGCGATCGACGAGATTCCGCTCTATGCCGCGCGCCGCAAGATCTATCCGCAAAGCGTGCATGGCACGTTCCGCCGCATCAAGTGGATGGTGCTGCTCGTTACGCTCGGCCTCTACTACTTGCTGCCTTTCGTGCGCTGGGATCGCGGCCCGGATGCGCCGTCGCAGGCAGTTCTGATCGATTTCCCGAGCCGCCGTTTCTATTTCTTTTTCATCGAGCTGTGGCCGCAGGAAATCTATTACCTGACCGGCCTCTTGATCCTCGCCGCGATCGGCCTGTTTCTGATGAACGCGCTCGCCGGCCGTGTCTGGTGCGGCTATCTGTGCCCGCAGACGGTGTGGACCGACCTGTACATGGCGATCGAGCGCTTCACCGAAGGCGATCGCCGCGAGCACATGAAGCGCGATTCGCAGAAATGGACGCTTGAGACTTACGCGCGCAAGGGCGCAAAGCACGGTCTCTGGCTACTGATCGCGTGGTGGACCGGGGGCGCCTGGGTGCTCTATTTCGCGGACGCGCCGACACTGGTCAAGGATCTGGCGACCGGCCAGGCGCCGCTCGTTGCCTATGCCTGGATCGGCATCCTGACGTTCACGACCTATACGCTCGCCGGTCATATGCGCGAACAGGTCTGCCTCTATATGTGCCCGTGGCCGCGCATTCAGGCGGCGCTGACCGACGAATACGCGCTTAACGTCACCTATCGCTACGACCGCGGCGAGCCGCGCTGCTCGGTGAAGAAGGCCGAGCAACTCAAGGCCCATGGCGAGCGCGCCGGCGACTGTGTCGATTGCCTGCAATGCGTGCATGTGTGTCCGACCGGCATCGACATACGCCAGGGCTCGCAACTCGGCTGCATCCAGTGCGGCCTTTGCATCGACGCCTGCAACGTCGTGATGTCCAAGCTCGGCCGTCCGGCCGACCTGATTGCTTATGATACCGATCTCAACATCAAGGCGCGGCTCGAAGGCCAAAAGCCGGTGTACAAGCTCATGCGCTGGCGCACCGCCCTGTATGCCGCGGTCATCGCGATTGCCGGCGGCATCATGCTCTACACGCTGGCGACGCGCGGCAGCGAAGGCATCAGCGTCATCCACGACCGCAATCCGATGTTCGTGCGGCTGTCGGACGGCGCCTTGCGCAACGGATATACCATCCGCATCGTCAACAAGCAGCTCAAGTCGCGCGACTTCATCGTTTCGGTCGATGGCCTGCCGTCGTCGCTGATCGATTATGTCGGTCTGCCGCCGCGCGCCGATGGCCGGCAGCTCGTGTCCGTCGGTCCTGACCAGACCAAGGAAGTGCGCGTCCTGGTGACCGACTACAGCGATGCGGCGCCGCCGGCTTCAACCACGGTTCTGTTCAGCCTGATCGATATCGACAGCGGCGCGGTGGCGCAGGTGCGCGATCACTTCTTTGGTTCCGAGAGGAAATAGCCATGGCTCAATCGCCGAACAAGAAACCACGAGAGCTCACCGGCCGCGCCGTCATCATCTGGTTCGTCAGCTTCTTCGGTCTCGTCTTTGCCGTGAACGGGGTATTGGTGAAGGCGGCGACGTCGACTTTCGGCGGCCTTGAAACATCGAGCTCCTATAAAGCGGGGCTGCTGTTCAAGCAGGAAGAAGCGGCGGCCGCGCGCCAGGCCGCACTCGGCTGGCATGTCGATGGCAAGCTCGTCGACCGGGCCGGCGAGGCAATCCTCGATGTCGCCGTTCGCGACGCCAAGGGCGCCGCCGTTCCGGGGCTGACCGCGTCGGCGCGGCTGGCGCATCCAGCGACCGCGAAGCTCGATCATGACGTCGTTCTCGCTGAAACCTCGCCTGGAGCTTTTCACGGCGTGGCGAATGCCGAGCCGGGTCAGTGGGAGCTCATCCTCGATTTCGAACGCGGCGGCGAGCGCATGTTCCGCTCGCGCAGCCGGGTGACGCTGAAGTAGCTGAAAGGTGCGGGCCTTCGTTCCATGACCGATACCCTCGACGTCTCTGCCTACGTCAAGCCGGAAAGCGACGGCACGCACGGCATGGACGTGGCGGTGGAGGGCATTGCTTGCGGCGCCTGCATCGGACGCATCGAGAACGCGGTGAAAAGCCTGCCGGGCGTCACCGAGGCGCGTGTCAACTTTACCAACCGGCGTCTGCACGTCGCCTGGTCCGATGCGCTCGACGAGCCCGGACGTATCTTCGAGACCCTGCAGGCCAATGGCTATCGTGGGCATCCCTTCGTGCCGCTGCGCGCCGAGCAGGAAGAGGCGGCCGAAGCGCGCAAGTTGACGCGCTGTCTTGCCGTCGCCGGATTTGCCGCGATGAACGTGATGCTGCTGTCGGTGTCGGTGTGGTCCGGCAATGCCACCGACATCACGCCGGAAACGCGTGATTTTTTCCACTGGGCGTCGGCCTTGATCGCACTGCCCGCGGCTGCCTATGCCGGGCAGCCGTTCTTTACCAGCGCCTGGGCGGCGCTGCGCGCCGGCACGCTCAACATGAATGTACCGATCTCGCTCGGCGTCATTCTGGCGCTCGGCATGTCGGTGGTCGAGACCGCCAATCACGCCAAAGAAGCCTACTTCGATTCGGCGCTGATGCTGTTGTTCTTCCTGCTGGTTGGCCGCGCGCTCGATCATACGATGCGACGCAAGACGCGCGCGACCGCGGGCAATCTCGCCGCCCTGCGCGCCGAGACCGCGCATCGGTTCGACGGCGACGAACTGGTGAACGTGCTGGCTGCCTCGCTCAAGGCCGGCGACCGCGTACTGGTCAAGCCGGGCGAGCGCGTGCCGGCCGACGGCGACGTGATCAACGGCACGTCCGAAATCGACGACAGCCTGATCACCGGCGAGACCGCGCGTCGCGCCATTGGCGCCGGCGCCAAGGTCTATGCCGGCAGCCTGAATTTTTCCGGCACGCTGACGCTGCGCGTGAACGCTGCCGGCGGCAATGCGCTGATCGACGAGATCGAACGTTTGCTCGAGAGAGCAGCGAGCGCCAAATCGCGCACGCGCCGGCTTGCCGACAAGGCTGCCCGCGTCTACGCGCCGCTGGTTCACACCACGGCCGCCCTGACGCTGCTGGGATGGTGGCTGGCCGGCGCGTCGATCCACGACGCGATCATCACCGCGATCGCGGTGCTGATCATCACCTGTCCCTGCGCCCTCGCGCTGGCCATTCCTGCGGTGCAGGTCGTCGCCTCCGGTGCGCTGTTCCGGCGCGGCATCATTCTCAATGCCGGCGATGCCATCGAGCGCCTGGCGGAGGCCGACACCATCGTGTTCGACAAGACCGGCACGCTGACGCTGCCCGAGCCGCGCGTCGTCAACGGCGCGGAGATCGATACCGATCTGCTGCAGGCCGCAGCGCGCCTGGCGCAATCGAGCCGCCATCCTCTGGCGACGGCGCTGGCGAAGGAAGCGACGAGCGCCGTACCTTTTGACGGCGCGGTGGAGGAGCCGGGGCAGGGCGTGCGTGCCATGGCCGATGGCGTCGAGATGCGGCTCGGTAGCGCCGCGTTTTGCCAGGTGGCTGTGTCCGCGGATTCAACCGGCGGCGTCTCGCATATCTATTTCCGTCTCGGCGCGCGCACGGCGAATTTCGCCATCGCCCAGAGCCTGCGTCCCGACGCCATCGAAACCGTCCAGGCGCTGCGCGATCTCGGCTTCGAGTTGCACATTCTTTCCGGTGACCGCAACGAAGCGGTGGCGCCGGTCGCCGAGGCGCTCGGCATTCCGCAATGGCTTGGCGGCGTCAATCCGGCGGAGAAGATCGCCATGATCGAAACCCTCAAGCAGCAGGGCCGCCGCGTGCTGATGGTCGGCGACGGGCTCAACGATGCGCCGTCGCTCGCCGCCGCTTACGTTTCGCTATCGCCGATTTCGGCCGCCGATGTGACGCAGGCGCAGGCCGATGCCGTGTTCCTCGGCGAGCGCCTTGCGCCGGTGCTCGACTCGGTGAAAATAGCGCGTCGCGCGCGGATGCTGATGGTGCAGAATCTCTGGCTGGCGGCGGTCTACAATCTCATCGCGGTGCCGATCGCCATTGCCGGCCTGGTGACGCCGCTCATCGCCGCGGTTGCGATGTCGGGGTCGTCGATGCTGGTCACGCTGAATGCGCTACGGGCGCGGGCCAGGAACTAGGACGCGAGGCGGGACATGAACGTCATCCTCTATCTACTGCCTATTGCGCTGAGCCTCGGCCTGATCGGCCTGTTCGGCTTCCTGTGGGCCTTGCGCAGCGGACAATACAACGACATGGACGGCGCCGCGCTGCGCGTCCTGTCGGATGACGATCTGGAGAAGTGAGAGGCGCTCTTGTCCCTCCCCCTGCCGGGGAGGGACGGGTCAGAGCATCACCGTATCGAACTCGGCCGGCAGCACGATTTCCAGAAGCTCGCAGTCGTCGGAATAGCCGAGCACGGTATGCCTGATCTTCGGCGGCTGAATCCACGAAGAGCCGGCGTGGAAGGTGTGCACGCCTTCGCCCTCGAACTCGGTTTTGTACCAGCCCTTCAGCACGTAAATCATCTGCAGATCGACGTCGTGAAAATGCGGCTTGGCGACGTCTTCCTCGTTGAACGGCGGGATGAAGCGAATGACATGCGCCTGCACGGCGCCGCCCGTCGCCGGCGCAAAGCCCAGATCGCGGTATTTCGCGTAAGTCCGCAGGCCCTGATCGAAATCGGCCTCGTTGTGGTGGCTGACGTGAAATTTCTGTTTCGGCTTTTTGACCCGGGTCTTGGCCGAGACGGCGCGCCGCGCATTCGCCTTGGCCGGCTTGCGGAGATGCACCGTTTTTGAAGGCTTCTTCCTTGTTTTATTGCTCTTTTTGGCCATTGATGCCTCCCCTGAGTGCCCCCCGATTGGATCATGGCTGCTGATTTCATGGAAGAGCCGGTAACCCCCGTCATCCGCATTTTCGTCGACGCCGATGCCTGCCCGGTCAAGAACGAGGTCTATCGGGTGGCCGAACGCTACGGGCTGAAGGTTTTCGTCGTCGCCAATTCGTTCATGAACGTGCCGCGCAGCGACCTGGTCGAGCGGGTTATCGTCCCGGAGGGTCCGGATGTCGCCGACGACTGGATCGCCGACCGGGCCGGCGAATATGACATCGTCATTACGGCGGACATCCCTCTCGCCAGCCGCGGCGTCAAAAACGGCGCCGCCGTGCTGTCGCCGACCGGCAAGGTGTTCGACAGTGACTCGATCGGGATGGCGCTGGCGAGCCGCAACCTGATGGCGGATTTGCGCAGTGCCGGGGCGGTAACCCGCGGCCCGCCGCCATTATCTCGGCAGGACATTTCGCGGTTCCTGTCGGCGCTGGATCTGGCGGTGGTACGCCTCCGCCGTCATGCCCGGCCTTGAGCCGGGCATCCACGTCTTTCTTAAGAACATCTAAGTCGTGGATGGCCGGGTCAAGCCCGGCCATGACGGAGTGTGCAATTACTCCGCCGCCGTGCTGACGCCGCCATGGGCTTTGGACCAGCCGGCCGGATCGTCGATGAACTTCTCGACCTCGGCCAGCATCTTCGGCTCGAATTTGTCCATCTTCTTGGCGACGGCGAGAACGTCGCGCCATGTCGTCAGGTAATGCAGCTTGACGCCGAGGTCGCCGAGGACTTTCTCGCCCTCTTTGTAGATGTTGTAGAAGAAGATCACCGCGCAATGGTCGCAATGGCCGTCGCCGTCGCGGATCGCCTTGACGAAATTGACCTTGCTGCGGCCGTCGGTGGCGAGGTCCTCGACCAGCAGCACGCGCTGGCCCGGCTTCAATTCACCCTCGATCTGCGCGCCGCGGCCGAAGCCCTTGGCCTTCTTGCGCACGTACTGCATCGGCAGGTGCATGCGGTCGGCGATCCAGGCGGCGAAGGGAATGCCGGCGGTCTCGCCGCCCGCCACAGCGTCGATATTGCCGCGGCCGATGTCGCGGTCGAGGGCGTTGACCATGTAGCCCATGATTGCCTGGCGCACGTCGGGAAATGAGATCAGCCAGCGCGAGTCGTTATAGACCGGGCTCGCCCAGCCGCTCGTGAAGATGAACGGCTTGTCGGCCATGAACCGCACCGCGCCGGTGTCGAGATACATGCGCGCGGTGAGTTCGGCGATGGTCTTGCGGTCGAGGAAATGGGCGTCGGTGGTCATGGGTGCTGATAAAGCAAGAGCGCCATGGCTGGGTCAAGGCGGCTCTCTTTCTTCTCCCCTCCCGAGTGCTTCGCCGGGGGAGAGAAAAAGCGTCAGGTCGCCGCCACGCGCAGGCCGACATAGCGCTCGAGGGTGGCGGTGTCCTTTTGCAGCACGGCCGACGGCGCCCGGTGCATCACCGCGCCGCGCTCGAGCACGATGGCGTCGGCGGTCAGTTCCAGCGCGACATCGGTGTGCTGCTCGACCAGGACGATGGCGAGTTTGCGGCTGGACAGCATCAGGTTCACCGCGCCGATCAGTTCCTCGACGATCACCGGCGCGAGACCCTCGAACGGCTCGTCCAGCAGCAGCAAGGACGGGTTGGTCATCAGGGCGCGGGCAATGGCCAGCATCTGCTGTTCGCCGCCGGAGAGCTGGTTGCCCATGTTGCGTTTGCGCTCATTGAGGCGCGGGAACATTTTATAAATGGCGTCCAGCGTCCATTCGCCCGGCTGCGCCGCGACGGTGAGGTTTTCCTCGAGCGTGAGTGACGGGAAAATCTCGCGTTCCTGCGCCACCCAGGCAATGCCGTGCGTGGCGCGCCAGTGCGGCGGTTGCTTCGAAATGTCCTGGCCGCGCCACAGGACATGGCCGGCGCGCATTTGCGTGAAGCCCATGATGGTGAGCATCAGCGTCGACTTGCCGACGCCGTTGCGGCCAAGCACCGCGAGGCTGCCGTGTTCCGGGATTTCGAGCGACACGTCGTTGAGCACCACGGCATCGCCATAGCCGGCAGTGACCTGCTGCAGTTTCAGGAGCGGCGCGCCGTCAGCCAAGATCGTCACCCATGTTTGCGCGTCCCGAGATAGACTTCGCGCACGCCGGGATCGGCGGCGATCTCGGCCGGCGACCCTTGCGTGAAGATTGCGCCGCCGACCAACACGATGATGTGGGTGGCGAAGCGGAACACGACATGCATGTCGTGTTCGATGAACAGAAGCGTCAATTCGTCGGAGAGGCCGGCGACCACCTCGAAGATCTCGCCGGATTCGTCCTGCGGTACACCGGCTGCCGGTTCGTCGAGCAGCAGGACCTTCGGTCTGGTCGCGAGCGCCAGCGCGATCTCGAGCAGGCGCTGGCGGCCATAAGGCAGTTCGCGCGTCGTCTGGTAACACGAATCGCCGAGCTTCAGCTTGGCGAGGATTTCGTAAGCCTCTTCGATCGCATCCTTGTTGCCGGCGATATTCTGCCAGAAGCGGTCGGCAATGCCGCGGCGTTCGCATACCGCGAGCGTGACGGCTTCAAGCGGATTCAATCCGGCGAACAAGGTGTTGATCTGGAATGTGCGCGCGAGCCCGCGTTTGACACGCGCCTGCGGCTTCATCGTCGTGACGTCCTCGCCGCCGAGCACGATTTGTCCGGCGTCGGGCACGAGAAGGCCGGTCATCAGATTGATCAAAGTCGTCTTGCCGGCGCCGTTCGGCCCGATCAGCGCATAGCGCGCACCGACCGGAAGATCGATGGCGATGTCGCGCGACACCGCCAGCGAGCCGAAGCTCTTCTGCACGCCGCGCGCCGATAAAGCGATGCCGGTTGGCGCGCTCATTTGCGGCTCCACCGGGCGAACAGTTTCGACAAGCCGCCGAGAATGCCGTTCGGCAACAGCATCACCACCACCACCAGCAGAATGCCGATCCAGAAATACCAGTATTGCGGCGCGATGCCGGAGAACTGGTCGCGCGCGATCATGAAAATGATGGCGCCGATCAGCCCGCCGTAAAGGCGTCCGGCGCCGCCGAGCACCAGCATCACCAGTACATCGGCGGAGCGTTCGAAGCTCAGCACTTCAAGCGATACGGTCTCGGTCGTTTGCGCCAGAACGGCGCCGGCGATGCCGGCAATGATCGCGGATATCGTATAGATCTTGCGGATATGGGCGCGGCTGTCAGCGCCGATCGCCGGCATGCGCACGAAGTTTTCGCGAATGCCGCGCAGCGCCAGCCCGAATGGCGAGTTGATCAGCCGGCGCGCGAACAGGAACACCGCGAACAAGATGCCGAGCGCATAGCCGTAAGCGGTGTGGCCGTAGAGATCGAACTTGAAGACGCCGAACACCGCGTCGATCTTGACGCCCTGCAGGCCGTCGGAGCCGCCGGTGAGCCAGCTCGCGCTGTTGGCCGCTTCCTTGAGCAGCAGGCCGAGGCCGAGCGTGATCATGATCAGCGTGAGATGGCGAAAGCGTGAGACGATGAAACTCGATGCATAGCCGAGCAGGCCCGCCGCTAGCGCGGCGGCGACGAGGCCGCTGAACGGCTCGCCCCAGAAGAATTTCGAGAACAGCCCGGCGGTGTAGGCGCCGAAGCCAAAGAACGCGGCATGGCCGAGCGATACAACGCCAGCGTAGCCGAGGATCAGATCGAGCGACAGCGCGAACAGTGCGGTGATCGCGATCTGGCTCGCCAGCGACAGATAGGTCGGAAACAGCCAGAACGGCAGCAGCGTCGCCAGCCAGAAGGCGATCTCGATCGGGCGCCAGCGGCTCTGGCTTTGCATATAGCCTTGCGGCGTCATCGTCCTGCGGGAGGCGTCAAGCGTGGTCATGCGCTCACCGTTTCCCGAACAAGCCGGCCGGCTTCCACATCAGCACCGCCACCATCACCAGATAGATGAGGAAGGCGCCGAGCTCGGGCACGTAATATTTGCCGGCGATGTCGCTGACCCCGATCAGGCAGGCGGCGGCGAAGGAGCCGACGATCGAGCCAAGGCCGCCGACCGAGACGATGATCAAAACGTAGACCAGATAGACGAAGGCGAATTGCGGATCGAGGCCGACGATCTCGATCGCCAGCGCGCCGCCGAGGCCCGCCAGGCCCGAGCCGAGCGCGAAGGTCACGGCGAAGGTGCGGTCGACATCGATGCCGAGACCGCGCGCCATGCGCTGGTTGTCGACCGCGGCGCGGACCTGCGCGCCGAAGCGGGTGTGCTCGAGGGTCATGACCAGCAGAATGGTGACGGCAATGCCGACGCCGATCAGGAACAGGCGGTAGACGCCGATATTGAGGCCGAGGAAGCCGAACGAGCCGTGCATGAAGGACGGCACGGTGATCGGCTGCTGCGTCGTTCCGAAGAACCAGGCGGCGATGGCGACCGAGATGAAGGCAAGGCCGATGGTCAGCAGCACTTGATCGAGATCGGTGGCGCGATAGAGCCGGCGATAAAGCGTGCGCTCCACACCGACGCTCACCAGCGCGGATGCGGCGAAGGCGACCGGCAGGGTGGCGAAGAAATTCCAGTGGAAGTCCTTCATCAGCACGACGGTGACGTAGGCGCCGAGCATGGCGAAGGCGCAATGCGCCAGATTGACGAAATTCATCAGGCCGAGCGTCACCGACATCCCGACCGACAGCAGGAAAAGCAGCATGCCGTAGGCAATGCCGTCGAACAGGACACCAAAGACAGGTGGGAGCATCACAGTCGCGTTGCGCCTTTTTTGTTTCGCTCGTCGGCCCTGGAGGCCGCTTATCCCCGGCGGGGCGCTCTCACGACGGTGGCGCCGGCACAAAGCCGCCCCTCATCATCGTCGCCCCTTCGATACTTATCGTGCATATCGTTTCGGCGGGGAGAATGCATGAGCCGGTCCGGGAAGGAAAGCCTGAGAAGCCGGCAGGCCCGGGAGAAAATACCGGGATGGCATTATGAAAGCGCTGGCGGACTATTTGCCGCGTGCCGCACGGGCAGAGGCGTCGACGAAGAAGCCGCGGCCGGCTCCCGCACGGGCCGTGGCCCGCGCGACGGCGAAGGCCTAGGCGAGCGACAGCGTCGCGCGCTCATATTGGCCCGTGCCCATTGTGCCTTCCGGGAAGATGCCGTGGGCGGCAATCCACTCGAACGACTCGTCATAGACCTCCTTGGTGTAGGGCTCGAACACCAGGCGCTCGCCGGGTCCCCAGCGCCGGGTGTCCATCGCGGCGTGGAAGCGGTCGGGGAATTCGTTCTTGTAGTAATGCGTGTACAGCTCGGGCCGTAGGTCGATATCGCGTTGCGCGCGGCGCAGCGCACGGAAGAACTTGCGCAGGTCTTCGGCGTCGGGATCGCCGTGGATCATGGTGCCGATCATGAAGGTGGCGTCGATCACCTTGCGATAACCCAGTTGCTCCGCGAAATAATACGGCCCGTTGAACAAATGCACCGCCGGCGCCGTGCCCTCGAACAGGTGTTCCATGCGCTTGAACAGCATGCCGGTTTCGTAGCGCAGGTTGATGTCGCTCGGTTGGAGATACGACTCCAGCGCCTGTACCGTGGCGTAGTGACTGCCCGATTGATAGCCGACAGAGACCGGCACGCCGGCAAGATCCCCGGGTGTCTTGATCGGCGAATCCGGCGCGACGAAAATGCCGGCGGTTGCCACCGAATAGACATCGGTCAGCATGCGGCCATGGCCGTTGGAGGCAGCGACATTCACGGTCCAGTGGCAGGCGCAGGAAACGCTTGCCTGGCGGCCTTCCTCGAAAGACTGGAATGCGCCTTTTGATCCCTTGTCGTGCTGCTTGCCGTCGGTCGCGCGCATCAACTCGCGGAATTCGTAATCGAGCCCTTCATCCGAGAAGTAACCTTTCTCGTCTGCCACCCATTCCTGTAGCCGGAAATGCGGCTCGATCACGAATTTGGCCATGGCGTTTTTCCCTGAGAGATTTTTATTATGGGTCGTTATCGGCTCGCGGCGGTCGATCATAGATCATCCTTCGCCCGCAGAGAACCCAGCCTTGCAGGTTTGCGCATTGCGAAAGGATTCTGCGTCCCGCATGGTCCCGGGCTTTCGCGGTTCCTTTGCTGCCATCGTCCTGAAAGACAGCCTATGAATTCAGAGTTGGCGCTCGTCGCCGTCGCCGCCATCTTCGCGCTCGCCGGCCTGGTGAAGGGCGTGATCGGCATGGGGCTGCCCACGGTCGCCATCGGCCTTCTGGGCCTGATGATGACGCCGGCGCAGGCGGCCGCGTTGCTCATCGTGCCGTCGCTGATCAGCAATATCTGGCAGGCCGTGGTCGGCGGCCACTTTCGCGAATTGCTCGGCCGCCTGTGGCCGCTGTTCGTCGGCATCGCCCTCGGCACCGCCATCGGTGCCGTTTACCTGTCGCATAGCGGCGGTGGCGGCGCGACGATGTGGCTCGGTGTCGCGCTAGTAGTCTATGCGCTGCTCGGCCTGCTCAAGATCGATTTCAAGGCGCCGGCACGTCACGAGGGCTGGATCGGGCTTGTCTGCGGCGTGGCGACCGGTGCCATCGCGGTGGCGACCGGAGTCTTCGCGCTGCCGATGGTGCCATTCCTGCAGGGCTTGCACATGGATCGCCACAAGATGGTGCAGGCGCTCGGTCTTGCCTTCACCACGTCGACGGTCGCGCTGGCGATCGCCCTGCAACACGCCGGCGAGTTTCATGCCGACATCCTGTGGCCGTCGCTCGTCGGCCTCGTCGCGGTGCTCGCCGGCATGCGGCTGGGGCAGTTGCTGCGTGGACGCATCAAGGCCGAGACATTCAGGCTATGCTTTTTCATCGGCCTGCTGATGCTGGGCGCGCATCTGGCATTGCGTTCGGTCCTGTGATCGACTGCGGCCTCGTTTGTCTTTTCGTTACGATCGGAACGCCGCTATGAAAATCGTCGATCTTTCCCATGTCATGAATGTGCACACGCCCGGTTGGGTCGGCTATGCGGGTAATAAAATGTATTACGCGCAGAATTTGCAGACCGTACGTATTGTCGCGCAACGCATCGATACCGCGCTGCATGTCGGCACGCATTTCGACGGCGCCATGCACGCGACCGACGATCCGAACGGTGACATGGCGCATCTGCCGCTCGACTATCTGATGAACCGCGGCGTCGTCGTCGATATCTCGAAGCATATGCATGACTGGGCGGTGATCACGCCGGAGATCATCGAGTCGTCCGGTGCCGACATCCGTGAGGGCGACATCCTCATCCTGCACACCGGGTGGCACAAGCATTACGAAGGTCAGCCGCAGCAGGATCTGGTGAAGTACTTCTGCTACCACCCGGGTCCGAACCTCGACACCCTCCATTGGATGCTGAAGAAGAAGATCAAATGGTGGGGCATGGATACCGGTTCATGCGACCACGCGATGAACACCTCGATCCGCTTCATGCGGCCCGATATCGCCGAGGAGTTCACCAAAAAGCACGGCAAGACGCCGGGCGAGTTCTTCGGCACTTTCGAATTCACGCACAAGCGCTCCGGCCGTCTGGTCCGTGACAACGTGTTCCCGTTTCACACCTGGGCCTTTGCAGAGGGCCTGCTGCATGCCGAGAATATCGGCGGCGATATCGAGCTGATGCTCAACAAACGCTGCGTCATCGGCGCTTTCCCGTGGCGCTATGAGGGCCTGGAAAGCTGCCCGTGCCGCATCGTCTGCTTTGAAGATACCGATATGTCCGTCGAAGCCGTCGGAAACGCCGCCAAGGCCATCCTGCACCGCCGGTAAAGCCTTGCTGCACGGCGAAAAGGCGGACCTGCCCAATAATCCGGCGCGAATCCGGCTTGCCCGGAATTCGTTTGCGTGCATATAATTTTGGGTCAGCTGTGAGGGAGCTTATGCCGCATATCACGATGCGCGACGGTGTCCGGCTCTATGTCGAGGAAGCGGGGCAGGGCACGCCCGTTATCTTCGTCCATGAATATGCCGGCGACTACCGTACCTGGGAGCCGCAAATGCGGTTCTTCTCGCGCACCCACCGCTGCATCACCTACAGCCAGCGCGGTTATCCGCCCTCCGACGTGCCGACCGATCCCTCGAAATACAGCCAGGACCTGGCCCGCGACGACGTCATCGCGGTGATGGACGCCCTCAAGATCGACAAGGCCCACGTCGTCGGCCACTCGATGGGCGCGCTGACCGCGCTGCTCGTGGGCATTCGCTATCCGGACCGCTGCCTGTCGGTGACGGCCGCGGGTTGCGGCTATGGCTCCAGCCCCGACGCTCAGGTCGTCTCCCAGACGCGCGAGGCGTCACGCGAAACCGCCAAGATGTTCGAGACCGTCGATTTTGCGACCGCCGCCGCCCGCTACGCCGATGGCGCGACACGGCAAACGCATAAGAACAAGGATCCGCGCGGTTTCGCCGAATTCGCCAAGATGCTGGCCGAGCACTCAGCCCTGGGCCACGCCATGACCATGCGCGAAGTGCAGGCCAAGCGTCCGACCTTGTGGGACATCCAGGACGACCTGAAGAAGTTCAAACCGCCGCTGCTGGTGCTGGTCGGCGACGAAGACGACTGGTGTCTCGAGGCGAGCGTCTTCCTCAAGCGCACGGCGCCGACGGCAGGCCTCGTGGTCATCCCGCGCTCGGGGCACACCATCACCAGCGAGGAGCCTGCGGCCTTCAACGCCGCGCTCGCCGATCTTATTGCCAATGCGGAAGCGGGACGGTGGATGAGCCACCGCAAGCCGTAACGGCCCGATCTACAGACGAATTCAGACCAAGGGAGTGTTCGCGATGGATCTCAAATTGAGTGGCAAGACCGCGGCGGTGACCGGCGGCTCGGAAGGCATCGGCAAGGGCATTGCGCTTGCGCTGGCCAAGGAAGGCGTCGATGTCGCCATCTGCGCCCGTCGCAAGGAGCCGCTGGAGGCCGCCGCCGCCGAGATCGCCAAGGCGACCGGGCGCAAGATCGTCGCCATTACCGCCGACCTGCGCAGCGATGCCGACGCCAAGAGCTTCATCGAGCAGGCCAACAAGGCGCTCGGCCGCATCGACATCATGATCAACAATGCCGGCTCCGCCGCCGGCGGCGTCATCGAGCATTTGACGGAAGACGACTGGGAAAAGGGCCTGCAGCTCAAGTTCATGGGCTATGTGCGCTGCCTGCGCTACGTGCTGCCCGTCATGCGCGCCCAGGGTGGCGGCCGCGTCGTCAACCTGATCGGCAATGACGGCGTCAAGCCGTCGTACTGGGAAATCTGCCCCGGCGCCGCCAATGCCGCCGGCCAAAACCTGACGATGTCGCTCGCCGGCCAGTACGGCAAGGAAAACATCAGCTTCGTGGCGGTCAATCCGGGCCCGGTGCGCACCGAGCGCTGGGCCGGTCTGGTCGACGCCATGGCGCGCGACATGAAGATTCCGCGCGAGCAGGCCGACAAGCTGGCGCCGGCCTCGATCCCGCTCGGCCGTATCGCCGAGGTTGAGGAAGTCGCCAATCTCGTCGTCATGCTGGCATCGCCGGGCATGCATATGGTCAACGGCACGATGATCGAAATCGACGGCGGCCAGGACAAGGCGCTGATGGACAAATTCCGCGACCGCCCGACAGGCTGATGGGGGACCGATCGCGGCCGTAGCGAACCCAAGCACGAATCCATGCCGGGACGTTTGCTTGACAGGGTGGAAAGGCAGTCGGACTATTTGAAATGAACAAATCGTCCGGCTGAAGCAATTCAACAGTCGAACTCGCGGTGCCGTATTTCACGCGCCGCCACGCATGGAGTCTCACGATGAAAGCCAAGCGCTATCTGACCTCGCTCGCCTTCGTCCTTGCCGCCGGTCTTGTTTCGCCGGCTTTCGCCCAGGACACGATCAAGATCGGCGAACTCAACAGCTACAAGTCGCAGCCCGCCTTCCTCGATCCGTACAAGAAGGGCATGGAGCTGGCGCTCGAGGAGATCAACTCCAAGGGCGGCGTCAAGGGCAAGAAGCTCGAACTGATCATTCGCGATGACGGCGGCAACCCCGGCGAAGCCGTGCGCGCCGCCGAGGAGCTGGTGACGCGCGAAGGCGTCTCGATGATCGCCGGCACCTTCCTGTCGCATATCGGCCTCGCGGTCACCAATTTCGCCGGCCAGAAGAAAGTATTCTTCCTTGCCGCCGAGCCGCTGACCGACAAGATCACCTGGCAGAACGGCAACAAGTACACCTACCGCCTGCGCGCCACGACCTACATGCAGACGGCGATGCTGATGCCGGCCGCGATCGCGGCGCATGCCAAGCGCTGGGCGCTGGTCTATCCGAACTTCGAATACGGTCAGTCGGCAGCCGAGAATTTCAAGGCGATGCTGAAAAAGGCGCAGCCGGATGTCGAGTTCGTCACCGAGCAGGCGCCGCCGCTCGGCAAGGTCGATGCCGGCGCCGTGGCCCAGGCCATCGACGACGCCAAGCCCGACGCCATCTTCAATGTGCTGTTCGGGCCCGATCTGGCCAAGTTCGTCCGTGAGGGCAACACGCGCGGCGTGTTCAAGGACCGCACCGTCGTCAGCCTTCTGTCGGGCGAACCGGAATATCTCGATCCGCTCGGCGCCGAAGCGCCGGTCGGCTGGATCGTGACCGGCTATCCGTGGGACAAGATCAAGACGCCGGATCACATCGCTTTCCTCACGGCCTATCAGAAGAAGTTCAACGACTATCCGCGTCTCGGCTCGGTCGTCGGCTATGTGACGATCAAGTCGCTCGCCGCCGGTATCGCCAAGGCGAAGACCCTGGATGCCGACGGCATGGTCGAGGCCTTTAAGGGGCTCTACGTCAACAGCCCGTTCGGTCCGTTCCACTATCGCGCCAGCGATCATCAGGCGACGATGGGTGCCTTTGTCGGCAAGATCGCGCTCGAGAAGGGCAAGGGCACGATGGACGACTTCAAGTATGTCGACGGCGCATCGGTGTTGCCGAGCGATGCCGAGGTCAAGAAGTTGCGCCCCGCCGAAGCGAACTGAGCTCATCTTATCCCTCCCCGAAAAACGGGGAGGGATAAGAAGCAAGACATGACCCTCAACGCTCTCCTGTTTCAGGCCCTCAATGGCCTTTCCACGGCCTCCGGCCTTTTCTTCGTCGCCGCGGGCCTGTCGTTGATCTTCGGCGTCACGCGCATCGTCAATATCGCGCATGGGTCCCTCTATATGCTGGGGACCTATATCGCCTACACGTTCGCGACCCGGATCGGCGGCGGCTTCGGCTTCTGGGGCGGCATCGTGCTGACGGCGCTGCTGGTCGGCGTGATCGGCGCGGCCATCGAAATGCTGCTGCTGCGGCGCATTTATCGCGCGCCGGAATTGTTCCAGTTGCTTGCCACGTTCGCTCTGGTGCTGGTCATCAACGACGCCACGCTGTGGCTATGGGGACCGGAAGATCTGCTGGGCCCGCGCGCGCCGGGCCTGGGCGGTGCGGTGGAAATTTTCGGCCGCCGGCTGCCGAGCTACGATCTGTTTCTCATCTTTATCGCGCCGGCCGTTCTGATCGTGCTGCACTTCGCGCTGGCGAAGACGCGCTTCGGCCGGCTCATTCGCGCGGCCACGCAGGACCGCGAGATGGTCGGCGCGCTTGGCGTCAACCAGGCTGTGCTGTTCACGTCCGTGTTCGCGCTCGGCGCCATGCTGGCCGGTCTCGGCGGCGCGCTGCAGGTGGCGCGCGAACCGGCCAATCTGGCGACCGATCTGGTTGCCATTGGCGACGCCTTTGTCGTCGTCGTGGTCGGTGGCATGGGCTCGATCAGCGGCGCCTATCTCGCCGCCATCGTTATCGCCGAGGTCAAGGCGCTCTGCATCGCGATCGGCGTGGTCGATCTCGGCTTCGTCTCGGTCAATTTCTCGAAATTCACGCTGGTCGCCGAATTCATCGTCATGGCGATTGTCCTGATCGCGCGCCCGTATGGCCTGCTCGGCAAGCCGCAGGGCAATGTGCGCTCGGTCGCCGAGCCTGAAGAACCCATTCGTCCGGCCGCGCCGATGTTGAAGATTCTCGGCGTCGTGGTCCTGCTGCTGCTGCTGGCGCTACCGGTGCTGGCGCAGGCCTCGCCTTATCTGCTGGTGCTGGCGACCGATGTCCTGATCGCCGTGATCTTCGCGACGTCGCTGCATTTCATCATGGGGCCGGGCGGCATGCATTCCTTCGGCCACGCCGCCTATTTCGGCCTCGGCGCCTATGGCGCGGCGTTGCTGGCCAAAACGCTCGGATTGCCGATGCTTGTCGCGCTGTTTGCCGCGCCCGTCGTCGCCCTGCTGGGTGCGCTGCTGTTCGGCTGGTTCGCGGTGCGGCTGTCCGGGGTCTATCTGGCGATGCTGACGCTGGCCTTCGCGCAGATTGTCTGGGCCGCGGTGTTCCAGTGGGAGACATTCACCGGCGGCTCCAACGGCGTCATCGGCGTCTGGCCGGCGGCGCCGTTCGACAGGGGCTGGGCTTACTATTTGCTGGCGCTGGCGCTGGCGACCGTCGCGGTGCTGTTGCTGCGGCGCTTCCTGTTTGCGCCATTCGGTTACGCCATGCGCGCCGGCCGCGATTCCCCGTTGCGCGCGGAAGCCATCGGCATCGACGTCAAACGCATTCACTGGCTCGGCTTTGCCATTGCCGGCTGCGTCTGCGGCGTCGCCGGCGGCCTGTTCGCCTTCGCCAAGGGTTCGATCTCGCCGGAAGCGATCAGCGTCGGACGCTCGATCGACGGCCTCGTCATGGTGCTGCTCGGCGGCATCCAGACGCTGGTCGGTCCGATCGTCGGCGCTTCGGTCTTCGCCATGTTGCAGGACACCGTGATGCGGCAGACCGAATATTGGCGCGCGCTGCTTGGCGGCATCATCCTGTTTCTGGTGCTCGCCTTCCCGCAAGGCATCGCCGGCGCCGTCGCCATGCTGTGGCGCAAAGCGGGAGGCCGCGCATGAGCGTCCTCTCCGTCAAGGCGCTCGGCAAATCGTTCGGCGGCGTCCACGCCGTGCGCGACGTGAGTTTCGACATCGGCAAGGGCGAATTCCTCGCCTTGATCGGGCCCAACGGCGCGGGTAAGTCGACCACTTTCAACATGATCAACGGCCAGCTTGCGCCGGATGCGGGCGACATTCTGATCGGCGATAGAAGCATCGCCGGGCTGGCGCCGCGCGCGATCTGGCGGCTCGGCGTCGGCCGCACCTTTCAGGTCGCCGCGACCTTCGGCTCCATGACCGTGGTCGAGAACGTGCAGATGGCGCTGATTTCGCACGCCGGCCGGCTTCTCAATCTGTGGCGGCCGGCGGCGTCGCTCTATCGCGAACGCGCAATCGAGCTGCTGGCGCAGGTCGGCATGGCCAATGTCGCCGATCGGCCGAGCCGCGAGCTGGCTTACGGCGACGTCAAGCGCGTCGAGCTGGCGATCGCGCTCGCGAATGATCCGCAGCTTCTGCTGATGGACGAGCCGACCGCCGGCATGGCGCCGCGCGAGCGCAACGATCTCATCAAGCTTGTGAAGCAACTCGTCATCGAGCGCGGCATCTCGGTGCTGTTCACCGAGCATTCGATGGATGTGGTGTTTTCATATGCCGACAGGATCATCGTTCTGGCGCGCGGCCGCCTGATCGCCGACGGCGACGCCGCCGCGATCCGCGATAATGCGCAGGTCAAGGAAGTCTATTTCGGCACCGGCAAGACGTTCGAGCACGAGACTGCCGCCGGGGCCTCGTCATGAGCGAAACGATGCTGACCGTCGAGGGACTGAAGGCGTGGTATGGCGCCGCGCAAATCCTGCACGATGTATCGTTTACGGTTGGGCGTGGCGAAGTGGTCGCCCTGATGGGCCGTAACGGCGCCGGCAAGACCACCAGCATGAAAGCGCTGATGGGCCTTGTCACCCGGCGCGGCGCGGCCCGTTTCAATGGCGCCGATATATCAAGCCTGCGTCCCTACGAGATCGCGCGGCTCGGCCTCGGCTTCACGCCGGAAGACCGGCGCATCTTTTCCGAACTCACGGTGCTGGAAAATCTCGATATCGGCCGTCAGCCGCCGCGCCGGTTCCCTGATGGCGCCGAGGCGCCGGTGTGGACGCCGGATCGCCTGTTCGAATTGTTCCCCAATCTCGGCGAAATGCCGAACCGCCCCGGCGGCCGCATGAGCGGCGGCGAGCAACAGATGCTCACCGTGGCCCGCACGCTGATGGGCAACCCGCTTCTGGTGCTGCTCGACGAACCGTCCGAGGGCGTGGCGCCGCTCATCGTCGAGCAGATGGCCAACACCATCATCGAGCTGAAGAAGGAAGGGTTGTCGATCCTGCTGTCCGAGCAGAATATCCATTTTGCCCGCCTCGTGGCAGACAGGGCCTATATCCTGGAGAAGGGCGAGATTCACTGGCACGGCACGATGACTGAGCTTGCCGGTAATGTCGAAATTCAACGCGCTTATCTGACCGTTTAATTCCATTTAAGGGGAAAAGGGCTTCCTCCGCGGTCCATTCCCGGTCATGCTTCGATAGAAGCGGAAGTACTGGAAACGATCCGAATGGCTCCCAGCAAACTGAAAATCGCCAGCGTGCCGGACGAGACCTCGGCCGGGCGTTACTCGCTCGACGAGCAGGTCGGCTTCCTGATTCGCATCGCCATGCAGCGGCACACATCGATCTTCACCGCGAACATGATCGAAGGGCTGACGCAAACGCAGTTCGCCGCGCTCGCCAAACTCTACGAGACCGGGCCTTCGTCGCAGAACCAGCTTGGCCGGCTGATCTATCTCGATGCCGCGACTATCAAGGGTGTCGTCGATCGGTTGAGCGTGCGTGGCTTCGTCACGGCGCTGAGCGATCCGACGGATCGTCGCCGCCGCGCCGTCACGCTGACCGATGCCGGCCGCAAGGCGACGGAAGCGGCGCTGAAAGTCGCGGCAAAGATCACCACCCAGACGATGGCGCCGCTGACGGCGGCCGAGCAGCGCACCATTGCGACGTTGCTCAAGAAGATCGGGTAGGCGACGTCATTCCGGGACGCCGCAAAGCGGCGCTCCCGGAATCCATGCTCCGCAGCCTTGGTGATTATGGAATTCGGGCTCGCGGCCTTCGGCCGCGCGCCGGAATGATTTGCTGCGTTATCCCTTTTAAAACCCGTAAAGTTTCGCCGGATTGTCGACCAGAATCTTGTGCCGCGTCTTCTCGTCCGGCACCCAGTCGAGCAGCATGTCGAGCATCCAGGCGTCTTTGGGCGTCTTGGCGCCGGCCATCGGATAAGGCCAGTTGCTGGCCCACAGCCCGCGGTCGGGCGCCGTCTTGACCAGAGCCTTCGCCAGTCTGCCGACATCGTCGTAGTAAGGCGGGCCGAGCTTCGACGTCTCGTATGGCGCGGCGAGTTTGTACCAGAATTTGCCGGTCTCCAGCATGCGCAACAGCGCCGTAAAGCCCGGATGATCCGGCTCGACCGGCTCGAGAAATTTCCCCTGGTGATCGATGGTGACGGTGGTCGGCAGCGCCTTCAGCCGCGCCTCATGGTCGGCAAGCTCGCGGCCGTCACATTGGAAATTGATGGTCCAGCCGAACGGCGCAACGCGCGCCGCCATGGTCTCGAGCGACGACAAAGGCAGCGGCGCGCCGGCCAGCATGAAGAAGCGGATGCCGCGCACCCCCAGTTTGGTCAGACGGTCGAGCTCTTCGTCGGTCACCGTCTCGTCGACCACGACAATGCCGCGCGCCTTTGGGCCCATCTCGGCCATGCCTTTGAGCAGCAGGCGATTATCCTTGCCGTAGGCCGACGCCTGCACCAGCACCGTGCGCGCGATGCCCATCTTTCGGCACATCGCCAGATAGTCGGCGAGCGGCGCGTCGGGCGGCGTCACCACGGCGGTCGGCGCGGTCGGATAGGCGGAGTCGTAGATATGGATGTGACAGTCGCAGGTGCCTGCCGGCGCTTTCAATTGCGGCACGCTGTTGTCGGTCATCGCGGGGGTCTCCAGGGAATGAGGCTGCGTTTGCGGCTGCTTTTGAAGCGATTGTAAAGCAGTATGCTACAATCTATAATTGAGAAAAGAAAACGCTGACACCGACGGGGGGCAGGCTCATGACCACAGTCGTCGCCAAGAACGGAACCTTCTCACTACGCGCCTACAGGGGCGATGCAAAGACATTGCTCGCGTTTAATCTGGTGAACGAGGCGGCGGCCAAGAACCTTGCCGGCTTCACCATTCAGGCGACGCCGAAGGGTGGCAAGAGCTTCTACGTTTTCAACGAGCTTCGATTTGAAAGGCCCGCCGACCACGCCCAGGTGGCAAGCGAAAATCCAAAGGCCAGCATCAACGCTCCGATTCACAAGTTTCGTTGGGTTCACGTCCCCGGCCAGGTGCATCAGGGCCTTTCGCCGCGCATGGGCGAATACACCTACACCGTGACGCCACGCTTTTACGACGTCAGTAATTCGCTGCTGCCGCTCGATCCGAAGCGGAGCGCATCGGTGAAGATCGACGTCGACAACTTCTCCAAAGGCAACCTGACGCTCGGCTTCGCGCGCGGCTACACGCAGTCGCAAGCCTTCGTCAATCACTTCACCAAAGACGCCAAGCTGATGCCGGCCAACCGCAAGCTCATCTTCGACACCTCCGCGGTGGCCGGCAAAAGCCCGGAGGGAGTTCCGTTCACCTATGCCGACGCCTATGCCTGGCTCGGTTTCACGGCGCGCGCCCGCATTTTCGAGTTGCTCGACGCGGTCAAGGCCAACAAGAATCTCGTGCTGGATGTCTTTGCCTACGACCTCAATGAGCCCGATCTGGTCGAGAAACTTCTGACTTTGGGGCGGCAGAAGCGGGTCCGCATCATTCTCGACAATGCGGCACTGCATCATCAAGGCAAGCCGAAGAAGAAGACGACAGCGGCCGCCAAAAAGAAATCGCCCAAGAAGCCGAAGGGACCGCCGCTGGAAGACGATTTCGAGAAGGCGTTCGTCAAGGCCGCCGGCCCGAATCGGCTACTGCGCGGCCATTTCGGCCGTTATGCGCACGACAAGGTTTTCATCGTCTCGCGCAAGGGCGCGACGAAAAACACGCCGATCAAGGTCATGACCGGGTCCACGAATTTTTCGGTGACCGGCATGTATGTCAATTCCAATCACATTCTGATCTACGACGATCCCAAGGTCGCTGGCCTGTACGCCGGCGTCTTCGAGGAGGTCTGGAATACGAAAGTCAAGAAACCCGCTTTTGTCAAAACGGATTGGTCCAATAAGGAATTCACGGCAAGCGGCAGCGGTACGCCGAAAACCGTCTTCACCTTCGCGCCGCATGACCCCGACCATGCCGATAAATATCTCGGCACGATCGTGACGCGCATCAATCAGGAGGCGAAGCGATCGCAAGGCAGCGTGCTCTTCGCCGTGATGACCATCGCTGCTCCGAAGAAAAAGCCGTCAGCGACAACACCTAAAGCCAAACCCAAAGCCAAGGGCGCGGCAAAGAACCCGGTGTACGACGCGTTGCGCACGCTCCATGCCAATGCCGATGTTTTCTCTTTCGGTATTTCGGACAGCCCCGGCGGCACTTATCTCTATCCTTTGGGCAAGAAAACCGGTGTGCTGGTGACCGGCAAACCGGTCAACACGCAATTGCCGCCGCCCTTCAGCCAGGTGCCGAACATTCTCGGCGTCGGCCACCAGATACACCACAAATTCGTCATCTGCGGATTCCGCGGCCCGAACCCCGTGGTGTTCTGCGGCTCATCCAATCTTGCCTGGCTTGGTGAGCAGATGAACGGCGATAACCTGCTGGCGGTGTACGACGACGATGTCGTCACGGCCTTCGCCATCGAGGCGCTGTTGCTGGTCGATCATTTCAACTTCCTCGACAGCACGGCCAAGGGGCCGAAGGCCAAGGGCACGAAAACACAGGCCAAGGCGATGGTGGCCGTGACCCAGCAGGCCGCCGATCAGGCCGGGTGGTTTCTCAAGCCCGGCGATAAGTGGGTGGGAAAATTCTACAACCCGAACGACCTGCACGCGGTCGATCGTCAATTGTTTGCCTGAAACGCGGGCGCGACCAGTTCAGCGCCGATTGAGCGCGGCTCTCAGGCGTTGCGGCGTCACCGGCAGGGAGAGGATCGAGCCCGGCCGTTGCAGGGCGTCATCGATCGCCGAGGCGATGACGGCGCCGACAGGATTGGTGCCGCCTTCGCCGGCGCCTTTCAATCCAAGAGGATTGAGCGGGCTCGGTGCGTCCTCGGTGATCAGGATCGAGGACTCGGGCACTTCGCGCGCCGTCGGCATGAGATAGTCGGCAAAGGTGACGGACAAAGGCTCGCCGCCTTCGTCGTAGAGAAATTCCTCATACAGCGCGCCGCCGATGCCCTGCGCCAGGCCCCCGGCGATCTGGCCTTCGACCAGCATCGGGTTTACCGCCTTGCCGACATCGTAAGCCATCACGTAGCGCTCGATGGTGACGCCGCCGGTCTCGGCATCGACGCGCAAGGCGGCGATGTGAACGCCATAGGGATAGACCATGTGCGTCGACTCGAACGTGTCCTCGGCGACGAGTTCGCCCGGCCTGGCCTTGGCCAGATCGGCGAGTTTCATGGACGGGCCGACGCTGCCGCCGGTGCGCACGATCTCACCATCGACGATGTCGAGCTGATCGGCGTTGGCCTGCATCAATTCAGCCGCCAGCGTCAGCGCCTTGGCGCGCAGCCTGGTGGCGGCGAGGCGTGTGGCCTCACCGCACATCACCGTCACGCGCGAGGCAAAGGCGCCCATGCCGCGCGCGATGCGGTCGGTCTGGCCGTGCACGACATTGATCGATGTGTAGTCGACGCCGAGCGTTTCGGCGCAGATCTGCGCCATCGCCGTCTCGATGCCCTGACCGACCGAGGCGTTGCCGGTGACCACCTCGATGCCGCCATCCGGCTTCACCTCGACGCGCACGTCGTCGAAGGGGCCGAGGCCGCTTTTCTCGACGAACATGGCGACGCCGGCGCCGACCAGTTCGCCATTGGCGCGGCGCTTGGCGATCTGCTTTTGCAGCTTGTCCCAGCCGGCAACCTCGAGCGCCTTGTCGAGCAGCAGCGCGTAGTCGCCGGAATCATAGACAATGTGCGTGCCCAGCGTTTCGAGATTGAGCGCATAGGGCATCGCGCTTTTCGGCAACAGGTTGCGGCGGCGTATTTCGACCTTGTCGATGCCGACATTGGCGGCGATGGCGTCGAGCAGGCGCTCGCGCACGAAGGTCGATTCGTAGCGGCCCGGCGCGCGATAGGTGCCGCATGGCGTCTTGTTGGTGAGACGGATGTGGCCGGTGGCGCGATAGGCCGGCACGCGATAGGGGCCCGGCAGCATCGCGGCGGCGAGATCCGGCACCGTCGCCGCATGGGTGCGCATATAGGCGCCGTTGTCGTGGAAGAATTCATCGTCGATGGCGAGGATGCGGCCGGCGCCGTCGATGGCGGCGCGGATACGATGGGCCTGCTGGCGCGAGTGGTTGGCGGCGATCAGATGCTCGCGGCGGTCCTCGATCCATTTGATCGGCTTCCTGAAATGAAGCGCGGCGGCGCAAACCAGCACGTCCTCCGGATAAATCTCGCCGCGAATGCCGAAGCCGCCGCCGACATGACCCTCGAAGAGCTGGAAGTTGTCGCGGGTGCGGCCGAGCATCCTGGCCATCGTGTCGCGATTCCAGTGCGGTACCTTGGCCGCGCCGTGCATCTCCAGCCGGTCGAGCGCCTCGTTATAGAAGCCGATGGCGCCGCGTGTTTCGAGCGGCACGCCGGAATGGCGGCCGACCGACAGTTCGAGCGTGATGATGGAATCCGCCGCCTTGAACGCGGCATCGACATCGCCGTAGCTCTTGAGGATGACGGTCGGCTCGGTGTCGTGCGTGTCGTCGAACGGGCCGGTCTCGCCGGTCGCCTGTATCACCGGCGCCAGCATCTCGATATCGAGTTCGACCGCTTCGGCCGCGTCCTCGGCGGCATAGGCATTGTCGGCAAACACCACGGCCACCGGCTCGCCGACATAGCGCACAGTGTCGTTCGCCAGTACCGTCTGCCGGTACGGCTCGAGCGCGGTGAGGCCGGTGAGGCGGAACGGGATCGGCGGAATATGGGCGACGTCGGCGAAGGTCCACACCGCGTGGACACCCGGCATGCCGAGCGCGACCGAGGCGTCGATGCCCTTGAGCTTGCCGTGCGCCACGGCTGAGCGCACCACACGCATCGCCCACTGGCCGGGAAAGCTGACGTCGGCGGCAAAGCGGCCTCGTCCCGTCAGCAGCGGGCGGTCTTCGAGCCGAGCTACGGAGCGGCCGATGAATTTGGTTTTAGTGCCAGGCATTGCCGCGCACCGCCGCAGACTCCCTCCCCCCTTGTGGGGGAGGGTTGGGGAGGGGGGTAGTGGCGAGATACGGGAGCATCACCCCCCTCCCGCTCGCCTTCGCTATCGCTTCGGCGAGCGACCTCCCCCACAAGGGGGGAGGTGAAGAAAGAAACGAGCCCGCGCAAATCACTTCCGCATCTCCTGTGCTGCGGCGCGCACGGATTTGATAATGTTCTGATAGCCGGTGCAGCGGCACAGGTTCGACGACAGCACGTCGAGCAAGGCTTCGTCGCTGATGTTGGGTTCGCGTTCCAGCACGCCGACGGCGAGCATGAGGAAGCCGGGCGTGCAGAAGCCGCATTGCAGGCCGTGATTGTCCATGAAGGCCTGCTGCATCGGATGCAACGTGTCACCGGTCGCGAGGCCCTCGACGGTGCGGATGTTCCTGCCTTCGGCCTGAACGGCGAACATCAGGCAGGAGCGCACCGGCGCATCGTCGACGATGACGGTGCAGGCGCCGCAGACGCCGTGCTCGCAGCCGATATGCGTTCCGGTCTGCCCGCAGTCCTCGCGGATCGCATCGGCCAAGGTGCGCCGCGGCTCGACCGCGATCGCATAGTCCTTGCCGTTGATGGTCAGCGTGATGTCGGTTTTTTCGCTCATGGTGCTCTCTCGGCGTTGCGCGGTGCTGCGCGCAAGGCGGCGCGGATGCGTTGTGGCGTTGCCGGAATGGTGTCGATCTCGACGCCGAATGGCGTCAGCGCGTCGTTGATGGCGTTGAGCACGGCGGCCGGCGGCCCGATGGTGCCGCCTTCACCGAGGCCCTTGGCCTTGGTGATGGACTGCGTCGATGGGATTTCCATGTGATGCAGTTCGATCGGCGGAATTTCATGCGCCGTCGGCGGCATGTAGTCGGCGAGGTTGGCGGTGAGGATCGCACCGCTTTCGTCGTAGATGATCTCTTCGAGCAACGCATTGCCGATGCCTTGCGCGACGCCGCCATGCACCTGGCCGTCGGCGATCATCGGATTGATGATGCGGCCGGCATCTTCGGCGACCAGATAGCGCTCGACCTTGACGTGCCCGGTCTCGGGATCGACGCGCACCAGCGCGACGTGGCAGGCATTGGAAAACGTGCCCGGCGGATCGTAGGTGCCGCTCTCGGTAAGGCCGGGTTCGATCTCGCCCTTGAAGCGATGTGTTTGCGTATAGGCCTCGCGCGCCATCTTCGCGATCGTCACCTCGCGGTCGGTGCCGGCAACCTTGGCCTTGCCGTCTTCGAGCACGATGTCGGTCTCGGCGGCTTCCAGCATATGACCGGCGATCTTGATGAGCTTGGCGCGTATCTTGCGCGCCGCGATCAGGGTCGCACCGCCGGAAATCACCAGCGAGCGGCTGGCGAAGGTGCCCCAGCCATAAGGCGCGGTGTCGGTGTCGCCGTGGATGACCTTGATCATCTCGGGCGGTATGCCGATTTCGTCGGCGATGATCTGCGCCAAAGTCGTGCGCAGGCCCTGGCCGTGCGGCGACGAACCGATGCGCGCTTCGACAAAGCCGGACGGATCGACCGTGACATGCACGGTCTCCCAGCCCGGCGTGATCTCCATGCCGCGCGCGGCAAAGGCCGGCGAGCCATAGCCGGTGCGCTCGGAGAACGTGGCAAAGCCGACACCCAGATATTCGCCGCGATCGCGCGCCAATTGCTGGCGGGCGCGGAAAACCGGCAGGTTGATGGCCTCGACCGCCATCTCCATCGTTTCGCGATACGTGGCTTCGTCAAACTCGAGGCCGGTCGCCGATTTGTAGGGGAATTTGACGATCAGGTTCTGGCGGCGAATATCGACAGGGTCGATGGCGAAAGCCTTCGCCGCCTTGTCCATCAAACGCTCGAGCGTAAACGTAATGACCGGCCGCGATACGCCGCGATAGGCCGCCATGGTGCAGGTGTTGGTGAGGACGCCGCGCGCCAGACATTGATAGTGCTGGAAGTCGTAAGGGCCCGGCATTTCGGCCATGGCCATCAACGGCTCGACGCCGGAGGTGGTCGGAAAGCAGGAATAGGCGCCGACATTGGAAAGAACATCGGCGCGCAGCGCCAGCAGCTTGGCGTCCTTGTCGAAGGCGCCTTCCAAAGTGACGTACTGGTCGCGCGAATGAAACGAGGCGATGAGATTTTCGCGCCGGTCCTCGGTCCAGCCGACCGAGGATTTCAGGTGCCGCGCCAGCCACGTCACCAGCACATATTCGACGCAGAGCGACATCTTCTGGCCGAAGCCGCCGCCGACATCGGGCGCGATGACGCGCAATTCGGATTCCGGCATGCCGATGCAATCGGCGATCGCGGTGCGCATGAGATGCGGCATCTGCGCCGTGCAATGCAGCGTGACGCGGCCGGTGACGGCATCGTAAGCGGCGTGCGCGGCGCGCGCCTCCATCGGCGTTGCATTCTGCCGGTTGGAGCGCGCATCGATCCTGATGACCTTTGCCGCGCTCGCCCACACTTCGTCGAACCCGGGCGTCTTGACCTCGCCCTTGAGGATGACGTTGCCGGGCGCCTCGGCGTGAATCTGCGGCGCGCCGGCCTCAATGGCGGCGCGGCTATCGACCAGCGCCGTGGCGTCCTCGATGTCGATCTCGACCAGATCGGCGATGTCTTCTGCTTCTTCTTCGCTCGAGGCGACGACTGCAGCAATCGCTTCGCCAACAAAGCGCACCTCGCCATCGGCCAGGATCGGCTGGCCGACCGGCCGGTAATTGAACTTGTGCAGCATCGGCGTGATCTTCTTCACGCCCTTGATGTCGGCGGCGGTGATGACCATCGCGCCGTCCGGTGCGGTAATGCCCTTGATCTTGCCCGCGGCATTGGGGCTGCGCACGATGCGTACCCAATGCGCGGCGGGGAGATCCGCGGTAAAGCGGCCACGGCCGCGCACCAGCGCCGGGTCTTCCAGCCGCCGGATTGAGCGGCCGACCCACTTCATGCCGTCGCCACCGGAGCCTTTGGTGTGGGCGCTCATCGGCGTTGCACCTTGCGCATGATCTGATCCGAAAACCGGTTCCCACTTTTCGGGATCATGCGCTGTGCTCCAGCGCGCGGCGAACAACGACACGCACCAGATCGCGCCGATACGCGGCGTCGGTCTGGTGATCCTCGAGCGGGTCTATGGCCGCGCTTGCGGCTTCGCCGGCGGCGCGGAACGCCGCGTCGCCCGGCGCCTTGCCGTTGAGCGCGGCTTCCGCTTCAGGAATGCGGCGCGGCGAGGGCTCGGCGCCGCCGACTCCGACATGGGCATCGACGATCTTGTTGCCCTCGAGCCGATAGGTGACGAGCGACGCCGCCATGGCGAAATCGCCGGCGCGGCGGCTGAACTCGTAGAAGCCGAATTTGGCGTCGTCAGCGAGAAGCGGCAGCCGTACCTCGGCAAGCAATTCGTCTTCCTTGAGATGGGTCGACATGATGCCGTCGAAATAATCGGCGGCCTTGATCTCGCGCGCGCCCTTGACGCTCATGGCCACCATGACCGCGTCGAGCGTCGCCACGGTCAGGCACCATTCGGACGACGGGTCGGCATGGGCAAGGCTGCCGCAGAAGGTGCCGCGCATCCGGATCGGGTAATGCGCGATATGGCGCGCGACGTAGGACAGCAGAGCGCCGAGCGGGTTATCCGTCACCGGGCGGTGAAAGGCGCCATGACGCACGCAGGCGCCGATGGTCAGCGTCTTGCCGTCATCGACCAGCCTGTCGAGGCCTTCGACCTCGTTGATGTCGACCAGATGGGCCGGCTTCGCCAGCCGGAAGGCCATGATCGGCACCAGGCTTTGGCCGCCGGCCAGGACGCGGCCGTCCTCGCCCGCCACCTCCGCGAGGGTCGCCAGTGCTTCCTCGAGCGTTCGGGGCACATGACGGACGAAGGGCGCGGGCTTCATGCGGGTCTTCCTCCACGCGATCCGGTCCGGAAAATCTAGCCTTTTTTCCGGGACCGCGTGTTCCGAGATTGTGTGTATGCTAACGATCTCGGATCGGCAGAGTCAACGGTATGCCCGGGCCCGGTCGTCGCATGGCTCAAGGGTCGCCCCGGCCTGAAGGGCCAGCCGGCCCGGCCCCCGGGTCTTCCGGGCCTCGCGTGACCGAATGAGCGTCAGTTTTTCTTGCGCTTCGGCATTGGCTTGGATTTGGGCTTGGACTTGGACTTGGGCTTGGGCGGTGAGGCGACGACCACGTCGCTGCTGCCGTCGCCGTTCACGTCCTGGGTATCGACTGACATTCCACCATCGTTGGTCGTCTTTTTCACCGTGGCTTTTCGAGCCACATGGTGTGCCGGCTTATGAGCGGACGCAGCCTCGGCAACCGGTGCCGTACTCAGGGCCAGCGCGACGATGCCGGCGAGAGTGAGGGCGCAAGGGACGTTCACGGATCGGCCTCCGGTATTGCGTTATTTGCGGCCACGGAATTGCGGCGGCCGCTTCTCCATGAAGGCGCGCACGCCTTCGGCATAATCCGGCGACATCACCGCCTCGCGTTGCAGATCGCGCTCTAGATCGAGTTGTTCATCGAGCGTGTTGCTAGCCGATGCATCGAGCGCGCGCTTGATCAGCGCCATCCCCTGCGTCGGCGCGGTGGCGAAATGCACGCAAGTGCGGATTGCTTCCGGCATCAGGATTTTGTCGTCGACGCAGCGCCAGATCATGCCCCATTCGGCCGCGCGCTCGGCGGACAATTGCTGCGCGATCAGCATCAGCGCGCGGGCGCGGGCGTCGCCGATCAGGCGCGGCAGGATGTAGGTCCCGCCTGAATCGGGTATCAGGCCGATGCGGGCGAAAGACTGCGTGAAATGGGCCGATTTCCCGGCAATCACGATGTCGCAGGCCAGCGCGATGTTGACGCCCGCTCCGGCGGCTGCCCCGTTGACCGCGGCGATGACGGGGAACGGCAAAGCGCGCAATCTGCGCACCAGCGGATTGTAATATTTCTCCAGCGACTCGCGCGGCACCGGCTGTTCGCCGGGCTTGAGCAGGCGATCGTTGAGATCCTGACCGGCGCAGAAGGCCCGCCCCGCGCCGGTTATCAGCAGTGCGCGGCACTCCTGATCGGCTTCGGCGTCGTCGATCGCGGCGCGCAACTCCTCATGCATCGCGTCATTGAAGGCATTGAGTTTGTCGGGGCGATTGAGCGTGAGAACGCGGTAGCCGGCTTCGCGCTGAACGAGGATGGATGGTTCTGACATGAGAAGACCCGGCGACCTCTCGGGTGTCATGGCCGGGCTTGTCCCGGCCATACCGATGAGGTGGGCACCGTGCTAACCTAAGCGGGATGGCCGGGACAAGAGGGCGTTTGCGCCGTCTTCGACGGGCTGTGCCCGGTGATGGCAGTCATTTGCGCGCCAGAAAACTATCCAGCAAAGCCGTTTCAATTCTTTCGCCTTCGACGTCGTTGGCAATGTTCTGATAGAGCCGGGCGGCGGCGTTGAACATGGCGCTCTCCGGCCGGTCGGCGCCAACAAAGGCCGCGATCTCGTCAAGCTCGGCGACCCAGCGATAGGCCTTGCCATACATCGACGGCAGGCCGCGTTCGAAATAGGTCAACAAGGCTGGCTGGCTTTCGGCGAGCTCGGCCTTCAAGGCCGCTGCCGAGCCGCCGCGCGTCGCCGCCAGCAACATCGCCGCGCCCAGCGCGGTGAGGCCCTTGGTGATGCCGGCATAGGACATTTTCAGCGCGGAAGCGGCGGTCAGCGGGCCTTCCAGCGGCCGAACGATGAGGCCGTGCGCGTTGAGCGCGGTCAGTTCCGTCGCCCGCGGACCGGACACATAGAGCTTGGTCTGGCTCGAACCCGGCTTCGGCGGCGGTCCGATGATCGCGGCATCGACAAAGCCGCAGCCGGTCGGCGCGATGATATCGGCCACGGCATGCGCCGACGGCGGCGATACGGCGTTGCAGTCGACATAGATCGTCTTGCGGCTGGCGGCGGCAAATACCGGCGCGAAGCGCCGCGCCAGCGCCAAGGCCTCGGCCGGTGGCACGATCGACAGGAAGAAATCGGCTTCCGCCAACGTCCGGTCGTCGGCGTTCCGCATCCCCGCGGCGGTCGCGCGCTGCACGCTCGCCGCGCTGCGGCCGTCAAGCGAGGTGAGGACGGTCGCCCCTTTCGCAGTCAGGCAACTGGCGACGCCGGCCCCCATGGCTCCGGCGGCGACGATGGCGATGGTGGGTGGCATGTCCGTTCCTCATCTTTCAAAAACGCGCCACGTGCCAAATCGCCGGGCCGTGACGGAAATATAGTTCACTGCGACACCGGGTTTAGCGCCGGATGGTTCAGCACGGTAGACGTTCGGAGATATTTGACGGTACATTATGCTCTGAAAGCAAAGGGGTCGAAACGGCCTGAAGGGGAGGAACTAAAATGCGCAATGCACTATTGGCGGCAGGTGCCGCCATTATTCTGGCCGCACAGCCAGCCGCCGCCCAGAACAAGACGATCAAGATCGGGTTCGTCTCGACCTTCAGCGGTCCGACGGCGGTGATCGGCAACGACATGCGCAACTCGTTCGAGCTGGCGCTCGACCACATGGGCCGCAAGATGGGCGGCATTCCGGTCGAGGTGATCTATGAAGACGACGGCCAGAAGCCGGATGTCGGCAAGCAGAAGACCGAGAAGCTGATCGAGAGCGACAAGGTCGATTTCATCGCCGGCTACATCTGGTCGAACGTGATGCTGGCGTCGCTGAAGTCGGCGGTCGATTCAAAGACGTTCATCATCAGCGCCAATGCCGGCCCCTCGCAGATCGCCGGTGAACTGTGCTCGCCGTATTTCTTCTCGACCTCATGGCAGAACGACCAGACGCCGCAGGCGATGGGTCTCTACATGAACCAGAAGAACGTGAAGAGCGTCTTCCTGATCGGCCCGAACTACGCCGCCGGCAAGGACATGCTCGCGGGCGTCGCCTCGACCTTCAAGGGCAAGGTCGTCGGTCAGGAACTGACCACCTGGCCGTCGCAGCTCGACTTCTCGGCCGAACTCGCCAAGGCCAAGGCCTCCGGTGCGGAATCGGTGTTCGTGTTCTATCCGGGCGCCGCCGGCGTGCAGTTCCTCAACCAGTATGCCGCCTCGGGCCTCAAGGGCTCGGTGCCGCTCTACACCGCCTTCACCATCGACGAATTGTCGCTGCCGCTGCAGAAGGACAACGCCATCGGCGTGCCGGGCGCGCAGGAGTGGGTGAACGACCTGCCGAACGAACAGAACAAGAAGTTCGTCGCCGACTATCGCAAGAAGTACACCGGCCTGCATCCGACCTATTACGGCGCGCAAGCCTATGACGCGGCGCAGCTCATCAACTCCGCCGTGGTCGCCACCAAGGGCAACCTGGCCGACAAGGCCGCGGTGCAGAAGGCGATGGAAAAGGCCGACTTCAAGTCGCTGCGCGGCGGCTTCAAGTTCGGCAACAACCACTTCCCGATCCAGAATTTCTATCTGCAGGATGTGGTGAAGGGCGCCGACGGCCAGCTTTCGCTCAAGACGGTTGCGACCATCGTCAAGGACGACCAGGACCGCTTCCACGGCAAGTGCCCGATGAAATAAGCATTCGGCCAATCGACAGGACGGCGGAAGCGGCAGCGTTTCCGCCGTTTTGCTTTACACTCTTCGTCGTTCCGGGGCGGCCGCGGGCCGCGCCCCGGAATGACGGATCGGAAATTGCACGACATTTGCATACCTGACGCACCATGACGCTATTCGCACCATGACGCTATTCATCGAGCAATGCCTCAACGGCCTGCAATTCGGCCTGCTGCTGTTCATGCTGGCGGCGGGGCTGACGCTGGTGTTCGGCATCATGGACCTCGTCAATCTGGCGCACGGGTCGCTCTATATGATCGGCGCCTATTTCGCCGCGACCTTCGCCGCCTTCACCGGCAGTTTCGTGCTCGGCGCGGTGCTGGCGCTGCTGGCGACACTGGTCGTCGGCATGGCGGTCGAGGTGATCGCGATGCGCCGGCTCTATGGCCGCGACCATCTCGATCATGTCCTCGGCACGTTCGGCCTGATCCTGTTCTTCAACGAGGCGGTGCGGCTGATCTGGGGACCGGCCGGGCTGGCGCTGCCGCTGCCGGGATGGCTGCAGCAGCCGATCCAGATTCTGCCGGGCGTTCAATACTCGGCCTACAAGTTTTCCATCATCATCGTGTCGCTGATGGTGGCGGGCGGGCTCTATGTTCTGGTGATGCGCACGCGCATCGGCATGCTGATCCGCGCCGGCGCGTCGAACCGTGAAATGGTCGGCGCGCTTGGCGTCAACATCAAGCTGCTCTACACGCTGGTGTTCGGTCTGGGAGCCGCGCTCGCCGGGCTTGCCGGCCTGATGCAGGCGCCGATTCTCACCGTGCAGGTCGGCATGGGCGAGAACATTCTCATTCTGGCTTTCGTCATTACCGTGATCGGCGGCATCGGCTCGATCCGCGGCGCGCTGGTGGCGGCGCTGCTGGTCGGCTTCATCGATACGCTCGGGCGTTCCTATCTGCCGGACCTGCTGCGCGAGGTCCTGAGCCCCGCCGCGGCCTCGACACTGGCGCCGGCTTTGTCGTCGATGCTCATCTATCTGCTGATGGCGATCGTGCTGATCGTCAAGCCCGAAGGCCTGTTCGCGGCGGGGCAGAAATGATGCCGCGGCTCACGTTTCGCACGATCGTCGTCGGCCTGCTGCTGCTCGCGCTCGCGCTTTTGCCGGTCTATTCGCAACTGACCGGCGACCGTTTCATGCTGACCCTGTTCACCCGCATCGTCATCCTGGCGCTGGCGGCGGTGAGCCTCAACCTCATCCTCGGTTTCGGCGGCATGATGAGCTTCGGCCATGCCGTTTATCTCGGCATCGGCGGCTATGCCGTCGGCATGCTGGCGAAGGAAGGCATCTTTAGCGGCTTCATCCAGTGGCCGGTGGCGATCCTCGCCTCGGCGCTGTTCGCGCTGGTGATCGGCGCGCTGTCGCTGCGCACGCGCGGCGTCTACTTCATCATGATCACGCTCGCTTTCGCGCAGATGGCCTATTACATCGTCTCCGGCATCGCCCGCTATGGCGGCGACGACGGCCTGACCATCTACAAGCGCAGCGAGTTCATCGACGCGCTCAACCTGTCGAACAAGACGCAGTTCTATTACGTCTGCCTCGTCATTCTGTTCGCATCGATCTATCTGGTGTACCGGCTGATCAATTCGCGCTTCGGCATGGTGCTGCAAGGCACGCGCTCCAACGACGTCCGCATGCGCGCCATCGGCTTCTCGACCTATCGCTACAAGCTGACGGCCTTTGTCATCGCCGGCGTGCTGTGCGGTCTGTCGGGCGCCCTGCTCGCCAACCAGGCGGACTTCATCTCGCCGTCGGTGATGTACTGGACGCGCTCCGGCGATCTCATCATCATGGTGGTGCTCGGCGGCATGGGCACGGTCGCCGGTCCGGTGATGGGCGCGATCGCGCTGCTGGTGCTGGAAGAGGTGCTGTCCGGCTTCACCGAGTACTGGCAGATCATCCTCGGGCCGCTGCTGCTGCTCGTTGTCCTGTTCGCCCGGGGCGGCATCGACGGCCTTCTCAGCGCGCTTGATGGGCGGTTCGGCGCACGGAGGGCGTCATGAGCGCGCCGCTGATCCAGGTCGAAAACCTCGCCAAACGCTTCGGCGGCATCGTCGCCACCGATAATGTCTCGTTCGCCATTCCGCAGGGCGAGTTGCACGCCCTGATCGGGCCGAACGGCGCCGGCAAGACGACGCTGATCGCGCAATTGTCGGGTTCGACCTTCGCCGATGCCGGCCGTATCCAGTTCGCCGGCATCGACATCACGCGGATGCCGATGCAGAAGCGCAGCCATATCGGGCTGGCGCGTTCGTTCCAGATCACGTCGCTGTTCCTCGATCTCAGCGTGCTCGACAATGTCGCGCTCGCGGTCCAGGCCCATGCCGGGCATTCGTTCCATTTCTGGCGCAAGGCCCGTTCGGAAACGGAGTTGCGCGACCCGGCGCGCGAGGCGCTCGCCCGCGTTGGCCTCGCGGCCAGCGCCGACAAGATCACCGCCTCGCTCAGCCACGGCGAACACCGTCTGCTGGAGCTGGCGATGGCGCTGGCCAGCCGTCCGCGCCTGCTGCTGCTGGACGAGCCGATGGCCGGGCTCGGCCCGGAGGAATCGGCGCGCATGGTCGGGATGCTGCGCGCGCTCAAGCGCGACTACACGATCCTGCTGGTCGAGCACGACATGGAGGCGGTGTTCGCGCTCGCCGACCGTATCACGGTGCTGGTCTATGGCCGCGTCATCGCGACCGGCGTGCCCGATGACATTCGCGCCAACGAGCAGGTGCGCGAGGCCTATCTCGGCGATGCGGAGACGGCTCATGCCTAGCGCAGCCGCATCCGATGCCATTCTCAGCCTCGACGGTGTCGAGACCTGCTACGGCCAGAGCCAGGTATTGTTCGGCGTGTCGTTCTCAATCGCGCCGGGCGAAATGGTCACGCTGATGGGCCGTAACGGCATGGGCAAGACGACCAGCGTGCGCTCGATCATGGGCCTGTCCGCCGCGCGTACCGGTTCGATCAAATTCATGGGCGAGGAGATCCGCGGCCAGCCGGCCTATCGCATCGCGCAGCGCGGCATCGGGCTGGTGCCGGAAGGCCGCCAGATTTTTTCCAATCTCACCGTGCGCGAAAATCTTGTGGCGACGGCTGTAAGGCGCGCCGGCGGCGAGTGGACGCTGGAGCGGGTCTACGATCTTTTCCCGCGGCTCGCCGAGCGCGCCACCAGCATGGGCAACCAGCTGTCGGGCGGTGAACAGCAAATGCTTGCGGTCGGCCGCGCGCTGATGACCAATCCGCGCCTGCTCATTCTCGATGAAGCGACCGAAGGCCTCGCGCCGCTGATCCGTCAGGAAATCTGGAATTGCCTGGCGCGTCTCAAGAAGTCCGGGCTGTCGGTGCTGGTGATCGACAAGAATGTCGGCGCGCTCATTCGCGTGGCCGACCAGCATTTCATGATCGAACGTGGCCGCGTCGTGTGGTCCGGACTGTCGGCCGAACTCGCCGCCAATACCGACGTGCAGCATCGGTATCTGGGCGTTTGATCTGCGTACCCTCTGCCCCAAGGCGAGAGGGTTTACTCGGCCGGCTGAATGCTGGGCGCATCCGGTCCGCGCCGCCGCTTCACAAATGACGGCACGCCGCCGCCGAGGCGGTGATGCAATTTGTCGAGCCAGAGATAAATGACGGGCGTCGTGTAAAGCGTCAGGATCTGGGACACCAGAAGTCCGCCGATGATGGTGATGCCGAGCGGGCGGCGCAATTCCGAGCCGGGGCCGGTGGCCAGGATCAGCGGCAGCGCGCCGAGCATCGCCGCCAAAGTCGTCATCAGGATCGGCCGGAAGCGCGCCAGGCACGCTTCGTGAATGGCCTGCATCGGCGATAGCCCACGTTCGCGTTCGCCTTCGAGCGCAAAGTCCACCATCATGATGCCGTTCTTCTTGACGATGCCGATCAGCAGAATGATGCCGATGAAGGCGATCACCGTCAGTTCGGCGCCGAACAGGTCGAGCGCCAGCAGCGCGCCGAGCCCCGCCGACGGCAAGGTCGAGATGATGGTGAGCGGGTGCACCAGGCTTTCATACAGAATGCCGAGCACGATATAGACCGCGATCAGAGCGGCGACGAGCAGCAGCACCTGGGCATTGGCGCTCTGCTGGAACGCCTTGACGTCGCCGGCCGCGTCGGCACGGATCGAATCCGGCATGTGCAGTTCGGCGACGGCCTGCGACAGCGCCGCGGTCGCCTGTTCGATGGCGACGCCGGGCTTGATGTTGTAGGTGACGGTCACCGACGGAAACTGGCCCTGATGGTTGACCACCAGAGGCGCGATGCCGCGCTCGATATTGGCGACCGCCGATAGCGGGATCTGCGCATTGCCGTTGCCCGGTACATAGACATTCAACAGATCGGACGGGTCGCGCCGGAATTTGGGGCTGACTTCCAGGATCACGCGATACTGGTTGCGCTGCGTATAGATGGTCGAAATCTGCCGCTGCGAGAATGAATTGTTGAGCGCGTTGTCGATATCCTGAATGCTGACGCCGAGGCGCGCCGCGGCTTCGCGGTCGATCTTGATGTCGACCTGCAGCCCGCCCTGTTCGCGGTCGGTGGTGACGTCCGTCAATTCCGGGATCTGTTGCGCGCGCGCGACGACTTTCGGCACCCAGGTTTGCAGCGCGTCGATATCGGCGCTCCACAGCGTGAACTGATAGGACGAATCGCTCTGCCGGGCGCCGACGCGCAGGTCCTGCGCCGGAACCAGGAAGACGCGAATGCCGGGGATCTGGCCGAGGCGCGTGCGCAGCCGCGCCAGCACCGCCTGCGTCGAGACGTTGCCCCGCTCTTCGAGCGATTTGAGACTGATGAACAGCCGTCCGCGATTGACCGACGCGCTAAATCCCGAGGCGCCGACCGAGGAGCCGAGCCCGGCGACGGCGGGATCGGCGAGCACCACGTCCATCGCCTGCAATTGCAGCTTTTCCATCGCCGCGTAGGAAATATCGGTCGAGGCCTGCGTGCCGCCGAAAATGAGGCCGGTGTCGTCCTGCGGAAAATAGCCTTTCGGCACCTTGATGAAGAAGCCGACCGTCAGCGCGATGGTGGTCACGAAAACGATCAGCGCCAGCGCGCGGTGTTCAAGTACGAATGTCAGTGTGCGGTCGTAGAAGCGGACCATGCGCGACAGCACGCCTTCGACGCGGCGGTCGAGCCAGGTCGCGCTCTTGTCCGGCGGCTCGCGGACGAAATAGGCGCAGATCATCGGCGTCACCGACAGCGACACGACCGTTGAGACGGCGATGGAGAAGGCCAGCGTGACGGAAAATTCGCGAAACAGCCGGCCGACGATGCCGCCCATGAACAGCAGCGGAATGAACGCGGCGATCAGCGACACCGAGATCGAAACGACGGTGAAGCCGATCTGCTTGGCGCCCAGCATGGCGGCGCGCAGCGGCCGGTAGCCTCTCTCCATGAAGCGGAACATGTTCTCGATCATGACGATGGCGTCATCGACGACGAAGCCGATCGACACCGCCAGCGCCATCAGCGACAGGTTGTCGATGGAGAAGCCGGCCGCCCACATCGCGGCGCAGGTGCCGGCGAGCGACAGCGGCACGGTGATGCCGGCCGCGAGCGTCGCCGCCGTGCGGCGCAGGAACAGGAACACCACCAGCATCACCAGCAGGGCCGATGCGGCGAGCGTGAGCTGCATATCCTGCACGCTGGCGCGGATCGTCTGCGTGCGGTCGGTCAGAACCTCGATGTTAAGACCGGCCGGAATCCACTGCCTCAGTTCGGGCAGCAATTCGTAGATGCGATCGACTGTATCGATCACATTGGCGTCGGCCTGCTTGGTGATGATGAGCAGCACCGACGGATCGCGATTATACCAGCCCGCGGAGCGCGTGTTGCGCACGCTCGGCTGGATGCTGGCGATATCGCCGAGCCGGATGACATTGCCGTTCACCGTCTTGACCACGATCGGGTCGTATTCCGGCGGCTGCCGCAGCTGATTGTTGATGCCGATGGTGACGGCGCGCTTGGCGCCCTCGAAACTGCCGAGCGCGCCTTGCGCATTGGAATTGGCGATCGAGGTGCGCACCTGTTCCAGCGTCACGCCTGCCGCCGCCAGCCGGTCGGGGTCGACGCGGACGCGAATTGCCGGCTGCTCGGAGCCGGCCACGGTGACGTCGGCGACGCCTTCCACCTGGCTCAGGCGCTGCACGATGATGCTGTCGGCGGCATCGTAGATGGCGCTGCCCGCCATGGTCTTGGAGGTGAGCGCGAGAATGAGGATCGGCGCCGCCGCCGGGTTCATCTTGCGGAATGTCGGCACCGAGGGCAGGTCGCTCGGCAGGTCGGTCATGGCGGCGTTGATGGCCGCCTGCACGTCGCGGGCGGCGCCGTCGGCATTGCGCGACAGATCGAACTGCACGTTGATGCGGGTCGAGCCCTGCGAACTGGTCGAGGTGAGTTCAGTGACGCCGGAGATTTCGCCAAGCCGCCGTTCCAGCGGCGCGGCGACCGTCGCCGCCATGATGTTCGGATCGGCGCCGGGGCGTGTCGCGGTCACGCTGATGGTCGGGAATTCGACACTCGGCAGGCTGGCGACGGGGAGGAAGTCGTAGGCCACCGCGCCGGTGAGAAACAGGCCGATCGCCAGCAGTGTCGTGCCGATCGGCCGCCGGATGAAGGGCCATGAGAAGTTCATTTGAACTTACTCCGCCGGCGCGGGCGCGGGCGCGGCGCGGCGCGGGCGATCGGGCGACATCCAGGCGCGCAACCGCTCCATGTAGAGGTAGATGACGGGCGTCGTGTAAAGCGTAAGCAGCTGGCTGAGCAGCAGGCCGCCGACGATGGTGATGCCGAGCGGATTGCGCAGTTCCGAGCCGGTGCCGGATTCGAGCGCCAGCGGCAGCGCGCCGAACAGGGCGGCGAGCGTCGTCATCATGATCGGCCGGAAGCGCAACAGCGCCGCCTGCACGATCGATTCCTCCGGGCTCATGCCGTGTTCGCGTTCGGCTTCGAGCGCGAAGTCGATCATCAGGATGGCGTTCTTCTTGACGATGCCCATCAGCAGCACGATGCCGATCAGCGCGATCACCGACAGGTCGTAGCCGAACAGCATCAGCGCCAGCAGCGCGCCGACGCCGGCCGACGGCAGCGTCGACAGAATCGTCAGCGGGTGGATGAAACTCTCGTACAGCACGCCGAGCACGATGTAGATCGCGATCACCGCGGCCAGGATCAGCCACGGCTCGCCGGCCAGCGACTTGGCGAATTCGGCCGCGTCGCCGGCATAGCTGCCGGTCACGGATGACGGCATGCCGATATCCTGCTCGGCCGCCTGGATCACCTTCACCGCGTCGCTCAAGGCATAGCCCGACGCGAGATCGAAGCTCACCGTCACCGACGGAAACTGCTCCTGGTGGGCGATGGCGAGCGGCGCCGCGGTGTAGTCGAAGCGCGCGAAGGCCGCGAGCGGCACCTGGTTCGAACCGGTCACCGAATTTGGCGTCGCCGACGTGTTGGTGTTGGTCGTGCCGGTCGCGGTGTTGCCGGCGGTCGCCGCGGTGCCGGTCGAGGTGGTCGAACCGGTGACGTAGATCTTGGACAGCGCGGTCGGGTCCTGCTGGTAACGCGGCTGCGCCTCGAGAATGACGCGATACTGGTTGGCCTGGCCGTAGATCGTCGAAATCTGGCGCTGGCCGAAGGCGTCATACAGCGTGTCGGTGACGCTCTGCATCGACACGCCGAGCCGGCCGGCCTTCTCGCGGTCGACATTGACCATGATGCGCGGCCCGCCTTCCTGCGCTTCCGACGCGACCTCGCGCATCACCGGATCGCCGCGCAGCTTGCGCGCCAGCGTATCGGCCCAGTGCGTCACCTCGGCGGTGTCGCTGCCGGTGAGCGTATACTGATACTGCGCGCGGCTCACCCGCGTCGAAATCTGGATGTCCTGCGTCGCCTGGAAATAGACGTTCATGCCGGGAATGCCGGCGACCTTGCCCTTGAGCCGTTCGACGATCGCGCCGACCAGATCGTTGCGCTCGCTGCGCGGCTTCAGGCTGATCGATATCCGCCCCGCATTCGGCGTCGCGTTGACCGGGCTGACGCCGATGACCGAGACGACGCTGGCGACGTCCGGATCGCCGCGCAGAATAGTCTCGATCCGCGTCTGCCGGCGCTGCATCTCGTCGAAGGAGACGTCGGTGCCGGCTTCCGTCACCGCGGTGATCTGCCCGGTGTCCTGGATCGGCAGGAAGCCTTTCGGCATCGCCACGTACAGCGCCAAGGTCGCCACGAGCGTCAGCAGCGTCACCGTCAAGGTCGCGCCGCGGCGCAGCAGCACCCATTCGAGGCTGCGGCGATAGGCGTCGATGGTGCGGTCGGTGTAGTCGGAAAACCGCCGCGTCAGCGCATTGCCTTGGCCGCCTTTGTCGCGGCGCAAGAGCTTGGCGCACATCATCGGCGTCAGCGTCAGCGACACAATGGCGGAGGCCACCACCGCGATGGTCAGCGTCAGCGCGAATTCGCGGAACATGCGGCCGACCAGCCCGGTCATGAACAGCAGCGGGATGAACACCGCGATCAGCGACAGCGTCAGCGATATGACGGTGAAGCCGATTTCCTTGGCGCCGCGCAACGCGGCGTCGATCGGATCCTCGCCGTCCTCGATATGGCGGACGATGTTCTCGATCATGACGATGGCGTCGTCGACGACGAAGCCGGTGCCGATGGTCAGCGCCATCAGCGACAGGTTGTCGAGCGAGAAGCCGGCGAAGTACATGACGCCGAAGGTCGCGATCAGCGACAAAGGCAGCGCCACGCCGGCGATGATGGTGGCGCGGACCGTGCGCAGGAACACGAACACCACGAGGACGACGAGGCCGATCGATAGCACCAGCGTGAACTGCACGTCATGGATCGAGGCGCGGATCGTGTCGGTGCGGTCGGTGACGATGGTCAGCTTGGCGCCGGCCGGCAGCGTGCGTTGCAGCCGCGGCAGCTCGGCGCGGACGCGCTGCACGGTTTCGATGACATTGGCGCCGGGCTGGCGCTGCACGTCGATGACGATGCCCGGCTTGCCCTGATAGGTGGCGCCGACCTGGTTGTTTTCCAGCCCGTCGACAACGTCTGCAATATCTGACAGCAGGACGGGCGCGCCGTTGCGATAGGCGACGGTGATGTTCCTGTAGGCCTTGGCGCTGGCCAGCTGATCGTTGGCGGCGATGGTGTAGGATTGCTGCGCGCCGTCGAGCGCGCCTTTGGCGCCGGCGACATTGGCGCTGACGATCGCGCTGCGCAGGTCTTCGAGCGCGATGCCATAGGCCGCGAGCCGCGACAGGTCGGCCTGGATGCGCACCGCCGGCTTGATGCCGCCCTGTACCGAGACGCGGCCGACGCCGGAGACTTCCGACAGGCGCGGCGCCATGATGGTGTTGGCCATGTCCGACAACTCGCGCAGCGCGATGTTGTCGGAGGTAATGGCGAGCGTGATGACCGGCGTATCGGCCGGGTTCACCTTCGAATACAGCGGCGGGTAGGGCAGGTTTTTCGGCAGCGTCGAGCCGGCGGCATTGATCGCCGACTGCACGTCCTGGGCGGCGGCGTCGATATCGCGGTTGAGATCGAACTGCAGCGTGATCTGGCTGATGCCGAACGAACTCGACGACGTCATCGTCTGCAGGGCCTGGATCTGGCCGAAGCTGCGTTCGAGCGGCGCGGTGATCAGCGCGGCCACGGTGTCGGGATTGGCGCCGGGCAGTTGCGTCGTCACCTGCACGGTCGGGAAGTCGACTTGCGGCAGCGCCGACACCGGCAGCCACCAGTAGCCGAGCGCGCCGCCCAGCATCACCGCGATACCGAGCAGCGAGGTGGCGATCGGCCGATGGATAAAGGGCGAGGAGACGCTCATATTTTCACGTCATTCCGGGGTTATGGCTGCGGATTCGGTTTCCGCTGTCCGTTCGCCCCCGTAGTCCCGTTCTGTCGCTGGCCGCGTTGCCGCGTCGCGGCGGGCGGCGCCGGCGCCGGCTTGCCGTCGCCGGAGCTCACCGTCACTTTGCCGCCGTCCGTCAATCGCGCGAAGCCGGTGGTGACCACCTGTTCCGGCGGCGTCAGCCCGCTTTTCACGACGGTCTGCGTCTCGTCCTGCTTCTGCACCACGATCGGGCGCATCGCGACGGTGCCGTCCTTGATGACATATACGAAAGTGCCATTCGGCCCGCGCTGCACCGCGCCGGTCGGGATCGTCACGACATGCTGCAGGGTATTGATCAGCAGCCGCACATTGGCGAACTGGCCCGGCCATAGTTGCAGATTGGCGTTCGGGAATTCCGCTTTCAGTTTCACGGTGCCGGTGGTGGAGTCGACCTGGTTGTCGACCACGGTGAGCTTGCCGCTGTCGAGCACCGCGTCGTTATCGGAGCGCTGCGCGTCGACCTGCAACGGGCCCTTGGCGAAAGCGTCGTTGACCTCCGACAGATATTGCTGCGGCAGGTTGAACTGCACCGAGATCGGCTTGAGCTGCGTGATGACGACGATGCCGGTCGTGTCCGACGCGTGAATGATATTGCCTTCGTCGACCTGGCGGAGGCCGGTGCGGCCGTCGAGCGGCGCGCGGACCGTGGTGTAGCCGAGCGTCGCCTGCGCGCTTTCGATCGACGCCTGGTCGGATTGCACCTGGGCGACATATTGGGCGACCAGCGAGCGCTGCGTGTCCATCTGCTGTTTGTTGATGGCATTGGTGGCGGCGAGCTGTTCGTAGCGCGTCAGGTCGTTCCTGGCATTGGCGAGCAGCGCTTCATCCTGCGCCCTCTTGGCGAGCGCCTGGTCGAGCGTGGCCTGATAGGTGGTCGGATCGATCTTCGCCAGCACGTCGCCCTTCTTGACGTCCTGGCCCTCCTTGAAATTGACGCTCAGCAGCTTGCCATCGACCTGCGAACGCACCGTCACGGTGTTGAGCGCCTTGGTGGTGCCGACGGCATCGAGATAGACCGGCACGTCGGAAAATTGCGCATTCGCCGAGAGCACCGGAACCGGTCCGTCGCCGGCAAAGAAGCGGCCCCGCTGCTGTTTTTGAGTCGAGGTGCCGAAGGCGTAATACAGCGCGCCGCCGACCGCGAGCAGTACGACGAGATAGGTGATGAGCCGCCGGCCGCGCCCGCTTTTCGGCGCGGTTACAGGCGTGACGGTCGTATTCGGTCGGGGGAGTTCACCGTGCATCGGCGGCTTCTGTCCGTTGGGGTTTTGGCAGCCAGCCCCCGCCGAGCGCCTGATAAAGACTGACGACAGCCTGCAGCCGCGAGAGCCGCACCGTCGCCAGCGTGTCCTGTGCCTGATAGAGCGTCTGCTGCGTCTGCAGCACGGTGACCAGGTCGATCGTACCTTCGCGCAGGCGCTGTTCCGAAATGCTGAAAGCGCGCCGCGAACTCGCCACCACTTCGGTCTGCACGCGCTCGCGGATCGCGGTCTGACGCACGGCATCGAGCGCATTCTCGACATCGACGAAGCCGGAAATGACCGACTTGCGATAGGCCTGCAGCAATTCGTCCTGACGGCCCTTTTGCAGGTCGAGATTGCCCTGCAGCTCGCCGCCGTCGAAGATCGGCTGCGTCAGGCCGGCGGCGACGGAATAAAGCGCCGACTCCGGGCGCAGCAGGGTCTTGAGCACCGCGCTCTGGTAACCGCCCTGGGCGGTGAGCGAGATCGACGGCAGCATCTGCGCGCGCGCCACTTCGACATTGGCATTGGCGGCCGCGAGTTGCGCTTCGGCCAGTCGGATATCGGGACGCTGCGCCAGCAGTTCGGAAGGCAGGCCGGGCGT
>JBAZSM010000006.1:0-30400 GCA_041662425.1 Pseudolabrys sp.
GCCGATCTCGGCGGCGCCGCGTTCTCGGCCAGCGGCCGCATCGACACCAGCGCTGCGACACCGCGCGGCAGCATCAATGTCGATCTCACCGCGCCGGACATGGCGCCGGTGTTCGCGATTCTGTCGCGCTTTGCGCCTTCGACCGTCGAGGCGCTCAGCGCCAATGCGGCCGCGATGGCGCCGGCAAAGCTGCAGGCGAAATTGACTATCGAAGGCACCGCGCCGTCGGCCAACGCAAAGCTGAGCGTCGATGGCCGTCTCGGCAAGGTGCGGCTGGCGCTGAACGCACAAGGCGCCGCCGATGCGCAGGTGCTCAGCCGCGGCGACCTGAAGATCGACGGCAAGCTCGACGCCGATGACGGCAAGATGCTGCTGACCATGCTCGGCCTTGACGGTTCGCTGGCGATCGAGCCCGGGCCCGGCGCGCTCACGCTGGCGCTTAACGGTCCGGCGAGCGGCGATCTGCGCGTCGATGCGCGGCTCACTGCAAAAGGACTGGAGGCGCGCGCGACAGGGACTGCCAGGCCGTTTGCAGCGTCGCCGACGGCGTCGTTGCGCGCCAATATCGTGCGCGCCAATGCGGCGCCGTTGCGCGGGCCGACCAATGATGACCGCGCCGCCTTGCCGGTGACGTTCGACGGACGCGTGGCGCTAAGCGGCGACGAACTGTCGATTTCCGATGCCAGCGCCAGTATCGGCGGCACCGCGGTGCGCGGCAAACTGGCGATGGCCTTCGCCACGCCGCGCAAGATTTCCGGCGACATCGAAGCCGACAATGTCGATGCCGGCCGCCTGACGGCCGCGGCGATCGGCATGCCGGCGACCGCGGCGGGCCCCGACAAGACGTGGTTGTGGTCGACCGAGCCGTTTACCGACGGTGTGTTCGGCGATTTCACCGGCGCGGTGGCGTTCAAGGCGCGGCGGCTCGATGTGACGCGCCAGATCGCGGTGCGTGAATTCCGTTCGACATTGCGTCTGGCCGATCACGAACTCACCATTGGCGATATGGCCGGCGACGTGGCGGGCGGCCAGCTCGCCGGATCGATCGTGTGGCACGACACCGATCTCGGTCTCAAGACCAAGGCCGAGTTCGCCATCAAGGGCGCCGACGCGGCGACGTTTCTGCCGTCGAGTGTGCGGCCGCCGGTCACCGGCAAACTCGATCTCACCGCCGATATCGCCGGCTCCGGCCTGAGCCCGATCGCGCTGATCGGCTCGTTGCAGGGCAATGGCAAGGTGCAGGTGAGCAACGGGCAATTGGCCGGTCTCGATCCGCGCGCCTTCGATAGCGTGACACGCGCGGTCGATCAGGGCGTGAGCATCGACAATGCCCGCATCGCGACGATCGTCGAGCGAGCGCTCGATAGCGGGCAGTTGTCGGTGAAGCACATCGAACTGCCCTTCGCGGTGAGCGCGGGGCAATTGCGGCTGTCCCAATCCAAGGTCGAAGGCGAGGGCGCCGACCTTGCCATCACCGGCAATGTCGATCTCACCGATGGGACGGTCGATGCGCGGCTGGTGCTGTCCGGCTCGAGCGAGGCGTCGGGTGCGCGTCCGAATATCTTCATGGCGCTGCGCGGACCGGCCGTCGATCCGACGCGCAGCGTCGATATCTCGGCATTGACCGGTTGGCTCACATTGCGCTCCGTCGAAAATCAGGCCAAGCGGCTGAAAGCGATGGAGGCGGCGCAGCCGAAGCCGGCTCCACCACCGCCGGCAGCGGCGGTTGAAAAGCCGGCGACCGCGCCGTCAGTGGCTGTGCCGGCTGTGCCCGAGCGGCCCACAAATTCCGTGCCGGCGCCGAGCGCCGTCGCCCCGAAGACGCCAATGGCGCCAGCATTGCCGGCGCCACTCGATATCAAACCCGCGCCGCGACCGTCCGGCGTTGCGAGCCCACCGGCCGCACTCGCCCACCCGCAAGAGGTCAGCCCGCAAAACTGACGTCGCGCGCCGTGGTCTCGCGCTGTTCGGCGCCGGCACGCTGGTCGCTGCCCCGGCTGCGATAGTGGTCGAGGACATACAGGCGGATCGCCGACGACAGATTGCCCTGGCGGCGATCGGTGTCGATCGAAGCAACCATGTCCGAAAGCGTCATCTGCCGGGCCACGGCGATTTCCTTGAGCCCCTGCCAGAAAGCGTCTTCGAGGCTCACGCTGGTCTTGTGCCCGCCAATGACGATCGAGCGTTTGATGACCGGGGAATTCATGGATTGTCTTCCGTTTCGATCTTGTGTCGCTCGAGGGCGCGGACCTCGTGCTCGCGTTGCGCGGCGTCAAGCTCGCGCCAATGTTTCGGTCGGCCATGCGCCAGACGTTGTGCCTGTGCGTTCTGCTCTTCCGACCGGCGCTTGGCCCGTTTCCGCGCTGTCCGAAGATTGACGATTTCGGCCATTGTCCCCGCCTTCGGCCATTGTTTTGCTTCCGGCCGTTGTTCCGTTCGCCGGTAATTCACACCGACCGCGTGGCAGTTTAATGGCCGACGGCGGTCCAGAACTGGCCGGACCTTATTACGCTGCAACGGCCGCTAGTAAGGACTCAAGCCATCACACTGCGAGAGGATACACTGCGTTTTCAATACACGGTTAGTTGATCGTAATAGATTGCTGGACTAGCGGCGCGGAATAACTTTGAGCCACTGCCGCATAAGCGTCTATTACGAAGCTTTATCTAAATAATATTCTCAATACGTCTTGTGATTATTTTAGATACCGAAATAAATGATATGAAAATCTGGATGCCGATGGCATGACACCTAAGATAAAGAACATCGTCTTTCAGTAGAATAGTATCTGGATACGTATTTATGACAGTCTAGATAAATTCACTGCCCTGAATATAAGCTTGAACAATGCTCATGGCGTCCGGGGCCGCCAGCAAAGCTTTTCAAAATCTGAACTTCGCTACTATTTTACCTTTAGAAATGCCATCCATAGCCGGCGTGGCACCTATTCCGTCCCCGGTCGCGTCATTTTCTCCGGCCGGACGATCCGGTCAAAATCCTCCGGCGTGACATAACCGAGGCGGGTCGCTTCCTCGCGCAGGGTGGAGCCATTGGCATGCGCGGCCTTGGCCACCTGGGTGGCCTTGTCGTAGCCGATATGCGGCGCCAATGCCGTCACCAGCATCAGCGAGCGCTGCATCAGTTCGGTAATACGGGCAACGTTGGCCGTGATGCCAACGATGCAATGTTCGGTGAACGAGTTCGCGGCGTCACCCAGCAACCGGATCGACTGCAGCATCGCGTTGGCCATGACCGGGTTGTAGACGTTGAGTTCAAAATGGCCCTGGCTGCCGGCGACGGTGATCGTCGCCTGATTGCCGAACACCTGACAGCACACCATGGTCAGCGCTTCCGACTGCGTCGGGTTGACCTTGCCCGGCATGATCGATGATCCGGCTTCATTGCTCGGCAGGTTAAGTTCGCCCAAGCCCGAGCGCGGGCCGGAGCCCAACAGGCGGATGTCGTTGGCGATCTTGAACAGCGCCGTCGCGGCTGCGTTGATCGCGCCGTGGGCAAACACATAGGCGTCGTGGCCGGCCATGTGCTCGAACTTGTTGTCGGCGCTGACGAAAGGCAGGCCGGTCAGTTCGGCGATGCGCGTGGCGAAACGCACGGCGAATTCCGGATGCGTGTTGAGGCCGGTGCCGACCGCGGTGCCGCCTTGCGCCAGCGGCATCAGATCGTGTCTGGCCATGTCGATCCGCGCGATCGACGATTTGACCTGCGCGGCATAGCCAGAAAACTCCTGACCGAGCGTGATCGGCGTCGCATCCATCGTATGGGTGCGGCCGATCTTGACGATGTCGGCGAATTCGCGGGTCTTGGCGTCGAGCGCTTCCTGCATCGCCATCAGCGCCGGCTTGAGGTGATGCTCGATCCGCATCGCCGCGGCGATATGCATGGCCGACGGAAAACTGTCGTTCGACGACTGGCCCATATTGACGTGATCGTTCGGATGCACCGGCTTCTTTGAACCGAGCTCGCCGCCAAACGCCACATTGGCGATATTGGCGATCACCTCGTTGACGTTCATGTTGGTCTGGGTGCCGGAACCGGTCTGCCAGACCACCAGCGGGAAATGCTCGTCGAGCTTGCCGTCGGCGATATCCTGCGCCGCCTTGACGATGGCCGCGGCGAATTTCGCATCGAGCAAGCCGAGGTCGCGATTGACCTCCGCGGCGGCGCGCTTGACCAGGCCGAGTGCGTGAATGATCTCGATCGGCATGCGTTCGGTGCCGATGCGGAAATTGCGCAACGAGCGCTCGGTCTGCGCGCCCCACAATTTATCGGCGGCGATATCCAGCGCGCCGAAGGAATCGCTTTCGCTGCGTGTGCTGTTCGGCGCGTTTCTGGACGTTTCGGAGGAATGGGCCATGCACAGCACCTAGGTCATGATTTTTCGCGTTTCCGGACGGCGAGCCGGCTTCCATTTCGCCTGGAAGTTCGGCAGCTCGTTATTTCTTGCGAAAGCGGTCGAGGCGAACGACTTCTCCGCCGCCCGAGGGTTTGTCCGGGTCGGGGTCCGCCGGTGCTGTCGAAGCGTCGGTCGGCGAAATCGAGGGAATCGACGCCGCCGCCGGGGCGGCGGGCAAAGCGGGCCTTTTCGCCGCGGCTTCGTTTTCGGCAGATGCGACCTTGTCACGCATGAAGGCCGCGGGCGTCGGCTTTGCCGCGTCGTCCTTCGAGCCCTGCTCGTCACCGATTTCCTCGAACTGAAGGCCGAACTGGACCGACGGATCGAAAAACCCGGTCACGGCGCCGAACGGCACAAAAAGCTTCTCCGGAATGCCGCCGAACGACATGCCGACCTCGAAGCCCTGATCGGTAACCGCCAGGTCCCAGAACTGGTGCTGGAGAATGATGGTCATTTCTTCGGGATATTGCGCGCGCAAGCGGTCCGACAGGCGCACGCCCTCGGACTGGGTTTCGAACGAAATGTAGAAATGGTGTTCGCCCGGCAGGCCTTTTTTCGCCGCATCGGCGAGCACGTTGCGGACAACGCCGCGCAAAGCCTGCTGGGTGAGAAGATCGTAGCGGATGTGGTCGGCCATAAAAGTCCTGCAGTGCGGCTTGGAGTCGGTCCCGATATTAGCGCAGATGCCGGGCGAGCGGGAGCGCCGGAGCAGGTGCCGATGACACGCGGCACAATGGGCAGGGGTAAGGCAGGGAGAAGGAAAGTGGAGGCTTCTGTTGCCAGGTGCCTCCGAACCCCGCCTAACGGAGCTTATCCCGTTAGGACTTGTAGGCTTGGTTTTTCAGGACCGCTTAGGCGGCCTGAGCAACCGGAGCATAGTTGTCGTTGGCAACTATGAGATAGGCCCGATAACGGCGGAACCATGCCGAGCGAAAGTTCGCCTTTTACGCCCTCGTCGATCCTAGTTCGCCCCCGCCGAAGCCCGTCGCCCGTCTTGTGTGGCCCCGTTTGGGCCGGCCAGTCCGGGCTTGGGTGGAGGCGCCGGGTACTGCCCCCGGGTCCGAAAGGTTTATTACGACGTCCGTTTATCGCCATAGACCGGGTTGCCCCGGCCCGCCCAATATAGGGGGATTTGGTTGACGAAGTAAGGGCTAAACCCCCGTCTCCCTTGAGAACTTTTCGCGGCGGCGGCCGGCAAGGGGTCGGCCAAAGAAGGACGCCGAGAAGACGCCCCGCCGGGCCGGTCGGTTGGCGGACCGGGCCTAACCGCTTGTAAACCACGGGCACCGACACGCCGCCGCCGCTGAGGAGACCGCAACTGAGCGTTAACGGCGGGCGGTTGAGGGTGGCCGGTCAGTCCCAGGTCGGTCCGCCATGAGCAGAATGCTCCCCCTGATTTTCGGCTTGCTCCGCGCCTTCGTTCGCGACCGGCGCGGCAATATGGCCATTACATTCGCGCTGACCGCGGTGCCGGTCGTCGTCTCGGTTGGTGCCGCCATCGACTACAGCCTCGCCAACCGCGCCAAAGCGGCGCTCGATTCCTATGCCGACGCGGCCGCGCTGTCGGTGGTCAACCAGCACGCCATGTCGATGACCGCCGCCCAGGCCCGGAAATCGGCGGTGAAATTCTTCAAGGCCCAGTCGGCAACCCTCAAGCGCGGCAGCGTCGATACGGTGACGGCCACCGTCACCGATTCATCGAGCGGGCGGGCGGCGGTGGTGAGCTACACAGCGAATGTCCAGACCACACTGGCAAATGTCGCCGGCATTCATCAGATCAATATAAACGGCAAGGCGACGGCCAATTCGGCGCTGCCGGTCTACATGGATTTCTACATGTTGCTCGACAACACGCCTTCGATGGGCGTGGGGGCGACGCCGGATGACGTCACGCTCCTGGTCAACAATACGTCGGACAAATGCGCCTTCGCCTGCCACCAGATGGACGCCTCGCCGCACGATTATTACGGGCTGGCGAAATCGCTCGGCGTGACGATGCGCATCGACGTCGTGCGCAGCGCCACGCAACAGCTCATGGACACGGCTGGCTCCAGCCAGATTGTCTCGAGCCAGTTCCGGGCGGCGATCTACACATTCGGTGGCTCGGCCCAGCAGATGGGGCTGACCAAAGTCTCGTCGCTGTCGTCCAACCTGACGAGCGTCAAATCGCAGGCCAACGGCATCGATCTGATGACGGTGCCGTACCAGAACTACGCGAGCGACACCGACACAAACTTCGACAAGATCCTGACCGACATGAACACGGAGATTCCGGCGCCCGGCGACGGCACCTCATCCAGTTCGCCGCAGAAGTTCCTGTTCTTTGTTTCCGACGGCGTGCAGGACGCGGCGACCGCCAGTTGCCTCAAGACCACGACGCCCGGGCAGGACCCCAAGACCGGCACCAATTACACGCGCTGCCAGTCGCCGCTCAATACGAAGTTCTGCACCGCCATCAAGAACCGCGGCATCAAGATCGCGGTGCTGTACACGACCTATTTGGCGCTGCCGACCAACGACTGGTACACGACCTGGATCGCTCCCTTCAACAAAGGCCCGTACGGTCCGTCGCCGAACAGCGAGGTCGCCGCGAACATGCAGGCCTGCGCGACGCCCGGCTACTATTTCGAAGTCAGCCCGACCCAGGGCATTGCCGACGCCATGACGGCGCTGTTCCAGAAGGCGTCGCAGTCCGCCCGGCTGAGCAAGTAGCCGTCAGCAGCTCGTCCGTATACGAGCGTCAGGCGGCAGCCTGCACGCGGCCGCGTTCGAGCGAGGCGATGGCCTCGTCGACGGTCTGTACGTCACCGAAGATCGCATAGAAGGCGCGAAGCGATGCGGCGTGCTGTTCGTCGGTATAGGTGGCGAGCGCGTCGGGAACCATCGTGACCTTGAAGTTCAACATCATCGCATCGCGGGCCGAACTCTCGCAGCACACCTGTGTGGCCGTACCGCCGATGAGAAGGTTGTCGATGCCGCGCGCGCGGAGATGCTCTTCGATGCCGGAGGAGCCCTGAATGAAGGCGCTGAAACGCTTTTTGACGATCTGTGCGTCTTCCGGTCTGGCATCGAGCTCCGCCCACAACTGATGACCTTCATGGCTCGTATCCATGGTTCCGTAGCGCGTATCGCGCCGATCCGGCGTCATCAGGTGATCGTGGAACACCGACCACGATTCGCGGGTGTCGTTGGTCGCATTCTTGATCCAGACCACATGACCGCCCATCGCGCGCACTGCCGACGCGAGCCGATTGACGTCGGGTACGATGTCGCGGGCGCGCGGAACTTCACCCTGAAATCCGGGCTTCACGAAATAGTTCTGCATGTCGATCACGACAAGCGCCGTCTTTGCCGGGTTCATGACGTCGAACGGATGCATGCGCCCGGTGCGCTTCACAACGCCTTCAATCAGGTCGGCAGGCAACGAGAAGTCATGCATGGTTCACTCCTGACATTCCGGCGCCACAAGTGAAGCATTTTTCGTGCCGTGCAAGAAGCGCAGCTTCGCATGGCTTCATGCGACTCAAATGCATAGCGCAGACGACATTGCTGAATGCTTGTGCGTCGGACTGAGCAGACTGCTCATGAAGTATCCGGCGCGCGTTGTGTTATCGCATCGGCATACCGGCATCGCAGCCATTCGAGGCGCGGAGACCGGGTGGCCCGGTTGTTGCATTTCATCCGTCAGCAAAGGATGGAGCACATGACCAAAGTCGCATTTCAGAAAATGTCGCGCGTGCTGACGCTCGCGGGCGTTGTCGCAATTGTCGCGTTCGGTTCGATGCCTGCCGCAACGGCGGCGGATCTCGTCAAGCTCAAGATGGCCGAGGTTGTGCGCTCGCAGTTCTACATCCCGATGTACGTCGCGCTCGGCAAGGGCTTCGTCAAGGACGAGGGCCTTGATGTCGAAATGATCACCACGAATGGCGGCGATCGCGCCGGCGCGATGGTGCTGTCGGGGCAGGCGGACTTCGGCCTCGCAGGGCCTGAAGTGCCGATTTATATCTACAACGGCGAATCCGCCGACAAGCCTTATATCTTCTGCGCGCTCACCGCGACCGACGGATTGTTCCTCGTCTCGCGCGAGAAGATCGAGAACTTCAAATGGTCGATGATCGACGGCAAGAAGATCATGGGCTGGCGCCCCGGCAGCACGCCCGAGCTTTATCTCGAATATGTGCTCAAGAAGAACGGCGTGAATGCCGATACGGTCAAGAGCATCGTCACCAATATCGGCCCCGCGGCGCGCGATGGCGCCTGGATCGCCGGCAATGGCGACTTCGCGATCTTCAACGAGCCGAACTTCACCAAGCTCGAGCAAGCCGGCAAGGCGCATCTGGTGGCCTCGATCGGCAAGGAAACCGGACGCGCCGATTACACATTGTTCTTCGCCAAGAAGAGCTGGCTTGAGAAAAACCCGGCGCTTGCCCAGAAGTGGACGAATGCAATCGCCAAGGCGCAGGCCTGGGTCAAGACGGCGAGCGCGGCCGATATCGCCGACGTGATCGCGCCGTATTTTCCCTCGCTCACCAAGGAAGACAACATCGCGGTCGTCAATCGCTATCGCACGGTCGGTGTGCCGATCTGGGCGACCAGCACGCTTCCCGACAAAGACGGTCTCGCCAAAGCGCAGGAGATCATGGTCATTGGCGGCGTCCTGACCGACGACAAGAAAGTGCCGTTCGACAAGCTCGTAGTGACCGGCTTCTCGGAGAAGGCGGAGAAGTTGTTGGCCAGCCAGTAGACCCAGCCTCGGAGATACGCCAATGATGCTCCGAACCTCGCCGATCCCCGCCGTCGAAATTCGCGACGTGACGTTGAACTACTTCACGCCCGAGCGTGAGACATTGGCGCTGTCCAACATTTCGCTCGACGTTTCCAAGGGAGAGTTTCTGGCCCTGGTCGGATCGTCCGGCTGCGGCAAGAGCACGCTGCTCACGCTGATGTCGGGCCTGCTGACGCCATCGCGCGGCAGCATCAAGGTCGACGGCATTGAGGTGACAGCGCCATCGCCACGCGTCGGCTACATGTTCCAGAAGGATACGTTGCTCGACTGGCGGACTATCCTGGGCAACGTGATGCTCGGCGCGGAGTTGCTTGGGCTCGACCGGCGTCGCGCCAGGGTGCGCGCCGAGGGATTGTTGTCGCGCTATGGCCTCGGTGAGTTCATGCACAGCCTGCCGCACCAGCTATCCGGCGGCATGCGCCAGCGCGCGGCGCTGGCGCGAACCTTGTGCTGCGAACCGGATCTGTTGTTGCTCGACGAGCCGTTCTCGGCGCTCGATTACCAGACGCGGCTGGCATTGTCCGATGAGATCGCCGCCATCCTGTCGGCGGAAGGCAAGACCGTCGTGCTGGTGACGCATGACATCGGCGAGGCCATCAGCATGGCGGACCGTGTCATTGTGATGAGCCGGCGCCCTGGCCGCATCAAAAGCGAACACAAAATCGAATTCCCCAGCTTCGGGCCGAAGCGGCCGACTCCGTTCGAAGCCCGCAAGTGCAGCGAATTCCCGCAATATTTCCAGACCATCTGGGACGAACTCGATTTGCATGAGGTCCATTGAGCGGTGTTGAGGGCAAGATGAGCAGCGAAGCGATCGCCGACAGCAAGGCTTCCACGCATCATGAGGCCGCGCCAAGCGGCCGCAGCCCGGCCTATGAGGCTTATCTGCGCGCGTTGCGCTGGCGGGCGCTGTCGATCAATTCCTGGCAGGTCGGTCTGGTGGCGGCCTTCCTCATTATCTGGGAAGTCGCGCCGCGGGCCGGCTGGATCAATCCGATGCTAACAAGCTATCCGTCGGCGGTGGCGCGCACGTTCATGACGATGTTGCGCGACGGTTCGCTGCTGACGCACACCTGGGTGACGCTGTCGGAAACGGTGGTCGGTTTTACCGGCGGCATGCTGCTCGGGCTGCTCGTCGCGGTCGTGCTGTGGTGGTCCGATTATCTCTACCGCGTGCTCGATCCGTTCATCGTTGTGTTGAACGCGATCCCGAAAATCGCGCTGGTGCCGATTTTCTATATCTGGCTTGGCGATACGGCGTCGATCTATGCGATGGCGATCGCGGTCAGCGTGTTCGTGACGGTGCTGATGCTGTTCACCGGGTTCAAGGCGATCGATCCGGATAAGATCAAACTGGCGCGCCTGTTCGGCGCGTCTCGCCGGCAGGTTCTCGACAAGATCGTGCTGCCCGGCAGCGTGCCCACCATCATCTCGGCGCTCAAGGTGAATGTCGGGCTGGCGCTGGTCGGCGTCGTCGTCGGCGAATTCCAGGCGGCCAAGGCCGGGCTCGGCTATCTGATCACCTATGGCAGCCAGATTTTCCAGATGAACCTGGTGATGACGGCGATCGTCGTGCTGGCCGCGATCTCGTCGGTGCTGTTCGTCATCATTCAGGCGGTCGAAACAACGGTATTGCGCCGGCACGGCGCGTCGCGCTGAGACTTACGCGCCCCGCGCCTGCTTCCGGACCGCGGCGCCAAAGGCTTCAAACAACGCGCGGTTGACCGGGTTGGTTTGCGGGTCGTATTCGGCGTGCCACTGCACGCCGAGGGCAAAGCCTGGCGCGTCGGCGACGCGGATCGCCTCAATGGTGCCGTCGTCGGCGAGGCCTTCGACGACGATGCACTTGCCGGGTTCGAGAATGCCCTGGCCGTGCAGCGAATTGACCCTGATGGTGTCGCCGCCGAAAATATTCGCGAACACCCCGCCGCTGGTCAGATGAACCGCGTGGCGGTCACCGAAGACGACGGCCTGATCGGGATGGATCTCGCCATTGGGCAGGCGCGGCATGCGGTGATTGATACGGCCCGGCAGTTCGCGGATTTCCGGGTGCAGCGTCGAGCCGAATGCGACGCCCATCTCCTGGAAGCCGCGGCAAATGCCGAGCAGCGGGACGCCGCGCTCGACGCAGGTTTTCACCAGTTCGAGCGCCAGCGCGTCGCGGGGCTCGTCATAGGGCTCGTAGCTCTTGTGCGGCTCGACGCCGAAACGGGTCGGGTGCACATTGGCGCGGGCGCCGGTCAGCACGATGCCGTCGGCGACATCGAGCAGGGCGTCGATCTCGGTGATCTCCGGCGAGCCGGCGAAGATCAGGGGGAGGGCGCCGACCACATCATGAACGGCGCGCAGGTTGCGCTCGCCGACCCGCTGCGCCGCAAAGCGGTTCTCCGCCAGATGCATGCTGCCGATGATGCCGACGACGGGCCGTTTCATAAGGTCATTCTCGATCGCGCGATGCGAAGCTCACACACTTATTTGCGGAGGTCGGCGAAAGCCTCGTCCAGCCGTGACAAGGCATCCGTCAGAATGGGCCGCGGCGTCGCCAGGTTAAAGCGCAGCCACGTCTCGCCGCCGGTCCCGAATTGCGGACCCGGCGAGGCGAAAATGCGCGCGCGCTTGGCGACACGATCGGCGACGTCGTCGGGCTTGAGACCGGTGCCGGAAAAATCCACCCAGGCGAGATATGTGGAGTCGAGCCGCATCGAGCGCGCGCCCGGCGCGGCCTTTTCGATTCGGGCGTCGAACAGGTCGCGGCTCTCTTCGAGATAGACGAGCAGGGCGTCGAGCCAGGCTTCGCCGGTGCGCCAGGCCGCCTCGGTCGCGATCATGCCGAAGCCGTTATAGGAGGCGAGGTTGTTGGCGGCGACGCGCGCTTCGATCTTCTTGCGCAGAGCCGCGTTCGACGTCACCAGCGCACCCATGTGAGCGCCGGCAAGATTGAACGTCTTGGTGGCGGCAAAGCACGACACCAGCCGGTCGGCGATTTCGGGTGCGGCGGCCAAGGTCGGCGTGTGCTTGGCGTGGCTGAAGATCAGGTCGCAATGGATCTCGTCCGACGCGAGATAGAGATTGTGCTCGGCGCAGAAGGCCGCGAGCGCGCGAAGTTCGTCCACGGACCACACGGTGCCGCCGGGATTATGCGGGCTGCACAGGAACACGATTTTGGTGCGCGGCGTCACCAGCTTGCGGAGCGCGTCGAAGTCCATTGCGTAGCGGCCCTGCTGATTGATGAGCTGGGCGTCGACGATGCGGCGGTCATTGGCGAGGATGATCTTGCGGAAGGCGTGATAGGCCGGCGGAAACAGCACCACCTCGTCGCCCGGTTCGCTGACGGCCTGAACCAGCATGCCGAGACCGGCAACGATGCCCGGCACCGGCGTCACCCAGGCCGGATCGATCGTCAGACCGTGGCGGCGCTTGAGCCATGCCGTGAGCGCTTCGGCCCAGCTTCCGGTGTCCGCATAGTAGCCATGCACGCCGCGGTTGACCTCGGTGGTCAGCGCCTCGGTGACGCCCGCTGGCGCAGCGAAATCCATGTCGGCCACCCACATCGGGATCGCGTCCGGCGCGGTGATGCCGGAAAGCTTCGCCATATTGTCCCATTTGGAGGAATGCGTGCCGCGACGCTCGATGATGCTGTCGAAATCGAACATAAGGACGGCGGCTCCTGAAGGGGGCAAGGTGGACGTTCCTTGATGATCGCCGCCGCGCCCCGGGTCAAGGTCGCGATTGTCATCTGCTTGTGTGCGGTGTCGCCCGCCGTCTTGGCTTCCGGCGACCGCGGTAGCAGGCTAGGTCAAAATGGCCGCTCCGCCGCGGCGATTCCCGAAGCGCCCTCCCGAGCCACGATCCATGTCCAAGCCAGCTGAGCCGGAACCCGCCGCGCCCAATCCCGGCCAGGCCGAGCGCGCGAGGCCGTCTTTGGCGGAGTTATTTATTGCCTTTGTGGCGGTGGCGCTGTCCGGCTTCGGCGGCGCCTTGCCATGGGCGCGGCGCATGATCGTCGAACGCAAGCGCTGGATGACGGCTGAGGAGTTCAACGACGACTTCGCGCTGTCGCAATTTCTACCCGGACCTAATGTGGTGAACTTCTCGGTGGTGTTCGGCTCACGCTTCGGCGGGTGGGCCGGTGCGGTCGTGGCGTTCGCCGGACTGATGGGGCCGCCGTTGGTGATCGTCACCGTGCTGGGGGTGCTGTATGCCCAATTCGGCGATCTCGCGGTGCTGTCTCGCATTCTGACCGGCATCACCGCCGCCGCGGCCGGCCTGATCCTGGCGACGACGGTGAAGATGGCGATCCCGCTCGTCAAGCAGCCGCAGGTTTGGCCAAAGGCAGTCGCGCTCGTCGCTTTCGCGGCGATCGGCTTGATCCGTTGGCCGTTGCCGGTGGTGCTGATCGCCTTGATGCCGGTCGCAATCCTGCTCGCGTGGTTCTGGCCCGCGAGCCGAATCCAACCGAAGTGAAACGATGAACGACAATCCGCTGTTCACGCTCGCCAGCTACTTCCTGGTCCTGTCGCTGTTCGCGATCGGCGGCGCGGTCGCAGCGATTCCGGAAATCCACCGCGTCGCGGTGGAGACCATGCACTGGATGAGCGATCGCGAATTCGCGGATTCCTTCGCCATCGCGCAGCTCTCGCCAGGACCGAATGTGCTGATCGTGACGCTGATCGGGTATCATGTCGCGGGGCTTGCCGGCGCCGGCGTCGCTACTCTCGCGATGTGCGGGCCCACCTGCGTCATGGCATATTTCCTGGCGCGCACCTGGAACCGCTTCCGCATGGCACGCTGGCGCATCGCGGTGCAGGCGGGACTGGTGCCGGTGTCGCTCGGCCTGTTCGCGGCGAGCGCCTTCATTGTGGCACGTGCCGCCGACAGCAATGTGCTCGCGGTCATTGTCACGGTGGCGACCGCGGCGATCGTTTATTTTACGCGCATCAGTCCGCTCTGGCTGTTTGCCATGGGCGGGTTGTTCGGGCTGACCGGCTGGCTCTGACGCTCGCCGCCGACGATTTCGCACACAGCGTGCAATGCACCCACAGGGCAGTTTTCGGCTTTGCGATCGTCTGTGCTAGACGCGATAACGATACGTGTGGCGGCGGCAGGAGGCGACGAATGGCGGAGGAAACGAAATCCTCCCCTGCAAATGGGGGTGGCTTATCTTTGCGGGTTCGCGGTCCGCGCGATTTTTACGGCGGACTCTTTTTGGTGGCGCTGGCTGCGTTCGCGCTGTGGGCCGGGAGCGACCTGTCCGGAATGCGCGGCTTCTCGTTCGGGCCCGGCACGGCGCCGCGTCTCTTCGCCTGGCTTCTGATCCTGGTCGGGGCTGCGATCTCCATTTCGGGCCTGTTCGTCGATGGCCCGCCGCTGGAAAGCTACGCGCTGCGCGGCCCGGCTTATGTGATCTGCGCGATCATCATCTTTGCCGTGACGATCCGCGGGTTCCGTTTCACCTTCTTCGGGTCCGAAATGCGAATTCCGGAATTCGGGCTCGTGGTCGCGACGTTTCTTGCGTTCATGATGGCCGCTCTCGGTGCGCCGCGATTGCGGCTGCTCGAGAGCCTGCTGGCAGGCATTGCGATGACGTTATTCTGCGTCGCCCTGTTTCGCTATCTGCTGCAATTGCCGTTTCCGCTCTGGCCGAATTTCTGAACACGAGCCCCCGCGATGTCTGATCTTCTTTCCAATCTGTGGCTCGGCTTTTCGATTGCCGGCCATCCCATCAATCTCGGCTTCTGCCTTCTTGGCGCGCTGGTCGGCACTTTGGTCGGCGTGCTGCCGGGCATCGGCACCGTGGCGACGATCGCCATGCTGTTGCCGATCACCTTCGGCCTCGACCCGGTCGGCGCGCTCATCATGCTCGCGGGCATCTATTACGGCGCGCAGTACGGCGGCTCGACCACGTCGATCCTCGTGAATATCCCGGGCGAGGCGACGTCGGTCATCACCTGCCTCGACGGCCACCAGATGGCGCGGCAGGGCCGTGCCGGCGCCGCGCTGTCGATCGCGGCGATCGGCTCGTTCTTCGCCGGCTGCGTGGCGACCGTGCTGGTGGCCGCGCTCGGCGAGCCGCTGACCAAGGTCGCGCTGGAATTCGGGCCGGCCGAATATTTCTCGCTGATGTTGCTCGGCCTTATTTTCGCGGTGGTGCTGGCGAAGGGCTCGGTGGTCAAATCCATCGCCATGGTTTTAACCGGCCTGCTGCTGTCGACGGTCGGGTCCGATCTCGACACCGGCGCCGGGCGCATGACGCTCGGCCTGCCGGAACTGCTCGACGGCATCGGCTTCACCAATGTGGCGATGGGTCTATTCGGCTTTGCCGAGATCATCCGCAATCTCGAATCCTCGGAGGTCAACCGCGAGGTCGTCCAGAGCAAGATCCGCGGCCTGATGCCGACGCGGCAGGACCTCAAGGATTCGGCATGGCCGATCGCGCGCGGCACCGTGCTCGGTTCGCTGCTCGGCATTCTGCCAGGTGGCGGCGCCGTGGTTGCGTCCTTCGCGGCCTATACGCTGGAGAAGCGTCTGGCCAAGAACCCGAGGCGGTTCGGCCACGGCGCCATCGAAGGCGTCGCTGGACCTGAAGCCGCTAACAACGCCGCGGCGCAGACCTCCTTCATTCCGCTGTTGACGCTCGGTATTCCGCCGAACGCCGTGATGGCGCTGATGGTCGGCGCCATGACCATTCACGGCATTATTCCCGGCCCGCAGGTGATGACCAAGCAACCCGAACTGTTCTGGGGCATGATCGCTTCGATGTGGTTCGGCAATCTGATGCTGGTCATCATCAACCTGCCGCTGGTCGGCATCTGGGTGCGGCTGCTGCGCGTACCTTACCGTCTGTTGTTCCCGTCGATCATCGTGTTCTGCTGCATCGGCATTTACTCGATCGACAATGCGCCGAGCGACGTCATGATCGCCGCGCTGTTTGGGCTGTTCGGTTACTGGCTGGTGAAACACGATTTCGAGCCGGCGCCCCTGGTGCTGGCTTTCGTGCTCGGGCCGCTGATGGAGGACAATCTGCGGCGCGCCATGCTGATCGCGCGCGGCGATACCTCGGTCTTCTTCACGCGGCCGATCTCGGCCGTGCTCATCCTGATTTCGGTGACGCTGCTCGTGCTGGCGCTGCTGCCGATGTTCCGCAAGCGGCGCGACGAGGTCTTCGTCGAATCGGAGAACTGACGGCGTCAGCGTTTGGTGTTGCTGTCGCTCGGGCCGAACAGGATGCGCTGCGGATTTTTGGCGAGGTCGGTGACGGCGCGGTCGATATTGCCGATCGAGCGATGCAGGTCGTTGCCGACGATATTGACGTGCTTGGTCGCGGTGTCGGTCAGCTTGGTGATGCCTTCGGTGATCTCGGCGGTGCGCTTGTCGAGATTGTCCGCCAGCGTGCTGGTCTGCTTGTCGAGATTGGTGGTGAGCTTGTCGAGATTGTTGGCCACCTTGTTGGTGTCCTGCTTCAGGCTGATCGCGAGCTCGTTGATGGAGTTCACCGCGGTCGTGCCGTTCGACACAAACTCGTCGATCTTGCTGCCGTTGCGCGCCAGCGCGTCGGTGAAGGTCTCGATGTTCTTGATCGAGTTGCGCAGCGATTCCTGATTTTCAACCAGAATGGCGTCGGCCTTGCTCAGCGTCTCGCGCACGGCGGTCGACATGTCGCCGGCGGTGGAGGCGGCGCGGAGGGTCGGCAGATCGCCGTTCTTCGGCGCCGCCAACGCCGTCGCCGACGCGGTGCCGCCCTTCAGCGAGACCGAGGCGATACCGGTGAGGCCGGCGTATTCGAGCGTCACGAGGGTGTCGGAACGCACCGGCGTCGTTGGGGTGATCTGAACGACGGCGGCGACTTCCGACGGCTTGTCGGTGAGGCGCATTTCGGTGACCTCGCCGACGCGGATGCCGTTGAACAGGACCGGGCCGCCGACGCGCAGGCCCGACACCGAGCCCTCGAAGACGACCAGATAGGGCTTGGTCTCCTTGCTGCCGGAACCGGCGTGCAGCCAGTAGATGAAGCCGAACGCGGCGGCGATCACGGCAAACGTGAACAGGCCGATCAACGCGAATTTTGCCCTGTCTTCCATCGCTCAACTCCAAATCACGCGCGCTTTTCGGTGACGCGCCTGCCTTTTATGGGTACCTGGAAATCGGTGTTATGGGCCCGTTCACCGTGGAAATATTCTTTCAGCCACGGATGCTGCGAGGCCAGCATAACGTCCATATTGCCGACCTCGGCGATTTTGCCTTCGCTTAGCACCGCGATGCGGTCGCAGATGCGGTGCAAGCTGTCGAGATCATGGGTCACCATGAACACCGAAATGCCGAGCGTCTCCTGCAACGTCAGCAGCAGGTGATCGAACTCGGCGGCGCTGATCGGGTCGAGGCCGGAGGTCGGCTCGTCGAGAAACAGGATTTCCGGGTCGAGCGCCAGGGCGCGTGCCAGCGCCACGCGCTTGATCATGCCGCCGGAAAGTTCCGACGGATAATTGCGGTAGACGTCGGGCTTGAGGCCGACCATCTCAAGCTTCGAAATCGCGATTTCGGTTGTGAGCTTTGGCGACAGCCTCAGATATTCGCGGATCGGAAATTCGACATTCTTGCCCGACGTAAGCGAGGAGAACAGGGCGCCTTGCTGGAACAGCACCCCCCAGCGCCGGTCGACCGCCTGGCGTTCCTTGGTATTGGCCTTGTCGAGATCGACGCCGAGCACCTCGATCGAGCCTTCGCGCTTGGGCAACAGGCCGATGATGGTGCGGGTCAACACCGACTTGCCGGCGCCTGATGCACCAACGAAGCCGAGAATTTCGCCGCGCTTGAGATCGAGGTTGACGCCATTGAGCACGCGGCGCGATGCGAAGTCGACCGCCAGTTCGCGCACCTTGATGACCGCGTCTCCGGAGGGGTGGGGCATGATCAGATTCCGACCGATGCGAAGAAGACAGCGAACAGACCGTCAATGACTATGACCAGGAAGATTGACTTGACCACGGAGTCCGTCGTCTTGGTGCCGAGCGATTCCGCCGAGCCTTTGACCTGCAAGCCCTCCATGCAGGCCACAAGGCCGATGATGAGCGCCATAAACGGCGCCTTGATCATGCCGACGGCGAAGGTCTTGAAGCTGATCGATTCGTGCAGGCGTGACATGAAGATCTTGGGATCGATGCCGCCATAGACCCAGGCAACGAGGCCGCCACCGTAGAGCGCGGCAATCGAACCGATGAAGGCAAGGATCGGCACAGCGATGACGAGCGCGAGAATGCGCGGAAGCACCAGGACTTCGACCGGATCGAAGCCCATGGTACGCAAGGCGTCGATCTCTTCGCGCATCTTCATCGAGCCGAGCTCGGCCGTGTAGGCTGAGCCGGAGCGGCCCGCAATCATGATGCAGACGATCAGCACGCCCAGTTCGCGCAACACAAGCACGCCGACCATGTCGACCACATAGATGTCGGCGCCGAAGGTGCGGAAATGGAAGATTCCCTGTTGCGCGATGATCGCGCCGATCAGGAAGGTAATGAGTACGATGATCGGCACCGCGTGCCAGCACACGCGTTCGAGGTGATTGACCATCGAGGTGAGACGGAACCGCCATGGATGGGTGACCACGCCCCAGAAGGCGACGACGAGGGCGCCAGCAATCTGGAAGATCATCGTGAGGTCGGTGAAGACCGCCACCATGGTGCGGCCGACGCTTTCCAGCGTCGCGACGATGCCCGTGCGCTTGTATTTGTCCGGAGTCAGCCTTTGTTTGCCCGCGCGCACCTTCTCGAACAGATTGCGGTAGTTTTTCGGCAGGCCGACGAGCTGCGGCTCAGCGCCGCGTTCGGAAAAGATACGGAGGGTGCGTTCGATCAGCCAGGCGCCGTAAGTGTCAAGTTGAGTGACCTGCGTGACGTCAAAAACGATGCGGGTGAATTTGGTTTGGCCGTGCGTTATGGCATCGACAAGCGGCTCCAGCGCGCGGGCATGCTCGGCCGTCCACGATCCGGTCGCGGTCAGGTCGAGCGCGTCACCGCGCGTCGCAGCGTGCTGAAGGGTGCCTTCGCTCAACTAGCCACTCCTAGCCACTCCCGAAATTGCCTGCCGGCAACCATCGGCGGCAAAATGCATCGCGGGCGGCCGGTCGCCCGGCCACCCCGCTTACAATTAACGTATTGTTAAGGTTAGGAAACGCCGATTAACTTTTAGGGTTAACGCGCGGGCAGGCGGAACTTCAGCGTTTCAGGACTGTTTTGGGCCGTTGATAAAGGCCCCCCGGACGTTGCCGGCTGGGGTAATCTTCCCCATCTTGCCCCGAGTCGCCGACTGCGAAGGCCAATAGATGCGCCAATATCTCGATCTGATGGAACATATTCTCCGGTCCGGCGTGGAAAAGCGCGACCGCACCGGCACCGGCACGCGCTCGGTGTTCGGCTATCAGATGAGGTTCGATCTGTCGGAGGGTTTTCCGCTTCTGACCACCAAGAAACTGCACGTGAAGTCGATCATTCACGAGCTGCTCTGGTTTCTCGCCGGCGACACCAACATCAAATACCTGAATGACAACGGCGTCCGCATCTGGGACGAATGGGCCGACGAGCGCGGCGAGCTTGGCCCGGTCTACGGCCATCAATGGCGCTCATGGCCGGCCAAGGACGGCGGCACCATCGACCAGATGGCCAATGTGATCGCTGCGATCAAACGTAATCCGGATTCGCGCCGCCTGATCGTCACCGCCTGGAATCCGGCCGATGTCGACAGGATGGCGTTGCCGCCGTGCCACCTGCTGTTCCAGTTCTACGTCGCCAACGGCAAGCTGTCCTGCCAGATGTATCAACGCTCGGCCGACGTGTTTCTCGGCGTGCCGTTCAACATCGCGTCCTATGCGCTGCTGACGATGATGGTGGCGCAGGTCACCGGCTACAAGCCGGGCGACTTCGTGCATTCCTTCGGCGACGTGCATCTCTATCTCAACCACATCGAGCAGGCCGAACTGCAATTGTCGCGCGCGCCGCGCGCGCTGCCGGCGATGCGCATCGATCCGGACGTCAAGGATATCTTCGGCTTCCGTTATGAGGACTTCGCGGTCGAGAATTACGATCCGCATCCGCATATCAAGGCCGTGGTGGCGGTGTGAGCGGCGATGGGGGCATCGCCATCCGCGCGGCGCGACCGGATGACGGCGCGCTGATTTTCGATCTCGTCTGCGAACTTGCGGAATACGAGAAGCTGACGCATGCCGTCGACGCGACGCCCCAAATGATCGCGGACGCCTTGTTCAACGACGCGCCGCGTCTGTTCTGCGACATTGCCGAATGGCAGGGCGAGCCGGCCGGCCTCGCGGTCTGGTTCTTGAACTTCTCGACCTTCCGCGGCCGCTACGGCATCTATCTCGAAGATCTGTTCGTGCGTCCGGCCTTCCGCGGGCGGGGCCTCGGCAAGGCGCTGATGGCGAGGCTCGCGGCGCGTTGTGTCGAACGGGACTATGCCCGCTTCGAGTGGTCGGTGCTGGACTGGAATGCGCCGTCGATCGAATTCTATCAATCGATCGGCGCGCAAGTTTTGCCGGACTGGAAAATCTGCCGGCTGAGCGGCGAGGCGCTACAGGGCTTTGGCGGCGGGAGCTTGCCCGCATGACGACATCGCCGCACGGCCTCGGCGCCTACAAGATCGTGCTGGTCGCGGCTATTGGCGACAACGGCGTCATCGGCAATGACGGGCAGTTGCCTTGGCGGCTGAAATCGGATCTTCAGCATTTCAAGCGCATCACCATCAACAAACCGGTGGTGATGGGCCGCAAGACGTATGAATCCATCGGCCGGCTGCTGCCGAACCGCACCAATATCGTGATGACACGCGATCTCGGCCTCGCCGTGCCCGGCGGCGTGATCGCCACCAGTCTTGACGCCGCGCTCGGCTATGCCCGTGACGATGCCAATCGGCGCGGCACCAGCGACATCATGATCATCGGCGGCGGCGATGTGTTCGATCGCACCATGTCGAAGGCCGACCGGCTTGAAATCACGCATGTGCATGCAACGCCGAAAGGCGACGTGCTGTTTCCACCGATCGACCCGGCGGTGTGGCGCGAAACCGCACGCTATCACTATGACGCCGGCCCGGACGACGATGCGGGCTTCGACACGGTGACTTACGTTAGGCGCTGATGTTTTATTGCGGTTGCGTTGCCGCACTGCACTATCGAATAAGCAAACAAATTTTTGGCGCCGCGTGGCTTGAGCGCTGGCGTGCCGTTGCCGCCAGTCATCATATCGTATTATAACTACCCATAAGTGCAGGCCGCAGCGGCAAAATAAAAAGCACCCAAAAAACGACATCGGGAGGGAACGCTTATGAGAAGCGCAGTAAAGCGCGTCGCGCGCGCGACGTTCTTGGTGGGCGCGTTAGCGCTTGCCGCATCGACAAATGCATACGCTCAAAAGAAATACACCTTCGGCTACGATCAGCCGAAAACGACCGCCTATGGCATCGCCGGCGACATCTTCAACGCCAAGCTCATGGAATTGAGCAAAGGCACGATGGGTATCGACCAGTTTCCCGGCGCGCAGCTCGGCCAGGAACCGGTGATGCTGCAGAAAATACGGACCGGTGACATCGACTTCATCATCACGTCGACCGCCAACGCATCGTCGGTGGCGCCGCAATCGGGCGTGTTCTCGCTGCACTACATTTTCCGCGACCAGAATCACCTGATCAAGACACTGGCCGATCCGGCGGTGTCGAAGGAATTCCGCGCCATGATTGAGGATTCGGTCCAGGGCGCGCATGTGCTGGGCCTGCTCACCATGGGCCTGCGCAGCATGTATTCCAAGAAGGAGATTACGTCGCTCGCCGACGTCAAGGGCCAGAAAATCCGTGTTCAGGCCACGATGACCGAAGACGCGCATTTCCCGGCTTACGGCACGCAGACAGTGCATATGCCGTTCGGCGAAGTGTACACCTCGCTGCAGACCGGCGTCGTCAACATCGCCGAGAACGGCGTCAACGTCTACATGGCTAACAAGCACTACGAAGTGGCGCCGGTGCTGTCGATGACCGAGCACGAAGCCAACAACAACTGCATCTGGGTCAGCGACAAGACCTGGAAAAGCTTCACGCCGGAGCAGCAGGGGTGGGTGCAGGCGGCGGCCGACGAAGTCGCCAAGAAGGAGCCGGCGCTCGGCCTCAAGCTCGAGTCGGATTCGGCAGCCAAGCTCAAGACCATGGGCGTGAAGGTTGTCGAGAACGTCGACAAGTCCGGCTTCATGGCTGCTGCCAAGCCGATCCAGGACAAGCTCGCCAAGGAGCTCGGCCCGCACGCGGTCAAGCTTCTCGAGCTCGTCCGCAACGTGAAGTAATCCGCCGGTCGTTTTCCGGGCGGCGGCGCCAGCGCGTCGCCGTCCGGAACGCGGTGCGGGCTCCGGCATCAATGGAATTCCCATGAGCATTGCACAGGTCGTCCTGGCGGCGAAGCCGCCGCTGGTGATCGCCCGTCACCGGCATCTGAAGTGGAAGGCGCTCGATCCGCTCGAGCACGTTCTGATGGTGTTGTGTGGAGTATCGATCGCGGGCTTCACATTCTCTGTTTTTGTCGACGTGGTGACGCGGGAACTGGGCATCGCCGTGCTTTGGCTGCAACTCGTCACCACCGGCTTCTTCGCCTGGGGTGTGTTCATCGGCATGGCCACGGCTACGCGCCGGCTCGATCATCTCAACCTGGTCGAGATCACGAAGCTGATGCGCGGGCCGCAGCGAACCTTCTTCGAAGTCTTCAACCGCATTGTCGTACTGGTCGTTGCGCTCTGCATGTTCATCTTCGGCATTCAGAACGTGTTCAACGACATGGGCAGCTTCCGGGCGCCGTCGCTTATTCCGCTCGCGCTCTATACCGCGAGCGTGCCGGTGTCCGGCGTGCTTATTGTGCTGTTCGTCGTCGAGCAACTGGTCAACGGGTGGCGCAACGGCTTTGAAGGTCCGGAAGATTCCGAAAACCTTGTCGAGATCGTGAAATGAGCCACGGTACCATCCTGTTGATGATGACCGCGCTGTTCCTGGTGTTCGGTTATATGGGCGTGCCGGTGGCCTTCGCCCTGATGGCCGGGGTACTGGCCGCCTGCATGGCGACGCCGATCAGCATCCAGTCGATGATCGGGCAGATGTTTCACGGCATCGACACCGAGATTCTTCTCGCCGTGCCTTTCTTTCTGCTGGTCGGCGAATTGATGACGTCGGCCAATGTGACAAACCGCATGATCCGTCTGGCTCAGGCCATGGTCGGCCACATGCGCGGCGGTCTCGCGCAGGTCGTGACCCTGTTCAGCATGTTTTTTGCCGGCGTGTCGGGCTCGTCGACGGCCGACGTCGCCGTGCTGAGCCGCACCGTCGCGCCGGAAATGACCAAGGAGGGCTATGACCGCGCCTTCACGGCGGCCTTGATCGCCTGCGCGTCCACCATGGCCAATCTCATTCCGCCGAGCATCATGGCGGTGGTCTACGGCGCCACCGGCAATGTTTCGATTGGCGGTCTGTTCCTTGCCGGTTTCGTGCCCGGGGTGCTGATCGGCATAGGGCTGATGATCTATTCGCACTTTTTCGGGCCGATCGGCTTCAGGAAGCCGCGCGCCTCGCTCTGTGAACTCTATCTCGCGGCCAAGGGGTCGGTGTTGCCGCTGATGATTCCGCTCATCATCATGGGCGGCATTCTGACCGGCTGGTTTACGCCAACCGAGGCCGGCATGATCGCATCGGTCTACATCCTCGTCGTGCTGGTGCCGCTGCTCGCGCCGAAGCACATTCGCGATCTGCCGCGGGACTTCGTCTATACCGGCCTGCTGTACGCAATTCCGCTGGCGCTGGTCGCCGCGGCGTCGGCGTTCGGATGGATGCTCGCCTACCTGCGCGGGCCCGACATCATCTCCGGCTGGATCGAGCTTTATGCCGGTACAGACGGGCGCATCATCATGCTGCTGCTGGTGCTGGTGTTCATCGTCATCGGTGATTTTATGGACGCCGTGCCGGCGATCATCATCTTCATGCCGATCGTCATCAAGCTCAACGAGCTCGGTGCCATCAAGCCATTGCACATGGGCGTGGTGCTGATCACGACTTTGGTGTTCGGCCTGATTACGCCGCCTTACGGGCTGTCGCTGTTGGTCGCATCCAAATTTGTCGGCGTGCCGTTTTCCCGGGCGATGTTCGCATCGCTGCCGATCTATGCGGTGTTCTTCCTCGTCATCGGCTTCACGGTTCTGTTTCCGGACATCGTGCTGTATCTGCCGAAACTGCTGCTGCCGGAATCCGTGGGTTGCTTCAAAGGTCCGGCGGGCAATTACATTTGCCCGCCGTAACCGTCGGTGTCCGGCCCTTACGCCAGCACCGAATAGCCGCCATCGACCGGGATCGCGGTGCCTGTGAGGAAGCCGGACGCGGGCGAGGCGAGAAACACGGCGATGCCGGCGAAATCATCGGGCGAGCCCCAGCGCTGCGCCGGCGTGCGCGCCAGCACGCGCTCATGGAGGCCGGGCACCTGATCGCGCGCCGTCCTGGTCAGCGCCGTGTCGATCCAGCCGGGCAGGATGGAGTTGACCTGGATGTTGTCCTTGGCCCAGGCGACGGCGAAAGATCGCGCCATCTGCACGATGGCGCCTTTGCTCGAGGCGTAGGGTGTCGCGTAAGACGAGGCGAAGATCGACATCATCGAGCCGATGTTGATGATCTTGCCGCCGCCGGCCTTCTTCATGTGCGGATAGACCGCCTGCGAACAGAGAAACGCGCTGGTGACGTTGGTGTCCATCACCAGATGCCAGTCGGCCGCCGTTAACTCTTCAGGCGGCTTGCGCACGCTGGTGCCCGCGTTGTTGATGAGTATGTCGAGCCTGCCGAATTTTTCGGCCGTTGCCTGCACGGCGCCGCGGCAGGACTCTTCCTTCAGCACGTCGATCTCGACGAAGTCGGCCAACGCGCCGGCCTTGGCGCCGAGTGCCTTCATCTCGGATAGCGCGGCGTCCGCCTTGGCCTTGTTGCGGCCGGCGATGACGACGGTAGCGCCGGCCTTCGCCAATCCCTTGGCCATGCCGAGGCCGATACCGCCGTTGCCACCGGTGACCAAAGCCACCCGGCCGCTGAGATCGAATGCGCTCATTGAATACGTCCCCCGTTGATGGCTCAGGATTCTGTATTGTCCCGATACCCGATATTTACCACAGCCTCGCGGCAAACGGGACGAGGCAGTTACGAAAAGACACCGGATGGCTTGCCATGTGCCTGAAAGTCCGACTGGAAATGCGGCATGACAGCGCGTTGTAAGGTGCTCTTGCGTCCCCTATAACCCCTCCCAACTAAGGGTAGGCCCAGACTTCGGCGGGGCGCCGGGAGAGAGAACTTATATGCCATGGAGCAATCAAGGCGGCAGCGGCGGTAGCGGCGGCCCGTGGGGTTCGGGCGGTGGCAAGAGCCCCTGGGGTTCGGGCCCGCAATCGCCGGGCGGCAAACCGCCTGATCTCGAAGAGATTCTGCGTCGCGGCCAGGACCGGCTGCGCGGCGTTCTGCCCGGCAATATGGGCGGCAAGGGCATCGCGCTGCTCGCGCTCGCCGCCGTCGCGCTGTGGGGTTTTTCCGGTTTTTTCCGCGTCGAGCCGGATGAGCTCGGCGTCGTGCTGCGCTTCGGCAAGGAAGTGCGCGAGGTCCAGCCGGGCCTGAATTATCATCTGCCTTATCCGATCGAGACGGCGCTGACGCCGAAGGCGCTGCGCGTCAACAAGATCGATATCGGCATGCGCTCTGCGGACGATCTGCGCCGCGGCTCGGCCGCGCGCGACGTGCCGGAAGAGAGCCTGATGCTCACCGGCGACGAGAACATCGTCGATGTCGACTTCTCCGTGCTGTGGAAGGTCAAGCCGACCGGCGTCGGCGAGTACCTGTTCAACATCCAGAATCCGGAAGGCACCGTGAAGGCGGTTGCCGAGAGCGCGATGCGCGAAGTGGTTGGTCGTTCGGACATTCAGCCGATCCTCACCGGCGCGCGTCAAACGATTGAAAATGCGGTTCACGAGCTGATGCAGAAGACGCTCGACAGTTACGGCGCCGGCATCCTGATCCAGCAGGTGCAGTTGCAGAAGGTCGACCCGCCGACGCAGGTGATCGATTCGTTCCGCGACGTCCAGGCCGCGCGTGCCGATCTCGAGCGCGCCGTCAACGAATCGCAGACCTACGCCAACCGAGTCGTGCCGGAAGCGCGCGGTAAGGTGGCGCAGATCACGCAGGCCGCCGAGGCCTACAAGTCGCAGACCGTTGCGGAAGCCACCGGTCAGACGGCGCGCTTCAACAAGATCTATGACGAGTACAAGAAAGCGCCCGGCGTGACGCGCGAACGCATGTATCTCGAAACCATGGAGCGCGTGCTCGGCGGTGCCGACAAGGTCATTCTGGATTCGGGTGCCGGCGGTTCGGGCGTCGTGCCCTATCTGCCGCTTAACGAATTGACGCGGCCGGCGCAGCCGCGCACGCAGTCGGGAGCCAAGCCATGAGGCTGAATTTCATCGGCGGCGTAATCGCCGTCCTCCTCGTGGCCGTGGTTATCGTCGGCTATTCGTCGCTGTTCACGGTCTATCAGACGCAGCAGGCGCTGGTCGTTCGCCTCGGCGAGCCGGTGCGTGTCGTCAGCGATCCCGGTCTGCATTTCAAGGCGCCGTTCATCGACAATGTGATTTCGATCGACAAGCGCATCCTTGATCTTGAAGCGCCGGCGCAGGAAGTCATCGCCTCCGACCAGAAGCGTCTGGTGGTCGATGCCTTCGCGCGCTACCGCATCAAGAATCCGCTGCAGTTCTATCAAACGCTCGGTTCGATCCAGGGCGCCAATTCGCAGCTCGCCATCCTGCTCAACTCGGCGCTGCGCCGGGTGCTCGGCGAAGCGACCTTTACTCATGTCGTCCGCGACCAGCGCGCCGACCTGATGGAGCGCATTCTCCAGCTCGTCGACAAGGAAGCCGGTGGCTACGGTATCCAGGTCGTCGACGTGCGTATCCGCCGTGCTGATTTGCCGGAGCAGAACAGTCAGGCCGTGTATCAGCGCATGCAGACCGAACGTCAGCGCGAAGCGGCTGAGTTCCGCGCCCAGGGCGCCCAGCGCGCCCAGGAAATCCGCTCGCGGGCCGATCGCGACGTGACGATCCTGGTGGCGGACGCCAACTCGAAGTCGGAGCAGATCCGCGGCGACGGCGATGCGACCCGTAACCAGATCTTCGCCGAAGCCTATAGCAAGGACCCGGACTTCTTCGCCTTTTACCGCTCGATGCAGGCCTACGAGGCGAGCCTGAAGCCCGGCGACACACGCATCGTGTTGAAGCCGGACAACAACTTCTTCCGCTTCTTCAATCGGCCATCGGGGGAGGCGCCCGCGCAGGCGGCGCCGAAACCGGCCGCGCCCGCGCAATAGCGACGCGCGGAGGGCATGACCGACTTTCTGGATGCACTGGGGCTGGTCTTCGTGATTGAAGGCCTGATCTTTGCCGCGTTTCCAGGACACGGCAAAAAGGCGATGCAGAGCGTGCTGGAGACCCCGGACGGCATGCTCCGCCTGATCGGCGTGGGCTCGGCCTTGATTGGACTGGCAATTGTCTGGGCGGTTCGGTCGCAAGGCTGACCGGATGTGACAAAGAGGCCGGATGCGCCCGGGCGGCAGCAAAACCGCCGGTTTCTCGCGCGCTATTGATGGCGATATCCGGTGCCCGCCCTTGAATCGCCGCTAATTCGGGCTCACCTTGGGGTTCACCCTTTCCAGGAGAATCGACGCCAATGGGCGCCCCTTCAATTCGTGTCCGGACGACTTTCGCATTTGCGCTTGCGGCGGCAGTCGCCGTTTCCTCCTTCGCCGAACCGGCGAGGGCCCGCGGGCCGGAAGGCATCGCCGATGTCGCCGAGCAGGTGATTGACGCCGTCGTCAACATCTCGACCAAGCAGACGGTCGATTTGAATTCGAGCGCCATGCCGCAATTGCCGCCGGGGTCGCCGTTCGAGGAATTCTTCGAGGAGTTCTTCAAGAACCGCCGCGGTCCGGGCGGTGCGCCGGGCCCGAACGGCAATCAGCAACAGTCGCGTCGCGTCAACTCGCTAGGCTCCGGCTTCATCATCGACGCCGAGGGCTATGTCGTCACCAACAACCACGTCATCGCCGACGCCGACGAGGTCAACGTCATTCTCAATGACGGCACGACGCTCAAGGCCGAACTCGTCGGAACCGACAAGAAGACCGACCTCGCACTGCTGAAGGTGACCCCGACCAAACCGCTCAAGGCGGTGAAGTTCGGCGATAGCGACAAGCTGCGGCTCGGCGAATGGGTGATCGCCATCGGCAACCCGTTTTCGCTCGGCGGCACCGTGACCGCCGGCATCGTCTCGGCGCGTAACCGCGACATCCAGTCCGGTCCGTATGACAACTACATCCAGACCGACGCCGCGATCAACCGCGGCAACTCGGGCGGCCCGCTGTTCAACCTCGACGGAGATGTCATCGGCGTCAACACCGCCATCATCTCGCCGTCGGGCGGCTCGATCGGCATCGGCTTTGCCGTGCCGTCGAAGACCGTGATGGGCGTGATTGACCAGTTGCGCAGCTTCAAGGAAGTGCGACGCGGCTGGCTCGGTGTCCGTATTCAGCAGGTCACCGACGAAATCGCCGACAGCCTCAACATCAAGCCGGCGCGCGGTGCGCTGATCGCCGGCATCGATGAAAAGGGTCCGGCCAAGCCCGCCGGCATCGAGCCGGGCGATGTCGTCGTCAAGTTCGACGGCAAGGACATCAAGGAGATGCGTGACCTGCCGAAGATCGTTGCCGAAACCACGGTCGGCAAGGATGTCGAGGTCACGATCATCCGCAAGGGCAAGGAAGAAACCAAGACGGTCAAGCTTGGCCGTCTCGACGAAGGCGAGAAACAGGCCGCGCTGTCGCCGAAGAAAGACGTGCCCGACGACGACAAGGCGACGATGAAAAAGGCGCTGGGCCTCGATCTCGGCAATCTCAACGACGCCGCGCGCAAGAAGTACAAGATCCAGGACAAGGTGAAGGGCGTCGTCATCACCGCCGTGGAGCCTAACTCGCCGGCCGCGGAGAAGCGCCTGCAGCCCGGCATGGTGATCGCTGAAGTTCAGCAGCAGCCGGTTGCCACCGCCGATGACCTGAAGAAGCGTATCGACCAGCTCAAGAAGGACGGCAAGAAGGCCGTGGTGCTTCTCGTCGTGTCGCCCGATGGCGACCCGAGCTTCGTGGCGCTCGGGCTTCAGTAGGAAATATCGAGAGCCGATTGAGAATGGCCGGGCTCACGTCCCGGCCATTTTTTTTACGCCGCCGCGAACTCGTCGCGATGATAGCCCTGGATATAGAGCAGCGCGGTGAGATCGCCGTGTTCGACGCGCGCGGGCGCGGCGGCCGCGACCTTCGGCTTGGCGTGATAGGCGACGCCGAGCCCAGACTCCTCGATCATGGCGAGATCGTTGGCGCCGTCGCCGGTCGCCATCGTGTCGCTCGCGGACAACGCGAAACGCTCGCGCAGTTCGAGCAATGTCGCGCGCTTGCTGTCGCGGCCGAAGATCGGCTCGCGCACCAGGCCGGCGAGTTTGCCGTCTTCGAGCTCCAGCGTGTTGGCGCGCGTCTCGTCAAACCCGATCATCGCCGCGATGCGGTCGGTGAAGAGTGTAAAGCCGCCCGACACGAGGCACGTATAGGCGCCGTGCGCGCGCATGGTCGCGATCGCGGTGCGCCCGCCCGGCGTCAGCGTGATGTGTTTGGCGATGACGTCATCGACCACCGATACCGGCAGGCCCTTGAGCAGCGCCACGCGCTCGCGCAGCGCCGGCTCGAATTCGATCTCGCCGCGCATGGCGCGCTCGGTGATGGCGGCGACATGCTCTTTCAGGCCGGCAAAGGCGGCGAGTTCGTCGATGCACTCCTGTCCGATCATGGTCGAGTCCATGTCGGCGAGAAATAGCTTCTTGCGCCGGCGCGCGGCAGGCTGAACGACGATGTCGATGTCCGGTATGAGCGCGCGGATCGCCTCCGTCAGTCCACGTTGGTCGGCGCCGACGCCTGGGCTAAAGGGGATGTCGGCGGCGGTGCCCGGATCGAGCCAGACCGGCGCTGCCGACTCGGGAAGGGCTCGGCGGACGCTTTCCAGCGTGGTGGCATTGAGCCGATTAGGTGCGGCGATCAAGGTGGCGGTGAAGGATGATGA
>JBAZSM010000006.1:30410-80949 GCA_041662425.1 Pseudolabrys sp.
ATGATGAGGTCATTGGATGCCGATTGCTAAACGTGCGGTGCTTATCGCCGGTCCGACCGCCAGCGGCAAGTCGGCCCTGGCGCTGGCTTTGGCCGAGCGCCTCGGTGGCACAATCGTCAATGCCGATTCCATGCAGGTCTACGCCGGCCTGCGGGTCATCACGGCGCGCCCAACGCCCGAAGAGGAGGCGCGCGCGCCACATCGTCTTTATGGCCATGTCGATCCGGCGGAAGCCTATTCGACCGGAGAGTGGCTGCGTGAAGTCGAGGCGGCGATCGCAGGCATCGAGGCCGCCGGCCGCGTGCCGATCGTGGTCGGCGGCACCGGTCTCTATTTCAAGGTGCTGACCGAGGGCCTCGCGGCCGTGCCGGCGATCCCGCCGGAAATCCGCGAGCAGGTGCGCGACCGTCTGGCGCGCGATGGCGTGTCGGCCCTTTATGCCGAACTCACGGCGCGCGATCCGGTGACCGCGGCGCGGCTGATGCCGCTCGACCGGTCGCGCATCGCCCGCGCTCTTGAGGTCGTGCTGGCGACCGGCCGTTCGCTCAGCGACTGGCACGGCGAGGGCACCGCGCCTTTGTTGCCGTCATCGCGCGTGGCGAAGGTCTTCATGACGCAGGAGCGCGCGCCATTGGTCGCGCGCATCGAGGCGCGCTTTGCCGCGATGCTGACGGATGGCGCCGTCGAGGAAGTGAAGGCGCTGGCGGCGCGCAATCTCGATCCGCTTCTGCCGGCCATGAAAGCGCATGGCGTGCCCTGGCTGATTCGCCATTTGAGGGGTGAAATCTCGCTCGACGAAGCGGCCGCCGGCGCGATCATGGATACGCGCCGGTATGCCAAACGCCAGCACACCTGGTTTCGCGGGCAGATGAAGGACTGGCCTGCGGTATCGCCGGACCGCGCCTTTGATGATGTCATGGGCGCGCTCGCGGAATGACGGCCGAACGCCCAGAACGATAATCCAGTTTGTTGTTTTATATATACAGTTCTGTATATGTAAATTGCCAGCTGAAGTTTATGCCTCTTTAATTCACTACCGAGAAACTGAAACAAATTCTCCGCGTATGGCGGATGTTTGTGTTGGTGCTTCTCGGGAGCGGAATAATCATGCCGGCTTATTCTTTTAAAAGCATTTCCACCCGAATTGCGGTGACCTTTGCGCTGGTCTTGCCGATCGCCGCCTGGGCGCTTTCGGCGGAAACATTTCGTTCGTACGAACTCTACCACAAGGCGCAGACGGCCGACCGTCAGAACGCAGCGGCGAACGCGCTCATTCTCGGCGTTTACGATATCCTGATCGAACGCGCTTACGTCACCAGCGCTTTGCAGGCTGCCGAACCGGCCGGTGCCGCTCTGCTCAAGGATATCCAGGATCAGCGCAACGGCGCCAAGTCCAAGATCGACGCTGCTTTCAAGGCGCTGATGACCGAAGATTTCCCGCGCAAACAGGAACTCGTCAAGGAATTCAACGAAGCGCGCGCCAAGGCCGACCAGTACCGGCAGAAGACCGACGAGGCGATCAAGCAGCCGAAGGCCCAGCGCGACGGTGACACCGTCAAGAACGCCGTGCCCGCGCTGTCTCATTTCGTCGTCACCGCGCAGAAACTGTGGAACCGCGTGTTAAGCAGCACCAGCGCGATGGATCCGGAACTGGCGCGACTGGCCGCCATCCGCATTTACGCCTGGAACATGCGCGATATCGGCGGCAGTGAGCGTTCGACGCTGGCGCAGTCGATATCGGCCGGCACCGCCATTCCGCCCGCCAATCTCGAGAAAATCCAGGTGATCCGCAGCCAGGTCGCTTTGCTGTGGCGTTTGTTACAGGCCTCGCTTGTCGACGGTGAGCACGCCACCATTGCCGCAGGCGTCAAGGCGGCCACCGACGGCTACTTCGGCAAATTCCAGCCGCTGGCCAACGAGATGCGTAAGATCTCGGCCGCGGGCGGCAAATATCCGATGAACAACGATCAGTGGGTCGACACGACCACGCCGTTGCTGGCCACGCTGCTCGATGTCATGAACGGCGCCGGCGCGGCGAGCGAAGCCTATACCCGTGATCTCAATTCTTCCGGTCTGCGGACGCTGTTGATCAGTGGGGCTCTTCTCCTCGCATGCGTGGCGATTTTCTTCGGAGCCATCGCGTTCAGCGTCGCGACCGTGGCGCGGCCGCTGCGTATGCTGACCGAGCCGCTGCGCGAGATTTCCGAAGGCAACTTCGCCATCGAGGTCCCTTATCGTGACCGGCCGGACGAAATCGGCAAGATCGCGGTTGCCGTCCACGGCATGGCCGACAGGGTGCGCGACGCTCTGCAGCAGATTAAGGTGGCGGCGCGGGAAGTGACCAACGCGTCGGTCGAGATTTCGACCAGCACCACCGATCTGTCGCAGCGAACCGAAGAACAGGCGGCGAGCCTGGAAGAGACCACGGCCGCGATGGAGGAAATTTCCTCGATCGTGAAGCAGAATGCCCAAAACGCCCGCGAAGCAAGCCGGTCCGCCGCCGAGACCCGCGACGTCGCCGACCAGAGCGGCGCTGTCGTGGCCAAAGCGGTCGAAGCGATGGCCCGCATCGAGGAGTCGTCGAAGAGCATTTCGGAGATCATCGTCGTCATCGACGAGATTGCGCGCCAGACCAATCTGCTCGCGCTCAATGCCGCGGTCGAAGCGGCGCGGGCGGGTGAGGCCGGGCGCGGCTTCGCCGTCGTCGCCGCCGAAGTCCGCAATCTGGCGCAGCGCTCCTCGCAGGCCGCCAAGGACATCACCGCGCTGATCACCAAGTCGGGCAGCCAGGTTGCCGACGGCGTCGAGCTGGTCAATCGGGCGGGTCAGGCCCTTGGCCAGATCACCCAGTCGATCAACAAGGTCACCAACCTGATCAACGACATCGCCAACGCCAGCGCGGAACAGTCGAGCGGCATCGACGAGGTCAATAAGGCGATGAATCTGATGGATACGGCGACCCAGCAGAACTCGGCGCTGGTCGAGGAAAATGCCGCCACGGCAAAGCTGCTGGAGCAGCAGGCCAGGACCATGGACGGACAAGTCGGCTATTTCCGGATCGGGGATGAGGCCAAGGCGAAAGATATGGCCGCCCGTTCCAATCGGGCGGCCGGTGCCGCCGAGCCTCGGGGATCGCGGCGCACGACACCGCAAAACCTTGAGGATGCCGCGTAACGCCACCGCATTTGGGTCGTTTTGCGGCTCCGGTGACGGCTCTATTTACATCGCCGTGCTGCGCAATACCGCGCGCCACGGCGGCCTGTGCTGCGCCGACCTTAATCCAGTTGGTTATTCTCGCGACGAGAATTTCCGGCAGGAAACCGCGCAAAATTATAATTGCATTCAATTTTAGGAGCGAAGTTGACCTTATCCGGGTGCTTCGTATCCAACAGGAATGCAAATGCTCAATCGTCTGTCGGTCAATGCGCTTCTCAAATCGGTCATCGGCTTGATGGCGGGCACGATCCTGGTGATCGTCGCCTCCAGCGCTTGGGATACTTGGCGCCAATATCAGTATGCCAATACGTTGTCGAAGGTCGCCGCCGCATCGGCAAACCTGTTCACCGGCTTGCACAATCTCCGCGTCGACCGATCCCAGTCGATCCGCATGCTGAAGGCCGAAAAGGCGTCAAGCGGCAGCCAAATGTTGAATGAGGTACGCGCCGCGGAAATGCCGGCGCTCAAGGCCGGCGTCGCCGCGCTTCGCGAAGTCGATATGGCCGGCGTGAATGATGACGTCGCCGCTTTGACGGCAGCCGTGCAAAAACTTGAAAAATTCCAGACCGAGGCAGACGGCGCTTTCCGCAAGGATCTGGCCGACCGGCCGCCCGGCATCGCCGATGCCTATTTCGCCATGGACAGCGATCTCATTGCGCTGCTCGACCGGATTTCGTCGAAGCTGACCAATCGCGTCAAGCTCAACGACGCCTATGTCGACCTCGTGCTGCAGATGAAGCAGCTCGCCTGGATTGCGCGCAATTCGGCGGGCGATGCCTCGGTGCTGGTTTCCAACGCGGCATCGGGCATGAAAGTGTCGCCGGACGTCGTGACGGCGTTCAGAGCGAGCCTGGCTTCGGCCGAAACCGCCTGGAGTGCACTCGAAGGCATCGCCGCGGGCATGACGCTTCCGCCGCAGTTCACCGGCGCCATGCAGAACGCGAAGAAGGAATTCTTCGCGCCCGACTATCACAAGATGCAACTCGATATTCTCGGCGGCGCGCTGGCGGGCCAGAAGGCCTCGACGAAGCCCGAAGACCTGGTCCGGATGTCGGTGAGCAAACTTTCGTCGCTCCTGCGCGTCGCCGAAGTGGCGCTGTCCACGGTCGGCGAATACGCGAGCGAACAGAGCGCCAGCGCCGGCTGGAAGCTCTCCGTCCAATTGGGCATCCTGGCCCTTGCCGCGGCCCTGACCGCGGGCGTCTTCATGCTCCTGTCGCGCCGTATCACTGCGCCGCTGCGCCTGATCCAGGACGGCATGTTGAAGGTCGCCGAGGGCGATTTCAACGTTTCGCTTCCCACGATGGCATCGAAGGACGAGGTCGCGCAGATCGTCAACGCCGCAGGCGTGATGATCGAGCAGGTGCGTCGAACCATCTTGGAGATCAAAGGTTCATCGCGCGAAGTCACCAACGCCTCGGCGGAGATTTCGGTCAGCACCGCCGATCTGTCGCAGCGCACCGAGGAACAGGCGGCGAGCCTGGAAGAGACCTCGGCGTCCATGGAAGAGATCGCCAACACCGTCCGCCGCAATGCGGAGAACGCGCAGGAAGCGACCAAATCGGCGCGCGCCACCCGCGAAGTCGCCGATCGTGGCGGCGAAGTCGCCGGTCGCGCGGTCAAGGCCATGGCCCGCATCGAGGACTCCTCGCGCAAGATTTCCGACATTATCAGCGTGATCGACGAAATCGCGCGGCAAACCAACCTGCTGGCGCTGAACGCCGCGGTCGAAGCGGCGCGTGCCGGGGAGGCCGGCCGTGGCTTCGCAGTGGTGGCGTCGGAAGTGCGCAGTCTGGCCCAGCGCTCGTCACAGGCGGCCAAGGACATTGCCTCGCTGATCACCAACAGCACCGGGCAGGTGAAGGAAGGCGTTGAACTCGTCAATCAGGCCGGCAGCGCGCTCAACGAAATCGTCGAGTCGATCCGCATGGTCGCGGATTCGGTCGCCGAGATCGCCAATGCCAGCGCCGAGCAGGCCACTGGCATCGAGGAGATCAAACGCACGCTCGACCAGATGGACGAACTGACGCAGCGTAACTCGGCTCTGGTCGAGGAAAACGCGGCGACCGCGCAGACGCTGGAAGGCCAGGCCCGCATGATGAACGACCAGGTGGCCTTCTTCCAGCTGGGCGATGCCGGCGCGGACGTTGTTGCGGGCCATGCCCGGCCCGCGACGCCGGGGAATCGGTCCAGGTCCTCTCAAGGCAGAGCGGTGCCGGCGCGTCCAAAAGCGGCGGCCTGATCAAGCAAGCTTTCGTGTGCCGCGATCTCTCGCAGAGGAAATAGGAAATGTTTGGAATGTCGATCCGGTCGATGCTGATGGGAGCGTTCGGCCTCATGGGTCTGATTATCGTCGGTCAAGGCTTGTTCGCATTGAACAAAGTGGCTGCGGTGAACAAGAACACCGTGGATTTTGCGACCAACTGGATGCCCTCGAGCAACACGGCGCTCAATCTGGGCCTGTCGGCCTCGCGCGCGCGCCTGGCGATCGCCAAGCACATCATATCGACCGACGCGGAAATGCCGCAGACCGAAAAGGACATCCAGGTCCAGCTCGACGCCATCGACAATTATCGCAAGCAATACGAGAAGCTGATTTCGTCGCCCGAGGAGAAGGTAGCCTACGACGCGTTTCTTCGTCATTGGGCCGACCATCAGAAGCAGGCGGAGGAGTTGATCAGGCTGTCGCGGGCTCACAAACCGGTGGAGGCCGCAGCGCTGTTCAAGTCGATGGTGACGAATTTTAGGGCTGCGACCGGCGATGTGGCCAAACTGGTCGACATCAACACCAGAGGGGCCACCCAGTCGGCCCGGGCGGCCGAGCAAACCTACGAACAAATCCGCTGGATGACGATCGTGATCGTGGCTGTCGGCGCGATGTTGGCCATCGGCGCCAGCGTCTTCGTCCTGATCCAGGTGTGCCGTCCGCTGACAGCGCTGGTGGCGCCGCTGGGCGCGCTCGCCGAAGGCCAATTCAACGTGGCAATCGCCGGGGTCGAACGCAGCGACGAAGTCGGCCAGATCGCGCAGGCGGTAAGCCGGATGGCGGAGCGCGTGCGCGCGACCGTCGACAACATCAAGAGCGCGGCGCGCGAGGTGACCAGCGCCTCGGCCGAGATCTCCACCAGTACAACAGACTTGTCGCAACGGACCGAGGAGCAAGCCGCGAGTCTGGAGGAAACCTCGGCGTCGATGGAAGAAATTTCCGCGACGGTCAGGAAGAACTCCGAGAATGCCGATCACGCCAACAAATCGGCAGCCACGACACGCGAAGTCGCGAGCCGGGGTGGCGAGGTGGTTGCGCAGGCCGTCGGCGCCATGGCGAAGATCGAAGAATCGTCGCGCAAGATCTCCGACATTATCGGCGTGATCGACGAAATCGCGCGACAGACCAACCTGCTGGCGCTCAACGCCGCGGTCGAGGCGGCGCGTGCTGGCGATGCCGGGCGCGGCTTTGCCGTGGTGGCCTCCGAGGTGCGCAGCCTTGCGCAGCGTTCCTCGCAGGCGGCCAAGGACATCAAGGACCTGATCGTCAACAGCAACGGACAGGTCAAGGACGGTGTCGACCTGGTCAACCGTGCGGGTGTGGCGTTGAACGAGATCGTGGAGTCGATCAACACCGTGGCGACCATCGTCTCGGACATCGCCACCGCGACCGCCGAACAGGCCACCGGCCTTGACGAGATCAACCGGGCGCTGTCGCAGATGGACAATGTCACCCAGCAGAATTCGGCGCTGGTTGAAGAAAATGCGGCCACCGCAAAGACTCTGGAACAGCAGGCCCGCTCGATGCACGAGCAGGTCGCCTACTTCCAGACCGGAGACGTCGCGATGGGCTCCGCCCGCGCGCCGGCGCCGCTCAGCACCGCGGCGGCGCGCATGATCGCCCCCGCCCGGAAGTCGCTGGCCGCTTAAACCTTCGGCGACGGTTCAGGGCCGGCTTGCCCTGAACCGCCGCTACCTGCGCTGTCGACCGCAATGCCGGCCCTTGCCGGCTTTAAAATCCGGCATTACGCTGCCATTTACCGCTTGACCGGTGAAATTGGCGCTCTTATAAGCGCGCAACGAAAGTACGGGCGATACAGACTATGCGCAATATTATTACCCTCGTAGGTATGGTTCGGACACTGGCCGGGTAGCTTGCGCAGCTCCCCACCGTGAGTGTCCGAACATGGCCCTTCGCGGGCCTTTTTTATTGGCTGCGACACAACTCAGACGAGACCGACAGGACGAGAGAGAAGGAAGCCGACGATGACACGGGAAACGACCGGGACACAGCAGATGACCGGCGCCGAAATGGTGATCCAGGCGCTTGCCGATCAGGGCGTGAAGCATCTCTTCGGTTACCCGGGCGGCGCCGTGCTCCCGATCTATGACGCGCTGTTCGCGCAAAAGGCGGTGCGGCACATTCTCGTCCGCCACGAGCAGGGCGCGGTCCACGCCGCTGAAGGATACGCCCGCTCGACCGGGAAAGTCGGTTGCGTGCTGGTGACGTCCGGTCCCGGCGCGACCAATGCGGTGACTGGCCTGACCGACGCACTGTGCGACTCTATCCCGCTGGTCTGCATCACCGGCCAGGTGCCGACGCATCTCATCGGCAACGATGCCTTCCAGGAATGCGACACGGTCGGCATCACGCGGCCCTGCACCAAGCACAATTACCTGGTCAAGCGCATCGAGGATCTGCCGCGCGTCCTGCACGAAGCCTTCCATATCGCCGCCAGCGGACGTCCAGGTCCCGTCGTCGTCGACATTCCGAAGGACATCCAGTTTGCGACCGGCACCTACTTCGTGCCCAAGGAATTCCCGCATACCGGCTATCACCCGAAGGTGAAGGCCGACATCGCGCCAATCAAGGCGGCGATCGAACTGATGGCGCGCGCCAAAAAGCCGATCTTCTATACCGGCGGTGGCATCATCAATTCCGGCAAGCACGCTTCCGAATTGCTGCGCGAACTGGTCCGGGTCACCGGCTTCCCGATCACCTCGACCTTGATGGGGCTGGGGGCGTATCCGGCCAACGATCCGCAGTGGATGGGCATGCTCGGCATGCACGGCACGCTGGAAGCCAACATGGCGATGCACGATTGCGACGTCATGGTCTGCATCGGCGCGCGTTTCGACGACCGCATCACCGGCCGCATCGATGCCTTCTCGCCGGGCTCGAAGAAGATCCACGTCGATATCGACCCGTCGTCGATCAACAAGAATATCCACGTCGATATCCCGATCGTCGGCGATTGCGCCAGCGTGCTCCAGGACATGCTGCATCTGTGGAAGGCCGAAAAGAAGCAGGCCGACAAGAAGGCGCTCGGTGACTGGTGGAAGCAGATTGACAAATGGCGCGCGCGCAAGTCGCTGTCCTATCGCGGGTCGAACGAAGTCATCAAGCCGCAATACGCGATCCAGCGGCTGTTCGAGCTCACCAAAGACAAGGACACCTACATCACGACAGAAGTGGGCCAACACCAGATGTGGGCGGCGCAGTTCTATCACTTCAACGAACCGAACCGCTGGATGACGTCCGGCGGCCTCGGTACCATGGGTTACGGCCTGCCGGCCTCGGTTGGTGTGCAGCTCGCGCATCCCAAATCGCTGGTTATCGATATTGCCGGCGAGGCGAGCGTGCAGATGACGATGCAGGAACTGTCGACGGCGGTGCAGTACCGCCTGCCGATCAAGATCTTCATCCTGAACAACGGCTATATGGGCATGGTGCGGCAGTGGCAGGAATTGCTGCACGGCAGCCGCTATTCGGAAAGCTATTCCGAAGCGCTGCCCGATTTCGTCAAGCTCGCCGAGGCGATGCATGCTGTCGGCATCCGCTGCGAGAAGCCAGGCGATCTCGATCACGCCATCAAGGAAATGATCGATGTCGATCGCCCCGTTCTATTCGACTGCGTGGTCGATAAGGCGGAGAACTGCTTCCCGATGATTCCGTCGGGCAGGGCGCACAATGAAATGATCCTCGGTGACAGTGGCGAGAGTCTCGACGACGCCATCTCCGAGGAAGGCAAGATGCTGGTTTAGTGGTCATTCCGGGGCGCGAGCGTAGCGAGCGAACCCGGAATCCAGCAGCGAACACTGAGATTGCATCTGGATTCCGGGTTCGCGCCTTTGGCGCGCCCCGGAATGACGGAAAAACAAAGGACTGAGTGCCGTGAACGCCAACGCGAACATCCCGCCGAGTACGTCGCATTATCCGAGCGCGCCGACGGCGCAGAAATCGGAAAGCCATACCTTGTCGGTGCTGGTCGACAACGAGCCCGGCGTGCTGGCGCGCGTCATCGGCCTGTTCTCCGGGCGCGGCTACAACATCGAGTCGCTGACCGTGTCTGAGACCGAGCATGCCAAGCATCAGTCTCTTATTACAGTCGTCACCACCGGCACGCCGATGGTGATCGAGCAGATCAAGAACCAGCTCGATCGCCTGGTGCCGGTGCATCGCGTCGTCGACATGACCTTGTCGGGCCGTTCGATCGAGCGCGAACTGGCGATGGTGAAGGTGCGCGGCAAGGGCGAGAATCGCGTCGAGGCACTGCGCCTCGCCGACGCCTTCCGCGCCCGCGTCATCGACGCCACCACCGAGAGCTTCGTGTTCGAGATCACCGGCAAGAGCGACAAGATCGAGCAGTTCGTCGCGCTCATGCTGCCGCTCGGCCTGGTCGAAGTGTCTCGCACCGGCGTTGTGGCTATCGCCCGCGGACCGGAAGCGATGTAAATGCCTTATGACGTCTTTGCGGCGTTCGTGTTGTTCGTTCTCGTGACGTCTTTTACGCCCGGACCGAACAACATCATGGTGACCGCGTCCGGCGTGAATTTCGGTTTTGTGCGAACGATCCCGCATATGGCCGGGATATCGGTCGGCTTTCTTGTGCTGGTCGCTGCCTGCGCGGCGGGGCTCGGTCTCGTCTTTACCGCGGTGCCGGTGTTGCAGACCGTGCTCAAGATTGCGGGCGCCGCCTATATGCTTTGGCTTGCGTGGAAGGTTGCAAATTCGCGTACAGATAGCGGCCATGTCGATCTCGCGCGGCCGATGACTTTTCTGCAGGCGGCCGCCTTCCAGTGGGTCAACCCCAAGGCGCTGGTGATGGGCTTGTCGGTGATCTCGATCTACGTCCGGCCGGACCACCGGCTCGACGACGTCCCGATCGTGCTTGCCGTTTATGCCATCGCCACGGTGGCAACGGTGGTTACCTGGACCGGCTTCGGCGTGGCGCTGCGCGGTATTCTGACCAATCCGCGCCACGCCAGAACCTTCAACATCGTCATGGCCCTGCTGCTGGTGGTCAGCATCGTGCCGATGGTCCTTTGAGAGGTCCGTCGGGGCTTGTGGGGCGGGGCCGGTCGTCCTAGAAGCAGGGCCGAATTTTCCGGATAAGGCAACATAACCGAGTAGAGGAACACCATGCGGGTTTATTACGATCGCGACGCCGACCTCAACCTGATCAAGGGCAAGAAGGTCGCCGTCATCGGCTATGGCAGCCAGGGCCATGCCCACGCGCTTAACCTGCGCGACTCGGGCGTCAAGGACGTCGTGATCGCGCTACGCAAGGGCTCGCAGGGCATCAAGAAGGCCGAAGGCGCTGGCTTCAAGACAATGGAAGTCGCCGAGGCCGCCAAGTGGGCCGACGTGATGATGATGCTCACCCCCGACGAATTGCAGGGCGACATCTACCGCGAGAGCCTGGCCGCTAACATGAAAGAGGGCGCGGCGCTGCTGTTCGCGCACGGCCTTAACGTGCACTTCAACCTGATCGAGCCGCGCTCCGACATCGACGTGCTGATGATCGCGCCGAAGGGCCCCGGCCACACCGTGCGTTCGGAATATGCGCGCGGCGCCGGCGTGCCTTGCCTGATCGCGATCCACAAGGACTCCTCGGGCAACGCCCACGACCTCGGCCTGTCTTATGCGTCGGCAATCGGCGGCGGCCGCGCCGGCATCATCGAGACGACGTTCAAGGAAGAGTGCGAGACCGACCTGTTCGGTGAGCAGGCGGTGCTCTGCGGCGGTGTCGTCGAACTGATGAAGGCCGGTTACGAGACCCTGTGCGAGGCCGGCTACGCTCCCGAGATGGCTTATTTCGAGTGCATTCACGAAATGAAGCTGATCGTCGACCTGATCTATGAAGGCGGCATCGCCAACATGAACTACTCGGTGTCGAACACTGCCGAATACGGCGAATACGTCACCGGCCCGCGCATCATCACGGCGGAGACCAAGGCCGAAATGAAGCGCGTGCTCGACGATATTCAGTCGGGCCGCTTCACCCGCGACTGGATGCTGGAGAACAAGGTCAACCAGACTTCGTTCAAGGCGACCCGCGCCAAGCTTGCCGAGCATTCGGTCGAGCAGATCGGCGCCAAGCTGCGCGAAATGATGCCGTGGATCAAGGAACGCGCGATGGTGGACAAGAGCAAGAACTAAACATGCGCTGGCACATCGCCATCGTTGCAGCGGCCGCCCTGATCGGGGCGGCCGTTTCCGCTTATGGCGGCGATCAGGGCGATCCGGACAAAGGCTGCGACGGCAGCACCTACGAGATGGTCGAGTGCTTCAAGGCCAAGACCGCGCAATGGGACAAGCGGCTCAACATCGCCTATTCGAAAGCGCTGAACATGGCTCAGCCGAAGCAACGCGAGCAATTACGCAAGGCGCAGCGCGCCTGGATCGCGTACCGCGACGCCAACTGCCTGTACTGGGACATGGGCGAGGGTACCATCGCGCACATCCAGGCGGGTGACTGCATGTACACGATGACCAAAACGCGGGCGGAGGAACTCGAAGGCGTGGCTGAGGGCAATTAACGCTCTAGTTCGCCTTCATCTTGCCGATTTGTCCCCACAACCACGTCGCCACTTCGCTCGGTGACGCGCCATTCGAGGACGCCCGCAAGTTCGCTTCGCGCATGACCTTCACATCGATCGCGCCGACCAGCGGCCTGACCGCGGCAAGCAGCTTCTCATCGTGCGCGCGCTTCGGTGCAACCAGCAGGATCGCGTCGTAAGGCGGCAAGATGTGCTTGGGATCGTCGAGCGTCACGAGATCGTATTGCGCGAGCTGGCCGTCGCTGCTGTATGCGGAAATGACGTCGACCTCGCCGTCGGCGGCGGCGCGGTACATGAAATCCGGTTGCATCGTGCGCTGTTGGCGGAAGCGCAGACCGTAGGCATCGGTCATCGCCTTCCATTCTGGCCGGGCGAAGAATTCGTAGTCGCTGGCAATCGTGAGATTGCCGGCGCGCGAAGCAAGATCGGCCAGCGAACGGATGCCGAGCGCTTCCGCCTTCTTCCGCGGCATTGCCAGTGCATAGGCATTCTCGAAGCCGAGCGAGCCGAGCAGACGGACGCCGTGTGTCTTCTCCAGCCATTGGCCGAGTTCATTGAGGACCGCTTCGCGGCCCGGCGCATCGGTGCGGTGCATGAGGTTGGCCCAAAGCGTTCCGGAGTAGTCGACGGCGACGTCGACCTCGTTGCCGGCGAGCGCGTCGAACAGCACGCTGGAGCCGAGGCCGCTGCGGCGCGTTGAAGTTAGGCCCCCAGCCGCCAGACGCTGTTCGATCAGTGCTGCCAGTACATATTGTTCGGCGAAGGTTTTGGCGCCGACGACGTAGGTTGCCGGGGCCCGGGCAAAGCCGGGCACGAGCGCGGCAAAAACCAGAATGACCAGGCCTAAGGCGCCACCGGCGGTGCGCCAGCCGTGACGCTGCGCCAGCCCGTTCTGCATCAGCGCCAGCAACTGATCGACGACCAGCGCCAGCACCGCCGACGCGACGCAGCCGAACACGACGAAGACCCAGTTCTGCGTCTGCAGACCGGTGAAGATGTAATTGCCGAGGCTGGTTTGCCCGATCGGCGTCGACAAGGTCGCCGTGCCGATGACCCACACGGCGCTGGTGCGGATGCCTGCCATGATGACCGGCAGCGCCAGCGGCAATTCGACGACGCGCAGTGACTGCCATCGGCTCGCGCCGAAAACGCGCGCGGCGTCGCGCAAGCGCCGGTCGATGCCGTCGAGCCCGGTCACCGTGTTGCGCATCACCGGCAGCATCGCATAGAGCGTGAGCGCCAGCACCGACGGCAGGAAGCCGAGCGCCGGGAAGCCGGCGCCGAATAGCCGTTGCGTGAGCGACGAGATCGCGAGCAGAAGCGGGTAGAACAGCGCGAGCAGAGCGAGGCCGGGAATGGTCTGGACGATGCTCGCCGCCGCCAGCAGGCCGCTGCGCAGCCACGGACGCCGCAGCGACAGGATCGCCACCGGCAGGCTGATGCCGAGGCCGAGCGCAAGTGCCGTCAGGCTCACCAGCACATGGCCGCCGAGATAGTCGGGTAGTCGCGCGAGGGCTTCAGTGAGGCGGGCGTCGAGGTTCATTTTGCCAATGTGGCCGCCTTTGCATTGGCGGAGCAAGCCGCTAGTTTGCGGCGGCAACAGGCAGGGACGAGGGGCGACAGGGATAATGATGGCGACGATGACCGCATCGACGGCGGGTGAAGCGGCGGTCGCGCTCGACGCCGTCGATGTCGCTTTCCGCCTCGCCAATGGCGGCATTTTTCGCGCCGTCAGCCAGGCCACGCTCAATGTCGCCGACGGCGAATTCGTTTCGATCGTCGGGCCGACGGGCTGCGGCAAGTCCACGCTGCTGAATATCGCCGCAGGTCTGCTCGCGCCGGCTGCCGGCACGGCCAATATCTTCGGCAAGCGGCTTGCCGATCTCAACCGGCAGGCCGGCTACCTGTTTCAGGCCGATGCCCTGTTCCCGTGGAAGACGGCGCTGGAGAATGTCGCCATCGGTCTCGAGATCGTCGGCGTGCCGCAGGCCGAGGCGAGGGCGCGCGCCCAGGAATGGCTCCGCCGGGTCGGTCTCGGAGCTTTCGGCGACCGTTATCCTCACATGCTTTCGGGCGGCCAGCGCAAGCGCGTCGGCCTCGCGCAGGTGCTCATTCGCGATCCGAAAATCCTGCTGATGGACGAGCCGTTCGGCCCGCTCGATGCGCAGACCCGGCAGATCATGGGCAACCTTTTGCTCGACCTGTGGAGCGCCGACCGCAAGGCTGTGCTGTTCGTCACCCACGATCTCGAAGAGGCGATCGCGCTGTCCGACCGCGTCGTCATCATGTCGGCCGGACCTGCCTCGCGCATCATCGGCGACTGGCGGGTGAGCCTGCCGCGGCCGCGCGATATCGCCGAGGTCAAGCTCGATCCCGGCTTTCACGATCTGCATCGTGACATCTGGCAGATGCTCAAGGCCGAAGTTGTGAAGGGCTACGCCCAGGCGGAGGGCAAGTAATGTCGCGCGTCTGGCTTCTCTCGCTGCAGATTCTCGTTGCCGTCGTCTTCATCGGCGCCTGGTATGTCTTCACGACCTATCCGGTGTTCGGCGTGGTGCTGCTGCCGCCGTTCTTCTTTTCCAATCCCGTCGATGTCGTAACGCAGGTCATCGCCTGGTTTGCCTCCGGCGTGATCTGGAAGCACCTGTGGGTGACGCTGGTCGAGTCCATGCTCGCCTTCGTCATCGGCTCGATCGGCGGCGTGCTGGTCGGCTTCTGGTTCGCGCGCCAGCCGCGTACCGCCGCGGTGTTCGACCCTTACGTCAAGATGGCGAACGCGCTGCCGCGCGTCGTGCTGGCGCCGATCTTCACGCTCTGGCTCGGGCTGGGCATCTGGTCGAAGGTGGCGCTCGGCGTCACACTCGTGTTCTTCATCGTGTTCTTCAACGTCTATCAGGGCGTCAAGGAAGTCTCGCCCACGGTGCTCGCCAATGCGCGCATGCTCGGCATGAACGAGCGCCAGCTCATGCGCCATGTGTACTGGCCGTCGGCGCTGTCCTGGATGTTCTCGTCGCTGCACACTTCTGTTGGTTTTGCCGTTGTTGGTGCTGTGGTCGGCGAATATCTCGGCGCCGCCGCCGGCCTCGGCTACCTTATTCAGCAGGCCGAGGGTGTGTTCGACGTGGCCGGTGTGTTCGCGGGCATGTTCGTGCTCGCCGCGTTCGTCATTGTCATCGACACCATCGTCACCATGATCGAAAAGCGCCTGCTGGTCTGGCGCCCGGCCGTGGGCGATGCAAAACCGTGAGGCGGGTCCGGCCTTTCCGGGCCTAGGCAATCCGCGCCGGCTGGCCTATCTTGCGCCCCGAATTGGCCCGCACTGCAAGGGCCAGCGAAAAAACTGGAGGAAACCGATGTCCATGCTATTTCGCCGCGCCGCCGGTACGGTCGCCGCGCTCGTCATTTCGACCGGCCTGATGGCCGGCCAGGCTCTCGCGCAGACCAAGATTACGCTCGCCATCGGCGGCGCCTCCTGCCTGTGCTACCTGCCGACGGTGCTCGCCAATCAGCTCGGCGAATACAAGAAGGCGGGTGTCGACGTCGACATGGTTGCCTTCAAGGGCGGCTCGGACGCGCTCAAAGCCGTGATCGGCGGTTCGGCCGACGTGGTCTCCGGTTATTTCGACCACTGCGTCAACCTGGCCGCCAAGGGCCAGCACCTGCAGTCCTTCGTGGTCTATGACCGCTTCCCCGGCCTCGTCCTCGTTGTTTCGCCGAAGCACAATGCTGAAATCAAATCGGTCAAGGATCTGGCGAACAAGAAGGTCGGCGTCTCGGCGCCCGGTTCCTCGACCGACTTCTTCCTCAAATATCTGCTGAGCAAGAACGGCGTCGATCCGAACTCGGTCGGCGTCATCGGCGTCGGCCTCGGCGGCAGCGCGGTCGCGGCAATGGAGCAGGGTCAGATCGATGCGGCTGTGATGCTCGACCCGGCGGTCACCATCCTCGCCGACAAGTACAAGGATCTGCGTATCCTCTCCGACACCCGCTCGCAGAAGGACACGCTCTCGGTGTTCGGCGGCGAATATCCGGGCGGCGCGCTTTATACACGCGCCGACTGGATCGCCAGCCACGAGAAGGAAGCGCAGGGCATGGCCATCGCGATCATCTCGACGCTGAAGTGGATCCACTCGCACACCGCCGAGGAAATTGCTGAGAAGATGCCGCCGGAATATGTCGGCAAGGATAAGGCCACCTACATCGCGGCGCTCAAGAACACGCTGCCGATGTATTCGAACGACGGCCGGATGGATCCGAAGGGCGCCGCCGCCGTGCTCGCCGTGTTCTCGCAGTCCTCGCCAGCCGTGGCGAAGGCGAATGTCGACCTGTCGAAGACCTACACCAACAAATATGTCGACGAGGCCAAGAAGAAGCTGGGCATGAAGTAACGTTCCGGCGACCATTGCTTGAATTGGCGGAAACGGCGGGGAACTTCCCCGCCGTTTCTGTTATTATCGCCGGCATGAACCTGATTTCGATCCAGTCGCACGTCGTTTTTGGCCATGTCGGCAATTCGGCCGCCGTTTATCCGCTCCAGCGCATGGGCGTCGAGGTCTGGCCGATCCACACCGTTCAGTTCTCCAACCACACCGGCTACGGCGCGTGGCAGGGCGAAGTGTTCGGCGGCAAGCTGATCCGCGACCTGATGGCCGGGTTGAACGACCGCGGCGTGCTCAGCGAATGCGACGGCCTGCTCTCCGGCTACATGGGCAGCGCCGAAATCGCCGAAGCGATCCTGGAGGCTGTCGCCATGGTGCGGCGCGCCAATCCGTCGGCGCGCTATGCCTGCGATCCCGTCATCGGCGATGTCGGCAAGGGCGTGTTCGTGAGCGAAGGCATCCCGGATTTCATCAGGAAGAAGGCGCTGCCCGCCGCCGATATCGTGACGCCGAACCAGTTCGAACTGGATTTCCTCACCGGGCGCCAGTCCAACAGCCGCGCCGCCGCGCGCGACGCGGTCAAGGCGCTGCACGATCTCGGGCCGCGCGCCGTGCTGGTGACGTCGCTGCATACCGACGACACCCCGGACGGGTCGATCGACATGCTCGCCTCCGACGACACCGGTTGCTATCTGCTGCGGACGCCGAAGCTGGATCTGGTCGCCAATGGCGCCGGCGATCTTATCGCGGCGCTGTTCTTCGCGCATTATCTGCGCGAGGGTGGCACCAGGGAGACTTTGGCCAAGGCCGGAGCCTCGGTGTTCGGTATCTTGCAGAAGAGCATGGAAGCCGGCGCCAGCGAAATCCAGGTCGTGCTGGCGGGCGACGAGGTCGTCGCGCCGAGCAACACATTTGAGGTCGAGGACACCGGCCCGCCTTTGCACGACAACGGCGAAAGGACGATCTGACGATGCGACGGCGCTTCATCACCCTTGACGTCTTCACGCGCAATCGCTTTGCCGGCAACCCGCTCGGCATGGTGTTCGAGGCCGATGGTCTCGATACGGATGCGATGCAGACCATCGCCCGCGAGATAGGCTATTCCGAAACCGTCTTCATGATGCCGCCGAAGGACGCGAGCCAAAAAGCGGCGATGCGCATTTTCACGCCGGCCTGGGAGTTGCCGTTTGCCGGTCATCCGACCGTCGGCGCGGCGGTCGGGCTCGCGCGTGAAGCGGGCGGCGGCGGCCGGTTGGAATTCGTGATCGGCGAAAAGATCGGCCCGGTGCCCTGCGTCGCCCGGATGCATGACGCCGACAGTGGCTTCGCCGAGTTCAAGCTGCCGAAATTACCGCAGCGGGTGGGCGATCTGCCGGACGCTGCTGCGTTGGCCGCGGCGCTCGGTCTTGAGGCCGGCGACATCGCCGCCGACGATTATCAGCCGTCGCGCTGGTCGGCGGGCGTCGCTTTCAGCATGGTGCCGGTGCGCTCGCTCGATGCGGCCACCCGGGCAAAGCCCGACGCCACGCGGTTCGACGAGACCTTTGCCATAGACGGCCCGGCCAAGGTCTACGTCATCTGCTCCGAGACGGCCGACGCGGGCCATCATCTGCATGCGCGCATGTTCGCGCCGGGCGGCGGCATCGCCGAGGACCCGGCGACCGGCAGCGCGCTTGCGGCTTTCGCCGGGCTTCACGTGGCGCACAAGCTGCCGGCCGATGGCGTGCACAGGCTCACCATTGAGCAGGGCTACGAAATGGGCCGGCCGAGCAGGATGCATCTGACGCTCGAAGTCGCGGGGGGGCAATTGCGCGAGGCTTCGATCGGCGGCGACGCGGTCGTCGTAATGGAAGGCGTCATCGAAGCATGAACGAGACCGGCCCTTCCACGGTCGTTCATGTCGACCGCCTCGAGCTCGCCTTCGAGCCCCAGGCCTGGCCCTACGCGGACGCGCATCGCGCCGTGATCGACGCCGTGTTCGCCGACATGCAGAAAAAAAAGCCGGCGCTGTTCAACGGCCGCGTACTGCTGATGCATCGCTGCACGATCAACCCGGCGGCCATGAGCGGCGGATTCCTGGAAGCCGATTATGCGAGCTTCACCCATTGGCTGGCCTCGGGCCGGCCCGAGGCCGGCATCTACGATTGCTTCGGCGCCGCGGCGGTGATGTCGTCGGACGGTGCCTTCCTGCTCGGCGAGATGGCGCCGCATACCTATAACGGGGGCCAGATCTACTTTCCCTGCGGCACGCCGGACCGCAGCGATCTTGTCGGCCAGCGCGTCGATTTCGATTTCAGCGTGCGGCGGGAGTTGCGGGAGGAGACCGGGCTCGACGCATCCGAACTCACTGAGGAGCCGGGCTGGACCTTGTCGATTCATGGTAGCCTGATCGCGGCGATCAAGGTCATGCGATCGCCGCGCACGGCGGAGGTGTTGCGGGCGGAGATGCTCAGGCATCTCGCGCGCGAGCGGCAGCCGGAACTGGCGGACATCAAGATCATCCGTGGCCCGGCCGATTTCAATCCGAAGATGCGACCATTCGCGCGTGCTTTTCTCGCCACCAAACTACCAGCCTAGATCAGCGAGGCCTGACATGAAGCTCGACCAGATCGCCCAACAGTTCCGGATCGACAAGCCCGACAAGTTCAAGCTGGCGGAGCACGATCCGGCGGAATGCTGCGGGCTCTCGATGGACAAGGATGAGGCGAAGACCATGCTCAAGGAGGGCATCGAGCGTCTCGCCGGATTGCAGGACAAACTCTATGCCGATAACAGCTGGTCGATGCTCATTGTCCTGCAGGCGATGGACGCCGCGGGCAAGGACAGCCTGATCAAGCACGTCATGAGCGGCGTCAATCCGCAGGGCGTGCAGGTGTTCTCATTCAAGCGACCCAGCACGGAAGAGCTCGACCATAATTTCCTCTGGCGCATCGCCCGCGCCTTGCCGGAGCGCGGCCGCATCGGCATCTTCAACCGCTCGCACTACGAAGAGGTGCTGGTGGTGCGCGTGCACCCGGAATATCTCAAGGCCGAACGTCTGCCGCCCGCGGCGAACGGCAAGGATATCTGGCATCAGCGCTTCGACGATATCCGCGCCTTCGAGAAGCACCTGGCGCGCAACGGCACGCTGGTGCTGAAGTTCTTCCTCAATGTCTCGCAGGAAGAACAGCGCAAGCGGTTCCTCGAACGCATCGACGAGCCGGGCAAGCGTTGGAAGTTCTCGATGGGCGACGTCGCCGAGCGCAAGCTGTGGCCGAAATACATGGCCGCCTATGAGGACGCCATCCGCGAAACCAGCACGCCCGAGGCGCCGTGGTATGTCGTCCCGGCCGACCACAAGTGGTTTACGCGGCTGGTTGTCGCCGGCGCCATGGTCGAGGCGCTCGAAAGTCTCAAGCTCGGCTATCCCAAGGTCGAGGGCGCAGCCCTCGATGAACTCGAGAAGGCGAGGGCTGCCCTGAAGGCCGCAAGCAGTAGCTGACGGGCTGGCGCGAATAGTCAGCATTGCTGACCTAATCGACACTTGATCGGCTCGCCCGCAATCGGATACAAGCTCGCCATCCGGGAGCGCTTAACGCAGGCTTTACCGGAATCCGCGACCTTACAGGTCGAAACGAGGGTTCAAGACGCCAATGCCGACGCAGCAGAATATCTGCGCGATCGACCCGGCGGCCGCCAAATTTGAATATTTGGCCGCCCGGATTGGCCTGCCTGTGTCCGCTTCCCTCATTCTGGGCTCGCTCCTTCTCCTTACCCGCCCCTGAGGGCCGGCTGGGCTTTGTGCCTGGGCGCTCGGGGGATGGCGGTAGAGACAGCACCCAAACAAGCGCCTCCAGACACCCAGTGCGGCGCACCGATTGAGAAGGACAATTCCAATGACTACCCAGACCCCGTCCGATAAGGACCGCGTGGTTATCTTCGACACCACTTTGCGTGACGGCGAGCAGTGCCCCGGCGCCACCATGACCCATGAAGAGAAGCTCGAGGTCGCCGAACTCCTGGATACCATGGGCGTCGACGTCATCGAGGCCGGCTTCCCGATCGCTTCGGAAGGCGACTTCGCCGCGGTCAACGAAATCGCCAAACGCGCCAAGAATTCGGTGATCTGCGGCCTGTCGCGCGCCGCCTTCAAGGACATCGATCGCTGCGCCGAAGCGATCAAGCCGGCCAAGCGCAAACGCATCCACACCTTCCTGTCCACCTCGCCGGTGCACATGAAGTACAAGCTCCAGAAGGAGCCGCACGAAGTCTATGAGATGGTCATCGCCCAGGTGACGCGCGCACGCGGCCACACCGATGACGTCGAGTGGTCGTCGGAAGACGGCACCCGCACCGAGTTCGATTTCCTCTGCCGCTGCGTCGAAGCCGCGATCAAGGCGGGCGCGACGACCATCAACATCCCGGACACGGTCGGCTATACGACGCCGGAGGAATATCGCGATCTGTTCCGCCGCGTGATCGAGAACGTGCCGAACTCGGACAAGGCAGTGTTCTCGGTGCATTGCCATAACGATCTCGGCATGGCGGTCGCCAATTCGCTGGCCGGCTGCATGGGTGGCGCGCGCCAGATCGAATGCACCGTCAACGGCATCGGCGAGCGCGCCGGCAATGCCGCGCTCGAAGAGATCGTGATGGCGATCAAGACACGCAACGACGTGTTTCCGTTCACGACCGGCATCGACGCGACCATGCTGACGCGGGCCTCGAAGCTGGTCGCGGCGGCGACCTCGTTCCCGGTGCAGTACAACAAGGCCATCGTCGGCCGTAACGCCTTTGCGCATGAGAGCGGCATCCATCAGGACGGCATGCTCAAGAATGCGCAGACCTACGAGATCATGAGGCCGGAGTCGGTCGGCGTGAAGCAGACCTCGCTGGTCATGGGCAAGCATTCGGGCCGCCACGCCTTCCAGCACAAGCTGGAAGAACTGGGCTATCAGCTCTCCGACAATCAATTGCAGGATGCCTTCGTGCGCTTCAAGGCGCTGGCCGACCGCAAGAAGCAGATCTACGACGAGGATATCGAGGCACTGGTCGACGAAGAGATCGCCACCGCCCATGACCGCGTCAAGATCGTGTCGCTGACCGTGATCGCCGGCACCATGGGCCCGCAGACCGCGACGCTCACCGTCGATATCGACGGCAAGCACACCACGCACCAGTCGGTGGGCAACGGCCCGGTCGATGCGATCTTCAACGCCATCCACGCCATTGTGCCGCATGAGGCCAAGCTCGACCTCTATCAGGTGCACGCGGTGACTGAAGGCACCGACGCGCAGGCCGAAGTCTCGGTGCGTCTGTCGGATGGCGGCCGCTCGTTCACCGCCAAGGGCGCCGATCCGGATACGCTGGTGGCGTCCGCCAAGGCCTATCTCGGTGCGCTCAACAAGATGACGAGTCGCCGCGGCAAGACGCCGAGCGTCGAGAACCGCATTCACGCCAACGAAGTCGGCTGAGTTCGTTCAATCGTTTATTGTGCAATGCAATGCCGCGCCTGGAAGGGTGCGGCATTTTTGCGTAAGCGGCTCATGCCGCGCCGCCGCGCTTGATCTCGGCCCGATCGCTTGCGGATGATCGCCTCCGCGGTACTTGCCCGGCGCCGCGTTTAGTGCGACTTTTGGAGCAATAATAACGACTAGCGAAATCAAATCGTTAGATAAAACCCGGAGGAACGAACATGCGCCATTGGCTTCTTGCCGCTGCGGCGGCCGCGGTTCTTGCCGCGCCCATCACCCTGACAGCCCCATTGCCGGCCAATGCCGAGCCGATGGTTCTCAAATTCAGCCACGTCGTCGCCGAAAAGACCCCGAAGGGGCAGGCGGCTCTGAAGTTCAAGGAGGCGGCCGAACGTCTTTTGCCGGGCAAGGTGAAGGTCGAGGTCTATCCGAACTCGCAGTTGTTCGGCGATGCCAAGGAGATGGAGGCGCTTGCGCTCGGCGACGTTCAGTTCATCTCGACCTCGCTGTCGAAGTTCGACAAGTTCACCAAGAAGATTCAGGTGTTCGATCTGCCGTTCCTGTTCGACGACATGGCCGCGGTCGACCGCTTCCAGTCGAGCAAGACGGGGCAGGACCTGTTGACGTCGATGGAGTCGAAGGGCTTCCTCGGCCTCGCTTACTGGCATAACGGCATCAAGCAGATGTCGGCCAACAAGGCGCTGATCGCGCCGGAAGATGCCAAAGGACTGAAGTTCCGCATTCAGCAGTCGGATATTCTTGCGGCGCAATTCCAGACGCTCGGCGCCACGCCCCAGAAGCTGGCCTTCTCTGAAGTGTATCAGGCGCTGCAAGTCGGCACCGTGGACGGTCAGGAGAACACCTGGTCGAACATCCTGTCGCAGAAGATGAACGAAGTGCAAAAGCACATCACCGAAACGAACCACGGCGTCATCGATTACATGGTGCTTGTGAACGCCAAGTGGTGGAACGGTTTGCCGAAGGACATCCAGGCCGGTCTTAAAACGGCGATGGATGAGGCGACCAAGGTCAACAACGACACCGCCGGCCAGATCAATGAGGACGCCAAGAAGAAGATTCAGGCGTCCGGCACCAGCACCATCCACACCTTGACCGCCGATCAGCGCAAGAAGTGGGTTGCGGCGATGAAGCCCGTCTGGGCCAAATTCGAGGGCGAGATCGGCAAGGATCTGATCGCGGCCGCCGAATCGGCCAACAAGCCGAAGACCAACTAAGCCTTTACGGCCCGCACCGGGCGGCTGCGGCGGCTGCCGCGGCCGCCCATCCGTGCCAACGAACTCAGGGGGATGGGCATGTTGCGCGCGGCCTTGCACCGCGTCGAGGAAGGTTTGATCGCGCTGATCCTCGGCACGATGACCGTCTTGACCTTCGTTCAGGTCGTTCTCCGGTACGTGTTCAACACCGGACTTCTGTGGGCGCTGGAGGCGGACTTCTATCTGTTCAGCTGGCTCGTGATGGTTGGCATCGCTTACTGCGTGCGTGTACGGGCGCATATCGGTGTCGACACGGCCGTGAAGCTGCTTCCGCCCAGGGCGCAGCGCGCCGTCGGCATCGTCGTGGTGGCGCTGGCGCTCCTTTATGCCGGGCTGATGCTGTACGGGTCGTGGAATTACATCGACCGCATGATGATCATCGACATCGATGCCGAGGACATTCCGGTCAAGCGCTGGATTCTCAGTCTGTGCCTGCCGATCGGCTTCGCTGTACTGGCCTTCCGCCTGGGTGAAATGGGGTGGCGTATCGTGACCGGCCGCTCCGGCGGTTACGAGCTCGCCGACGAGGCGGCCGAGGCCCTGCGCGACGCCAATTTCGACAAGCAGCCCGACGCCACCACGGTGGCGCGATGAATTCGCTGTTTCTGTTTGCCGCGCTTTTCGCCTTCCTGACGCTCGGCTTGCCGATCGCCATGTCGCTCGGCCTTGCCTCCCTTCTGACGGTGCTGTTGTTCCAGCCCGACAGCATGGCGTCGTTGTCGCTGAAATTCTTCCAGACCATGGAGCAGTTCACGCTGCTCGCCATCCCATTCTTTATCCTGGCCGGCAATTTCCTCACCACCGGCGGCGTGGCGCGGCGCATGATCAACTTCGCCAATGCCGCGGTCGGCCATCTGCCCGGCGGCCTGGCGATCGCCTCGGTACTGGCCTGCATGCTGTTTGCCGCGGTCTCGGGTTCCTCGCCGGCGACCGTCGTCGCAATCGGTTCGATCGTCATCGGCGGCATGGTGCGCGCCGGCTATACGCAGGCCTTCGCCACCGGCGTCATCGTCAATGCCGGTACGCTCGGCATTCTCATTCCGCCGTCCATCGTCATGGTCGTCTACGGCGCCGCCACGGAAACGTCGGTCGGCCGGTTGTTCATGGCGGGCGTCATTCCCGGCGCGCTGCTCGGCCTGGCGTTGATGGTCGCGATCTATATTGCCGCACGCGTCAAGAACTTGCCGCGTCAGCCGAAGGCGACGATGCGGGAGCGTCTCACCAAGCTTCGTGACGCGCTATGGGGACTTCTGCTGATCGTGATTGTGATGGGCGGCATCTACGGCGGCATCTTCACGCCGACGGAGGCGGCTGCGGTCGCGGCTGTTTATGCCTTTGTCACCGCGGTGTTCATTTACGGCGATCTCAAGCTGCGCGACGTGCCGCGGGTGCTGCTGGATTCCGGGCGCGTGACGGTGATGTTGATGTTCATCATCGCCAACGCGTTCCTGTTTGCCCATGTGCTCACCACGGCGCAGATCCCGCAAGACATTGCCCGCCTCATCGCGTCAGCAAACCTTCAGCCGTGGCAGTTCCTGTTGATCGTCAACGTTATTCTGCTGGTCGCCGGGAACTTTATGGAGCCGTCGGCCATTGTCCTGATAACCGCGCCGATTCTGTTTCCGACCGCGATGCATCTCGGCATCGATCCGGTCCATCTTGGCATCGTCTATGTGGTGAACATGGAGATCGGCATGGTGACGCCGCCGGTCGGGCTGAACCTGTTCGTGGCGTCCGGCATCACCGGTATGCCGCTGATGTCCGTGGTGCGCGCCGCGCTGCCGTGGCTGATGGTGCTGCTCGGCTTTCTGGTGGTTGTTACTTACATACCGGAACTGTCGCTGTGGCTCCCCAATGCGGTGTTCGGGCCGGCGATCAAATAGCGGCATGCGTTAACGAATGCCGATACCGCGCTCGGGAATGAACGGGCATTCATCGACGTTACAGTCGAGCAATATCTGTCGAAACTTTAACTTGATAAGGCAAGGCCGCGTTCCAACATCCATAGCATCAGAAACTCCCAAGGAGAGATTGCTATGACGATGTGGAAATCCATTCTTGCCGGCACGACCGCTCTCGCGATTGCGGGTGGCACGCTGGCATATGCGCAACAGGGCCCGGGTCCCGGACCGCGCGATCGCGCCGATCACTGGCGTCCGAGCGCGGCAGACATGGCGGCGTTCGGCGATGCTCGTGTCGCGGCGCTGCATGCCGGCCTCAAGCTGACGCCCGATCAGGAAAAGAACTGGCCGGCCGTGGAAACCGCGCTGCGCGATATGGCCAAGCAGCGCTCCGAACGCTTCGCCGCGCGTGCCTCGGCGGACAAGCCGAAGGACCCGATCGAGCGGATGAGCCAGCGCGCCGACGTCATGGCGCAACAGGCCGCGTCGATGAAGAAGCTCGCCGACGCTGCGGGCCCGCTCTACACCAGCCTCGATGACGCCCAGAAGCACCGCTTCACGATGCTGGCGCGCCTCGGCGGCGAGGGCGGCTGGCGTGGCGGTGCGCACCACGGGCGCGGTCCGATGCATCACCGCGGTCCGCGTGGCGGGCGTGGCCCGATGGGCCCGGATGACGCGCCGCGGCCGCAATAAACCGGCCATTCGCGAGAAGTGGGCGGCTGCGGCTCTTCTCTCCTGGGGGCCACAGACCGCTCCAGAAGCCGCCGGGTTCGCCCGGCGGTTTTTGCGTTGTGGAATGAGGGTTTAGACGCGCGGTCAAGGGGCTTTGGGCGCTGGACAGGGCGGGGGGGCTTTGCTAAGGGAGCGCCTCGCCGCCGGCCTTCGGGCCGCCGGCCGTCCGGGCGCTTAGCTCAGTTGGTAGAGCAGCTGACTCTTAATCAGCGGGTCGTAGGTTCGATCCCTACAGCGCCCACCAAACCTCCCGAACACCTCGTTCGTGGTTTTCCCGGATCGGACCGCCGCGGCCAAATGGCCGCCTAGCGCCCCTGATAGGACGGCGTGCGGACGATCAGGCCGTCGAGTTCTTCCGTCACCTTGATCTGGCACGACAGCCGCGAATTGGCGCGGACGTCGAAGGCGGCATCGAGTTCGGCGTCTTCAGAGGGCGAGGGCTGGCCGACCTTCGCCATCCAGGCTTCATCGACATAGACATGGCAGGTGGCGCAGGTGCAGCCGCCGCCGCATTCGGCGACGATGCTCGCCACGTCGTTGCGCAGGGCGGTTTCCATCACCGACGCGCCGAGTTCGGCCTCGACCTCGTGAACGGTGCCGTCATGCTCGATGAAAGTGATCTTGGGCATGTCCTTGAAACTCACTCGTCTAGGAAAAGGGCCGTCAGGCGACGCCGAGCTTCTTCTGCAGGCTGGTCGACGACGTCGTGTACTGGAACACCAGCCGCTTGGCCGGGTGCACGTAATGGTGCGCCTTCTGCGCCATCAGCGCGGCTTCGTGGAAGCCCGACAGGATCAGCTTGAGCTTGCCCGGATAGGTGTTGATGTCGCCAATGGCGAAAATGCCGAGGCGGTTGGTCTCGAAGGTCGAGACGTCGACCTTGACGAGTTCGTCGTCCATCTCAAGCTTCCAGTCCGATACCGGACCGAGCTTCATGGTGAGCCCGAAGAACGGCAGCATGGCGTCGCATGCCACCTTGTCGAGCTTGCCGTCCTTGTCCTTGATCGAGGCGCTGGTGAGCTGGCCGTCATGGCCTTCCAGTTCGGCGACCTGGCCGATCTTCAGGTCCATCGCGCCTGACGCGACCAGAGCCCGCATCTTGTTGACGCTGTCGGGCGCGCCGCGGAAATCGTCGCGGCGGTGCAGCAGCGTCACGCGCTTGGCGATCGGCTGCAGATTGAGCGTCCAGTCGAGCGCCGAGTCGCCGCCGCCGACGATCAGCAGGTTCTTGCCGCGGAACGCATCCATCTTGCGCACCGCGTAGAACACCGACTTCTCTTCATACGGCTCGATGCCGCCGATCGGCGGACGCTTCGGCTGGAACGAGCCGCCGCCGGCGGCGATCACGATCGCCTTGCACTCGAAGGTTTTGCCGCCGCTGGTCGTTACGCGATACAGCGGATCGCCGACATTCTCGATGGTCGTCACCATCTCGCCGAGATGGAATCCCGGATTGAACGGCTTGATCTGCTCCATCAAGGCATTGGCGAGGCCCTGTCCGGTAATCTCGGGGATTCCGGGAATGTCGTAGATCGGCTTTTCCGGATAAAGCTCGGCGCACTGGCCGCCGACCTTGTCGAGAATGTCGACGAGCTCGGTCTTGATGTCGAGCAGACCGAGTTCGAACACGGCGAACAGGCCGACCGGCCCGGCGCCGACGATGAGGACGTCGGTCTTGATGGTCTCGCTCATAGGCGCTCATCCGGCGGTAGCCGGCTCCTTGCTTCGCATCGGCGGCGCGATGACGCGCAGCAGCTCGTTGAGATTCTGCTCGGGCGTCTTGCCCGTGGTGGTGAGGGTCGCTTCAGCCCTGGCATAGAGCGGTTCGCGGCTCTTGAGAATAGATATCAGGTCGTCCATGGCGCGTGCCGAATTGGCCATCGGCCGCAGGTCGCCTTGCGCCGTGACGCGCTTCATGTGCTCCTGCGGCTCGGCTTTGACCCAGACGGTAAAGCAGGACGACAGCAGCATTTCCAGCGTGCCCGGCTCAGTAACGATCGAGCCCGAGGTGGCGATGACGAATTCGTCGTGTTGATTGAGGATTTCGTCGAGCGCCTCGCGCTCGGCGCGGCGGAACGTCTCCTGGCCGAACATGTCGAAGATTTCGCTCAACGACGCACCGGAGCGGCGCTCGATCTCGCGGTCGAGTTCGATGAAGGGCACAGCCATGCGCTCCGCGAGCAGGCTACCGAGCGTCGACTTGCCGCCGCCGCGCAGGCCGATCAGCGCGATGCGGCGCCGGCGCTCCGGGCTGTCATCGGACGCCGAACGGAAATGTTCGGTGAGCAGCTTGCGCGCCGCGACCAGCTTGTCGGGCGTCAGCCGGTCGAGGAACTGCGTCAGCAGCACGAGATCCAGCGGCGGGTCGTTGCCGTCATGAACCAGTTGCGTCACCGGCAGGCCGATGGCCCGCGCGATGCGCCGCAGCAGAACGATGGAACAGTTGCCGAGCCCGGCCTCGAGCTGCGCGATGTAGCGCTCGGATACTTTGGCCTGGCGGGCCAGCACCTTGCGCGACATGCCGCGCTGGTTGCGCAACATGCGCACCCGGTCGCCGAGCCGACGCAGGTAAGCGTCGGATTCGCGTGGCGGTTTCCTCGTCGCGGCTTTTATGGGGGCCGGGTTCATGGCTCTCCCATAGCATGCATTATAATGCCAAGGCAATCGCAAATGCGAATTATTCTGGATAAACTCGTTGAGGGCCCGGCCGTTCGGTGATACTAAGATGCAAAATAGTGCATAGGGCCGCAGGGAAAGAGACGCCGGTATGACTGACGCCAGGATCATCGATTACCGCACCGAGCCGTCGCGTTATCGCCACTGGCGCATCGAGTTCGATGGCAACGTCGCCAACCTCATTATGGACGTCGATCCGGCCGCCGGCTTGTTCCCGGACTACGAACTCAAGCTGAATTCCTACGATCTCGGCGTCGATATCGAATTGAACGATGCCGTGCAGCGGCTGCGCTTCGAGCATCCGGAAGTGCAGGCGGTCGTCATCAAGTCCGGCAAGGACAACGTGTTCTGCGCCGGCGCCAATATCCGTATGCTCGGCAAGTCGACGCATCAGCAGAAGGTCAATTTCTGCAAGTTCACCAATGAGACGCGGCTCGCCATCGAGGACGCCAGCAAGAACTCCGGCCAGAAATACCTCGCCGCCGTGAGCGGTGCCTGCGCCGGCGGCGGCTACGAGCTCGCGCTTGCCGCCGAACACATCATGCTGATCGACGATCGCCGCTCGGCGGTGTCGCTGCCGGAGACGCCGCTGCTCGCGGTGCTGCCGGGCACCGGCGGCCTGACGCGCGTCACCGACAAGCGCAAGGTCCGCCGCGACCGCGCCGATTTCTTCTGCGCCACCGAAGAGGGCCTGCGCGGCACCAAGGCGGTCGACTGGAAGCTGGTTGATGAGGCCGTGCCGCCGTCGAAGTGGCAGGATGCCGTCAAGGCGCGCGCCGCCGCCATCGCGTCGGAATCCGATCGGCCAGCGAATGGCAAGGGCATTACTTTGACGCCGCTCGCGCGGACCATCACCGATGGGCGTGTCAGCTATTCGCATGTCGAGGTCGAGATCGACCGCGGCAAGTCCATTGCCACCATCGTCGTCAAGGCGCCCTCCGAAGTCGCGCCGGCTTCGATTGAGGCCGTGCACGACAAGGGCGCGGCGTTCTGGCCGCTGGCCATGGCGCGCGAACTCGAAGACGCCATTCTTCACCTGCGCACCAACGAGCCGACCATCAATCTCGTCGTGCTCAAGACCGAGGGCGACGCCAAGGCGGTGCTCAGCCACGACGACGTTCTCCTGAATGGCCACAATGACTGGCTGCTGCGCGAGATCCGCCATTACGTGAAGCGCGTGTTCAAACGCCTCGACGTCACGCCGAAGACGCTGATGGCGCTGGTCGAGCCAGGCTCGTGCTTCGCCGGCACGCTTGCCGAACTCGTTTTCGTCGCCGACCGCTCGGCCATGCTGATCGGCACGCGCGACGGCGACAATCGTCAGCCGGCCGCGATCACGCTCGGCAAGGCGAACTTCGGCCCGTATCCGATGGGCAACGGCCTGACGCGCCTTCAGACGCGCTTCCTCGACGATGACAAATCGATCGATGCCGCCAAAGCAAAGATCGGCGAGCCGCTGGAAGCCGACGAGGCGTTGGATCTCGGCCTCATCACCTTCGCCTACGAGGATTTCGACTGGGACGACGAATTGCGCGTGATGATGGAAGAGCGCGCCTCGTTCTCACCCGATGCGCTCACCGGCATGGAAGCGAACCTGCGCTTCGCCGGGCCCGAAACCATGGAAACCAAGATCTTCGGCCGGCTCACCGCCTGGCAGAACTGGATCTTCCAGCGGCCCAACGCCATCGGCGAGCAGGGCGCGCTGAAACTCTACGGCAGCGGCGTCAAGCCGACGTTCAGTAAGGAAAGAGTGTAGTGCCGACGCGCGCCACACACTCATTGTCATTCGCGGGCTTGACCCGCGCATACATGATGAGACGACTCCGGAGTGATGACTACGACAGCCTCTGCGGCACAGCATCATGGATTGCCGGGTCAGGCCCGGCAATGACAACCGATAGGCCGTGCAGCTCTAACGGAAGAGTATGAACCCATGAACATCGTCAACGTCGATTATGACGGCCTGATTCCGAACAATGTCGGCCTCAACTCCGATGCGCGCGTCAAGCGGGCGCTGGAGAAGTGGCATCCCGGCTACATCAGCTGGTGGAACGACATGGGGCCGGAAGGCTTCCAGGAATCGCTGGTCTATCTGCGCACCGCGGTGTCGGTCGATCCGAAGGGCTGGGCCAAGTTCGACTATGTGAGGATGCCGGAATACCGCTGGGGCATTCTGCTGGCGCCGCAGGTCGAGGACCGCAAGGTGCCGTTCGGCGCGCACAAGGGCGAGAAGGCCTGGCAGGAAGTGCCCGGCGAATACCGCGCCTTGCTGCGCCGCCTGATCGTCATCCAGGGCGACACCGAGCCGGCCTCGGTCGAACAACAGCGCCACCTCGGCAAGACCGCGCCGTCGCTCTACGACCTGCGCAACCTGTTCCAGGTCAACGTCGAGGAGGGCCGTCACCTCTGGGCGATGGTCTATCTGCTGCACAAATATTTCGGCAGCGAAGGCCGCGATGAGGCCGATGCGTTGCTCCAGCGCCGCTCGGGCGATGCCGACACGCCGCGCATGCTGGGCGCCTTCAACGAGAAGACGCCGGACTGGCTGTCTTTCTTCATGTTCACTTATTTCACCGACCGCGACGGCAAGATGCAGTTGGAGGCCCAGGCGCAGTCCGGCTTCGATCCGCTGTCGCGCACCTGCCGCTTCATGCTGACCGAAGAAGCGCATCACATGTTTGTCGGCGAAACCGGCGTGACGCGCGTCATCGAGCGCACCTGCGAGGCGATGAAGGAGGCCGGCATCGCCGATGCCAACGATATCGCGGCGGTGCGCAAGCTCGGCGTCATCGATCTGCCGACCATCCAGAAGAAGCTCAATCTGCACTGCTCGCTGTCGCTCGATCTGTTCGGCAACGAAATCTCGACCAATGCGGCCAACGCCTTCCATTCCGGCATCAAGGGCCGCTTCCGCGAGGAGCGCCTGATGGGCGACGATCACAAGCTGGAAAACGATGTCTATCCGGTGCTGCGGCTCAAGGGCGGCCTGCTGATCAACGAGGACGCGCCGGCGCTGTCGGCGCTCAACATGCGCCTGCGCGACGATTACCTGAAGGATTGCGAGCTCGGCGTCGGCCGCTGGAACAAGGCGATCGAACAGTACGGGATCGATTTCCGGATGAAGCTGCCGCACCAGGCCTTCAACCGTCAGATCGGCGAGTTCTCGAAGATCAAGGCCGATCCGGAAGGCAACATTCTCAGCGACGCGGCGTGGGAGAAGCAGAAGGCGTTGTACCTGCCGAATGACGATGACCGCGTCTATATCGAGAGTCTGATGCAGCCGGTGACCGAACCGGGCAAGTTCGCCTCATGGATCGCGCCACCGAAGGTCGGCATCGACAACAAGGGTGGCGATTTCGAATACGTGAAGCTGGCCTAGGCAAATTTCTCGATGACCTCGGCGGGTATCGCCGAGGTCTTGATGCGGTCGGGATCGTCGGGGTGTTTCACCGCCCAGACCCGCGTCTCGCTGCCTTCGTTGCGCAGGTCGCCGTCGAGCGAAATCCTGTGCTCGACGACGAAGCTGGTACGGCGGAATTCGGCAATGCGTGAGGTGACCTCGATGGTGTCGCCGAATTTCACCGGCTTCATGAAGCTGGCGCCGGCGTCGACCAGTGCGATGCCGATAATGCCGAAATGGGCGTTGATGTCGTGCACCTTCACGCCAGTGGCCGCCTCGAACATCAGCCAGGTGTTGGTGTCGAAATAGGTGAAGAATTTCGGATTGAAGACGATGCCGGCAGGATCGCAGTCGCCCCACGGGACGATGAACGAGCGGCGATAGGTAAAGGACGTCACGCGCGAAGTTCCCCGGATTCATGACCGAAGGTCAGTTTAGCGGTTCACGGCTTCCGTTTCGAGGCCCCGCTCCCGACTTTCGCTTTGCGCGGGTCGGACCATTCGGTCTGGTTGTGCGCGGTGCGCTCGATGGCGGTGGAGCGCCGCTGCCGCCGCAACGACGCCTTCGGTGCGATCGGCAGATGCGGCGCCTCATCGAGCGCCACCATGAGCCAGTCGAGATCCTCCATCGGCGTCAGCCAGCTTTCGAACCGGTAGCGCGCCAGCGCATAGGGCCGCGAATATTCCAGCAGCGATTTCTTGCCGCCCGGCAGGCAGTATTCGTGGACGTAGGACATCACCAGTTCGCGCGGGCTTCGATACACCGGGTCGCGCCAGCGCAGCACCGGGTGGTTGGTCTTGCTGATCGCGCCCCACAGGCCGCGTTCCTTGAACAGCGTGATGATGTGGTCGAGGTCGCTCGGTAACGCGCGGAGGTCGACCAGCCAGGACGGCTGGCCATGAAACGACAGCGCGGCGACCGCAAACACCGCCGCCTCCGCGCAATGCGCCACGCGCGCCTCGAGCATGCGGCGGGGCGACATCGCGGTGTCGCCGTCCGGGCAAAAATTGGCCGGCAGCCGGTCGAGATACTTCTGGATCTTGAGAGGCGTGTCGAGCCGCGCAAAGACGCGCTGCTCTGCCGGGGTGAGGAGGGCGCGGAGGCGTTTTCGGCGGGCGGGTGTGATCATGTCGCCCTCAAACTAAGGGTATTGGCGGGGCGCCGGCGCCGGCGCGCCCGTGGCGTCCACAGCTTCCTTCCGATTAGCGGCCCGGCGTTTTCCCGAAGCCCTGCTGGAGAGGACAAAGAAGCTGCCATTTTCAATTAAAAAGAAATAATCTTCTTATTTCCCTGTCAGGATTGCCGAACGGCAGAATATCCTTCTATTTAAGGGTTCTAAGGCCGTCGTTTCGCGTTGGCCCCAGGCAAGGCAGTCCCGTAATGTCCTCAATTTACGCCACCATCCCGAAGACGGCGCCGTTCAGCGAAGAGGATGTCGCTCTCCTTAACCGCGTGGTTGGCCCCGCGTCGCCGGTGCAGCGCGCCTGGCTCGCCGGCTTCCTCGCCGGGGTCGAGTCTGTTCAGGGCGCCGCCCTTGGCGCGCAGCCCGCGGCACCCGCCAGGCCGGCCGAGCCGATCACCATTGTCTATGCCAGCGAGTCCGGTAACTCCGAGAAGCTCGCCTCAGATTTCGCCAAGAGCGCGCGCAAGAACGGCCTGAAGCCGACCCTTATCGACATGGCCGACCTCGAGCCGTCCAATCTGACCGCGGCCAAGAAACTCATCTTCATCGCCGCGACCTGGGGCGAGGGCGAGCCGCCGGCGCGCGCGGTGCGGACCTATGGCGAACTGATGGCCGACAATGCGCCGCGTCTCGACGGCGTCGAATTCGGCGTGCTGGCGCTTGGCGATACCGCCTATGCGGAGTTCTGCGCGATCGGCAAGGCGATCGACGCGCGGCTTGAATCGCTCGGCGCCAAGCGCGTCGTCGACCGCGTCGACTGCGATCTCGACTTCGCCGTGCCGGCCGAGACGTGGATCGGCAATGCCGTCAAGAAACTGGCGCCCGAGGATGCCGATCGCGGCCGCGTCATCGCGGTGGATTTTGGCGCCAAGGAAGGCGCCAAACCGGCCGGCTCGCCGAACACCGACATCGTCGAAGCCGAGGTGACCGAGCTCATCAATCTCAACTCGTCGCGCTCCGACAAGGAGACCTATCACCTGGCTTTGTCTTTCGACGGCCATGCGCCCGAATACAAGCCGGGCGATTCGCTCGATCTCTACGCCGAGAACGACCCGGCCTATGTCGATGAGCTCCTGAAGCTCGCCGGCCTGTCGTCCGACGCCAAGCTGCGCGATGAGCTGATCCGCACCCGTGACGTCACCACGCTGTCGCTGAAGTCGGTCGAAACCTATGCCACGCAGACCGGCCACACGTATGTGCGCCGGCTTCTCGACGACGGCGAGGCGAAAGCCTGGATCGTCGACCGCCAGCTCATCGATCTTATCGCCGAATTCCCGACCGCGGTCACCGCCGAAACGTTGCGCGCCTTGACCCGACCGCTGGCGCCGCGCGCCTATTCGATTGCGTCCTCGCGCAGCGAAGTGGCGGATGAGGCGCATCTCCTGATTTCCGCTGTGCGCTATCGCTCCAACGGCCGCAACCGCCAGGGCGTCGCTTCGAACTACGTGGCCGGGCGCGTCAAGCGCGGCGCCAAGGTGCGCGTCAAGCTCAAGCCCAACAAGCACTTCGGCCTGCCGGCGGCGGACAAGGACATCATCATGGTCGGCCCCGGCACAGGCGTGGCGCCGTTCCGCGCCTTCGTGCAGGAGCGCCGCGCCACGCAGGCCGCCGGCAAGAGCTGGCTGTTCTTCGGCGACCGCCAATTTACCCACGATTTCCTCTATCAGCTCGAATGGCAGGATGCGCTCAACGACGGCTCGCTGACCCGTCTCGACGTCGCCTTCTCGCGCGACACGCCGGAGAAGGTTTACGTCCAGAACCGCCTTCTCGAGCGCCGCAAGGAGCTGGTCGAGTGGCTCGATAACGGTGCTTACTTCTATGTGTGCGGCGATGCCAAGAACATGGCGAAGGACGTCCGCGCTGCGCTGGTTTCAGCCTACGCCGACGTGAAATCGCTGTCGCCCGAGGACGCCGAGCGGGCGGTTGCGGCGCTGGAGCGCGACAAGCGCTACCTGACGGATACGTATTGAAACCCGTCCCGGGCGCGGCGCAGCACAAAGTGACGCGCCTCAGAACCGGGACCACCACAAACGCAAACCTGAAAAGGTCCCGGCTCTGCCATGCATCGCTTCACGCTGCATCGCGTCCCGGACAAGAGAGCAACCAATGGCCGACGACGACCTCTCCCGCAATGAACACATCAAGCAGGCGAGCGCCTATCTGCGCGGTACTCTGGCCGAGGGCCTGAAGGATGGCGTGACCGGCGCCATCGCCGAGGACGACCAGCAGCTCGTCAAGTTCCACGGCATGTATATGCAGGACGATCGCGACCTGCGGCCGGAGCGTTCGCGCAAGAAGATGGAGAAGGCCTTCTCCTTCATGATTCGCGTGCGCATGCCTGGCGGCGTGGTGACGCCGCAACAATGGCTCGCGCTCGATCATGTGGCGCGTACCTATGGCAACGGCACCATGCGTCTCACCACGCGGCAGACAGTGCAACTCCACGGCATCATCAAATCGAACCTCAAGGCGATGATGCGCGAGATCGACAAGGTGCTGCTCGACTCCATCGCGGCCTGCGGCGACGTCAACCGCAACGTCATGTCCAACCCCAATCCATATCAGAGCCGGGCCCATGCCGAAGCGATCGAGCTTGCCCGCACTATATCCGCGCATCTGACGCCGAAGACGCCGGCCTATCGCGAGATCTGGCTTGACGGCGAAAAGATTGCCGGCGGCGAGGACAACGTTGTCGAGCCGATCTATGGCAAGACCTATCTGCCGCGCAAATTCAAGACCGTGATCGCGGTGCCGCCCTCGAACGATGTCGACATTTTCGCGCACGATCTCGGCTACATCGCCATTCTCGACGGCGCAGGCGATGTCACCGGTTGGAACATAACCATTGGCGGCGGCATGGGCATGACCCATGGCGAAACCGACACCTACCCGCGCACCGCCGATCTGCTCGGCTTCATTGGCACGGGGGACGCATTGAAGGTCGCCGAGGCCGTGGTGACGACGCAGCGTGACTGGGGCGACCGCAAGAACCGCAAGCACGCCCGGCTCAAATACACCATCGAGGATCGCGGCCTCGATGCCTTCCGCGCCGAAGTCGAAAAGCGAGCTGGCCTCAAATTCGAGGCACCGAAGCCATTCAAGTTCACCTCAACCGGCGACCGCTATGGCTGGACGCAGGGCGACAATGGCAATGGCCACCTGACCCTGTTCGTACAGAACGGCCGCGTCGCCGATCTCGCCGGCGCGGCGCAAATGTCGGCGCTCCGCCGCATCGCCGAGATTCAGGATGACGTTCCCGGCGGCGACTTCCGCGTCACCGCCAACCAGAACATCATCATTGCCAATGTGCCGACAGCGCAACAGGCCGCGATCGAGGCGATCGCGCGCGAAGCCGGCCTGCTGGCGCCGTGGTCGGGCCTGCGCCGCAACTCCATGGCCTGCGTCGCGCTGCCGACCTGCGGCCTAGCGTTGGCCGAGAGCGAACGCTATCTGCCGTCGCTGATCGATGCGCTGGACGTGAGCCTCGGCAAGCACGGCCTGTCGGCCGACGACATCGTCATCCGCATGACCGGTTGCCCGAACGGCTGCGCGCGGCCCTATCTCGCCGAGATCGGCCTCGTCGGCAAAGGCCCGGAACGTTACAATCTCTATCTCGGCGCTGCTTTTGACGGCTCGCGCCTGTCCAAGCTCTACATGAGCGACGTCAATCATGACGGCATCGTCGCTGCGCTCGATCCGCTGTTTTCGGCTTATGCCTCACAGCGCGACAAGGGTGAGCGCTTCGGCGATTTCGTGATCCGCGCAGGCTTCGTGGCCAAGACCGGTAACGGCGCCGACTTCCATGCCAACACCGGCGCGCTGAAGGATAAGACGGCGGCATGAGCCAGGAATTGAAAGACGTGCGCAAACCGTTTGAAGCGCGGCCGGAGAGAATGGCGAAGCTCGCGCGGCTGCCGGTGTTCTATGCGCTCACCGGCAAACGCGTCGTGCTGGCCGGCGGTTCGCACGCGGCGGCATGGAAGGCGGAACTGCTGTCGGCCGCCGGTGCGCGCGTCGAGGTTTATGCGCAGGAATTCTCCGACGAGATGCGCGCGGTCGCGCTCGATGCGCCGGAAGGCGAGGTCGTGCTGATCGCGCGCGGCTGGACATCGCAGGAGTTGAATGGCGTGGCCATGGCGATCGGCGCGTTCGAGGATGACGAGAGCGCCGCGAGTTTCGCCAAGGCCGCGCGCGCGGTGGGCGTGCCGGTCAATGTCATCGACAAACCGGCGTTCTGCGATTTCTCGTTCGGCGCCATCGTCAACCGCTCGCCGCTCGTCATTGGCATTTCGACCGATGGCGCGGCGCCGGTGTTCGCTCAAGCCATTCGCGCCAAGCTCGAGGCTTTGCTGCCGAATGGTTTTGCGCATTGGGCCGCTGCCGCGTCCCGCTGGCGCGAGCGCGTGAAGGCGTCGGGCCTGTCGTTCTCCGGCCGCCGCAAGTTCTGGCAAGCGTTCACGACGCACGCGATGTGCCATGCCGAGGTCGCGCCGCTGGAATCCGACTTCGATCGTTTTGTCGCCGAGGTGAAGGGCCTCGGTGCGGCGGTCGAGAGCGGTACGGTGACTTTGGTCGGGGCAGGGCCCGGCGATCCGGAACTGCTGACGCTGCGCGCCGTGCGGGCGCTGCAATCGGCCGACGTCATCCTGTTCGACGACCTGGTGTCGCGCGGTGTGCTCGATTTTGCCCGTCGCGAAGCGCGCAAGCTGCTGGTCGGCAAGACCGGCTTCGGCCCGTCCTGCAAGCAGGAAGACATCAACGCGCTGATGGTGTCGCTGGCGAAGCAGGGCAAGCGCGTCGTGCGGCTCAAGGGCGGCGATCCTCTGATCTTCGGCCGCGCCGGCGAGGAACTCGATGCCTGCGCCGCCGCCGGCATCAGGGCCGAGATCGTGCCGGGCATTACGGCTGCTCAAGGCGCTGCCGCTTCGCTCGGTCTGTCGCTGACCGACCGCAAGCATTCGCGGCGGCTGCAATACATCACCGGCCACGCGCAGAGCGGCCAACTGCCGAGCGACATTGACTGGCGGGCACTGGCCGACCCGGCAACGACGACGGCGATCTACATGCCGGTGCGCACGCTTGAAGCGCTGGTGAACAACGCGCTCGCCAACGGGCTCGACCCACTTACCCCCGCCGCCGCGATCGCGCGCGCGACGCGGCCCGATCAACAGGTGATCCGCAGCACGATTGCCGAGCTGCCGGCGCGCCTTGCCGAGGCGACGTTGCCGGGGCCGGTGCTGGTGATGCTGGGCCACGCGCTTTCTTCGTCTCTTGCATCGCAGCAATCGGCGCCTCCGATGCCGGTCGCCGTGCAGGCGTAAGCCGCGCGGCCGGGCAGCGCACGTCACCGCATTTCTTCTTCATAAATTCCGACGCCGGTTGCGTCCGCCGCGATGCATGCGCGCGCCTGTTCGCGCATTGGGCGATTGACCGCCGCGGTATCAGGAGGTTTAATAATCCTGCAAATAAGTTTCGCATTCCGAAAAATCGGAAGCGGTGTGAAAAGGCAAGACATGCCGGGAGAAAAACGCATCAAGGTCGTGAGCGAGGGCCGTGCCAGCACTGGCCGTCCCGACGCCGACGAGGACTCCCGCAACCTGGTCAACTCGCTGACCAAGGGTTTGCGTGTTCTCGAATCCTTCACCGCGGAGCGCCCCGAACTCACCCTCAGCGAAGTGGCTGGCCTCGCCCGCATCGATCCCGGCACTGCATTCCGGATGCTCAATACGCTGGTGATGGCGGGTTACGTCGCCCGCGTGCCCGAGACCAAGCGCTTCCGTCTCACGCTGAAAGTGACCGATCTCGGCTTTCACGCCATCGCGCGCGCCGATCTGCGCGAAGTCGCGCGGCCGATCCTGCGCTCGCTGGTCGGCGAGGTGAACGAGGCCGCGTCGCTCGGCGTGCTCGATGGCGCCGACATTCTTTATGTCGAGCGCGTGCGCGCCGGCCTGACCCGCATCGGCGTCGATATCCGCATCGGCACCACAATCCCGGCATTCTGGAGCACGATCGGCGAGGCGATGCTCGCCTTTCTGCCGCAGCATGAACTCGACCGCGTGCTGTCGCTGCAGCCGCGCCCCGGCGTGTTCCCGCACAAGCCGATGAAGCGCGGCGAAATCGAGGCCAGCCTGCAGAACGTGCGCGAGTGCGGCTTCGCGCTGCGCGATTCCTATTTCGGCAGCGGCCTGCGCGTGCTGGCGATGCCGGTGCTCGACGTCGACAATTATCCGCTGGCGGCGATCAGCGTCGCGGTGCCGCAGATCCAGATGTCATCCAAGGAATTCCGCGCGCACGCGTTTGAAGCGGTGCGACGGGCGGCCGGCGATATCGCGCGCGCGATTCAGGCGAGCGGCGCCGTCTCGGCGATAGCGTAGCGTCAAGTCAGGTTTCAGATGCCGATCTAGAAGACAGAAAAATACAAAACCCAAGGAGGAGACAGATGAAGAAACTAATCGGAACGCTCGCTTTCGCGACCGCGCTCGGCGTCGCCGGCGCCGCAATGTCCGCGGAGACCATCCGCATCGGCGCCATGCCGGTCGGCTCAGGCTGGTATGTCGCCGCGGCGGCGCTTGAACAGGCGCTCAAACCCGAAATGGGCGCGACGGCCGTCGAAGTCATTGCCCGCGGCGGCGGCGTCGCCAACCCGATGGTTGTCGAACAAGGCAAGGCCGAAATCGCCCTGTCGAACGTCGCCACCTCGGTGTGGGCGATGAACGGCGAAGAGCTCTACAACGGCAAGAAAGCCACCCACATTCGCGGCCTCGTCGGCGGTCTCAACCCGGTCTACATGGCGATGATGGTGAAGAACGACTTCATCAAGAAGACCGGCCTCGACACCATGGACAAGATCTTCACCTCCGGTAAGCCGCTGCGCATCGTCATGAAGCCGCAGGGCTCGAACGTGCCGCCGACGGTGGACATGATCCTGGCCGCCTACGGTCTCGACCGCGCCAAGATCAAGGCGCAGGGCGGCGAAATCATCCAGGTCAATCCGGAGCAGACCCCGGACATCATGCGCGAAGGCCGCGCCGACATCCTGCTCGACACCGTGCTCAAGGGTCACCCGATGATCACGGAAGTGGCGTTGACCGCCGACGTCACTTTCATGGATTTGTCGGAGAAGGCGCTGAAGAGGCTTGCGGAGAACGGCCTCAAGCCGGGCAAGTATCCGGAATGGTTCAAGGGTCAGCACGGCCCCACCTGGGGCGCCGACTTCGGCACGCACCTGATCGCGCGCGACGATCTGCCGGACGACGTCGCCTACAAGATCGTCAAGACCTTCATCGAGAAGCGCGACGATCTGGTGAAGGCCTATCCCGCCTTCAACGCGTTCGTCGCCAAGGATGCGGCCAAGCCGGAGAACAACGGCATTCCGCTGCATCCCGGCGCCATCAAGTACTACAAAGAACAGGGCATGATGTAGCCCCCGTTGCGCCCGCGCGGCCGGTGAACCAGAGCGGTTCATCGGCCCGCGCTCGACCATGAGCCGGCGCCGGCGCCGGTGCCTTCAGATCATTCGTCACACATACGCCCCGCTGACACGGGGGCAGCCCGAAAGCGCGCGATCATGGATAACTCACACGACGAAATGAACGTCTCGCGTCCCATGGCGCCCGGCTGGATGGCGCTGACCGATGTGCGACTGTGGGTCGGCCTCGTCCTGGTCGCTTTCCAATATTATATCCTGATCCATCCCCAGCCGCCGCTGGTGCAGCGGCCGGTTCATCTTCTGCTGGCGCTGCTGCTGGTGTTCCTGTGGCGTCCGCTCGAATTGCCGCGCCTGCCGCAGTGGCTGTGCCGCGCCATCGACATCGGCGCCGTTCTCGCGACCATTGCGTTCGCGGCCTATTACTGGCTGTCGCTGACGCGCATCGAGGATCGCATCGAGAACGTCGATCCGGTTTTCACGCAGGACGTTATCTTCGGCATCATCTTCGTGCTGTTGCTGATCGAGGGCGTGCGCCGCACCACGGGCATGATCCTGGTTTGGGTCATCCTCGGCTTTCTCGCCTATGGCGCTTTCGCCTTCGTGCTGCCGATCGGCGGCTTCCGCGGCTTCGAGTTGCAGGAATATGTCGAGATCCTGCTGCTGACGACCAGCGGCATCTTCGGCGTGACGACGGAGACCTCCGTCACCTTCGTCTTCTACTTCATCGCCTTCGGCGTCGTTTACTCCGCCATTGGCGGCGGCAGGCTGTTTATCGATCTCGCCATCCGTCTCGTCGGACGCGCCACCGGCGGCAGCCAGAAGGTTGCCGTCGTCGGCTCCAGCTTGATGGGTTTGATTTCCGGCAGCGCGGTGGCCAATGTCGCGGCGGTCGGCGTCTTCACCATTCCGCTGATGCGCAAATCGGGCGTCGACGGCAACCGCGCCGCCGCGACCGAAGCCATCGCCTCGACCGGCGGGCAATTGATGCCGCCGGTGATGGGCGTCGCCGCCTTCGTCATGGCGGAACTGCTCGGCATTCCCTACGCGAAGATCGCGCTCGCCGGCGTTATTCCGGCGATCGCCTATTACGTCGCGCTCTATATTCTCGTCGACCTCAACGCGCGCAAGACCGGCACCGGCACGCTGCCGGCCGCGACCGTCGATAATGTCGCGCCGCTGCTGCCGCGCCTTCATCTCCTGCTGCCGCCTGTGCTGCTGATCGGCTGCATGATCATGGAATATTCGGCGCAGACGGCGGCGATGTACGCGACCATCGCCTGTTTGCCGGTCGCCTTCATCCGCAAGGCCAACTGGATTTCGTCGCGTGACGTGCTGAACATGATCCGTGACACCGGCCGTCAGGCCGCCGAAATCGCCGTGCCGATCGGCGCCATCGGCATCATCATCGCCATCGCCATCCAGTCCAATCTGGCGCTGAAGTTTTCCTCCGGCCTGATCTCCGTGGGCGGTGGCACTCTCGCCGGTTCGCTGCTGCTGATCGTCGCCGGCTGCATCATCATGGGCATGGGCCTGCCAACGGTCGCCGCCTACATCATCGGCGCCGTGCTCTATGCGCCGGCGCTGCAGAAGCTCGGCGTGCCGCAACTCACGGCGCATTTCTTCGTCATGTATTACTGCGTGCTGTCGATGGTGACGCCGCCGGTCGCGCTGGCGGCCTATGCGGCGGCGGGCATCGCGCGCACCAGTCCATGGACGACCGGCTGGATCGCGTTCCAGATGAGCTTCGTTGCGTTCCTGATCCCGTTCGCCTTCGTCGCCGACAGCGCGCTGCTGTTCCAGGGCCCGCTGCTCGGCGTCCTCATTGCCTCGGTCGGGTTGTTCATTCCGACCGGCCTCTGGGCGGTGGGGCTGACCGGCTACTTCCGGCGCGACCTGACATGGCCGGACCGTATCCTGCTGATGATCTGCGGCGTGGTCGCCATCGTCGCGCCGACCGCCTCGACGCTCTGGCTCATCGGCAACGGCGTCGGCGTCGCCTTCCTGGCGCTGAACTGGCGCTATCCGGCGATCAGCTTCGGTTCGCTGATGCCGGGCGGAGCGCCGCGTGCGCGCGCCGCCGAGCCGACGTCGATCGAGGGATGAGGCGTTGAAGGGCCGTCGCGAAAAGACAGGTGCGCGCGTCGAGGTCGATGCGCGTTCGAAACGGAAAGTGCGTCAGGTGACCGATCACCCGAGCATACATCATCATCCGTTTTTCTTTGTGCCGGCTTTTGACCGAGCCGGTACGAAGCTGTTCTTCGTGTCGCATCGCACCGGCAAGCCGCAGGTCTATTACGAGGATCGCGCGGCCGGAGAAATCGTGCAGGTGACCGATCGCGACGATCTTGCCGAATGGTCGGTATATCCCTCGCCGGACGGGCGGCGCGTCTATTTCACCGCCGGCACCGGCGCGTGGTGTGTCGATCTTCAGGATTTGTCCGAGACCAGGCTTGCGGATTTCGGCGCCGTCGAAATGCGCGAGAAGGGCATGGTCGGCGCCGCCATGGGCACCACCGCGCTGTCGGCCGATGGCCGGTGGTGGGCGATCCCGGTGAAGGCCGGCAAGGTGTCGCGGTTCATCGTCATCGATACCGGGACCGGCGCGTCGCAGGTGATCCTCGAGCGCGACACCATCGGTCATCCGCAGTTCTGCCCGGACGACGACAACTTCATTCTCTATGCCGGCCCGCTGACCGATCGCGTCTGGACCGTCGCGCGCGATGGGTCGAACAATCGCCGCGTCTACAGCCGCGAAGACAGGATGCAGTGGGTGACCCACGAAGTGTGGTTGCCGGGCAGGAAGGCCATCGCCTTCATCGACTGGCCGCGCGGCATGCGCCTGATCGATATCGAGACCGGCGAGTCTGAAACAAGGTTGGCGCATTGGCTCAATCAGTTTCCCGCCTGGCACGCGGCGCCGGATGCGGCGGGACAGCGATTTGTCTGCGACACCAATTTTCCCGACAAGGGCCTGCACATCATCCCGCTCGACGGCGATCCGCAATTCCTGTGCGCCAGTGGCGCCTCGTCCGAAGGCGCGCACTGGGCGCATCCGTTTCCGTACAATGACGGCCCGGTGGCGGTCGAAGCGCGCCAGCACACCCATCCGCATCCGCGCTTTGCGCCGGACGGCAGGAGCGTGGTCTTCACCTCCGACAAGTCCGGATTCGCGCAGGTCTACGAGGTCGAGCTTGAGGGAGGTCCGGCATGAAAGCGGACGCGCTTCTCGAGAGCCAGCGCGTGCGCGCCGAGATCCGCGCCGGCCGCCATACCGGATCGAGCCGCGGCATGGCGCATGGCTTCGTGCAATGCAATCTCGCCATCATGCCGAAGGCCTATGCCTTCGACTTCATGCTCTATTGCCAGCGCAACCAGCGCGCCTGTCCGGTTCTCGAAGTGCTCGATGCCGGCGACCCGGTGCCGCGCAAGCTGGCGCCGACGGCGGATTTGCGCACCGATCTTGCCCGCTACACCGTGTTCGTCGACGGCCAGCGCCAGGAAGACCGCAACGACATCACCGATCTGTGGCGTGACGATCTGGTCTCGTTCCTGATCGGCTCCGGCATCACCTTCGACGACGCTTTCGAGCGCGCCGGCGTGCCGACCGACAAGGACCGCTGGGTGCTGCGCACGAACCAGCCGACCGAAGCGGCCGGTCCGTTCAAGGGCGACCTGTTCGTCACCATGCGCTGGCTGACGCCGCAGCAGGCCATCATCGCCACACAGGTCTCGGCGCGCTTTCCGTTCAACCACGGCGCGCCGATCCACATCGGCGATCCGGCCGGCATCGGCGCCGACATTGCCAATCCCGTGTTCGGCGGCCCCGTTGGCGAGAGGCCGAAGGACAAGACCGCGCTGTTCTGGGCGTGCGGCGTCACGCCGCAATCGGCGGCGGAGGCGGCGAAGCTGCCGCTCTTTATCGTGCATGCCGCCGCGCACAGTTTCATCACCGATCTTCGGGCGACAAGCCTGATGACGCCGTAAGACGCCAATTCAGACGTGAAGTGGAGTAACTAGAAGTGGATGCGAAATTAGTTCAAGGGCGGTTACGCCTGTCGGCCGATGTCGGCGGCACCTTCACCGATGTCGCGGCGTTCGATCAGCCAACCGGGCAGCTCAAGCTCGGCAAGACATTGACCACGCATCAGCGCCTGGTGACGGGCATTGAGACCGGCGTCGAAAAGGCCGACGCCTCGTTCCCGGCCGCGCAACTGTTCCTGCATGGCACGACGGTGGCCATCAACACCATCCTGGAGCGCACCGGCGCGCCGTGCGCGCTGCTGACGACGCAGGGCTTCCGCGATATTTACGAGATCGGCCGCGTCAATCGCCCCGAAGCCTATAATCTGTTTTTCCAGAAGCATAAGCCGCTGATCGATCGCGACATGCGTTTCGACATCCGAGAGCGCGTCGATGCTACCGGCCGCGTGCTCATTCCGCTCGACGAGGCGCAGGTGCTGGAAGTCGCCGGAGAAGCGGTGAAGAAGGGCGTCAAGGCGATCGCGATCCTGTTTCTGCATTCCTATCGCAATGCGTCGCACGAAAAGCGCGCCAAGGAGATCGTCGAAAAAGCGTTCCCCGATCTGTTCGTCACCGCGTCGCACGAATTGTCGCAGGAGTATCGCGAGTATGAGCGCACCTCGACAACGGCGGCCAATGCCTATGTCGGCCCGCGCGTGCGCACCTATCTGGGCGAGATGGACAAGCATCTGACCGAGACCGGCTTCAACGGCACGTTCCTGGTGGTGCAGTCGACCGGCGGCCTGTTCGACATCGAGGAGGCGCAGCAGTCCTGCATCCGTATGCTGGAATCGGGCCCCGCGGCCGGCGTTATCGGCTCCAAGGTGTTGTGCGACACCATCGGCCTGAAGAATGCCATCGCCTTTGACATGGGCGGCACCACCGCCAAGGCCGGCGTCATCTATCACGGCGACGTGCTGATGACCGGCGGCCAGATCGTCGGCGGCTATGCCTCAGGGCTTCCTCTTCAGATTCCGATGATCGACATTCAGGAAGTCGGCACCGGCGGCGGTTCGATCGCGCGCATCGAGGCCGGTGCGTTGCGCGTCGGCCCGGAAAGCGCCGGTTCGTCGCCCGGACCCGTGTGCTACGGCCTCGGCGGCACCGAGCCGACCGTGACCGATTGCAATCTCGTGCTCGGCCGGCTGGCGCCGGATCGCTTCCTCGGCGGCGAGATGAAGCTCGACCTCGAAGGCGCGAAGAAGGCGATTGAAGAGAAGATCGGCAAGCCGCTTGGCCTCGGCACGCTGGAAGCCGCCGATGGCATCCTGCGCGTCGCCGTCACCAAGATGTCGCACATGGTGCGCTGGGTGACGACCGAGCGCGGCCTCGATGCCGCCGACTTCGCCATGGTTGCTTATGGCGGCGCGGGACCGTTGCACGCCACGATGATCGCGCGCGAACTGCGCATCGCCAAGCTCATTATCCCGTTCGCGCCGGGCCATTTCTCGGCCTACGGCATGCTGTTCGCCGATCTGCGCCGCGACCTGGTCAACACCTGGTTCAAGCCGTTCGCCGATGTTTCCTTCGACGAGATGGAGGCGCTGTTCGGCGCGATGGAAAAGGCCGGCGCCGAGGATCTCGAGCGCAGCCGCGGCATGACCACCGACACGATCACGCTGCGCGGCGCCGATATGCGCTACGTCGGCCAGGAGCACGCGGTCACCGTCGACATTCCGATGGAGCTGTTCAAGAACAAGGATCACGCCGGCATCAAGAAGATGTTCGATGCCGTGCATGAGACGCGCTACGGCTATTTCAACGCCGAGGAAAAGGCCGAGATCGTGTCGCTGCGCTCGGCCACCGTCGGCCTGATGCAGAAGCCGGAACGCACGCCGCTCGCCAGCGGCGGTGCGTCGCCGGAGGCCGCGTTCCGCGGCAGCCGCCCGGTCTATTACTCCGGCGTCGGCGTCGTCGACACGCCGACCTACGACCGCGCCAAACTGGCCGCCGGCAACCGCATCAGCGGCCCGGCGCTGATCGAAGAGCATGCCTCGACCACCGTCGTGTATCCGCAGGACAAGGTCGAAGTCGACGCCTTCGGCAATCTGCATATCGAAATCGGAAGGGCCTGATCATGGACGCCATCAGCAAGAAGGGCTCGACCCAGACGACGATCGATCCGGTCGTCACCGAAATCGTGCGCAACGGTCTCATCGCCACCACGGAGGAGATGAAGACGAATCTGATGCGCACCGCCTACAACATGATCATCTACGAGGCACTCGACTTCACCGTCGGCCTGTTCGACGCCGAGGGCAACACGGTCTCGATCGGTCTCGGCCTGCCGATGTTCATCCGCGGCATGAGCGAGACGGTGAAATCCAAGATCGCGCACTTCAAGGGCGATCTCGATCCGGGCGACATCCTGCTCACCAACGATGCCTACATCACCGGTTCGCATCTCAACCACATGACCTTCACGGTGCCGATCTTCCACGACGGCGATCTGGTCGGCTTCTCGTGCTGCATGGCGCACTGGCCGGATGTCGGCGGCACGCTGTCGGGCGCGACCACGGACATCTATTCCGAAGGTCTGCAGATGCCGATCGTCAAGATCTACCGCAAGGGTGTGATCAGCGACGAACTGGTCTCGATCATCAAGACGAACGTGCGTCTGGCCGATCGTGCGATGGGCGATTTCCGCGCCCAGATCGCGGCGGTGAAGACCGGCGAAAAGCGCTTTCTCGAAATGCTGCGCAAATACGGCCGCGACGATGTGCTCGGCGCTATCGACGCCATCATGGACCAGAGCGAACGCATCGCGCGTGAGCGCGTTTCTGCCATGCCGGACGGCGTCTACGAGGCCGAGTCGTTCATGGACGACGACGGCGTTTCGGTCGGTGCGCGCGTGCCGATCCGCGTCAAGGTCGAGATCAAGGGCGACCGCATGTCGGTCGATCTCTCCGAGGTCTCCAAGCAGGTCGGCGGCTTCTACAATTCGGGTGCGACGGCGGGTCTGTCGTGCTGTCAGGTGGCGTTCAAGTGCCTGACCTCGCCGCTCGACATGCCGATCAATGAGGGCCAGTTCCGCGCGCTCGATATCATCCTGCCGCCGGGCCGTGTCGTCAGCGCGGTGAAGCCGGCCGCCATGCGTATGTGGATGACCTATCCGATGACGGTGGTGGACACGATCTTCAAGGCGGTGGCGCCGGCCATGCCGGACCAGGTTGCCGCCGGTCATCACGCCGATCTCGTGGTCGGACGCGTCAATGGCCGAAAGGCACTGGACAACTCGTTCTATATCTATCTCGGCGGCCTGATCGGCGGCGGCTGGGGCGCCAAGCATAATGGCGACGGCATGAACGCGACCATCGCCATGAATGACGGCGACACGCATAACGGTCCGTCCGAGCAGGTCGAGGCGAAATACCCGCTGTTGGTCGAGCGTTACACGCTGCGGCCGGATTCCGGCGGCGCCGGGCGCTATCGCGGCGGGCTTGGCACCGAGCAGGTGATGCAGGCGCTCAACCAGATCAACTTCTCGTCGCAGATGGACCGCGTGAAGTGCAAGCCGTGGGGGCTGTTCGAGGGGCATTCGGGGCTGGGCAATTCGGTCGCGGTGCACCGCGCCGGCGCGACCGAGGAGACGCTTTTTCCGAACGGCAAGGCGCTTAATCAGGTGATCAAGCCAGGCGATGCCTACATTCTGCGGTCGGGCGGCGGCGGCGGTTACGGCTCGCCGCTGGAGCGCGATCTCGCCGGTGTCGAGCGCGACGTTCGCTGCGGCTACGTAACGCGCGAGCAGGCCGAGACGAGCTACGGCATTGTGTTCGCCGCCGATGGTTCGATCGACACGAGTGCGACAGCGGAGCGTCGCGAGGAGATGCGGCGCACCGGTCTGCCGATCGATGAGCCGATTGCGCCGACGCCGGTCTTCCCGGCGCAGGTGAACTTCGACCCGACGCCGCGCAATGAGATGCCGGAAAAGCTGACAGACGAAGAGCGCGTTGTGTTCGCCATGAATTGCCGCTGTTGTTCGTGACGGACGTTCGTCGGCATGATATCCGTCATCCCGGAGTGCAACCCGGCCTGTTGGCCGGGGAGCCTCGACGGGTGACGGGTTAAGGCCAACGCCGAAAAGAGACTTGAAAATTTCATGATCGGTGGTCTTCTCGCGCTTTTGTCGGCGGTGACGTTCGCCTACGCCAATGCGACCGTTCGGCGCGGCGTCATCACCGGCACGGTGCTGCAGGCGGTCGCCATCAGCCTGCCGATCGGGCTGCCGTTTTTCATTCTGGCGATGTGGCCTTCCGGAGGCTTCATTGCGCTTGCCGCGTTCGATACGCGCGCCGTCATTCTTCTTGTCGTTGCCGGCATCGTTCACTTCGCGCTGGCGCGTTACTGCAATTACCGCGCGACCAAGGCCATCGGCGCCAATCTGGTCGCGCCGATCCAGCAATACAGCCTGATCATCACCCTGGTCCTCGCGATTGTCTGGCTGGGCGAGGCGCTCACGGTCTTGCGCATTCTCGGCATTGTCTGCGTTGTCGCCGGGCCCGGGCTCACCTTGGGGCCGGACAGGACAGCGGCCAAGGCGCCGCCGGGCGCCGTCAAGGTCTTCGAGCCGGCCTATCGCGAAGGCTATGTCTTCGCGCTCCTGTCGGCGGTCGGCTTCGGCATCAGCCCGATTCTTGTCGGCATGGCCTTCGCGCATAAGGGCGTTGCGGCCGGGATCGCCGGCGGTTTCATCTCTTATCTCGCGGCGACGGCGGTCATCGTGTTGCCGCTGCTGGCGCCGGGCCAATGGCGCAGCTTTCGCACGATCGATCGCGATACGGCGAAGTGGTTCCTGATCTCCGGTGTCGCCGTGGCGATTTCACAGATGACCCGCTACATGGCGCTGGCCGTTGCTCCGGTGTCGGTGGTGTCGCCGATCCAGCGCCTGTCGCTGGTGTTCCGCATTTATTTCGGCGCCTTGCTCAACCCGCACCACGAGGTGTTCGGCGGCCGTATCATCATCGGCACCGTGATCTCGCTTCTCGGCGCGGTGGCGCTATCGGTGAGCGTGGACGGCATCGTCCAGTCGCTGCCGCTGCCGGCGCCTCTGGCCGGCCTGCTGGCCTGGAACTGGCATTTCAACTGGCCGTAAGCGCCTCGTCCCGCTAGGACTTCCCCCTCCGCTGCGCTAAACAAATGAAGCCGCGTCGGCGGCTTGAGGGAACGATGGAAGGCAGCACGTCAACACGCCGGGAAGCCCTGCGCGCCAGCGGGTCGACGCGCGATCCCGAGCGCACGCGCGCCGCTATCCTGCGCGCCGCAACCGACGAAATTACCGCCAAAGGCCTTACCGGTGCCCGCGTCGACGCCATCGCCAAGCGCGCCGGCGTCAACAAGCGCATGCTGTATCACTATTTCGGCGACAAGCAGGGGCTCTACCTCGCGGTCCTCGAGCATACCTATTCGGCGATCCGGACCGCGGAAATAGGGCTCAATCTGACCGAGCTCGATCCGGTCGCCGGCATGCGCAAGCTGGTGCTGTTCACCTGGGAATATTTCATCGAGCACCCGGAGTTCCTGAGCCTGCTCGCCACCGAGAATATGAATCGGGCGGCATATCTCAAGAAGTCGCAGAGCATCCGCCCGCTGCACCGGCCGCTCACCGGCATGATCGAAGTTCTGCTCAAGCGCGGCGAGGCGAAGGGCGTCTTTCGCAAGGGCGTCGATCCGGTCGAGCTTTACATCACGATTGCCAGCCTCGGCTTTTTTTACATGTCGAACCGGCACACGCTGTCGACCATCTTCGGCGAGGATCTCAGCGCGCCGAAGCGGCTGGCCGCGCGCGGCGAGCACATTGTCGAGGTCGTCCTGGCCTACCTGGAACCCATTGATAATAAATGATATTTTGAGCCTCTTGACGGGCGTCCCGGTCCGGCTCAATAGTAACCATCTAGTTACTTAAGGCGCACCGGAGCGGTTCGCCGGCACGACAAAAACATCGGAGGAAGACGCGTGGCAACCCGCAGACTTGGCATCGTTATGTACGGCGTCACCGGACGCATGGGGCTCAACCAGCATCTGGTGCGATCGATCGTGGCCATTCGCCA